>NZ_CABVGX010000033.1 GCF_902497625.1 Pseudomonas fluorescens | reverse complement strand
CGCCAGCGCCGGCAGCAACACCAAGGCGCCGACCATGTTCCAGACGAACATGAACGCGAGCAGCACGCCCATGTCGGCCTGGAATTTGATGGGTGAGAAAATCCAGGTCGCAACGCCGATGGCCAGCGTTATGCCGGTCAGCATCACCACCTTGCCGGTGGACACCAGTGCCCGGTAATACGCTTCGGAAAGGCTGGCGCCCTGGCGCAAGTGGCCGAGCAGAATGCTCATCACGTACAACGCATAGTCGACGCCAATGCCCACGCCCAGCGCGATCACCGGCAAGGTGGCGACTTTCACGCCAATGTTCAGCCAGACCATCAGCGCTTCGCAGAGGATCGAGGTCACCATCAACGGGATCACGGCGCAGAGAGTCGCGCGCCATGAACGGAAGGTGATCAGGCACAGGATAATCACCGCGCCGTAGACCCAGAACAGCATTTCGCGGTTGGCCTGCTTGACCACGATATTGGTCGCCGCCTCGATCCCGGCATTGCCGGCCGCGAGCAGGAACTGCACCTCATCGGTGTCATTGGCGGCGGCAAACGCTTCAACATGCTCGACCAGTCGGGTCAGCGTTTCGGCTTTATGATCGGTGAGGTAAGCGTACAGCGTCAGCAGGCTGCAATCTTCGTTGTACAAGCCCCGCGGCGCACTGGCGGTGATCATGTTGAGCATCGCCTGATTATTCTGCAGCTCGTACCATTTCGGGCTGCCCTCACTCAGGCCGACCAGCATGCGTCGGTTGAGCAGCGCCAGTGAGTTGGTCGAATCCACCCCCTTCAACGCGCGCAACTGCCAGTCCAGGGCGTCGACCTTGGCCAGAATGTCGTAGCGCGCGCATTGCCCGGCCGGGGTTTTCACCATGACCGCAAACAGGTCGCTACTGGCGCCGTAATGTCGGGTCAGATAGGCGTCGTCCTGGTTGTAGCGAGAGTCCGCACGAAGCTCCGGCGCGCCCGCGTCGAGATCGCCTATCTTCAATTGCAGGCTGACCATGAACCCGATCGCTGCCATGGCGAGGCTGACGACGATGCACAGGCTGGCCCAGCGACGTTGGGTGAACAGATCGAGAAAACGCCAGAAGCCATGACGACGCTGGCCGGCCCCTTCGCGGTGTTCGCTCTTGAGGCTCAACTGCGCCGCTTTCGGCGTAACGCCCACATAGGAGAGCAGCACCGGCAGCAAAATCAGATTGGTGAAAATCAGCACCGCGACGCCGATACTGGCAATCACGGCCAGATCCTGAATGACCTGGATCTCGATCAGCATCAGCACGGCGAACCCGACGGCGTCGCACAACAAGGCGGTCAACCCGGCCAGAAACAAGCGCCTGAAGGTGAAGCGCGCGGCTACGACCCGGTGCATGCCCCGGCCGATGTCCTGCATGATGCCGTTCATTTTCTGCGCGCCGTGGCTCATGCCAATGGCGAACACCAGAAACGGCACCAGCACCGAATACGGGTCCAGCTGGTAGTCAAGCAGCGGCAACAAACCCAGTTGCCAAACCACCGCCACCAGCGAACAGAAGACCACCAGCAAGGTGCTGCGCAGGCAGCGCGTGTACCAGAACAACACGGCGGTGGTGATCAGAATCGCGACGGCGAAAAACAGCAGAATCTGCTTCAGGCCGGCAATCAGGTCACCGACCTTTTTCGCGAACCCGGTGATGCGGATCTCGACCTTGTCATTCTGGTAAGTGCTGCGCAGCGACTCCAGCTGCTCGGACAACGTCGAATAATTCAGCGGCTGGCCGTCGGCCGTGGTGGCCAGCAACGGGACGTAAATGATGCTGGATGTCTGGTCCAGCGCGACCAGCTGACCGAGCTCGTTAGACCGTTGGACGTTGCCGCGCAACGCTTGCAGATTTGCCGCGGTGCCGCTGTAGTCGTCGGGAATCACCGGGCCGCCGTCGAGGCCCTCTTCGGTCACGGCGACCCAGCGAGTGGCAGGTGTCCACAGGGACTTCATGTAAGCGCGATCGACACCGGGTAACAGGTAGAGCTGGTCGCTCAATGCCTGCAGGGTTTTCAGGTACTCGGCGTCGTAGATATCGCCCTGCCGGTTGGCCACCACAATGCGCAAGGCATTGCCCAGCCCGGTGAGTTGTTTCTGGTGTTCAAGGTAATTGGCGATGTAGGGCTGTTGGGTCGGGATCATCTTTTCGAAGCTGGCGTTCAGCTCGATCCGTGTCGCTTGATAGCCCAGCACCAGGGTGGTCAGCACGCATACCAGCAAGACCCAGATGCGGTGATTGAACAGCGTGCGTTCCACCACCGAGCCCGAGCGTGGGTCGAAACCCGCGAGGCTGGCCGTGGCGTTGTCGAATGACTTCATAACCTCACTCCGAAGCAATTGCGGTGGGCGGCGATACGCGCTTCACACCTGTGAACCCGGCCATGACCAGGCTTCCATCGGCGGCCTCGATCACACTGGCAACGGGCATGCCCAACGGTTTGCCGTAGGGCTTGAGCAGCGCGCCGGGTTGCTGGTCGGTGCGAAACAGCGCGCCGCCCTGGTTGACCAGAAGCAGCTGCCCGTCATCGGTACGAATCGCATCGCTGAAGGAAATCGGCAGCGGCACCGGCGCGGGCTGGAAGCTGTCGCCAAAATCGCGGGAGACGAACGCGTTGCCTTTCAGGCCGGCGATCAGCACGGTGCTGTCCGCCGCGATTTGCAGGGTGAAAAAACTGCCGGGATAGGGGCTGTCGAGTGCCTGGAAGGTCTGGCCGTCGTCCTCGGATCTCGCCAGGTAGCCCTGCTCCCCGGCGACAAACCAGCGCTGCCCCTGGTGCCCGATGGAATACAGATGGGCACCCACCGGATTGTCAATCTGGCCCATCAACGACTGCCAACTGCGCCCGCCGTCGCGCGTTGCGAATGCCAGGCCGTAGGCACCGACGATCAAGCCGCGCTGGTTATCGACAAACTCCAGCGCAAGAAAAGGTTTATCCGCGCCCTCGCCCACCATCCGATCAGCCGTTTGCACCCGTGCGGCGGCAGCGTCCGGGTCTGCGGCAGCGGGCAACTGATCGCGCGCAGCCTGCAATTCGAGTTGCGCTGCGCGCCTGCCGTCCAGTTGCAGCGTCCAGTGTTCGCCGCCGTCTTGCGACGCCAGCACCACGCCGGCATGGCCCACCGCCCAACCCTGGCTGGCGTCGACAAACTGCACCGCCGTCAGGCTGACCGACACCGGTACCTCGGCCTGCCGCCAGCTCGTGCCATTGTCGTCGGAAAGCAGGATCACGCCCCGCTCCCCTACTGCAATCAAGCGCGTGCCCGCCCGCGCCAGATCCAGCAGTACTGCGTGTTGCGCTTGCGGTGCACGCATGGCCGGAGTATCAAGGGTATCGCCCACGGCGGCGGCCTGCGCCAGGCTTGTCGGCCCGACCCAGGACAACGCGAACAGGCACACCAGCCTGGATAAAGTGTTCATATGCGACCTCGAAAAACCTCTGATACCAGGTCACGCCTTGTGCAGGGTGACCCGATCCGATTCAGCGAACCCCGGCACCCGCCATTGCCGCCGGGGAAAATTCGGAGGCCTTGTAACGATCCGCTACGCCGTACTGCTCAGGCAGGCCGGTGTATACGTTCTGGATAAACCAGGCGCCCGAGGTCAGGTCGTAGAAACCCGACGACAACTGCGCTTGTGCCGGCAGATCCGGCAAAATCGCCGGCAGCGACCAGAGCGTCTTGGCCAACTGACCGTTGGCGTCCCAGCGATCGCCCAGCATCGCTTGCCAGGTGTCTTCATCGAGGTAGTAACGGCCCTTGGGTAACTGATGACGCTTGCCTGCTGCCAGGTTTGCCTCCACCACCCACACCCGGTGCAATTCCCAGCGCATGTAGTCGGGATTCATGTGATGGGCGAGAAACAGGTCCTCGGGTTTGGCAGCGGTTTGCGCTTTGTTGGTGTTATAGGGGATGTACATCTCCTGCTTGCCGATCAGCTTCCAGTCAAAACGGTCGATTCGCCCCTGGAACACGCTCAGTTCATCGAACGACATGACCCCGGCAGTCGCCGGGGTCGGCGTATCGCAGCAAGCGTTGGGCAACTTGCGAACGCGGCGCTGGCCGGTCAGGTAGACGTGGGCCTGAGACTTGTCGCCGTTGATGTTGGTGCGGCCCATGATCTGCTCGCCGGCGCGCAACGGCGGCCCGACGTTGAGCAAACGGAACAGCCAGTAGTCGCCAGCGAACGATTCGGGCGTGCCCTCCTGGTAGTAATAAGGCATTTCCTGGATGGCCTGGCCGTCGGTCGTCATCACCTGTTTGCCATCGGCAGTCATCAGATAGTGCCGAAAGTGCATGGCCACTGAGGTGCCACGCCAGTTGAGGATGTGGTTCCACATGGCTTCGGCGCCATTGCGCGGAATCGGAAACGGAATGCCACCGTATGCGCCCTCCGGCACCGGGCCGGCGCTGCTCTCGACCAGTTTGGCGCGGGTGGCGTTTTTCTGAATGTTGTCGTAGACCCACTGCGGCGCTGCGGCCGAGCGGCGAGTCGGGTACACATCGATGCGATAGGTGTCCGGGAAACGTTTGAACATTTCCTTGGTGCCGTCGGTGAGTTTGCCGGCGTACTGCGCAAGATTTTTCGAGGTGATACTGAACAGCGGTTTATCGGCAGCAAACGGATCGCTGCGTTTGCCACCCGGTTTGTAGGACGGGTCAACCTTGGTGTAACCGCCGTCCCAGGCCGGGATGCTGCCGTCGGCGTTGCCGGCGCGTTCGGCACCGACCGGCGTCAGGCTAGTGGATAATTTCGCCGCTTCTTCTGCCGTGGCGGCCGCCGCCCATTGGCTGCAGAAGGTCAAGGTGCCGAGCAGCGCGAAGCAGAGTGCCTTGAGCTTGAGGGGTGAACGATTGTTGTTATGGGTCATGCGCAAGTCCTCTTAAAACGTGGTCTTGACGGAAAAGGCCAGGTAATCCCGATCCTTCAGCGATTGCTTGTAATTGAACTGGCTGAGCGCATTGAGGTTGGTGTCCTCGGCGCCGTAGTAATGCGTGTAGGTCAGGCCGGCGGTGACGCGGTCGAGGTAGGTGGCAGTGATGCCGATGTTGATGTCGCCGCCGTTATCCGGGCCGAAAGAGCTGACAACCGCCGACTTGCCGAGGGGGAAGTAGCTCAAGCCCACCGGAATGCTGATATCAACCCCGGTAAAGAACTGGCGGTAGGTCGGGGTGTAAACCATCTTGAAACCCAGCCCGTCATCCGTGGCATTCGGGTCGAGTGCGTTACGGTTTTTAGTGACGTTCAGCAGACGGTTCCAGGCGATCTCACCGACAAATCCCGACTCTCTGGCGAGAAAGTTCGGCCCGAACGAAGCAATCACGTTGAGGTTGACGTGCGCCGTGCGGCCAACCGCGTAGAGCGCGTCGTCATCGTTGTCGGCGACCACGCCCGGCAACACGGTCTGGCCGTTGGACACCAGCGGCATGTTCCAGCGCATGGACGCTTCGCCCGCGAAGCTGAATTCGTCCATCGTGGTGGAGAAACTCGCGCCCAAGGCACGAATGTCTTCCGGGTAGACCCAGTAATATTCGCCGATCTGGCCGGTGCTGAAATTCGGTACACCGCCGGAAGGCTTGAGGTAAAGCTTCGGGGTCTTGTCGTGGTACTGGATGGCGTAAAGACCGTATTCAACAGTTTCGGCGCTGTATTTCAATTGCAGGCCACCCTGCCCGGAGCTGCGCGCTTCCTTGTCATTGCCGTGGAAAAACGCCGCCGGACTGCCGGGGTTTCCGCCCAGAAACGGCGGAAACGGTGCGCCAACGATCAGGCGTTCGTTGCCTTCGCCAATGGTGTCACTGGTGGAGAAATAACTGCCGGCACCTGGCAGGCGCGTCTCTTCCCATTCGAGCTGGTAGTACGCGCCCAGAGACACGTCGTCAGTCAGCTGGAAAGTCCCGGACAGCTGATTGACCGGCCGGGTGATTTCCTTGAACTGGGTATTGGGCACTGATTGCGCTTTCACCACGTCGACCGGCCCCATCCCGCCCGCAATGCCATTGGCGCCGAAGAACAGGCTCTCGCCCCAGATCAAACCGTGGCGACCGGCGCGCACGGAGGTGGCGCGTTCGCCGAGCGCACCGTTCCAGTAGACAAACGCGTCGAGTATTTCAGCGTCCCCGCCATGCAGGTGGCGAGTGTCATCAGTGAACTCGTCGTAGGCCACCGAACGGGCGTTGGCTCGGCTGGGGACATTGTTATCGTTGTCCTTCTGGTACTCAGTGTCGTACCAACCTGCACCACTCAATCGAGCACCAAAGTCCTGAAAGGACATGTCCAGCTCGGACAGAATGTCCGTGCGGTTGGAGATCAGGCCTTTCTTGAACGCGCGGTCGCCGTCGTCCTGATTGAGGGCCACCTGCCCCTCGGTCAGCTTGCTGCCGGGATTCTGTGTTCGCCACGCCGCGCTGTACTTCACGGTATTGTCCCAGCGCAGCTTGAAATCGGGGTTGCCGGTGTCAATCTGGAAGGCATGAGCCGAGTGGCTGCACAGCACCAGTAATGCGGCCAGACTGAAACCAAAGGGTGCAGACGAGCTGACCGGGCGGCGCGTGAGCGTCGCAGTCGTGATATTGACCATCGCGTTAACCTCTTGTTTTTATTGTGCTAACAGCTGTGGGTGAGCTGCACGGTCAGATCGGCTCGGCCGTCCGCGCGAGCATCTGCTTGACCAGCCCGATACGATCGAAGTCGCGGTCGTGCTGCATCTCTTTGTCGCCGGCCAACACCGAGCTTTCGCTGATGTATTTGCAGCGTTCGAATCGACGGTTCATGAAGCGCTGGAGTTGTTGCTCGACGCCTGCGTCCCCGGTCAGTTCCTCACTGAGTACGATGGCATCTTCAATCGCCATGCCGGCGCCCTGGCCGAGGTGCGGCGTGGTGGCATGGGCGGCATCGCCGATCAACAACACCCGGCCGCGATACCACGGCTCATTGACGAACACCACTTCCATGGGCTTGTAAACGACCTGGCTGCTGTCGGTGATCTGCTCGCGGAGTTCCCCGATCAAACCTGTAAAACCCTCCAGGCGCTGACGCATCTGCTCAGCCAGGGTGGCGGGATCCATCCACGGATTGGACGGCTCGTGGGAAGTGAGGAACATGTACATCAAGTCGCCGGCCAATGGCACCAGCCCGGCATTGCCGGCGGCGCTCTGGTAGTTGGCGAGGTGATCAATCTGCGGATTGCGCGCGAAGTTGTAGCGCCACACGGCCTGCCCGGTGAAGCGCGGTGCGTAAGTGCTGCCAAACAACAGGTCGCGCACCTTGGAGTACAAGCCGTCGGCACCGATCACCAGGTCGTAATTGCCCACACTGCCGTCGGTAAATTGCACGTCGACGCTGTCGCCGTCGTCTTGCAGCGACTCAACGCTCAGCCCCAGACGCACCTTGGCGCCCAGTTCAAGGGCGGTTTCGCTGAGTACTTTATGCAGCGCCAGGCGCGAGATACCGACGTTGGCCGGGTATTCCGGGCCTGCCAGGCGCTGGCCTGGAATCCGCGCCAGTAACTGTCCGGCCGGTCCGTAAATGGCGACATCTTCGAACGCAAAAGCTGCGCCGAGATAACCGTCGAGCACACCCAGCCTCGCCATCTCGCGCACCACGTTGCTCTGCTGGATGATCCCGACGCCGTATACCGTCCACTCGGATTTGAGTTCGATCAAATCCACTTGAATACCTTTGCGGCGCAGGGCGATGGCCGCACACAAACCGCCAATCCCACCGCCCACAATCAGAACGTTGTTCACTGCACTCATGGCATTCTCTCTTCTTATTCTTGTGATTCGATGCAGCGTCGGGCACTGCGTCGTTGGGTCCAGCTTCCCGGCAAATCAGGGATTGACTAATCGCGAGTAAGGATGCGATGTATCGCCGTACGCGATACCTCGATCTGCGTTCGCGAGGTGTCCTGGCCTGGCATTTTCAACACCAGCCAGCCTTCTTCCACACACCAGGGCAGCGCTTCGAGTTTCTCCCCCAGACACGGGCCGTAGACGCATTCTCCGGTGTCTGGGCTGAACTGCGCGCCGTGGGCATAGCAGACGATCAACTGCCCGTCGGCCGATAGAAACCGGTCTTTGCGGTACTCCATCCGCACGTCCAGATGTGGGCAACTGTTGCGGTAAACCCGCACCCGGCCTTCAAACCGCAGGGCAAAGACACTGTCCTTGCCGCGCTGCAACGGATCGAATCCGCGTGCCTGCCCATCTGTCAGTTCCTCCACTCGACACAGCCGCACCTCGCCGTCGCTCATGGCTCAACCTTGCTTGGGCGGCGGACCGCCGGGGGCCCATTTTTCCTTGGAGTTGAACAGGAACAACTGCGAGTTATCCGCCGACAGCGGTGCGCGACGTGCCTCCCAGGCGTCATCGTGCTTGTCCATGTCCGCGTCGTACTCGATATGGCAACCCAGCGGGCTGTTGAAGTACCAGAACCAGTTGGAACCAAACAGATGACGTCCCGGGCCCCAGAAGCTGGTCCAGCCTTGTTGCTCGAAACGCGTGCCGGCCAACAGCACTTCGGTGCCGCTGCCCATGTGGAAGGTGAAGTGCTCGCAGCCCTTCATGTGCGGCGGGGTCTGGATCATGAACAGGCAGTGGTGATCATCCGAACCGGCCGGACGCATGAACGGCCCGGCGCCGATGAAGGTGTCGGTGGTTTTGAAGCCCAGGCGTTCGGCGTAAAAAGCTTCGGCCTTGGCCGCATCCGGAACGAAATACACCACGTGCGACAGCGTCCGCGGGCTCGCGCTCATGTCGAGGGTGATACCGGGCTGATTGAGCGGCCGCTGTGGCGCGTGGCCGGCGGCGTTGGTCAGGTCAGCCGGAGCGCTGTAGGCCCTGCGCACGCTGACTTGGAAGGCAATCGCAAAACCCATGTCGTCGACACTGTGCAGCACGCCGTCGGCGTCACGCGTAACTTGTCGATCCCGGGCGAGTTCGTCTTCGATCGCATCCAGATCGGCGCTGGCGGCAACGCCGTAAACGGTTTCCCGAATCGACGGTGCCGGGCCGATGGCGGCCGGCAGACCAGGATCGTCGGCGCGGCGGATGATCACCGCCGTGCCGTCGAGGGCTTCGAAACGGCCGCCGTCAGGACTCAGCCCATGGGGCGCGAGCCCGTAATCACGCAGGCAAGCCGTACAGGCCTGGATGTCATCGACGCCAAAGATAAGGGCGTCAAGGCCAATGATGTTCATGGCTACCACTCCGTTGAAATTATGATCCGGGAGCTGCAACCGAGCGCTGTAGTAGCGCATCAGCCAGGCATGGAACCCGGTGGTGGTGTCGGCCAGAGGTCGACTGCGCAGAAGGTTGAGGCCAGCGCGGGCAGTTGACTAATCGCGTGTCGGGATGCGACCTATCGCCGGACGCGATACCTGCGATGGGGATTGACGCGGCACTGTAATCGTCCGAATGTATCGCGAAAATAAATACAACAATGGACGTGCCCGATGCGTTTCAACCACCTGGATCTGAACCTGCTGGTCGCGCTCGATATCTTGCTCGAAGAGCAGAACATCACCCGCGCAGCCGAACGTCTGCACATGACGCAATCGGCTACCAGCGGGGTACTGGGCCGGCTGCGCACCTATTTCGAAGACGAATTGCTGGTGCAGGTCGGGCGCAAGATGCAGCCCACCAACTACGCATTGGAGCTGGCGAAACCGGTGCGCGAAGTGTTGCTGACGATTCAGTCATCAATTACCTCAAAACCGGTATTCGACCCTTCCTCCAGCAAACGCCACTTTCGGCTGGTGACGTCCGACTATCTGATCAGCGTACTGTTCGCCCAGGTGATTCAGAAGATTCATGAAGAAGCGCCGCACATCACCTTCGAGATGCTCGGCCCCAGCGACAATTCCGGTGAGTTGCTGGTGCGTGGCGAAGTCGACCTGATGATTGTGCCGGAGCGCTACACCCTCGAAGGTCACCCTTCGCTTTTACTGTTCGAGGAAGATCATGTTTGCGTGGTTTGGCAAGGCAACACGCAAGTGGGCGACAGCCTGACGCTTGAGCAGTACATGGAAATGGGCCATGTCTCGGTGGGCTTCGGGCGCAGTCGCCATATGAGCATCGAAGAATGGTTCATGGGCCAATACGGTTTCAATCGCCGCCTGGAGGTCATCACCAATGACTTCAACACACTGCCGCAGCTGATCGTCGGCACCCAGCGCATCGCCACCATGCACCAGCGTCTGGCACGCCTCTACGCCAAACATTTGCCGCTGCGCATCCTGCAACCGCCGGTGAAGATCCCGGTCATGCGCGAAGTGATGCTTTGGCACCGCAGCGTCGAAGGTGATCCGATGCACCGCTGGCTGCGCGAGCGCATCAGCGAATTCATCACGCACCTGGAACCGGCTCCTATCGCCGCTCGCGATACCTCCCATCCCGAGTCACGATTGGCCAAATAGTCGGGCCGTCCTTAACGTGCCTTGCAATCATCAAGGTAACCACAAGGACAACAATAATGTTCCGCTACTTCCCGACCAACTACGTGTGGAATCTGTCTGTCGACCTGGCCATTGAGATGGGCGCCCGCATGGGTGAGATCGAAGAGATGTGCGCGCCTTTGCAAGAGGCTGCCAAACAGCCCGACGCCGCCGGCAGCAAAGCCTTTCGTGATACCTGGGCAAAGATGGCCGACAAACTTTGCGGTCTTGCCGAGGAAGACGAAGGCAAAGGTCGGTTGTTGTCCGCCGGCGAAAAATACAACCGCGCCGCCACTTATTATCTGACGTGTGAACGCTTGCAGGCCCACGGCTCGCCAGGTCGCACAGAGCTGTACCAACGTTTTCTGTCGACTTTCACACGCGGTATAGAACTGTCGCAGGAGAATTGCGAACGGGTGGAAATCCCTTACGAGGGCAAACACATTTCCGGGTTGCTGGTACGCGCCGAGGGCATAGAGGGGCCGGCGCCGATTCTGGTGCAGGTCAATGGTCTGGACTCGACCAAGGAAATGAAATATCGCGTGGGCCTGCCTGCATGGCTAGCCAAACGTGGCGTGTCGTCTTTGATCATCGACCAGCCAGGAACGGGTGAAGCGTTGCGCCTGCATAACCTGATTGCACGTTATGACAGCGAGCATTGGGCCAGTCGCGTGGTCGACTGGCTGGAAACCCGCAGCGATGTGGACGCCAAACGTATCGGCCTGGAAGGCGTTTCCCTCGGCGGTTATTACTGTCCGCGCGCGGTTGCATTCGAGCCGCGCTTTGCCTGCGGCGTCGTCTGGGGTGCGAACCACGACTGGCGCGATGTGCAAAAGCGTCGCCTGGAAAAAGAAGGCAGCTTCCCGGTACCGCATTACTGGTCGCACGTCTGCTGGGTGTGGGGTGCCAAAGACATCGATGACTTCATGGCCATCGCCGAAAACGTGCATCTGGACGGCGTGCTGGAGCGGATCAGGGTGCCGTTCCTGGTCACCCATGGCGAAAAGGATTCGCAGATCCCGTTGAAGTGGGCGCATCGTACTTACGAACAACTGGTCAATAGCCCGAAAAGGGAACTGAAAGTATTCACTGAACGCGAAGGTGGCGTGCAGCATTCCAGCTTCGACAACAGCATCAACGCCGGTCAGTACATCGCTGACTGGGTCGCCGAAACGCTGGGTGGCCACACCGACTGATCCACTGGAAAACACGCACAAGAAAACGCTGGACAATCCTTCGATTGTCCGGCGTTTTGCATTAAAAAATTCGGCCGGGCGCACCTATTGATGCCATCGATAGACCGGCATCGATGCAATCTGCTGGTGGCGCCCTCGCCTGGTCTCTAGCCTCGCTTTGCCTGACAAACACAAAAGCGAAGACGCCATGACTGCCCTGCACCTGAAATGCCAGACCCTGTTCGACGGCACCGGACTTGAAACCTGCCAGCAACAGACATTGATCGTCGAAAACGGCCTGCTCAGCTACGTTGGACCTACCGCGCTGGCGCCCGTCCCCCGGCCGGGCGACACACAACTGGATGCCGGTGACAATTTCGTCATGCCGGGGCTGGTGGATGTGCACACGCATCTGGCTTTCGGCAACGCGCAAAGCGAAGAAGACATTGATCTGTGGACCAGCGATGAGTTTCGCGCCTTGCGCGGGATGTTCTTCGCCCAGCACGTGCTGGCCGCCGGAGTTACCAGCATGGTGTGCCCCGGTGACAGCGGCCAGCTCAGCATCGCCGTGCGTAACGCCGTCGCCGCGGGTTTGTTCGAAGGCCCGCGCATCGCGGCCAGCAGCCGTGTCATCACCAATCGACAGAGTTTGAACGACTGGTTCCCCAGCCGGGTCGGCGCCCCGGAATACTTCACCGCCCAGTTGGTCACCAGCCGCGGCGACGCCCTCGCGGAAATCCGCAAACAGGCCAAGGACGGTGTCGACCTGATCAAGATCGCCATGGACGGCACTCATCGTCGTCCGAATGGTGAAATCATTGCCGCCTTCACCGCCGACGAAACCCTGGAGATGGTCGAGGAAGCACACCGCCTGGGCTGCAAGGTGGCGACGCATGCCTACGGTCGCGAAGCGGTGATGTACGCGGCCCGCGCAGGCGTTGATCTGGTTTTCCATGCCTTTTACATGGACGACGCCTGCATTGAGGCGTTACTTGAGGCGGGCAGTATTCTCGCCCCGACCATGACCTTCCCGCAGAACACCGTGGATTTTTGCCAGCCCCATGACCCTGCGATCAGCACCGGCTATGCCGGTTATTGCGCGCGCACCCTTGAGGTCGGGTCCGCGGTGCTCAAACGCGCCAAGGCCGCCGGAGTGCCTTTCGCCTGTGGCAGCGACAGCGGTTTTGCAGTGACGCCCTATGGCGAGTGGCACGCCCGGGAACTGGAACTGCTGGTCACCCGTCTGGGCTTCGCGCCGGCCGAGGCCTTGTATGCCGCGACCGCTGTAGGCGCGCGCTGCATGCCGCGAGGTGAAACGCTTGGCTCACTGGAAGTGGGCAAGCTGGCGGACTTTCTCTTGCTCGACGGTTCACCGCTGGATGACATCCGCATCCTGCAGGATCGCTCGCGTCTGAAGGCCGTGTACAAGGCCGGCCAGCCGGTGCGCATGGATCGCAGCCCCTACAATCCCAAGCAGGTGTCCGATTTCAACACGTTGAAATGGACTGATCTTTACACCCGCGACCGTGTTGCCCAGCTGGGCAAGTGGGCTGTATGAGGACAGATGCCATGCCAATACTCGACCTGCTGACTGCCACGAACATCGCCAGCGCCGCCATCCGCTTCGCCCGGGAAAGCGGAATCAAACCGCTCGGCGTCGCCGTGCTGGATGCCGCCGGCCATCCACTGGCAGTCCTGCGTGATGAACGGGCAACCTTCCTTCGACCACAGATCGCCACCGGCAAGGCGCGCGGTTGTCTGGGCATGGGTTTCGGCGGGCGTGAGCTGGCGCGTCGTGCGCAGGCCATGCCGGCGTTTTTCGATGCGATCAACAGCTTGACCGCCGGCGAGGTGATTCCAGTGGCGGGTGGCGTGCTGATCCGCAGTGCCGAGGGACTGATTCTGGGTGCCATCGGCATCAGCGGCGACACCTCGGACAATGACGAACGCTGCGCCATGCAGGCTATCGAACAGGCAGGATTGATGGCCGACTGCGGCGATCAGCCCCCGGGCTGATCGAGCAACCTGGCCTGCTCCAGCAGCAGTCCGCGAAACCACCGCATGGCCGGGTCCTGCTCTTGATAGGGATGCCACTGCAGCACCTGAACGGCCTCGGGAAAAGGCAGCGGGGCCGGATGGATACGCAACGGATAACGCTGAGCGAAGCGCTGGGCCTGTCGATGAAACACGGTGGCGATGCGCGCCGTTTCGACAATGAACTCCGGCATCAGCACAAAGCTTTCAACGGCGACCGCCACCCGCCGCACCACGCCTGACTCGTGCAGGTGCGCAGCATCCATGGCCAGATTTTGCCCGTCAGCAAATTCCCTGACCACGTGCTCGGCGGCGCAGTAATCGGCGAGACTCAAACCCTCGGCGAACTGCGTTTGCTGCGCACAGACGATGCAACACAGGCGATCGCTCATCAGCGGCACGTGCGGATAGGCCGGATTCAAGCGGCGCTGAGGCACAATCACACAATCACTGCGCCGATGGTCGAGCGCCTCGCTGACGACATCCCCATCGCGCGTGACAGGCATGTCCCGCAGGCTCAAGCGTATACCCGGTGCGACACGCGCCAACGCACGGCTCAGCGCCGGAAACAGCACTCCGGCTACGTAATCGGAGGCCACCAGGGTGATCTGCCGATCGCAGCTGGCCGGATCAAAGCTCAGCGGTGCGTCAACCACTTCCCGGGTCAATGCCAGAGCCGCTCGCACTTTTGGCAGCAACTCCAGGCCCAGTGCCGTCGGCTCCAGACGCCGCCCCACCTGAACCAGCAACGGGTCGTTGAAATGTACCCGCAAACGGCCAAGGGCTGAGCTTGCCGCCGACTGGCCCAGGCACAGGCGATCAGCCGCCCTGCTGACGCTGCATTCGCTCAGCAGCGCATCCAGTGCGACCAACAGATTAAGGTCCAGACGTCGATACCGCATGCTGCTTCCGCTGAGGGTTGATGGCTGCGTGTTTGGATCAAATGACCTGCCAACCCTATCGGGTACGCCACCGTCGCGCCAATCGCGTGCGCCGTTGCGAGGTATCGTCAATCACGATATCAGGCTGACGGACGGGTCATGCCCACCACGGCCCGATCACGGCGGCATATCCATACTGAACAAACTGTCACAGTCGATTTTCATTCCTCACAGTCTTCAATGAGTCTGCAAGTGCGGGTAGCAGGCTATCAACGTATCTGCGCGCTCGGCCCCGCTTCATGTCGCGAGCTCACTCCCAGCCATGCGCCTCGTCGATGAAGTGCAGCACGGCACTGGATCGCTCGTCAATTCGCGAAATCAGCGATAGCTCGCTGACCATTTCCGGATGCGCCAAAGGCACAATCCGTATGCCCGGCATGGTCAACCGGGTCATTGTTTCAGGCACGATACTCACGCCGATACCCGCCGCCACCAGCCCCGGGATGCTCATCAGCGACGGCACATACATGATGTTTTCCGGATGCAGTTGATTTTGTCGACAGGCCTGCAGCGTATGCGAGGTCAACCCGATGCCGGCAGTGTCTTGAAGGAACACGAACTTCTCATGCCGCAGCATCGCCAGTTCCCCGGTAAAACCCTCAGCCAGGTCATGGTTGTCCGGCATCAGCAGAACGAGGTTGGAGTGACTGAAAGGGTGCGTGCGCAATCGGTCTGGAAGGTGATCCTTGAACACCCTGGCGAACGCCAGATCAAGCGTGTGATCGAGCAGCATGTCGAACTGCGCACGAATCCCCGCATCCACCAGCGAGACATTGACCTCGGGGAAGGTGCTGAAGTAATGCCGCAGCAGTTGCGGCAAATTGGCCTCGAACAAGGCCGAGTGGTACCCGATGTTGATCTCGCCGACCTCCCCCCGTCTGGCGCGTCGTGCCGCTGCACTGGCCAGTTCGCTGGAATCAATGGATTGCCGTGCATGGGGCAGAAACGCCCTGCCGGCAGCGGTCAATGCCACGCCCCGGTTCTCCCGCCTGAACAGTGCCAGGCCGAGTTCGGATTCCAGGGTGCGCATCAACTGACTCAATGCCGGCTGCGCAATCCCCAGTTGCTCGGCGGCCTTGCTGAAATGTTGCAGGTCGGCCGCGACGACGAACGCTTTCAGGTGACGCAATTCCATGATGCCTACTCATAAGGTTGTCTTATGCATTTGTGCAGATTTCGATAATTATTCTGCAAGCAGGATGCGCTAACGTCTACTCACTTCAACGCGTCCGGCCAATGTTTCGACCCGAGCGGGACCGCCTGAGTACCCATAACCATAAAAACAATGACGAGCACCTCTATGAGCACGACAAGCAACGAGACTCATGATCTGCGCATGCCTCGCAAAGCGGTGACTGCCGCAACCATCGGCACTGCCCTGGAATGGTTCGACTTCACCCTGTACGGCGCCATATCCGCGACCATACTGCCCAAGCTGTTTTTTCCAGCCATGGAGCCTACGGCCGGTCTCCTTGCTTCGTTGGCGACATTCGGTGTCGGCCTGGCTGCACGGCCATTGGGTGCGATCACTTGCGGCTACCTCGGTGACAAACTCGGGCGGCGCAATCTGATGCTTGCCACGGTGACCATGATGGGCCTGGCTTCGGTGCTGATGGGCCTCCTGCCCACTTACAGCCAGATCGGCGTCTGGGCGCCAATCCTCCTGGTAGTGCTGAGGATCATTCAGGGGTTTGCGCTGGGCGGTGAGTCCACCGGTGCACAACTCATGGCGCTGGAACATGCATCGCCCGATCGCCGCGGGCGCTATTCCGGCCTGCTGGGTTTGTGTTCACCGCTGAGTCAAATATTGGCCAACGCCGTGCTGATGGGGCTCGCTGCGACATTGACGAGCGATCAATTCGAAAGCTTCGGCTGGCGCATTCCCTTCGTCCTGAGCTTCATCCTGGTGATAGTGGCTATTTTCATCCGCCTGAAAGTCGATGAAACACCGGCCTTCGTCGCGCTGAAAAATGCGCCGGTCAAGCAGGAACAAAGCCCGCTGAAATCGGCGCTCGGCGGCCACTACAAAACCATCCTGCGGCTGATGCTGTTCTTTTGCTCGCCGGCCGCACTGTTCTACCTGATCGTGATCTTCTCCCTGAGCTACCTGACCAAAAATCTGGGCATGAGCCAGTCGATGGGCTTCATGTCCCTGATGGTGGCCAACGTCTGTGCGATTTTCGGTGCGCTGGCCGGCGGCTATTTGTCGGACCGTTGGGGTCGCAAAAAAGCCTTGATCCTTGGTTCCTGCATGACGTTGCTGATACTGATGGTCTACTTTCCGATCCTCAATACGCAAAACGTCACCGCGATCATGGCCATCATGGGGCTGTTCCTGGGGTTCACCCAGTTCCAGAGCGGCATCCAGCCAGTGGCTTTCGCCGAGGCGTTTCCGACCCAGGTGCGTTATTCCGGTTCGGCCCTGGCCTACACCGGCGCCAACCTGCTGGTCGGCGGCCCTATGCCGATGATTGCTGTCTGGCTGATGAGCCAGTCCGGCAATTCACCGTGGCCGCTGGTAACACTGTGCGCGGTGATCAACCTGATTTCGCTGGCCATGATCGTCATTGGCCCGGAAACCCGTGGCGTTGACCTCAACGCCGTCGCCGACCAAGCGCCCGCAGACAGCACCTCCACCGCCCTCTACTCCAAATAAAGCAGCAGGAACACCATGAACCGCACTGTCTTCATCCTCAACGGCCCCAACCTGAACCTGTTGGGCCGTCGTGAACCGCACATCTATGGCCACACCACGCTCGAGCAGATCCGCCAGAGCTGTGTGTCGCTGGCCGGGGAGCTCGGCCTGGTCTGTGATTTCCGACAGACCAATCACGAAGGCGTCATGGTCGACTGGATCCAGGAAGCCTTCGAACAAGGCGCCGCACTGATCATCAACCCGGCGGGTTTTTCCTTTCACTCGATTCCGGTGCTGGATGCGTTGAAGCTGATCGATGCGCCGCTGATCGAATTGCACCTGTCGAACATCCATGCCCGGGATGAACTTCATCGCCACTCGATCATGTCCGGCGTCGTTCAATCGGTGATCTGCGGCATGGGTGCCGACGGTTATCCTCTGGCGGTGAGGGCCATTGCTGCTCTCCTGAGCCGCCAACGGCCCGCCGACTGATACGCACCGGCCTTTTACTGATACGGCAGTCCCCGTGGCAAATCCTGCCCGGGCTGCCTGCGCCTGACATTCAGCTGCAGGCCTCACAAGTGCACTCACAAAAACAATAAAACACTGCGAGTAAACCATCATGGATCTCATTTTTTTTCACTGCACAGTGCCCGTCCGCCGCTCACTGGTCAGCCTGGCGTTGGCACTCGGCGCGGCACAGTCCGCCAATGTCCAGGCCGAGGAAAACAGCGGTTTTGTCGAGGGTGCCAGCGCCACGTTGAATCTGCGCAACGCTTACATCAACCGCAACTTCGTCAACCCGGCATACCCCAGCAGTGCCGCGCCACAGGGCAAGGCTGAAGAGTGGACGCAAAACTTTATCCTCGATGCCCGCTCCGGCTTCACCCAAGGAGTCGTGGGGTTCGGTGTCGATGTCCTGGGCCTTTATTCACTCAAGCTCGACGGTGGCAAAGGCACGGGCGGCACCCAGCTTTTACCTGTTCATGATGACGGACGCCCTGCTGATGATTTCGGACGGCTTGGCGTTGCGGCAAAAGCCAAGGTCTCGAAGACGGTGGTCAAGTTTGGCGAGTGGGTCAGCACACTGCCAATTCTGCGTTCTGATGATGGTCGCTCGTTGCCGCAGACATTTCGTGGCGCGCAGATCACCTCCCAGGAGATCAACGGATTGACGCTTTATGGCGGACAAATCAGGCAGAACAGCCCGCGCAATGATGCCAGCATGGAAGACCTGTCCATGAACGGCAAAGCCGCCTTCACTTCCGACCGGTTCAACTTCGGCGGTGGTGAATACACCTTCAACGACAAGCGCACCACCGTAGGCGTCTGGTACGACGAACTCAAGGATATCTATCAGCAGCAGTACATCAACCTGACGCACAGCCAGGCGCTGGGCGACTGGACACTGGGTGCCAATGTCGGTTTGTTCATTGGCAAGGAAGACGGTGCCGCCATTGCCGGCGACATGGACAACAAAACCGCATTCGGCCTGTTTTCGGCAAAATTGGGCGGCAACACGTTTTACCTGGGTTTGCATAAACTGACGGGCGACAGCGCCTGGATGCGAGTCAACGGTGCCAGTGGCGGGACGCTGGCGAACGACAGCTACAACTCAAGTTTCGATAATGCTCAAGAGCGCTCCTGGCAAGTTCGGCACGACTTCAATTTTGCAGCCGTCGGTGTACCCGGATTGACCCTGATGAACCGCTACATCAGCGGCGACAATGTGCACTCAGGTGCGTTCACCGATGGCAAGGAATGGGGCCGGGAATCAGAACTGGCCTACGTGATTCAGTCGGGCGCCTTGAAAAATCTCAGCGTCAAATGGCGCAACTCCAGTATCCGTAAAAACTTCAGCAGCAATGAGTTTGATGAGAACCGACTGTTCGTCAGCTATCCGATGTCGCTGCTCTGAGGCTGTCCAGTTGAACCCGCAGAGTAGCCTCAAGACTGTCGCCCATCTTTCATTCATGTTGTTTATGTGTTGAAGGTCAAGCGCAAGGCTGCTTTATTGATCTCGGACACCACCTGCAGCGTTGCGTCTTCGATCGTTGCTTCATTACGGCATAACAGCCAGCCGTGATCTGCAACCGCGCGCTCGAACGCCTCGGTGCAGACGGCCTGGTCTTCCAGCGTGTGGATCACGGTACTGCTCAGCCCACGCGGGCGTGCCGCTGCCCTCGCCCAGGAAATCTCAGGGGCGGTGACAACCCCGACGTGCAGGTCCGGCACTTGCACGTGTCGATCGACGTTTAATTGAAGAATCTCTGAAAACGGGATTAAACGGCGAAACGCTGCGTCAGAGGGGTACCAGCGATCGATCAGGATGATGCTGTCCGGTGGCTGTTTAGTCAGCACATGCTTGGAAATCCACGCACGACTGCAAGCGAAGCGCTCACACACAGCCCACTGCAGATCTCGCGTGGGGTTTCTGACGAACCGGTTAACCAGCGCCATTGTGTCCCCCCGGAAAGGATCACTTTTTTGCTCGGAGAGTCGGATCACCATTTTGTCAGCGGCCCTCAATACTTTCGTAACGGCCTCCAGCAGCGTGGTTTTGCCGGTGCCCTTGGGCCCATCCAGAGAAACGAAGAGAGGACGATTCATGGTTTCCACGGTGATAGCTGATTGCACTTACGCATGGCCGTCCTCACTGTGTTCCTGCTCCCTGATCAGAGACTGTGTGAGCTGCTCAATGTAATCCAGTACTTCAGCCTGAACTGAGTATTGGTACTGCTTGCGGCGATTATTGGACACCACGCCGTTGTTGCTCAGGCACATCATGACCAGATTTGCCAGGTCGCTACCGCGCACGTCATACACTTCATTGACTGCGCCGACCACCTTGTCGTAGTTCTCCAGAAAAACCGTCTCCTCACGGAGTTCGACTTCAAGTGCCCGCTGGGCCATTTCCAGGGTGAAACGGACTCCGGGCGTGGCATCCCAATAGCGATAAATGGCCGGATCGCCAATAAAGTCAAAAGCGTATTGCCCCTGATCGATCCAGCGCACATCCCAACACTCTCGCGCCGGGCGGGAGAACTGCTGCAGCGTTTCCAGGTACAGGCGCTCCTCGCGTTTCATCGCGACAGAGACAGGCAGCAGCAAGCCGTTTTCCAGTGCGCCGGCACGGCACAAGGTCTGGTGGATCAGAAAACGCGAAAGACGCCCGTTACCGTCCATGAAGGGATGGAGGAAGACAAAGCCGAACGAGATGACGCCTGCCGCGATCAAAGGATCGATACGCTCCGGGGCGTCATTGCCCAGCGCCATGAGCTGCTCCATCAGCTCACGGCACAGCGCTGGCTCGGGCGGGACATAGGTGACGCCCGCCGCGCCTTGCAGGCCGCTGGCTAAATGGTTCTGCTCATGACGAAACCCTGCGGCCATGTCAAAAGGGTTGGAAATGGTCGCATTCTGAAGGTGGACTAGATACTCCTCACTCAAGGGAATGCGTTCGTGCGCCTGACGAAGCAATTTGATGAACTTGCGCGCCTTGTCCTCCGTCGGTGACTCTCTCTCAATCGCAAATGAATCCTGGGTTTCATGCAGGTACGCCCACTGGATCGCGCGGTCCATCATTCCCGATGGGAGGTTTTGCATGAAGTCCTGCGCACGGCCCAGAATATCGTGCTCAATCAGCGCAACAATTTCGGGGGTGCGTTCAACGGTGGCGCAATAGGCGATCGTGCCTATGCCATTGAACTCCACCCGCCAGCGAGAATTACGCTCGCCGGCCATGGTCACGTACAGTTTCGGGTCGAACAGAGGAACAAACGCACCGCGCACTGGCGAGTGCTGGCGCAGTGCTTCACCTGTGAAGGCCTCACGCAGATAACAGGCTTTGCGGATGTAGATACCGTTGGGGGCGCGTTCCAGCTCTGCTTCCAGGTTCCCTGCCGGTATGCGGGGTAGCGCCTGGGCCAGAATGGCGAGGTTGATACCTTCATGCTTGAGCGCGAATAGCAGATGACCCAGCAGATCCTCGGCAGCGGGCACAATATTGGATGGCACCGCCAGGGTTTGTCCGATCCGCTTGATGCGGGTAACCGGCTGAACCCTCGCCGGGCGGGACAAAGGCAACGCTGAAAGCCGCAGCGATTCCAGCAGCCAGGCATAGCCAGCTGATTTCATGGCGCAAATCCTTAATGTTGTGCTGTTGCCGCGCGATTTTCTTCAGCGCGCCAGGAAAATCTTGATTCCCTACGATTATCCTGATTTTTTCTTGACTGGCTAGGATGGATTCTTGCCGAATTCACTTGAGGTTGGGGGACAGGTCTCGAACCGCGATTCATACCTTACGACCCTACCAGCCTGAACCCCCAAAGTATTGCCATGGCGACGGCCAATCTCAGCGCGGTGCCTGGTGCCATCCAGGCAACACGGGATGCGTTTTTCTTAAAGGCGGTCGGAGGCGTCGTAGGCAAACGGGTAGGTCGCGTTGTTTTCTTTACCAACGCAGTCAGGCGGATGGCCTGGTTGTATTCGTAGCGGATGCGCTGGCCCTTGGCGTCCTGGCGGCTGCTTGGCAGACCTCGGGCGGTACGTAGCAAGCGTGTGGTCTGGCCTTTGCCGTCGGTGTGCGTCAGGACCTGGCCGAGGGCGTTGTAGGTGAAGGACTCAGCGCTGCCGTCCGGGTGCTGGATGCGCAGCACTTCGCCGTCGGGTTTGCGTTCCAGGGTGGTGGTCTGGTTCAGGGCATCGGTGACGGCGACGAGGTTGCCTTTGGCGTCGTAGCGGGCTTTCCAGGTGCTGCCGTCTGGGTAATCAACCTGCGTGACCAGGGTGGTCAGGTGGTGGTGCTGGTATTTGATCTTGCGACCGAGCGGATCGGTTTCTTCGACCAGTCGAGCGTACTCGTCGTACTTGAGCTTGACGGTATTGCCATCGGGCAATGTGAGGCCGGTCATGTCGCCGGTGTCGTCAATCTCTATAACGTAGTGTTCGCCACCGAAGTCGCGGCTCGAGGTGACGCGGTTATCGCTGTTGTAATGAAGTTCAGCTTCGCGCCCGAGTACATCGGTGATCCACGTGGTGCGGGCAGCTATGTCGTAGCGAAAATGGAAGTGCTCGCCATCGCTGGTCCAGTGTTCCACCACGCGGGGCTGGTCGCCAATGGTTTCCCAGCGGTAGTTGCATGTGAGACCCAGGGCGTTGCTGTGGCTGGCCATGACGCCGTCGGTGTAGCTAAAGCGCCGGACCGAATCGCTGTTGCGATTGATCACCTCGATGAGTTGGCCATTGTCGTCATAACGATAGTGCACCAGGGTTTCGACGGCCTCATTGTTGACCACGCGTTTAACGGCGGTCAGGCGACCCAGCGGATTGTCGTAATGCAGATGCACCCGCACGCCGCCGGTGGCGCTGATGTCGATGAGCGTGCCTTCGACCGTATGGGTGAAATGCAGGAAATGGCCGAGAGCGTTTTCGATGCGTTGCAGCGGTACGGGGACGTTGTCGTCCGGTACTTCGCCGAAGTAGAAGAAGATGTTATCGAGGGTTTGCAGCAGGTAATGGCCACCCTAGGTGCACACCAGATAGACCTGTTCGTGAGGGTTGTAGACCCGCTCGCCGGGCTGCACGTCTACAAAAGGCACGGTGCGTCCCTGATTGTCAGTCAGGTAAACAAATCGGCCGCTGCGCCGCAGGCTCTGTTCCCAGGGCAGCACCCAACCCTTGCCGAGCACACTGTCGACGGTCAGGTCGCTGGCGTAAAAGCGTGACCATTCGATGGGCATCAGGCCCGGGAGGCTGAAGTCGGTTTCGTCAGGAATGACCTTGCGGCCAGTGGTAGCGTCGACCGGGTTGCCGACCAGACCACCTACTGCGCGCTCTATGGCCGGCCCGACAACATAACGACTGGCAACTTCACCGGCGACGAAACCGGCAGTGAATTTCAGCACGCAGGGCATGACCGCTTTCATGCCGGCCTGGGTCCCGGCCTTGATCAATTGGGCAATACCGCCCGCTGCACCGGCGACCGCCATCAGGATATCGACCGTGGTGCGCAGCCAGCCCGGAATCTCGTCGTCTACCGGCAGGTAACGGTGGGTGCCACCCCCAATGAATACGTTGTCAGAGCCACTGGAAATTGTGGCGCCGCAAGTGATCTTGTCACCCTTGCGAGCCGCCGCCGTGCTGTTGATGAAGACGTTAGTCGAGCCTTCGGCGACTTGCACCGGACCGGGATGTTTGTCGCAGGCGCCAATGCTCTTTTCGACATGGGCGGCTTTGCGACTATTGATGAAAACATTCGCCGAGGCGAGGACGATGGTCCCGGAGGGCGAGGAAAACATACTGCCTATCGCCTCCCCTGCAGGAGTCAACAGGCTACCTCCGACGCCTGCGGCCAGACCCGCTAACAGAGCCACACCAAACCCACAGGTGAACGTCGCGATAGCAACCGTAGCGATCAGCGCAATCTCGAGCGCGGCCCCGATCAGGAACCCGCCCAGAGCACTGGTGTGGGCGATTTCATCGCCAAACCTTGGACATCAGAAAACCTTTAATGCTCAAGGATTAGCCACAATATACGATGCTAACTTTTAGCGCATAATACATTTTTTAAGCAGGGGATTTTCATAATCACTATAATTTTCAGGCATTCCCGCAGCGACGAAGCGTTCACCCTGCTGGCGGGCATCGCCCAGTTCTTCAAGCAGACCGAACCCCAAAGCCCCGTCCCTTATCTGATCGAACGCGCGATCAAATGGGGCAACATGCCGCTCGAAGGATGGCTGAACGACGTGATCAAAGACAGCAATGTGGTGGACAGCATCCGCGATGTGCTGGGAACCAAGGAAGGCAAACCCTGATCTCCACGCGGCGTGATCAACCGTCCAGCACTACGCTCAACCCCCGCGCACCGGTACTGCGCAGCAGATCAGTGCTTAATCGATCGGCAAATTTGTGTCAAAAGATTTGCAGGCAGCCCGTTACATACATACCATCGGGGCGGGTGCACTGCTGCATGAGGCGCAGTGCAGGTTAATCTCAAGCGTTGGTCGGGCCGCCAGCGGAGAAAACCAGTGCCCGAAAATAAGCCTTCGCCTGCCCTCATCCCCCGTCCTCAAGTGCTCACAGAGAAGGCGCTTGCAGCGCTTGAACGGTTTTCACACATCGAAGCTGTCAGCGGGATCGTGCTGCTGATTGCAGCCATAACAGCGCTAGTCTGGGCAAACAGTTCCTTTGCCGAGAGCTACGAACACCTGTGGCACACGCAGATCACCCTTGGTTACGGTGACGTCAGCGTCTCGCGTTCCCTTCATTTCCTGGTCAATGACGGCCTCATGACCATCTTCTTTCTGGTCGTCGGTGCGGAGATTCGTCAGGAAATCCATGATGGCGCTCTGGCCAGCTTCAAGATGGCTTTGCTCCCGCTGGGGGCGGCACTCGGTGGCGTGGTGGTTCCGGCCCTGATCTACATCGCGATCAACCATGGGACGGCAGCCAGCAATGGCTGGGCCGTGCCGACTGCAACAGATATCGCGTTTGCTGTGGGCGTGCTGGCCTTGCTGGGCAAGTCGATCCCCGGAGGCGTGAGGGTATTGTTGCTGGCGCTGGCGATCATCGATGACATCGTGGCCATTCTGATCATCGCGGTGTTCTACACCGCCAGCCTGGACTACACAGGAATCGCCATCGCCTCAGTCGGTATCCTGATGCTGCTGATGTTCCAGCGAATGGGCCTGAGCAGGATGGCTCTTTACATCTTGCCGGGTGCGATCATCTGGTATGGATTGCTGAAAACGGGTGTGCATCCGACCCTGGCGGGCGTGATTCTCGGGTTGATGAGTCCGGTGCGTTCAATGCCTATGAAGGAACGACCATTGGATATGATCCAGAGAAGTTTCCACGATCTGCTGGACAGATTCTCCTCCAGGGATGCTCCCGATCAATCGGTCGCCAAGCCACTGAAAGAACTCCTTCAAGCTCAGCGCGAGATGCTGTCTCCGGTACAGCGTATTCAAATGGCACTTCATCCATGGGTGGCATTCTGCATCATGCCGCTGTTCGCGTTGGCCAACGCGGGAGTGAGCTTCGCCGGCGCCGATCTTGGCAACGCACTGTCCCAGCATGTCTTCATCGCGGTGGCGCTGGCACTGGTAGTCGGCAAGCCTGTAGGGGTGATTTTGGCCTCGTGCCTGCTCGTCAAAATGAAATGCTGTGAGCTGCCCACCGGCGTGACCTGGTCTGGCATCGTCCTCGTTGGCCTGCTCGCCGGTATCGGCTTTACCATGTCGATCTTCATTGCGTCGCTGGCTTTCAACGATGCCGCCCTGCTGGCGGCGGCAAAGCTCAGCGTGCTGTGCGCTTCAAGTGCTGCAGCAATAGTGGGGGTTGTCTGGGGTGTGCTACGGCGTACACCCAAGCACCGATAGCCAGAGCAAAAAGCGAATACGCCTGAGTCGGCGTGCACCTATTGCAGGGGCACGCCCTGCCACCAAAAGTGTGGCTTGACATCTGGGTTGGCCTTCATCAAAGCATGAGTTTGATACCCCACAGCGCTGCCATTCCTGCAACGAGTGTCAGCACTGTGCTTCGGGTTTTCCAGGCGACCCACGCAGCCAGGATGGCTGCGGGTATCTGAGGATTATCGACGGCAAATTGACCCTGGCCCGGCGGATACACCACCGCAGGTAACACCAGCGCTGCCAGCACACTCGCCGGCACATACACCAATGCCCTACTCAGCAGCAGGGGAATTCGCCAGCGCCCGTGAAGCTCGATGAACGAAAGACGCATGATGAAAGTCCCGACGCCGACCGCCAGGAACACGCCCCACAACGCCAGATCACTCATGGACGGTCTTCCTGATTATCCAGGTGCTGCTCGCCGTTTTTTTCGCGAATGCTTTCAATCACCAGGCCGGCAAGAACTCCGCCGATTGAAGCGGTAACCAAACCCAGGTTGTAGGGCAGATTAACCGCCATCACCGCAATCAGGCCGCCCACCGCAGCGGCGCCCAAGGTCGGCGCGCTGCGAATATTTGGAACCAGCAGCGCCAGGAACGACAGCGGCACGGCAAAGCTCAGCGACCACGTCGGCGGGATGCTGGCGCCCAGAAACACACCAACAATCACCGAAAGCTGCCAGGTCAGCCACATCGCAATCGCCGTACCGGCAAAAAAATGCGGCGCAAATCGGCCCGGTTCTCCGGACAGGAATTTCAGGCTGCACAGTGCGTAGGACTGGTCGGACAGCATGTAGGACACGGGCCAGGTCCAGCGACGAGGTAAATGGTGCAGGTAGGGAGCCAGCGAAGCGCTGTACATGATGAAGCGCGAATTGATGATCAGGGCAGTGGCGATAATCGCGGCTGGCAGGGCACCATTGTGCAGAAGCTGCAGGGCCACCAGCTGCGCCGAACCCGAGTAGAACAACAGCGTCATGCCGATGCTCATACCCGGCGACATGCCCAGTTCGATCGCCAGAACGCCGGTGACCAGGCCGAAGGGAATGACGCCGGGCGTTAACGGAATGAGCGTGCGGACCCCATGTAAGAAAGCTTCTGTTCCTGTTCGGTAAGTCATGTTGCTCCCGTGACATCAGCCGCGCGCAAGTGATCATCCTGCCCTGACCCAGGGTCTGGCCGGGACGGCTGAAGTCAGTCGTTCACCCCGTATCAGGCAAGTTGAAAACCATGCCGCAACGGATCTCTGTCGTCCACGAAAATCGTGTTGTGGCCGGTGATCTGCGCCCAGCCACCGATACTCCGCAATTCGAGCAAGCTTGCCCCTACGGGACCTGCTCCCGACACCATGCCTGCAGCCTACACAAACCTGTACTCAGCCGATGCTGCTGCGGCCCCTGACTGCTGATACCGGAAAAAGCGGCGGTCAGCCGTACACGGCGAACACGCTCGGTGCGATTGCCTGCTGACGCCGGTAAAATCACTCGGCGTTTCAGCAAGAAACGGTGCGTGACGCCTTGCAGGAAGTCGGTATAGGCTCATCGACAGCCTTTTGCTCGCCCCGCACCAGGACTATGGAAGTCGCAATGCCCAAACGCGAAAACAAGGCAGTCGCTGCCAGACCCCTTGCATCTACCGGAGCAAGTGGTGGATATCTGTACCCGGTTGCCATCGGTGTTTTGCTGGCGGCAGTCGCTGCCATCGGCTGGTTTTTGTTGAGTCGGGCCCCGGAGACGCCCAAGCCTGCAGCTCCACCTGCCGCTATCGTCGCGGCACCGGTCAGCACGCCACAACCGGCGGTCACACCCGCCACGATGGTCGACGAACAGCAATGCCAACGTTGCCACAGTGAGCAGGTCAAATACTGGCAGGGTTCTCATCACCAGTTGGCGATGCAGCCGGCTACGGCCCAGACCCTGCTGGGGGACTTCAACAATGTCACGGTCAAAGCCGAAAAAGAGACCGTGCGCTTCTCCCGCAAAGGCGATGAATTCTGGGTCAACACGCCCGGTCTCGATGGCAAGAATAATGACTTCAAAGTGGCCTACACCTTTGGCATCGCGCCGTTGCAGCAATACCTGATCGAAGTCGGCGAAGGTCGCTTGCAAGCCTTGGGCGTGGCGTGGGATACGGAAAAACATCGCTGGTTTCACCTGTATGCCGGTCAGGGCGTGAATTTCAAGAACCCACTGCACTGGAGCAAGCCGAGCCAGAACGCCAACTTCATGTGCGTGGAATGTCACACCACCGGGTTCAAGCGCAATTTCGACGCCAACTCCGGGACCTTCGCCAGTCGCTGGAACAGCCTGGGCGTAGGCTGCCAGGCCTGCCATGGCGCGGCCTCGAATCACCTCGAATGGTCGGCGAAAAAAACCGATTTGATCCATGCCGGCTTTGCCGTGGACCTTAAGGACAAGGACTCCACCGTCGAGATCGAAACCTGCGCTCGCTGCCACGCGCGCCGGGCGCCATTGGGTGACGGTTTCACCGTCGGCAAGCGGCTCATGGATGATTACCTGCCCAGCACGCTGACGCGTGAACTCTATGCACTGGATGGCAAAATCAAGGACGAAGTTTTCGAGCACGGCTCGTTTGCCCAGAGCAAAATGTTTGACAAAGGTGTGCGTTGCAGCAATTGCCACAACCCGCACAGCAATGAACTGAAAGCCCCCGGCAACGGCGTGTGCCTGCAATGCCACAACAGCGCCGGCCAGACCCGGGTCGCAGGCGTAGACGGCCAGGGCCTGCAAGCGAAGAACTACGACTCCATCGAACACACCCGTCACGCTGCCGGTACACCCGGGTCGCAATGCGTGGATTGCCACATGCCCGGCAGGTTTTACATGGGCAACGACTTTCGCCACGACCACAGCTTCAGCATCCCGAACCCGGAGCGGGCGCAAAAACTCGGCACACCGGACGCGTGCCTCACCTGCCACCAAGGCAAGGCGGGTGATAAAATCACGGCCCAGTTCAAAACATGGAACGCCTCCAGCGCGCCTCAGTCTCCCCGTTACGATGAGAGCCTGTGGTTGATCCGCAATGGCCAGCCGGGCGCAGCGCAAGCCCTTGATGAACAGCTGCAACACAGTGATCTGCCGGCGATTCGACGCGCCACGTTGCTCGCTGAGCTGCCGCTATACCCCAGCGAACAGGCGCTCACGCGGGCGACCGAGGCGCTTCGCAACACCGCGCCCGAAGTACGCGAAAGCGCAGTGCGCGCGATCAGTGCGTTTCTCCTACCGCCGGAGCGCGCGCCGTTGCTCACGCCGTTACTGGCAGATCCGGTCAAGGCCGTGCGCATCGCGGCGGCGTGGGAGCTGCTGAGTGTCGGCATCAATGGCCTCGGCGCGGCACAAGCCAATTGGCAGGCGGCGATCGGTGAATACGAGGCCGTGCAAAAAAGCGTGGCGGAGCGCGCAGAGGCCAACCTGAATCTGGCGATGTTGTATCAGGCCAGTGGCCACCGTTCGGAAGTTGAAGGTCTGCTGCGCACTGCGCTCAAACGCGATCCGGACTTTTTTCCGGCGCTGGTCACGCTGGTGCAATGGCTGGAGGCTGGCGGGCGAAGCTCGCAAGCGCAGCAATTGCTGGCCAGCGCTCTGCAACAACATCCAGACGCAGCGTTGCTGCAGCACGCCCAAGGATTGGCGCTGATTCGCGCCGGTAACGCGGCCGCCGCCATGACGCCTTTGGAGAAAGCCGCGCAACTGGAGCCGCAGAACGCGCAATACGGTTATGTGCTGGCGGTGGCCCTGCATGGGAGCGGCAAAGTGGATCAAGCCTGCGAGGAACTGGAGCGTCTGCTGAAAGTACAGCCCGCAAACAGAAATGCGCGTCTATCGTTGATCCAGTATTACCTCGACAGCGGGCAGGAGCCGAAAGCTCAGGCAGTGATGCAAGCGTGGAAAAAAATCAATCCCAAGGATCCAGCACTGAAGTAAGCATTACGAACGGGGACGACCTGGGCCATTGCATTCAGCTCGCAAAACGAACTTGCCAAGGCCGTCACGTGCGGACGAACTGTTTGCGATTCGCGCCGAAGCCTATGGTGAAGAACCGCAGGTTGCTCAAACGCTGGTGGAGGTGGTCGCGCTTGGCGTGTCCACCGCCATGATCGAGATCAAATGCGTGGCCCGATTATAAACGCTCATAATTGACCTGCATTTAACCGACGGGGCTTGAATGAGCATCAGCGTCATGGCGGGGTTTGAACGAGTCAGAAGTCACCGACCGACGTTTCTGACCGTGCGGGCACGATTGATGCTCTACTGAACAATCGAGCCAGCATGATGCGCGGTTGAACGTTCAGGTTTGGACTGCCATGCGATTATCCGGTTTCATCCTCGAAAATATCGAAGCCATCGTCCAGGAATGGGAAAACTTCGCCCGGACCATGGACGCCCCGGGCAAGCCACTCGATACCGAGGCATTGCGTGACCATGCCGAACTGATGTTGCGCACCATTGCGGCGGATTTGCAGACAGAGCAGACCGCGCAGGAACAGGTCAGCAAATCCCGGGGGCATGGCGTGTCGGAGGATGAAACCGCAGCCAAGTCACACGCCATTACCCGGTTGATGTCCGGGTTCACCATAGATCAACTGGTGTCGGAGTTCCGCGCGTTGCGCGCGAGCGTGATCAGTCACTGGATGAAACGGGCGAAGGCTGGTACGCCGGCGATCGGCTGGAGCAGATGTTTTCCAATCTGATCAATAACGCCGTGCAGCACGGCGATGGTCGCGAGCCCGTTACAGTCACGCTGGAAGTCACCGCAGACAAGCTGCTGTTCAGCGTTCACAACAGTGGCACCGTGATACCGGTAGAGGTCCTGCCGTTCATCTTCAATCCAATGGGACGTTATTCGCCGCAAGCGTCGATTGATCACGGGCCCTATTCCAGCCTTGGTTTGGGTCTGTTCATTGCCGATCAGATCGTTGGCGCACATGGCGGCTGCATCGAAGTGTCCTCGGCGACCAAGACCGGGACAAAATTCGCGGTCGTTTTGCCGATGCAATGAACCTGAGCCATTGTCCCGTTATAGTGGACAGTCAAACCGTTTTCAGCCCCTTTATCGTCTCGCAGGACTTCCTTAATCTGAGCCCATGTTGAACGACAGCCAACCCACTCGATAAAGGAATTCACCATGACCACTTACAACCGCCTGAACAAAGATGACGCCGTAGTCCTGATGATCGACCACCAGACCGGTCTGATCTCGCTGGTACAGGACTTCTCGCCCAACGAGTTCAAGAACAACGTGCTGGCCCTGGCTGACGTAGCCAAATTTTTCGCGCTGCCGACCATCCTCACCACCAGTTTCGAACAAGGTCCTAATGGTCCGCTGGTTCCAGAGTTGAAAGAGATGTTCCCGGATGCTCCATACATTGCCCGTCCTGGCCAGATCAACGCCTGGGACAACGAAGACTTCGTCAAAGCCATCAAGGCCACTGGTCGTAAACAGCTGATCATTGCCGGTGTGGTGACTGACGTCTGCGTGACCTTCCCGACGCTGTCCGCACTGGCCGAAGGGTTTGAAGTGTTTGTGGTCACAGACTCCTCGGGCACATTCAACACCAGCGTGCAGCAGGCTGCATGGAACCGCATGACCCAAGCTGGGGCGCAAATGATGAACTGGTTCTCGGTAGCCTGTGAGCTGCAAGGCGACTGGCGCAACGACATCGAGGGCCTGGGCAACCTGCTGTCCCAGCGCATCCCGAACTATCGCAACCTGATGAACAGCTACTCGGCAATGGTTGCGCGCCAGGTGTAATCTCGGCTCAGATGTACGACGCCCGGTTCCTGCAAGGAGCCGGGCTTTCTTTCGTTCGAATTTTGCCGCAACTCAGTGATCAGGCAGCCCTGTCGCACTGACGCCAGAATCGACACTGCCAGACTATGCTGTACAGTGTGCGCCATGAACCCGTACACCTATTCATTAAGTGACTGGGTTCGCTCACCAATAAGGTGCAGTCCCCACAGTTGGGGAGTGCATCCTTCCTAGTTGATACCGATGTTATCCGTAACTCCATTTCTCAACTAAAATGACATCACAATGACTTCATTTGCTGTTAGTAGCGGCTAAGACTGTAAAACTAGCAAAAAGTTTAATTCCTCCGACAGAAAATAAATCCCATTACTCATCAATAGCTTACGAGCCATCATTTTTGCTTTTCGATAAAAGGCATTCTTTTTGACTTGTAGCGTTTGACAGTTCATGAAGACTGGACGATAACTATATCGGCTCGGAGATCCATCCTAATTGCGTACTGCAACTTAGGTCTCTCTGGGCAGAGCGAAACCAGCGCAAAGATATTTACTTAGGGTCGCAAGTATCGACCGTGCGGTAGCTTTGCCCTGACAAAAGTCGATGACCCTTTCATTGCCGATGTGAATTTAGTTAGAACCAAAGGCGATTTGAGCAGTTGTGATTAATCGCCTGGCCGAAATTGACCGAACTATTTTAACTACTGCTCACAACTGTTTCATTACTGATACACCAACTCCCCCACAATAACAATTGACGCTTGTTTACTGACGATTCCCCGGCCTCCATGGGCCACTGCCTACTAGCTGCATGATGGCAAGCGCGATGGCATCGGTGTTCCTGTCGCCTGCTGAACTATCTACGCTATGTATGGAGCTCCCCCATGCAAGAAGTAATCGCCCACCCTTCCAAATGGTATCTGTTGCAATGCAAGCCACGGCAAGATGAGCGAGCTCAAATCAACCTTCTGCAACAGAACTACACAACCTTTTGCCCTCAACTGGTTGGTGAACGCTTGCAGCGGGGCAAGCGCTTGCGAACGCTCGAGCTGCTGTTTCCGGGCTACTTGTTCATTCGGTTGAGCCGCGAAGATAACTGGGGCCCTATCCGTTCCACGCGGGGCATCAGCCGCATCGTCGAATTCAATCACGGTCCTGCCACAGTGCCCGATCACGTCATCGAGCATTTGCGCACACGCTGCATCAATTCCCTGGAACCGCATTCCGAGCCCACCCTTGAACCCGGTGACACGCTGCAAATCATCCGCGGCCCGCTGTCGCCACTGGAAGGCGTTTTCATGTCCATGCTCGGTGCCGAGCGCGTCATGCTTTTATTGCAGTTTCTAAACAGAGAACAGCAGGTATGTGTGCCCTTGAGTCACCTTGAACGACAGCCAATGGCAGCTATAAACAAATGACTAATAAATGAAAGCCAAGCTGTTCTCATCAGGAGCAAACATATGGGTTTGAAGTCCAACTGCCCTCTCATGCTGGTCATGGTCTCTTTTTATCCTGGCATTGCCTGGAGCCTGGAACCGCAACCGATCGATGTTTACGGATTCGACTTCACCCCCACTTTGTTATTTTCCGAGAGTTACGACGACAACTTCCGCGAGCTGGAGCACGACGCCGAGTCAACGATGGTGACTAGAATTGCCCCCACATTTGAACTCAAGGCCGAAGACCGCAACAGCGGCACGCGCCTGATCTGGCAGCCGACTCGATACATCTATCACGAGGACTCCGATGCCTCGAACACCGCGCAACGGTTGCGCGCAGACAGCGTGATGGAGTTCACCGACCGTCATCGCCTGAAACTCGAAGCTGAGGCGCGCAAGTACGAACGCACTACGTCCACCGCGGTCGACGGCATCAACGACGAGATCAGCAGCCAGCGCGTTGGCGGCATTTATACCTACGGGGCCAAGAGCGCTCTGAATCAGATTGATCTGGGCGCCAGCTACGATCGGCTTCGCTATGACAACGCCGACGGCATCAACGATGACAAGGAACGCGATACCACCGCGCTGTCCACCACCTGGTATCACCGCCTCGGCAGCAACACGCGCAGTTTGCTCGAGTACGACCACAAGATTTTCGACTACGTCGAACCGAACAGCCCGCGCAGCAGTAAATCCAATGCCGTGCTGGCAGGTGCCGAGTGGGATGTGACTGCCCGTACCACCGGCAAGGTGCGCATTGGCTATGAGCGCAAGGAATTCGATGAAAACGAGTCCGGCGATCTCAGTAACCCGACCTGGCAGGTCAATCTGGACTGGAAACCGCGGACCTATTCCAAGTTTACCTTCCTGGCCAGGCAGGCCATGGCCGAAGGTGACGATGGCTCCGATGCCGTCAAAGCGACGTTCACCCAGGTCGGCTGGCGCCACGGCTGGACCGATCGAATTACCACCGTGGCTGAAGCCGGTATGGGTCGCTACGAATACGAAGGTCAGGACCGCACCGACAATCTGCAGGATTACAACCTGGCGGTGGTGTACGAGATGCGGCGCTGGCTGGACATTGAGCTGGGCTATCGGCACCGCGACAACGATTCCGATGCCGACAATGAAAGCTTCAAACGCAATGTCTTCCAGATCAGTTTCAACGTAAGCCTCTAGAGGTTCTCCCCCCATGAACTCGCGCATTTTCGTGCTTCTGCTCGCGCTCTGGCTGCTGCCTGGCGCTCACGCAGCGGAACCCGGCACTCAATACAAACTGGCGGCCGGTGACGTCTTGCGGATTATCGTGTTCGGCGAGCCGGATCTGAGTATGAAAAAGATCCGGCTCAGCGATGCCGGCACCTTTTCCTACCCGTTCCTGGGGGAAATCAACGCCTTGGGACTGACCCCGGGCCAGGTGGAAAAAATCATCGTCGACGGCCTCAAGCAGGGCTATCTGGTCGACCCCAAGGTCAGCCTCAGTCAGGTCGAATACCGCTCGTTCTACATCAACGGCGAGGTGCAGAAACCCGGCAGCTATCCGTTCGTGCCCGGGCTGACGCTGGAAAAAGCCATCGCCCTGGGCGGCGGGCTGACGGAGCGGGCCTCGATCAAGCGCGTCACCATCGTGCGCGGTGACGGCGGTCCAACCCTTACCGATGCGGTGACCCGCAACACTGTCATTGCTCCCGGCGACACCATTTCCATTGCACAAGGGTTTTTCTAATCATGGACAACAGCCCTAGCACCTACATAGAACGCCCTCTTCAAGCGCATCTGTATCAGCCGCACAGCGAAGAGAAGGACACCATAGACCTGATGAAGCTGTGGCGGGTGATCTGGCGCGCCAAGTGGAACATCGGCTGGCTGGTGCTGCTCAGCGTGGCACTGGCGATTGCGGCGGTGTCGATGATCACTCCTCAGTACGTGGGCAGCGCGACCCTGTTGATCAACGAAAAAAACCCGCCGCTGATGTCGTTTCAGCAGGTCAAGGACTCGTCGAGCAATTCCTCCGATTACCTGCAGACCCAGCAAGCGCTGCTGCAATCGCGGGAACTGGCTGAACGGGCGGTGAGAAAGCTCAACCTCACAACCAACCCGATCACCGATCCAAGGCAACAACCCAAGCCCTGGTTCACCCCGCGCAAATGGCTGGCCGAACTGAACAGCGGCCAATGGCTGCCGGGGCTGGCCTTTCTGACTCCAGTGCAAGCCACGCCGACGGAACAGGACATCTTCAATCAGGTCACGCAGAACCTGATGCTGCACACCAGCATCAAATTTGTCGGCAAGAGTCAGCTACTGGAAATCGAAGTGGAACTGCCTGACCCGAAACTGGCCGCCGACGTAGCCAACGCGCTGGCTCAGGGCTTTATCGACAGCCAGCTCGACACCAGTGTGAAGTCCTCGCAAACCACCACCAGCTGGATGAATACCCGCCTGGTCGAACTGCGCGACAATCTGCGTCGCGCCGAGAACAAACTGCAGGGCTACCGCGAAGAGCAAGGCCTGGTCGATGTCGGCGGCGTGGCCACGATCAGTGCCAACGAGTTGGAGATGACCGGCAATCGCATGATCGATGCGCGGCGCAATCGGGCTGAAGCCGAGAGTCAATATCGTCAGGCCAAGTCCCTGAGCAATGGCGATCTCAGCCGGTTGTCGAGTGTGCCGGCGGTGCTGACCAATCCACTGGTGCAGCAGTTTCAGGGCGAACTGGCCAAGGCGCAGGCCAAGGTCGAGGAGCTATCGGGTCGTTACGGGCCGAAACACCCGGCATTGGCGTCGGCGCAGTCGGAATTGCGCGCCGCCACCACCAGTTTGCGCCTGCAAGTGCAGCAAGTGATCGCCGGTATCGAGCGCCAGTATCAGCTGGCGGTGGCCAGCGAACAGGCCTTGCAAGGTTCGTTCAATACCAACAAGGCGCAGATTCAGGACATCTCGCGCAAAGAGTTTCAGCTGCGTGAATTCCAGCGTGAAGTCGACAGCAGCCGTGCCTTGTACGAAACCTTCATCACTCGCTTGAAGGAAACCGCCGCCACTTCGGATATGGATTCCACCAAGGTGCGCATCGTCGACCCGGCCATTGCCCCGCTGGAAGCGAGCAAGCCGCGCAAAGCGCTGATCGTGGCGATCGTCGCGGTGGTTGCCGCGTTGATCGGGGTGATCATGGCGTTCCTGTTCGATACCTTGAGCAACACCTTCAAGACTGACGACAGCATCGAAAGCACGCTCAATACTCCGCTGCTCAGCGTTGTGCCGTTGGTCATGAAGAAAAGCCGCCGGCAACTGGCACGCCTGTTTGACGACAACGATCACCCGCGTTTTTCCGAGACCATCCGCAACCTGCGCACCTGGCTGATGCTGCAGAGCAATGAGCGGCCGGCGCAGGTGGTACTGGTCACCTCGACCGTCTCTGGCGAAGGCAAAAGCACCATCGCCAACAACCTCGCCTGCTCGCTGACGCCCCTGGAGCGGGTGCTGTTGATCGACGCCGACCTGCGCCAGCCGACCTTGTCGTCGAACTTCGATTTCCCCGCCGATGCCCCTGGGCTGGCCAACGTGATTGCCGGCACCGCACGCCTGGAAGACTGCATCCGCACGGTGGGTAACCTGGATATGTTGCCGGCGGGCAATGTCTCGCCCTCCTCACTTGACATGTTCAGCTCGCCACGTTTGCCAGGGCCAGGTGAACACCGGCATGGCTCACGTCAGCCGCCGCCGCAGGACCTGCTCAGCTCGCCACGTGTGGCGCGCATGCTCGACGCGCTGAAAAGCCGCTACCGCCATATCATTATCGACTCGCCGCCGGCCGAAATGGTCAGCGACGCACTGCTGCTGGCCAAGCATTCGGATGCGGTGATCTACGTGGTCAAGGCCGAAAGCACCCCGGTCAGCCAAGTACAGAAAGGACTCGCCACGTTGCAGCAGAGCCACGCTCCAGTGTTCGGGATCGTGCTCAATCAGGTCGACCTGCGCAAGGCGCGCAAGTACGGCTATAGCCATTCGGACACTTTCTACGATTACGACTACGCCTCCAGGTAATAGCGCTCTTTGTGGGAGCGAGTTTGCTCGCGCTGAGGTCGCCCCCGTCAGCACAGATGTAGAACCCTAGACAGCCATCGCAAGCGAACTCGCTTGCACAGTGGCTCTGCTTGCACGCACTGCCTGTGCGTACCGCGCCTGAACCCTGCTGTTCTCTCAATCGAGTCACATACCCGCGTGCACACCACGCGCCGCTCCGATCCAGGGTTCGGCGCCGGTGCACGCCCCATGTCCAGAGGTTGAGCCGATGACTCCGCAATACACCGCTCAAGTTGCCCATCGCAAAGGCCTGACGTTCTGGGGCCAATGGCTGTGCGCGCTGACCCTGGTCAACGTGCTGTTGATGGTGCTCGTCTACTGGCGCGTTGGCGATCTGACCAGTCCCTACCGCGTGCTGATGATTCTCACGGTGCTCGGTTCGGTGCCGATCTATGGCGCCATGCAGGTCTACCACAAGCGCCATGGTTTGCTGGTCGGACTGGCGCGTTTGCTGGCCGGATGGCTGATCCTGCTGGGAGTGCTGATCAGCATCGCGTTCATCACCCAGACCAGCGCGATTTTCTCGCGCCAGGTAATCATCGTCTGGGCCATCGCCGGCTATCTGCTGCAAGCCGCCAGTTTCATCCCCCTGCATTGCCTGACCCGCCTGCATTCGAGCAAACGCTGCAACGAACGTCGCTCGGTGATCCTCGGTACTTGCCCGACCGCCCATGAACTGGCGCGCAAGCTATCGCGGCCGAACCGTGCGCGGGTGCTCGGATTTGTCGCCACCGCCGACCATGCCGGCCCGGCGCCGAGCATTCTGCCGCTGCTCGGCTCGGTCGATGACATCCGCGAGATCATCGATCGCATGGAAATCCGCCGCGTCTATCTGGTGCTGCCGATGGACAAGGCCGCGATCATCGAGGCGCTCTACATCGACTTGCTGGACATGAACGTCGACGTGGTCTGGATCCCCGATTTCAGCAGCCTGGTGCTGCTCAACCAATCGATCTCGGAAATCGAACGGATGCCGGCGTTCTATCTCAATGAAAGCCTGATCAGCTCGCACCCGGGCAGCCTGTTCTGCAAAGACCTGTTCGAACGTACCCTGGCGGCGGTGGCGATTGCCCTGCTCAGCCCGCTGCTGCTGGCCGTGGCCGTGGCGATCAAGCTCACCTCCCCTGGGCCGGTGCTCTACAAACAGAACCGGCATGGCTGTGACGGGGAAGTGATCCGGGTGTGGAAATTTCGCTCGATGCGCGTGCACAAGGATGACGAAGTGCGTCAGGCCACCCGCGACGACGATCGCGTTACCCCGCTCGGGCGCTTCCTGCGCCGCAGCTCGATCGATGAACTCCCGCAGTTGTTCAACGTGCTGTTTGGTGCCATGGCCCTGGTCGGGCCTCGTCCCCACGCAGTCACCCATAACATCTATTACACCGGCAAGGTCCGCGCCTATATGGCCCGGCATCGCCTCAAGCCGGGCATCACCGGCCTCGCGCAGATCACCGGCCACCGCGGTGAAACCGAGACGCTGGAAAAGATGCAGCAGCGCGTCGCCCAGGACCTCAATTACATCAACCAGTGGTCGCTGTGGCTGGACATCAAAATCCTCGTGAAAACGCCGTTCACCCTATTTTCCAAAAACATCTACTGACGCCCCCGGCCTGAGGTTTCACCATGAATGTGAGCGTATTCGGCATCGGTTATGTTGGACTTGTACAGGGCGCCGCGCTGGCGGAAGTCGGTCATTCGGTGATGTGCGTGGATGTCGACGCCGCGAAGGTCCAGGCGCTGATCGAAGGCACGTTGCCCATCTATGAACCCGGCTTGAAAAGCCTGGTGCGCGAGAACTACCAGAGCGGCCGCCTGCAATTCGGCACCGACCTGGCAGCTGCCGTGCGCCACGGTGATGTGCAACTGATCGCGGTCGGCACACCGCCCGACGAGGACGGCTCGGCAGATTTGCAATACGTGCTCGACGTGGCGCAAACCATCGCGCTGCACATGGACCGCTATCAAGTCATCGTCGACAAATCCACAGTGCCGGTCGGTACGGGTGACGTGGTGCGCGCGCGCATTGCCCAGGTACTGGCCGAACAGGGACGCAGCGATCTGACCTTCGACGTGATCTCCAACCCGGAATTTCTCAAGGAAGGCTGCGCCGTCGACGACTGCATGCGCCCCGACCGGATCATCATCGGCACCGACAGCGCACACGCTGAGGAGGTCATGCGCGAGCTGTACGAGCCGTTCAATCGCAACCGCGAGAAGATTATCGTCATGGATATTCGCAGTGCCGAGCTGACCAAGTACGCGGCCAATTGCATGCTCGCCACCAAGATCAGTTTCATGAACGAAATGGCCACGCTCTCGGAGAAGCTCGGCGCCGATATCGAAATGGTCCGCCACGGTATCGGCTCCGATCCGCGCATTGGCTACCAGTTCATCTATCCCGGCGTTGGCTACGGCGGTTCGTGCTTCCCCAAGGACGTGAAAGCGTTGATCCACGCGGCGACAGCGGTGGACATCGATGCCCGCGTTTTGAAGGCAGTCGAAGCGCGCAACAACGAACAGAAGACCACGCTGTTCAGCAAGATTTTCGAGCACTTCGGTGGTGCGCTGCAGGGCAAGACGTTCGCGCTGTGGGGTTTGAGCTTCAAGCCCAACACCGACGACATGCGCGAAGCCCCGAGCCGGGTGTTGATGGAAGGGCTGTGGAGGGCCGGGGCACGCGTGCAGGCCTTCGACCCCAAGGCGATGGAAGAAGCCCAGCGCCTGTATGGCGAACGCGACGACCTGATGCTCACGGGCACCAAGGAAGCCGCGCTGAAGAATGCCGATGCGCTGATCATCGTCACCGAGTGGCAGGCGTTCCGTGCGCCGGACTTTGACCTGCTCGCCCGCCACCTCAAGCAGCCGCTGATCTTTGACGGGCGCAATCTGTTCGATCCGCAACGCCTGGGCAAACGCGGTTTCACCTATGTTTCCGTCGGCCGGCAAACCTGGCCGGATGTCGTTGATGGAGGCATGCAATGATCAAGTTGAATGTGATCGAGCAATATTCGCCAGCGTTACTGGAGGCGAACAAAGCGTTCTCCTTCGTCAACTTTGCCTCCATCGGCAGCTTCCTCAAACACCCCTCTCACGCTGTCGCCTATTTTTGCGACGGCATGCTGATGTCGACCTTCATGTCGCGCCTGACCGGACGTGAGGTAGGCCGGGTCAGCTTTGACTTCACCTCCATCGCCGACCCGGTCTTCAGCCGCGCCGAGGCGCAAGGCAAACGGGTTTATTTCGTCGGGGCGCGGCAGGCGGAGCTGGAGCTGTTCATCGAAAAGATTCTGCTGCGTTATCCCGCGTTGCAAATTGCCGGGCATCACAATGGCTACTTCGATGCGCACTCGGTCGAAGCGATTCACACCGACATCTGCCGCAGCGATACGCACATCCTGATCGTCGGTCTGGGCGCCGGGTTGCAGGAACGATTTGTCCAGAATGCCCTGCACGCGGGCTTCAGCGGTGTAGCGTTCACCTGCGGCGGTTTCATTCGGCAAGAAGCCATGGCCACGCAGCAGTATTACCCGGCGCTGATCGATCGCCTGCACTTGCGCGCGTTCTATCGCATGTACCGCGAGCCGCACACGATCAAGCGCTACCTGATCGACTACCCGAGCAACTTTTGCCACCTGTTGGCGATGATTGTGCGACGCAAGCTGTCGATCAACATCAGCGCACCCTGAGCAGCGGGCCATTGACCATGCATATTCTGTTTATTCTGAAAGATTTCGAGCCCGATGGCGGTGTTGAACGGGTACAGCAACGTCTGGCCGAGCAATTTCTCAAGGATGGCCAGCGCGTCAGTTTTTTCGTGATCAACGGCGATACCCCGGACGCCATGGGCGCAGCAGCCCTCAATGGCGCCGGCAGCGGTGTGATCGGCATGCTCAAATCAATTGTTTTGTTGCGCCGGATTATTCGGCGCGAAAAAGTCACTCACCTGATCAGCGCCAAGGAACAGGCCAATCTGTGCACCTTTTTCGCCACCATGGGCCGTTCATGCAAGGTCATCTACACCCGCCACACTGCACTTGATTGTGCCGAGCAGAGAACCGGCGTCACCAGCCTGCGGCTGCTCTACGCCCTCTACCTTTGCAGCAGCGGCAAGGTCGTGACGGTTTCTCAAGGTCTGCGCAGCGCCCTCGCCGACTGGATCCCTTGGGGCCGCCGACGCATCAGCTATTGCCCGAACGCAGTGGTCACCGAGCACCTGCTCAATGCCGCGCAGACGCCCGTGCCCGCCAACTTGCCCAGCGAATTCTGGCTAGGGGTCGGTCGGCTGGTGGAACTCAAGGGTTTTCACTTATTGCTCGACGCTTATGCGCTGGCATTACGGCGCGAAACGCTGCCGGATCTGGTAATCGCCGGTGACGGCCCCCAGCGCGGCGCGTTGACCGCGCAAGCGCAACGTCTGGGCGTTGCAAACCGGGTGCATTTCACTGGTTTTTTGCGCAACCCCTATCCGCTGATCCGACGAGCCCGGCTGCTGGTGCTCAGCTCCTTCCATGAAGGCATGCCGACGGTGCTGATTGAAGCACTGGCTTTGGGCACGCCGGTGCTGGCCTGCGACTGTGAAACCGGCCCAAGAGAAATACTCGATCACGGCCGCTTCGGGCAATTGGTCAAGGTCAACGATGTGCCGGCGCTCGCCGAAGGCTTGCTGCAAAGCCTGGCGATGTCTGCCGCGCTCACGCCAGGCGGACAATCGCTGGCCGACGCCGTACGACCCTACACCAGCCATCACGCTGCGCAGGCTTATTACCAGGTATGGAACCAATCATGAAAAAGCTGCTGATCATTCTCCACGACCTCAGCGCTGGCGGCGCCGAAAAAATGATGGCACGGCTGGCCGGAGCGTTTGTCGACGCTGGCAATGACGTCACGCTGTTGCTGCTCACCGGTGGCGGACTTAACGTCGCCTTGGTCGATCCACGGGTCAAACAGGTTGAACTGAACAGCCCGCGTAGCGCCAGTGCAGTCCCGGCGCTGGCGCGCTTTTTACGGCACAACCGTTTCGATGCGCATCTGGCCGCCCTGACCCACGTCAATGTGGTGGCCATTGCTGCCTCGTTGCTTTCCGGGACGCTGCAGCGCCTGCACGTCAGCGAACGCAATGCATTTTCCCACGACAAACACGTCAACCCGGCGGTCGCGGTGCGCGCGGCGTACTGGCTGGCGCCGTTGCTCTACCGGCTGATTCCCAACCCGGTCATCTGCGTATCACGCGGCGTCGCGCAGGACCTGGTCGATACAACAATTGCGCGCAAACGCGATGTGACGATTGCCGATAATCCGGTGCTCGATAATGATTTCCTCGAGAATCCACCCGGCCTGCCCAGCCACCCCTGGCTGCTGGATAAAACCACAGCGGTGGTGGTTGCGGTAGGTCGTCTGGCTCCCCAGAAAGGCTTCGATACGTTGATTGCAGCCTTTGCTCGTCTGCCGGATTCAGGCACGCGTCTGATTATTTTCGGCGAAGGCAACCTTCGGGCGCAGTTGCAGGCACAAGCGGCTGCACTGGGGGTGGCCAACCGCGTTGATCTGCCGGGCTACACGCGCCAGCCCATGGCCGAAGTCGCGGCGGCCGATTGCTTTGTATTGTCGTCACGTTTTGAAGGCAGCCCGAATGCACTGGTCGAGGCATTGGCGACTGGTACGCCGGTAGTCTCGACGCGCTGCCCGCACGGTCCGCAAGACATTCTCGACAATGGCGCCGTCGCACCGTTGGTGGACGTCGACGATCCCGCGGCGCTGGCGCACGCAATCGCCGGTGAGTTAAGCGCCACTCGCGAAGAGCATCGCAAGACGCGCCTCGCCGCCGCCAACCGGTTTGTCAGCGGTCGCGCCGTACACACCTACCTGGCAGCGCTGCTGGGGGGCGAACGCTCATGAGAAAGCTGGAAGTCAGGTACTCCACGCTGCGCGACGGGTTTACGTTGTTCGGCGTGTTGTTCTACATCCAGGTGATTGCTTTTTTCCTCGGGCAAGGCGCTGCCTTGGACGATGCGCAGAGGGACATGGAGGGCAACGTGGTCAATCAGATCGGCGGACTGGTCACCTTGCTGGTCCCGCTGTTTTTCTTCATCCGCAACAAGGTGTTCCTGAGCAAAAGCTTCTACCGCAACAACTTCTTTCTGTTGCTGTTCCTTGCATGCGTGGCCGCCTCGATCAGTTGGTCCAGTGACCCGATGCTGAGCTTGAAGCGTTTTATCGCGATGCTCAGCGTCGTGTTCTTTGCCGGGTTCGTTGCCTACAACTACAGCATTGAGAAAATTGCATTCATGATCGGTTCGGTCATTGGCGCCGCAGCGTTGATCGGGCTGATCTTCGCCGTGATCAGGCCGGACATCGCTTTCATTTCGGGCGGTATTCGCGATGGCGCGTTCAAAGGGATTTTCACCGAGAAGAACGCTGGCGCGCGGATCAACGCGATTGCGATCCTGTTACTGCTGCCGATGATCCGCCAACGCAATCTGATGGCGATTTTGTATGCAAGCTTTTCGCTGGTCGCGATTCTGCTTGCGCAGTCGGCCACCGGCATTGCGCTGATCGTCACAGGAGCGGCCAGCTATTGGTACTTCCTGACAATGATCCGCCTACGAGTCAATCGATCGATGCTGGCGTTCTTCGCCGCGACCATTGTCTATCTGCTGATTTGCGCTTTCATGTACGGCAATTACACGCTGCTGCTGGAGATGATGGGACGCGATCCGTCGCTGACCGACCGCACGCTCATCTGGGAACTGCTGACGCCACTGATCGATAGCAAGTTTCTCAACGGTTACGGTTATGGCGCGTTCTGGTCGAGCCCCGATGCTGACGAGTTCATCAAGCGCTGGGGCTACATCGGTAATGCGCACAGCGGTTATATGGAAACCTTGCTCAATGGTGGCGCGCTGCAACTGGCGGCGTTGGTCCTGCTGTTCGCCGAGGCCCTGATCAAGCAGTACCGCGCGGTGACGGCTGACCGATCGGCACAGTTTCGCGCCAGTGCACTGGTGATTATCGCGCTGTTCATCGTCACCAATTACGTGGCGTACGTGATCCCGAACTACCGTTCTGCGGAGTTCCTGGTGTTCTGCACGCTGGCGCTGACCTTCCGCCACCACCACGCCAGACGCCCCGCGCCGGCACCTTACGCGTATGCGCCGGCCCAGGCGGTCCGTCAACAGAGCCTGTCCTCCGGGACCCGGTCCAAGGAGAAAAGCCCATGCTGAACGACGCGTCCCCATCACCCGGAACAGTGTGCGTGATCATTCCGTTGTACAACGCCGCCGCCAGCATCGAGCAGACACTGGCATCGCTGAGCCAGCAAACCCGCTTGCCGGATAACGTGATCATCGTCGACGACGGCTCCAGCGACGAAGGGCCGCAGATGGTCAGGGATTTTGTGGCGCCGTTTCCCGTGACGCTGCTGCAACAGGCCAACGAGGGGCCCGCGAGTGCGCGCAACAAAGGCATTTTCAAGGCTAAGGAGACCTTTATTGCATTTCTGGATGCCGACGATCAGTGGCACCCGGAAAAGCTCGAAAAGCAGTTGGCGCTGTACGCTGAGCTGACGCGCACGGGGCATCGGGTCGGTTTGATCGATTGCTATCAACTGAGCGTGTTCAGTGACGGCAAGGAGCAACGTGAAGAACGCTGTAAAAGCGGCAATCACTTCGCCGATTTCATGCGAGAGAACGTCATCAACGGCACCTCCGGGGTGGTCGTCAGGCGTGAGGCGATTGTTGCATTGGGCGGCTTTGATCAAAAGCTGCGTTACGCCGAAGACCGCTTGCTATGGACGCGCATCGCCGAGCACTGGGAAGTTCACACCGTGCCGCAAGTGTTGATCCGCCGTGGCGTCAACGCCAGCAACATCACCGCGCAGCCGCAAAAATACTACCCGCACAAACTCAAGTTCATTGAGTTGTACCTGGAGCTTTACGGCACCCGGCTGACACGCCAGCAGCGCATTGATTTTGTGCTGGCCAACCATGCCGATTTCCTCGGCACGTTCTCCCGACGCGGCGAACACGCACAGGTAATCAAGGTTTTTCAGAAGATGCTCAAGCACTCCTGGCAGACGCTGATTTTCTTCAACGGCAAACCGACCCTGCGCTACCTGTATGCGCGGATGAAAACACTGCGCAAAGCCCCCTGACCTGGCCGCGTCCGACACGAACCCTGACCACGCGCCCGTGAAAATGCGAAACCCGACTATGCGCCCTCGACACTGTAATTCTGTAGCAGCTGGCGAAGCCTGCGTCCGAGTGCGCAGCACTCGCAAATCCGGTAAACGCGGTTTCCCTGATGTGCCGCATAGTCTGGTTTTACGACTGCTGCGCAGCCGGACGCAGCCTCGCAGGCTCGGCAGCTGCTACGAGTGCTGACGACGGGAAACCGACTACGCCCGTGACAACGCGAAACCTGACCAAGCGCCCCTGATAACGCGAAACCTGACCACGCGCCCCCTGATAACGCGAAAACCGACTACGCGGCCGTGATAACGCGATTCTGTAGCAGCTGGCGCAGCCTGCGTCCGAGTGCGCAGCACTCGCAAGTCCGGTAAACGCGGTTTCCCTGATGCGCTGCATAGTCTGGTTTTACGACTGCTGCGCAGCCGGACGCAGCCTCGCAGGCTCGGCAGCTGCTACGAGTGCTGACGACGCGAAACCGACCACGCGCCCGTGACAACGCGAAACCTGACCACGCGTCCGTGATAACGCGAACCCTGACCACGCGCCCCCGACACCGTAATTCTGTAGCAGCTGGCGCAGCCTGCGTCCGAGTGCGCAGCACTCGCAAATCCGGTAAACGCGGTTTCCCTGATGCGCTGCATAGTCTGGTTTTACGACTGCTGCGCAGCCGGACGCAGCCTCGCAGGCTCGGCAGCTGCTACGGGTGCTGACGACGCGAACCCTTGACCACGCGTTCCTCATAACGCGAACCCTGACCACGCGTCCGTGATAACGCGAAACCTGACCACGCGTCCGTGATAACGCGAAAACCGACTATGCGGCCGTAACAACGCGAACTCTGACCACGCGCCCCCGACCCCGTAATTCTGTAGCAGCTGGCGCAGCCTGCGTCCGAGTGCGCAGCACTCGCAAATCCGGTAAACGCGGTTTCCCTGATGCGCCGCATCGTCTGGGTTTACGACTGCTGCGCAGCCGGACGCAGCCTCGCAGGCTCGGCAGCTGCTACGGGTGCTACGGGTGCTACGGGTGTTACGGGTGTTACGGGTGCTGGTTCCTTCGGTTCGTTGCTTTCCTTCTTTTTTGTTCGAATACCCAGGTTCCTTCCATGGCCAATCATCGTCTGGTTACATTGATCTGGATCTTCACCGAGAAATTCGGCCTGATTTTCCTCTCGATGATCACGTTCGTCGTGTATGCCCGCCTGCTGTCGCCTGCGGAACTGGGGATTGGCACCGTGATCATCGCCATTGTCGAAGTGGTCGGCATCATCTACTCCTCCGTGCTCGAAGATCCGCTGGTGCGCCAGGAAAAGCTGGACGACCGGCATATCTCGACCGCGTTCTGGTTTTCCGTGTTGATCAGTCTGGTGTCGATTCTGCTTATCAGCGGCCTGGCGCTGCAGTTTGCACCTTCGCTGGCGCTGGCATGGATGACGGCCGTTGCATCGGTGAAGATCCTTTTCACCATGATGGCTCGGGTGTACGTGGTGCAAATGCGCCGCAGCGGCAACTTCAAAATGCTCGCCACCCGTACGCTGCTGGGCAAGGTGCTGGGCGGTGTCGGCGGCATTGCGGTGGCGTTGTGGGGCTTTGGCGCCTGGGCGGTGATCGCGCAGGCGCTGATCATGGAGTTCGTTTCGGTCATCGTGCTGATGCGTGGCGAGCCCAAGCGGATCGCGTTCCATATCGACACCCGGTTCCTGCGCGAAACCCTCAGGTCGGGCACGCCGGTCGCGATCAATGTACTCAGTTCGCAAACCTTGCAACGCGGCGTCAACGTGGTGCTCGGGATGACTGCCGGAGCGAGCGCCGTCGGCATGTTCAACCTGGCGATGCGCATCATCGATCTGCCGCGCACGGCGATCTACAACGGCTTGATGAGTTACGCCTTGCCGGCATTCGCCCGACGCAGCGCGGATTCTTCGCGGCTGATCGGCATCATCAGCAACTCGACCGCGCTTAGCGGTTTTCTGCTGACGCCGCTGTTCATCGGCATCGCATTGACCGCCGACGACATCATCCTGCTGATCTTTGGCGCCAAGTGGGCCGACGCCATTCCTTTGCTGCAAGTGCTGGCCGGCACCGCCGCACTCGGCAACCTGGCCATGTATGCGACCACTGCGCTGGTCGCGGTCAATCGCAGCCGCCTCACCCTCAAAGCTGAAGTCGGCACCACCCTGCTCGCCCTGGCGCTGGTTTACAGCCTCGGCCCGGTCTACGGCGGCATGGCCGCAGCGCTGGCCCTGTTAATCCGCATGCTGATCATCACGCCCCTGCAGATTCGCGGCCTGAACACCGCCATCGGGTACGGCTGGCGCGCATTTGTCGAGTGCAACTACCGCAGCGTCATCGCCTCACTGGTGATGGCCGCCAGCGTGGTGACCTTTTCCACACAAGTGAGCCTGACCGGCTACGTGCACCTGATCGCCAACATCGCCATCGGCGCCCTGACATATGCCCTCGCCTACAGCCTGCTGCACCCGCGCTGGCCGCAAGAATTCAAGTCGGTTTTCACCTCCCGCTGAAACGGTTCTCGCACAGGAATCACACATCATGCTCAGAAAAACCACGCTGATCACAGGCGGGGCCGGCTTTATCGGTTCCCACACCGCGCTGACCCTCATCAACGCTGGCCAGCAAGTGCTGTTGCTCGATAACCTGAGCAACAGCTGTCGCGAGTCGATCACCCGTCTCGAGCAACTGACCCGCACCCGGGTCGAGTTCATCGAAGGTGACGTGCGCAACCAGAAGCTGCTGGATGACATCTTCAGTCACTTCGACATTGATGCGGTGGTGCATTTCGCCAGCCTCAAATCGGTCGAGCAAAGCGTCAGCAATCCGCTCGACTATTACGCCAACAACGTTGCCGGCACGCTCAACCTATGTCGGTCGATGGCGCGTGCGAAGGTGTTCAATCTGGTGTTCAGCTCATCGGCGACGGTTTACGGCGACCCCGCGCGAACGCCGATTCTGGAAGACCTGGGCACCGGCAAACCGACCAACCCGTACGGCCGCACCAAATTGATGATCGAGGAAATGCTCACCGACCTGACGCTCTCCGATCCGCGCTGGAGCATCGCGTTGCTGCGTTATTTCAACCCGATCGGCGCCCACGAAAGCGGCATGATCGGCGAAGACCCTACAGGCAAGCCGAGCAACCTGCTGCCGTGCCTGACCCAGGTCGCCATCGGCCGCATTCCTGAACTGACCGTCTACGGCAGCGATTACCCGACGATCGATGGCACCTGCGTGCGCGATTACATCCACGTCGTCGACCTTGCCGACGGACATCTCAAAGCCCTGCACGCCTTGCGCGACAGCAGCGGCGTGAATGTCTGGAACCTCGGCACCGGGGTTGGCTACAGCGTGCTGCAGATGATCCGCAATTTCGAGGCCGTCACCGGGATTAGCATTCCGTTCCAGTTCGCCCCGCGTCGCGCCGGCGACATTGCCCAGTGCTGGGCCGATGCAAGCAAGGCGGGACGAGAACTGGGCTGGGCTGCCGAACGTGACCTGGAACGGATGATCGTCGACAGCTGGCGCTGGCAGTCACACAACCCGCTCGGTTATCGCTCGCAACCGGCACTGAAATTTGCCCACAAGTAAGCCTTTGGCTCAGATGGAAGGAGATGCACATGGTCAGGGAAATATTGCTGGGTGCGCTGCTGATGTCGGCAGCGTTGAATGCGTTTGCCAATGTCTCCAGCCCGCCACTCAACGGGCTGGTGCTGTGGCTCGACGCTGCTGATGCCTCGACCCTTACCGTCGATGCAGAAAACCGCGTGACCCGCTGGCAAGACAAATCCGCCAAAGCCACCGCCGTGACCGTCGACCCTGTCGCGGCCACGGCGCTGCCATTGCGGGTGGACAGCGCCATGAATGGCCGTCCGGTGGTGCGTTTCAGCGGTACTGCGGCGTTTTCCGGCCCGGCGATTCGCACCAGCAAAGGCCCGGCCACGGTGTTCGTGGTGTCACGGCGCATGACCGAGCAGGCCGGCGGCAAAGCCTGGCAGCGCTTGTTCAGCTCGCGCCCGCAAATTGCCGACAACGACAACGTGCTGCCGAACTTCGGCATCAGTGTGCAACAGACCACGGCCTACGAGCCGAGGCTGGCCTTTCTCGAAATCACCGATGTGCCGATCGGCCCGTTTGCCGTGGCGCGTAACGTAGTGGGCACCTCGGAAATCCTCCGGGGTGACGTCGCCGAAGTGCTGGTCTACGACCGCGCGCTGAGCTCGCAGGCCGAGCGGCAAACCGTATTCGATTATCTGGCGCAAAAATGGTCAGTGGCCGTGCCCTCGCAATCCACAGCGTGGACCCGTGTCGGTCCTCTCGGCGAAGTGCCGCAACATACCAACCCTGATGTGCCCTTGTCCGATCAGGCCAACGCGGGCCAGTGGGTGCTGGATACGCGGCTCTCCGATGACTTCAACGGAACAACGCTCGACGCGGCGCGCTGGCATGTCAACAACGCCACCGGCACCGACTCGCTGGGGCGTAAGCCGGCGTTGTTTCTGCCGACCAATGCGGTCGTCAACAATGGCAACCTGAACATCTATTTCCGCAAGGAAACCCTGCCTGAGAAGTACGTGAAACTGGGCTACAAGGATTACAGCTCGGCCATGGTCCGCACCATTGAACGCGGGCTGTACGGCTATTACGAAGCGCGGGCAAAACCCATGGATTCGGCCGGTTCCAGTGCGTTCTGGCTGGCGTGGACCGGCCTGCCCGACAATGCCACCGAGATCGACATCTTCGAAATCGGCGGCAAGACCAAGGACGGCGCTTTCGACAAGAAATACAACATGAACGCCCACGTCTGGGCCACGCCGCAAAGCGATGAGCACCTCAGCGACGGCAGCACCTGGGTCGCGCCGTGGCGGCTGGCGAGCACTTTTCACGTCTATGGTTTCGACTGGCAACAGGACAAGCTGCGCTGGTACGTCGATGGCGTGCTGGTCCGTGAAGCGAAAAACACCAACTTCTTCTTCCCGATGCAGATCGTGTTCGACAGCGAGGCGATGTGGCAATGGTTCGGTGTGGTCGACGACGCCGACCTGCCCTCCACGTTCCGCATCGACTACGTCAAAGTGTGGAAGCGCGGCAACTAGGCCGCGTTTGCCCTGAAGAGGCTTGATCAGGGCCCCGTCGCCACATCAGGGGTGTCATCCACCCATTGCCAGAACAGCTGATAACCAACCGCCAGCACGACCGGGCCAATGAACAAACCGATGATGCCGCCGGTGACCATGCCGCCGAGTGCGCCGATCAGGATCACCGGCATCGGTACGTCTACGCCACGCCCGAGCAGCAGCGGTTTGAGTACATTATCGACCAGGCCGGCGACGAATACATAAATGGCGAAGATGATGGTCGCGGTGCTCGCGCCTTCTGTGGCGAACACATAGGCGATCACCGGCAACGTGATCAAGGTAGCTGGCAGTTGCATGATCCCCAGCAGCAACACAGCTAGCGCGAGCAGACCGGCACCGGGTACACCTTTGAACACGAAGCCCAGGCCCACCAGCAGCATTTGAATAAACGCGATGCCGACCACCCCCAACGCCACCGCACGAATGGTCGCCGTGCACAGCCCGGCGATTTTCGGGCCTCGGACCGGGCCGCTGAAACGCGATGAGATTTGCACCGCGCTGCGGGCGCCGCTTTCGCCATAGGCCATGAATATGCCAGCGATGATCAGGGCGAAGATAAACGTCAGAAAACCCATGCCGACGCCGGCCAGTTTGCCTAGCAGGCCCAGACTCACGCCTTTGATCTGCGGGATGTATTTCTCGGTCAGCCCAGGCAGGTCAGTCGACGCCTGTAGCCAGATCGCCGACAGCGGCTTGCCCACCAACGGCCATTCGGCGAGCGACGCGGAAGGCGGTGGAATGGCGAAGCCTTCGGTCCTGACCACCTGTATCGATCTGTCGACCGAGTCGGCGATCGAAGTGCCCAACAGATAGACCGGCACCATCAGAATGAGCACCGCAACCAGCACGATAAGCGTCGCTATGCGCCCTTCTTTTCGCCCCAACGGCCCTCTGAGCCGCTCTTGCAGCGGATACAGGGTGATCGCCAGGATCAGCGACCACAGCATCAGGTCGCGGAACGGGCGGAAGATCTCGAAGCAAAACAACACGAGCACGGCGATAAGCCCGGCGCGAATCAGCACGTCGAGCAGGTTGCGCGTGAATGCCTTTTCGGAAAGGGACGTGGGCTCCATGGACGACTCCGTGCCTATCGCGGCAATGGCGGGATTGGTTAGCCCAGCATAGACGTTTGCGGGAAGACGCAAGGCATTGCGCAGGCGTTGAACCCAGCCTTCGCGAGCAGGCTCGCTCCCACTGGTGCGGGGGATTATCATGGCGTCCCTTTCTACCTCCTGTTGCTACGAGACTGCGCATGACTTTCGATTTTGATCAGGTGTTCGACCGCCACCACACCGGCAGCACCAAGTGGAGCCGTTACCCGGCCGATGTCTTGCCGATGTGGGTCGCCGACATGGATTTCGCCGCGCCGCCGGTGATCGTCCAGGCCCTGCAAAGACGTCTGGAGCATCCGTTGCTCGGCTACAGCGTGGCGCAGGAGGGATTGCGCGAAGCCATCGTCGCCGATCTGTGGAACAAATACGCCTGGCGCGTCCAGCCGCAGGAGCTGATTTTCCTGCCGGGCGTGGAGTCGGGCTTCAACATGGCTTTGCGGGCGCTGGTCGAGCCACAACAGAACGTAGTGGTGCAGGTGCCGAATTACCCGCCGTTGCGGCATGCGCCGGGCCATTGGGGGCTGAACAAGATCGAGCTGAGCTTCGACGCGCTGGCGGACGGCACGTATGCCACGCCACTGGAAACGTTGCGCCAATCGCTCAAGGGCGGCGGCGCGCTGCTGCTCAGCAACCCGCACAATCCACTGGGCAAGGCCTTCCCCCGGGAGGAGCTGCAAGCCCTGGCGAACATCTGCCTGGCGCAGAACGCCTGGATCATCTCCGACGAGATCCACGCCGAACTGTGCTACGACGGTCGCGTGCACATTCCGACCGCGTCGCTGAGCGACGACATCGCCCGCCGCACCATCACGCTGATGTCGGCCAGCAAGGCCTACAACATCGCAGGGCTGAAGACTTCATTCATGATCATCCAGGACCGCGCCATCCGCGAACGGGTCAATCATGCCCGTTGCGGCATGGTCGACAGTGTCAACCCGCTGGGCATGGAAGCCACGCGGGTCGCCTACAGCGAAGCAGGGCCGTGGCTGGCAGAGCTGAAGACGTATCTGCAGGGCAATCGCGATTATCTGGTGGACGCGGTTCGCAGTCGTCTGCCGGGAGTCAGCATCAATGTGCCGCAAAGCACCTACCTGGCCTGGCTGGATTGTTCGGCGCTGGGGCTGGCCGATCCGCAAAAATTCTTTCTTGAACAGGCCAAGGTTGGTTTGAGTGCAGGACTGGATTTCGGCGACGCCTGCCAACAGTTCGTGCGCCTGAACTTCGGCTGTCCGCGGGCATTGCTGGAGGAAGGTGTTGCGCGGATGGAGCGTAGTTTGCGGGCTCGTAACGCTTGATAGGGTTGCCCCGTGAAATGACCAGACTTTGTAGGAGCAAAGCTTGCTTGCGAAGGCGGTCGTTCAGCCAACGATGATATTGGATGTAGCGCCGTCATCGCCGGCAAGCCAGCTCCTACCAGTTTTGGTGTCGTCAGGGCGTTGGTCAACTTCCGGAAATCCAACCGAACTCAAGGCAAAAGTAGCGGGTCAACCCTTTGGCTCGTTTACCTTGAACAGGAGAATTCCGATGATCGACTACCCAAAACCACCGTTCCAGAAACAAGCTCAACCCGTCCCTGGCTCCCAGAAAAAAATGGACCCGTACCCGGATTGCGGTGAGCAGAGTTACAAAGGTTCGGGCCGGCTGGAAGGCAAGATTGCCCTGATCACCGGTGCTGACAGCGGAATCGGTCGTGCGGTTGCCATCGCATTTGCCCGCGAAGGCGCCGATGTCGTGGTCGCCTACCTCAACGAACACGAAGACGCCCAGGAAACCGCACGTTGGGTCGAACAAGCCGGGCGCCAGTGCCTGTTGCTGCCGGGTGACCTGGCGAAAAAAGAGCAATGCCAGGCATTGGTCGACAAAACCGTCGAGCGCTTCGGCCGAATCGATGTTCTGGTCAACAACGCTGCTTTCCAGATGACTCACGAAAATTTCGAAGACATCCCTGATGACGAATGGGTGATGACGTTCGACGTGAACATCACGGCGATCTTCCGGATCTGTCAGGCCGCGCTGAAGCACATGCAACCGGGCAGCTCGATTATCAACACCAGCTCGGTCAATTCCGACATGCCCAAACCTTCCCTGCTCGCGTATGCCACGACAAAAGGTGCCATTGCGAACTTCACCGGCGGGCTGGCGCAGATCCTGGGTCCGAAGAATATCCGTGTGAATTGCGTGGCCCCTGGCCCGATCTGGACGCCGCTGATCGTCTCGACGATGCCGGATGAGGAAGTGCAAAACTTTGGTGCCGAGACGCCACTGGGTCGCCCGGGCCAGCCAGTGGAAGTCGCGCCGATTTATGTGTTGCTGGCGTCGGATGAAGCAAGTTATATCACCGGTCAGCGGTATGGCATCACCGGTGGCAAGCCGATGCTATAGGTTTTTGCGACCGTTTCGTCCGCCTTTGGATTTTTACGACTGCTGCGCAGCCGGACGCAGGCTGCGCCAGCTGCTACAGGGTTTGCGTCGGTCACGGGCCTTGTAGCAGCTGCCGAAGGCTGCGTCCGGCTGCTACAGGTTTTGCGCCGGTCACGGGCCTTGTAGCAGCTGCCGAAGGCTGCGTCCGGCTGCGCAGCAGTCGCTTACGCTCATCAGAAACCTGCGAACCCTCTGGCCTGCGCGCAAGACTTCTATTCCCGCTCCCCCGCCAACGCCCGCCGATGGTAATGCTCCAACTCCCGCAACGCATGTTCTGCAGCCATCAATTGAACCTCGCAACGCGTCCCGAAAAATCGCTCGCGTCGGCTGAACACGCATCGCCCGCCTCCGGATTGAAAAGCCCAGGCGAAACACACGGTTCCCGCAGGGATGCCATCAACATCTTCCGGTCCGAGAATGCCGGTGGTGGCCACCGCTACGTTGGCCGTGCTGTCGCGCAATGCGCCCAACGCCATTTCCCTGGCCACTTCACAGCTGGTCAGGTTGAACGTTTCGATCGTATAGGGATTAACCCCGAGCAACCGCTGTTTCGCCTCAGGGGAATAGACCACATAGCCGCTCTCGATAAGATCGCCACTGTGTGGCACTTCCGCCAGCAGCGTTACGATTTTGCCGGCAGTGCAGGATTCCGCAGTGGTCAGCAGCAGGGTGTTGTCGCGCAAGTACTCGACAACCGATTCACTGAGCGTCATGGCAATTTCCCCATTCATACCTGCGTGGTTGACCCTGACTGCGATTAAACATTCCGTCTATTGCTGCACTGCTCGATACACCACTGAAAAAATGAACCCCAGGCGAAATCCGGACATCAATACGTTAAGCGGCTTCTGTCACAGGCCGATCCAGATCAGGAGGTCGTCATGTCCGCACCAATCGTCAAGCTGTTCACCCAACCCAACTTCGCGTGGACGGATATTCGCAAGGAAGAAGAAGCACACCCACGCCATTACCTGGCTCACTTGCTGTTGCTCGCCCTGATCCCGGCGGTATGCCTGTTTGTAGGGACCACCTATGTAGGATGGAGTCTGGCGGAAAACGAGATTGTCAAACTCAGTACAGGCAGTGCCCTGCAGCTGTGCTTCATGCTTTATCTAACCATCATCATCGGCGTTGTAGTGATGGGTCTGTTCATTCGCTGGATGTCCCGAGCGTTCGATTCACGCCCTACTCTGAACCAGTGCATCGGTTTTGCAGCCTACACCGCGACACCCTTTTTCCTCGCTGGCATCGCGGGGCTGTACCCAAGCCGCTGGCTGGCCATCATCGTCCTGGGCGCCGCCGGGGTGTATTCCACTTTCCTGCTGTTCGTAGGTCTGCCAACCTTCATGCATGAACGCAAACAGCAAGGCTTGCTCAATTCCGCCTGCGTGTGGGGTGTGGGCTTGCTGGTGCTGGTGACTATCCTGGTTGAAATGATTCTGCTCTGGTTCAACGTCCTGACGCCGGAATACGTGCGCGCGACAGTCGGTTGAATACCTTGATCAGGCTCACTTCGACCGTTTGTGGCGCTAGCCCATCGTGAGTTTCGTGGTATGGGTTGCCGTGCTTGGTGCGGTTCTGCTGACATTGGCGCTGACCTCAGCTCACCTGCGCTGGATGCCGGTGACCACCTCGGCAGTGTGCCTGGTGCTGGGCATCGCCATCGGGCCTTCGGGCCTGGGATTTTTGCAGCTGGCAACCGACGATGCCGCCGTCTGGATGGAGCACCTCACGGAAGTCGCGGTGCTATTTTCTCTATTCGTCTGCGGATTGAAGCTGCGTTTGCCACTCAAGGATAAAACCTGGCGAGTCGCGTACGGGCTGGCGGGGCCGGTGATGGTATTGACCATCGGCGGCGTTTGCCTGCTGCTGCATTACGCGTTCGAACTGTCATGGGGCGCATCGGTGTTGATCGGCTCGATCCTCGCGCCCACCGATCCGGTGCTGGCAGCGTTGGTGCAGGTGAATGATGCCCGCGATGACGACAGTGTGCGCTTCGGGCTCTCCGGTGAAGCCGGGCTCAACGATGGCATTGCCTTCCCGTTCGTGATCCTCGGCCTGCTGATGTTGCAACAGGGCGGCGGCTCCGGCTGGATCGGCGAATGGGCACTGCGCGACGTGGTATGGGCGGTCCCCGCAGGTTTTCTGACGGGCTATCTGATGGGGCGCGGCATCGGCCGGGTGACCTTGACCCTGCGCATCAAGAACGAAGACAGCACCCTTTCACCCAACGACTACCTGGCCCTCGCGTTGATCGCGTTGGCGTACGTAGGCGCCGAAGCCATTCACGGTTATGGATTCCTGTCGGTGTTTGCAGCCGGCCTCGCTTTGCGACACGAAGAAGTCAACTCCACCGGCGACGACGAATTACCTGCAGAACATCTTGTGCAACCCGTGGTTGGCCACCTGAACGTCGACCCACAAAACGCCGTTCATGGCGATACGCAAAATCTTGAAGACAGTCAGGTAGCCGCCGGCATCATGATGAGCGACATGCTGGCGTTTGGTGGTTTGGTGGAAAGGGCGATGGAGGTATTCCTGGTCACCTTGCTTGGCGTGGTTCTGATCGCGCACTGGGACTGGCGGGCGCTGCCGATTGCCGCGGTGCTGTTTTGCCTGATTCGCCCCCTCTGCGTGGTCGCCATGCCGTGGGGCAGTTTGCTGCCCATGCGTCAGCGGCTGTTGATCGGCTGGTTTGGTATCCGCGGGATCGGCAGCCTCTACTATCTGTTCTACGCCTTGAACCATGGGCTGGAACCGTCGGTGGCGAACCTGTGTTTGAACCTGACCTTGTCGGTGGTGGCTTTAAGTATCCTCGCCCACGGCATCAGTACGCAGCCGATCCTCGCCCGTTATGAACAGCACAAGAAACGAAAAGCCTGATATCAGCGCGGCTCTTATACGTGCGGATTGATCGAGTTTTTGCCCTCATAAAATTGCAATCCTGCGCCAACTTTGCCGGTCCTACCTTTAACCCAGCCCTGCCTGCGCAGGATGTGAATTTTCGGTCCGGTTCCTTAAGGCGATGGCCTGAGACGGAACCCCTAGATCAAAGGTGCCTGACATGATTCATTATTCCACCCGCGACGAAAACAGCGCTTGCCGGGCGTTTGCCCTGGATCGAAATCGCCAGCTGTTTGAAGAGGCACAGGCATTGAGTAACATTGCCTTTGAACTCTTGGAAGGTAGCGAACTGGACGCTGAACAGTTCGATCGTTATCAGGCCGTGCGCAGGAAAGCGGATGCGAAATACCAGGAGGCCATCGAGCATCTGCAGTTGCTGAATAAAGAGTTCCCATCAATGCCCTTGTCCGCGTCTGCGACTCAACGTCCGCAGCATTCGAACGAATCCCGGGTATAAACGTATAAGCGCCAGGCTTGTCAGCGAAGACGATTTGAAATGGTCTTCGCTGGCAAGCCTGGCGCTTGCGCGTTTTACTGCCGGAGAAGGTCGCTCAACCTACATGGCCGGAACTGGCGAGGCGTCAGTAACGTTCTCGGTCAGCGGCACATCACTCGATCCCGGGGTCAGAATGACTTTGCGGCACTCTTCCTGTTTCTTGTCGAACATCTTGTAACCCTCAGCGACCTGCTCCAGTGACATCCTGTGAGAGATAATCGCGTCCGGTTGCAGACGTCCGGTTTCAATATAGCCAAGCAACTCCGGAAGATAGCGCTGCACGTGGGTCTGCCCCATCTTGAATGTCAGACCTTTGTCGAATGCATCACCGAACATGAAGCCATGAATAAATCCGGTATAAACCCCCGGCACGCTGACGACCCCGGCTCGACGCACAGCGGCGATGCATTGGCGCAACGCTTTGCCGCTGCTGCCTTCCAGCTTCAGAGTAGCCAGTATGGTTTCAGTCGTGCTGCCCTTGGCCTCGAACCCTACAGCATCGATCACCGCATCCACTCCACGGTTGCCGGCCGTCTGACGGATGATGGTGTCGGCAGGATCGTCATCGTCATCAAAATTGATCGGGATAACCCCATAGGTCTTTTGCGCGTAAGCGAGCCGATATTCGTGATGATCGACCATGAAAATCTGGTCGACACCCAGCATTCTGGCGCACGCAGCGCTCAATAGCCCGACCGGACCGGCACCATAAATGGCCAGACTTGAACCCTGTCCGACACCTGCATTGAGGACCGCCTGCCAGGCAGTCGGAAGTATGTCCGAGAGGAACAATACCTTTTCATCCGCGAGCGTGCCGGGGACTTTGAACGGGCCGGTATTGGCCTTGGGCACTCTGACCAACTCGGCCTGGCCACCAGGGACGCCACCGTACAGACGACTGAAACCAAACAAGGCCGCCGGTGGTGGAATGATTTTCTTGTTAAGACTCGCACCCGGGCCTTTGTTGGTAGTTTCACAACAGGCGAACTGCTCTTGCTGGCAGAAAAAACAGTCGCCGCAGGCGATGACGAAAGGGATGACTACGCGATCACCGCGTTGAACGGCTGTCACATCCTTGCCGGTTTCCTCGACGATACCCATGAACTCATGACCGAATATATCGCCGTGTTCAACAGTCGGAACCTTCCCGCGGTACAAGTGCAGATCAGAACCACAGATGGCAGTGGCCGTGACGCGCAGAATGATATCGTCGGGTGCTTCTATGACAGGATCGGGCACGGTTTCAATCCTGACGTCATGTGCTCCGTGGTAAGTCATCGCACGCATGGCTGCATCCTCGCTAGTTTATAGAGACAATGGTTGTCTGTATTAAGGGAGCATCGGGAGGGTGCTAGTTCAGTCAGAAATATGGCGAATCTGATCAGCGGTTCAAGGTACAAACGCGGTCTAGTAAGTGCCTGTTACCGTAGTGCCGCGTACTGCATGAGTCAATTTACCGGCTCATGCAACCTGCACGATCAACAATAATGACCAAGGCATTTAAGTTATTGAATCAAAAGGTGTTTTGAAGATCATCCGGAACGGCACGACATATGCTCCATCAGTATAAGCGACATTCGGCCTAGAGACCGTTCGCGCTCAACCCCTGACTTGATGAGAGAAAGACCATGAACGCCATTGACCTGTTGAAAGCCGACCATGAACGCGTAAAAGCCATCCTGGCGCAGTTGAGCGAGTCCACTGAACGCGGTGTGAAAAAACGTACTGACCTGCTCGCCAAACTGGAGATGGAGATCACTATCCATACGCGTCTTGAAGAAGAAATTCTTTATCCGGCATTTAAAGAAGCGGGGGGTAAGGAACAGGACATCATGTATTACGAAGCCAAGGAAGAACACCGCACCGTTGATGCGCTGGTACTGCCAGACCTGAAAGCTACTGATCCGGCCAGTCTGGAATTTTCCGGGCGTGTGAAAGTGGTCAAGGAACTACTTGAGCACCACATTGAAGAGGAGGAAGAGGAAATGTTCCCGCAGGCGAAGAAGCTGCTGGGCAACGCTACCCTGGAAGAGCTGGGTGCTGAGATGGAAAAAATGAAAGCTCAGTACAAGAAAGAAATGAGTACGAGTCATCTGGCGGCGTAAATGAAGTGATGACGCTGTGGCAGTGGGCGAAGCGGACGCAGGCTTCGCCAGCTGCTAAAGGTTTCGGGTTCAACCCAGCGGGTCGGTGACCTGAATATAAAACGCATAGAACCCGAGCAGGATCCAGAACGTTGCGAAGATCCAGGGCGTGCGTACCGAGAACAGTAGCGACTTGCGATAGCCCTTGTGCGATGACTCCATCTCACTGAATAACGGCGACTCGTCGTAGGCCATTCCCATCAGAGGTTCGCTGCGCAGCAACTCACTTTGCTTGAAATGCCAGTGGTCAATGATGTCATAAGCAGCACGGATGCCAGGCCAGGCATTCAAAGAACTGAGTACGCCCAGCAGTGCCAGAAACGGCGGCACCACCAATGTGAACAACTTCCCCCATTCCGGATTGAGATTAGCCATGCACGACGCGAAGGCAATCACCAGAAAAGATTGCGCCGTCAGGTAAGCGTCGGTGCGATTGGCAAGGATGCTGGTTTCGTATTGAATTTCGCGCCGGTAGAAATCCAGGCGCTCCTTGGGAGAGCCGAACATCTTGGCGTTATGTTCGGTGAGGGTTTCTTCCAACGGAATGTCAGTCAGTATTCTTGGCACGGGAATCACGCACGAAATCGAAAGCAGTTAGAAGAACCGTCTGCCGACAAGTTCAGACGGCAAGCCAGGTGTCGACCAAAGGACCTTTGTTGCCGTAAACCGGATCGGCATCGGGAAGCTTCACTTTGGCGATGCGGGCCATGGACGCGGCGTGGGTATCGGGGTCGGGACGCTGAATATCGTAGTCTCCCTGGCCTCGCGGATAGGCTCCCACCACCAGAAAATCTGCGCTCTGCTCCAGACTGCAATGGCCCGTACCGGCGGGCAGAATCAACACGTCGCCCTCCTCCAGCACTTGCTCCGCCCCGGCTGGGCCACCGAGCTTGAGCCGCGCCCGACCTTTGGCAACGCCGAGTACTTCGTGGGCATTGGAGTGGTAATGGTGATAGTCAAATACTTGCGCGCGCCATTGCGCGGGCCAGTCGTTAGCAGCGAACAATACCTCGAACGCTCGGGCCTTATCTGCCGAGTCAAGCGCGACGTTCTGGTAGATCAGCACCGGCAGGCGACTATTGGGCGTCTGTCCGTCATCTGCGAAGAACAACTGAACCAGCGAATTTCCAGTGTGAGGATGCATGATCAACAGCTCCGCAAGGCCTTATATTTCTGAGCTGCACGACGGTGAAAAATTCACTGCGCCCGAAACATTTCCCCCACGGTGCATCGTTTATTTCATCGTCGAGGCAATGATCTCTACCAGATTGAGCTGAGTGAAAGGCTTGGACAACCTTGGCAATCGAGTCGCAAAGCCTTCCAGCCTCTCGGCGTAACCGGTCGCGAGAATAATCGGCAGGTCCGGTTTGAGATTTCTGATTTCTTGTGCCAGCTGTGCGCCATCCATCTGCGGCATGGCCATATCGGTGATCACCAGATCGACGGCCTGATCACTGTCTAACACTTTCAACGCGTGCGCCGCCGACACCGCACTGATCACTCGATGCCCGAGGTCTTCAAGCAACAGACAGGTGCTGGTCAGCACCAGGCTGTCGTCGTCCACCACCATGACGCACAAACGAGGCACCGGCGGCGCGACGTCTTGCGCTGCCGACGTGGTTCGCGCATCGCGGGTGGATACCGGCAACCACAATTCGGCGATCGTGCCCTGTTCCTTCTGACTCTTGAGAATAAAGCGGCCACCCGATTGTTCGATGAAACCATGCACCATCGACAACCCCAACCCGGTGCCTTTACCTACACCTTTTGTGGTGAAAAAAGGGTCCATGGCCTTGGCCAACGTGCTTTCATCCATGCCCTCCCCGGTATCGATCACACTCAGGCAAACGTAACGCCCGCTCTCCAGAGGCAACTGTGGCTGTGCGCTGGCTTCTTCGGTTTTGGCGCTGATGGTGATCTTGCCGCCATGGGGCATGGCGTCGCGAGCATTGGTCGCCAGGTTCAGCACCGCCAGTTCAAGTTGGTTGACGTCCGCGATTACCGCCTCAAGCGCAGGCGGGAACCGCGTTTCCAGAACGACTGAAGGCCCCAGGGAACTGCGCAACAGCCCACTGATGCCCAGTATCAGCTGAGGTATATCAACCGCTTCGGTCTTGAGTTCCTGGCGTCGAGCGAAGGCAAGCATCCGCTGAGTCAAAGACACACCGCGCTGGGCACCCTGAGTGGCATTGTCCAGCAGGCGAGTGATGCGCGGGTCGTCACCCACTCGTTTGCGCACGATTTCCAGATTGCCCAGTATCACCGTCAGCAGATTGTTGAAATCATGGGCGATGCCGCCGCTAAGCTGGCCGATCGCCTGCATCTTCTGCGCCTGGAACAGCGCTTCCCGGGTTTTCTCCAGGGTCTGCTGGGCAAGCGTCGCTTCGGTGATATCACGGGTGATCTTGGCAAACCCGAGCAAAGTGCCGGTTTCGCCCCAAATAGGATCAACGACGACGTGGGCCATGAACCGCGTGCCATCCTTGCGCACTCGCCAACCCTTGTGTTCAAAACGACCTTCGCGCACAGCGCTGTCCAAAGTACGCTGCGGTTCACCCGCCTCGCGGTCCTCAGGTGTATAGAACAGCGAAAAATGCTGGCCAATGACCTCCTCGGGCCGGTAGCCCTTGATTCGCTGCGCACCGGGATTCCAGTTAGTGAGCCGTCCGTCCGGGGCAAGCATGTAGATGGCGTAGTCGGTGACGCTCTGTACCAACAGCCGAAACTGCTGCTCGCTTTGCTTCAGGGTTTCTTCTGCCATTTTGCGGTCGGTGAGGTCGCGGGTGATCTTGGCGAAGCCCAGCAACTCTCCGGTGCTACTGAAGATCGGGTCGATGACTACATGACACCAGAAATGGGAGCCGTCTTTACGCACCCGCCAGCCTTCGCCCTCGAAGCGCCCCTCATCAATCGCTGTGTCAAGCGCCCGTTGCGGAAGCCCGGTCCGGCGATCCTCGTCGGTGTAGAAACGCGAAAAGTGTTGCCCGAGAATCTCGGCTTCCTCACACCCCTTGAACCGCTTGGCTCCGGCGTTCCAGCTGGTGATGATGCCTTCGGGATCCAACATGTAGATTGCATAATCAATCACAGCATCGATCAACAGGCGTAAACGACCGTCCTCGAGGGTACTGGCTTTGCTTCGATCCTCGCTCATTGAGCTCTCACTTCAGAATGCTTTTGTGGAGTATGAAACAAACCGAAAATTTGGAAAGGGCAAAAGCATTTCCCGCATCAAACCGGCTATTGAGTCCGCCCATGGACGCTGCGATCAATTATCTAATGAAGGACATATCTGCAGTGCCGACTGACCACCAGCGCGGCAGTAGCTGCTTGACCTTGCTGTCGCCAAACCGGTCATCGATCAACATCACCACCCCTTGATCCTGTTGGGTCCGAATCACCCTTCCCGCGGCCTGGACTACTTTCTGAACGCCCGGGTAGAGGTAGGTATAGTCATACCCCGCGCCAAATATGGCCGCCATGCGATGCTTCATCTGTTCGTTGACCGGGTTGAACTGGGCCAGCCCGAGCGTAGCGATAAATGCGCCGATCAGCCGTGCTCCGGGCAGGTCGATGCCCTCGCCGAAAGCGCCCCCCAGTACGGCAAACCCAACCCCCTGACTGTGCGTGGTGAATTGATCGAGGAAGTCCTGACGCTGCCCTTCCGCCATGCCGCGCGATTGCAACCACATATTGATATGAGGATGTTGCTCCGCGAGTAACTGCGCTACCTGCTGCAAGTAATCGAAGCTGCTGAAAAACGCCAGGTAGTTACCCGGCCGCTGGCTGAACTGGCGGGCAATCAACTCGACGATCGGGATCAGCGAGGCCTGACGGTGGACGAAACGCGTGGAAATCTGGCTGACGATGGAAACCGCCAGCTGGTCAGCGTGGAACGGCGACTCGACATCAATCCAGACGGTGCCTGCCGGCACTCCGAGCAGATCTGCGTAATAGTGCTGCGGGCTCAAGGTCGCCGAAAACAGTACGGTGCTGCGTGCAGCGGTCAAGCGGGGGCGGATAAATCCGGCGGGCACGACATTGCGCAAACACAGGTTTGACAGGTTGCGCTTGCGGTCGAGGTCGCGCTTGCTGATGTCGAACAGGAACTGCTCGTCATAAAGCTCGGCCACCCAGCAGAACTGCAGCATGTCGAAATAGAAACTCTGCAGGGCACTGTCCAGGCCCTGCGGGTGATCGTTGAGGTAATCACCGATGCTGGCGCTGCAGGTGAACAGTGCCTGAATGAGTTTCTCCGGCGGCTTGTCGTACGCCTGGTAAACGCCGGACTGCTGGTTATGCAGAGCGTTCCATTCCCGGTTGAGCCGCTGCAAGGACTTCTTCAGCACTTCAGGCGCACTTTTTCTTACGCCATTGAGCGCAGACTGGTCGAGGCTGGCGCTGTACATCTGCCGGCCGCGCTCGACGAGGTTGTGCGCTTCATCCACCAGCACCGCGACCTTCCAGTTGCTGGCCTGGGCCAGTCCGAAGAGCAAGGCACTGAAGTCGAAGTAATAGTTGTAGTCAGCCACCACCACGTCCGCCCAGCGCGCCATCTCCTGGCTGAGATAATAAGGGCAGACGTCGTGCATCAAGGCTACTTGGCGCAAGGCGTTCCGGGTCAACATTGTCAGGTCACTGGCGGCTTGACGAGCCGCTGGCAGGCGATCATAAAACCCTTGCGCCAGCGGGCAGGAATCGCCGTGGCAGGCCTTGTCCGGATGCTCGCAGGCCTTGTCCCGGGCGATCATCTCCAGTACCCGCAAGGGTGGCGCATCGGCGCTGTCGACAATCACCTGGGCGGCGTCGAGGGCCAGTTTGCGCCCCGGCGTTTTTGCCGTCAGGAAGAACACCTTGTCCAGTTGTTGCGGTGCCAAGGCCTTAAGCATCGGAAACAGTGTGCCGACGGTCTTGCCGATGCCAGTCGGCGCCTGGGCCATCAGGCAACGGCCGGTGCTCACGGCCTTGAACACGGATTCGGCCAGGTGCCGTTGCCCGGGTCGAAACTCCGCGTGCGGAAACGCCAGTTGTTGCGCCGCCGCATTACGTGCCTCGCGATGCGCCATTTCCTGCTCGGCCCATTTGAGGAAAAGGCGGCAGTGCTGTTCAAAAAACGCCTTGAGGTCTGCGGCACTGAAGGCCTCGACCAGACAGGTTTCCTTTTCGCTGACGATGTCGAAATACACCAGCGCCACGTTGATGTGCTGCAGGTCGAGTTTCTGGCACATCAGCCAGCCGTAGACTTTCGCTTGAGCCCAGTGCAGGTGGCGATGGTTGGCCGGTTGCCTGCTCAGATCGCCGCGATACGTCTTGACCTCTTCCAGACAGTTTTGCGCAACATCGTAGCCATCCGCCCTGCCCCTGACCTTCAAGGTCTGAAAAACACCTTCCAGGGCAACTTCACCTTGATAGCCCTCGCTGCGGCGCGACGCCACTGTACGGTGGCCAACGATGCCTTCCAGTGCAGTCGGCGACGGAGTGAAACGCAAATCGAGGTCGCCTGCCTTGGCGGTGAACTCGCACAATGCGCGCACGGCAACGCTGTAACTCACGGGTTCGGTTCCGCCCATTGCACGTAACATACGGCGATGGGCATCTGGTGTTCATGGCAGAAGTCGAGCCAGCGCAATTGGTTATCCTGCAAACGATCGCCGGGGCCTTTGACCTCGATCATGCGGTAGGTCTTTTCCTGCGGCCAGAACTGGATCAGGTCCGGCATGCCGGTGCGATTGGCCTTGATGTCCAGCAGCAGGCGGTTGAACCAGTGCCTGAGGTGGTCTGCGGGCAAGCAATCGAGCGCTTGATTGAGCAATTCCTCGTTCAGTGCGCCCCAGAATACGAACGGTGACTGCACGCCCCATTTGGCCGCATAGCGCTCGCGAATCGTCTGCCGATAGCGCCCGTCGTCGAGCTGTTCGAGGCACCTCTGGAACAGTTCGGCCCGGCGCGCATGAAAGTCTTCGTGATGAAGATCCACAGGGCCACGTTGAAACGGGTGAAAGAACGCGCCCGGCAATGGCGCAAAGATCGCCGGCCAGCACAGCAGGCCGAACAATGAATTGATCAGGCTGTTTTCGACGTAGTGCACCGGCGCCAGGTCTTGGGCCAGGTGCGCCTTGACGTGAAACTCCACCGACAGCAGCGGATCAGTCCTGGGTAATTGCAAATCCAGTCGCAGCATGTCCCGGCGAGAAGCACGTTTGATCGGCGGCCCGCCGAGTTTGCGGCGCAATCTGGGCAACATGCGCAGTAGTTGCTGCTGCTCGGCGGCGCTTTCCGGTGCTTGCTCGGCAGTCGCAGCAATGTCCAGGGCCAATGCGTATTCACCGCAGCGTTCCAGCACCAGGATCAGCCTACGGCGCGAGCCGGGCCAGGCACAGTTGCGATAGATCATCAGGGCAGTCGGAAAATCTGCGCTGCGCTCGCAATATTGCGCGATCTGGAAGAGGAATTTGTTGCGGCGTTTTTGCAGCCACGGATTGTTCAGGGCCAGCCCGTTGACCTGTTCGACAATGTCCAGCACCGCTTCACCGGCCTCGAATCGCTGCTGACATCCGTGGAGAAACAGGCAGGCATCCACATCGTCGCGGCTGCGCAAGCCCCTTGAGTCGGCGCTGAACTCGACCTTCTCATAGGTAAAGATGCCCAAGTCCGCGAGGACAAACTCTGACCAGTCCTGATAGAGGTTGCCGAAAAACATTAAACGCAACCGGTCACACACGTCCATGACGGTCAGGCTGAGCAGGCGATCAGCCAATGCAGGGCACCACTGGGTAAAGGCGAGCGCCCCGGGGAAGCGTTCGGTCAGTCCTGGCAGCCAGTCGTTTTTTCTGGCTTTGGGTTGTTCGATGGCGTGACCGAAACATTGCAGTATTTCTGCCTTGAGCAATACATCGAATAAAGCGTCCAGTGGCAGTGGCGCGTGCTCGTCAATCCATCCCAGTGCGAGTAGAGGCTCGGCGGCCGATGGGATGTCGCCAATTTCCATGTAATGGAGTTTGCTCGCACGAAAATGCAGACCCTTGCGCATGACCAGCCGTACCAGCAACGCTCGGGATGCCTGGGGCAGCTGGACGAACTGCCTGATGAAGGATTGCTCATCTTCGCTCAATACATCGGCATACCGATGTTCAAGCCAATCAAGCACTTGCATGAAGTTGTTCAAGTAATACAGCGGATTTTCAAGCGGGTTTGCGATCACGGGAAAACAGGGCCATGGCGAGCGATTACTGGTTATGCGTACAGATACCAGCTAGGGCCGGTCCGACGCAAATGGAAAGGGATAAGCGGCGGCACTATTCAGGTTTTTTTAAGCGGGCATCGAACTTTCCAGTGATCCACTGCACCAACCGCGATAGGTAAATACCGATTGCTGGATCCGGCAATCGCATGGTTTTTCAGGATGAGAGGTGGTTATGAATATCAGACATCTGGGTTTGCCCCTGGTCGCAGTAGCAGTTCTGGCCCTCGCCGGGTGCTCGACGCAAACGGTTGTGACGCTGCAGAACGGTACGCAGTACCTGACCAAGGACATGCCAAAAACCAAAACCAAGGATGGTTTTTATGAATTTGAAGACATCTCAGGTTCCAAGGTAAAAGTCCGGGCTGACGAGGTGGCAACGGTTCGCGAGGAAGACTGAACCTGACACAGAGTTTAGCGATTCCCCGCAGGATCAAGCTTGCTCGCGAAAGCGGCGTGTCACTCCACATCGTAGTTGAGTGATGACCTGTAGCAGTTGCCGAACGCTGCGTCCGGCTGCGAAGCAGACGCCCGACGGCGTTCGCTCGGGACTGTTCACGACTGCTGCGCCGCCGGACGCAGGCTGCGCCAGCTGCTACATGGGTCCGTGGCGTAAACGTCCCTGGTGTAAATGAAACCTGTAGCAGCTGCCGTAGGCTGCGTCCGGCTGCGAAGCAGACGCCCGCCGCCGGCATTCGCACGGGACTGTTCACGACTGCTGCGCAGTCGGACGCAGGCTGCGCCAGCTGCTACATGGGTCCGTGGCGTTAAATAGGCCGTGGGGTAAACGTAGGCCGTGGCGTAAACATAGCCCGTGGCGTAAATGAAACCTGTAGCAGCTGCCGAAGGCTGCGCCAGCTGCTACATGGTCCGTGGCGTTAAATAGGCCGTGGGGTAAACGTAGGCCGTGGCGTAAACATAGTCCGTGGCGCAAACATAGTCCGTGGCGTAAATGAAACCTGTAGCAGCTGCCGAAGGCTGCGTCCGGCTGCGAAGCAGACGCCCGACGGGATTTGCACGGAGATGTTCACGACTGCTGCGCGGCCGAACGCAGGCTGCGCCAGCTGCTACATGGTCCGTGGGGTAAAAATAGTCCGTGGCGTAAACGTAGGCCGTGGCGCAAACATAGTCCGTGGCGTTAATGAAACCTGTAGCAGCTGTCGAAGGCTGCGTCCGGCTGCGAAGCAGACGCCCAACGGGATTTGCACGGTACTGTTCACGACTGCTGCGCAGCCGGACGCAGGCTGCGCCAGCTGCTACATGGTCCGTGGTGTAAACATAGTCGTGGGGTAAACGTAGGCCGTGGTGTAAACATAGTCCGTGGCGTAAATGAAACCTGTAGCAGCTGCCGAAGGCTGCGTCCGGCTGCGAAGCAGACGTCCCACGACATTCGCACGGAGATGTTCACGACTGCTGCGC
>NZ_CABVGX010000032.1 GCF_902497625.1 Pseudomonas fluorescens | reverse complement strand
ATTCGTTCGCCGTCGGCCACTGACGCACCAGCGCGCGCCAAGTCGCGCGCGCCGCACGCTGCATCAATTCGAAGCCTGGCGTGCCGGCCGCAATCAGGCGCGCATCGATGGCGCGAACTTGCGCGGCACTGTACAGCGCGTCGGGTAAATCATCTTTAGTGTGCGGCATGCGTCTTCGGGCTCCGATGTCTGGCAGAATTATACGCAACTCAGCTCCGGTTTCTCTCGCCTCATGCCCGCTATTACCACAGACCTGCCCGCCCTCGCCCAATCCATCAAGGACTGGGGTCGCGAGCTGGGCTTTCAACAAGTCGGCATCAGCGGCCTCGACCTTGCCGAGCATGAGCAGCATCTGCAGCGCTGGCTCGATGCCGGCTATCACGGCGACATGGACTACATGGGCGCCCACGGCAGCAAACGCTCGCACCCGGAAGAGCTGGTGCCGGGCACATTGCGCGTGGTGTCCCTGCGCATGGACTACTTGCCGGGCGACACCGAAATGGCCAAACGCCTGGCGGAACCGGAAAAAGCCTACGTCTCGCGTTATGCCTTGGGCCGCGATTATCACAAATTGATCCGTAAGCGCGTGCAACAACTGGCCGAAAAGATTCAAGCCGTGATCGGTCCGTTCGGCTATCGCGCGTTTGTCGACAGTGCGCCGGTGCTGGAAAAAGCCATCGCCGAGCAGGCCGGACTCGGATGGATTGGCAAAAACACCTTGGTGTTGAATCGCAAGGCTGGCAGTTATTTCTTCCTCGCCGAATTGTTCGTCGACCTGCCGCTACCGGTTGACCCGCCGCACAGCAAAGGACATTGCGGCAGTTGCACTGCGTGCCTGGATATCTGCCCGACCAACGCTTTCGTCGGCCCCTATGTGCTGGACGCCCGACGCTGCATTTCGTATCTGACCATCGAATTGAAAAGCGCAATTCCCGAAGAGTTGCGGCCCTTGATCGGCAATCGCGTGTTCGGCTGTGACGACTGCCAGATCATCTGCCCATGGAACCGCTTCGCCCGCCCCTCCGGGGAAGGTGATTTCCAGCCACGGCACAATCTGGACAATGCCGGGCTGGCGGAATTATTCATGTGGGACGAGGACAGGTTTTTAAGCAGCACCGAAGGCTCGCCGTTGCGCCGCGCGGGTTACGAGCGCTGGCTGCGCAACCTGGCAGTCGGGCTGGGTAATGCGCCGTCGAGCATTCCGGTCGTTGAGGCGCTGAAGGCGCGGCGCGACTATCCCTCTGAATTGGTCCGGGAACACGTCGAGTGGGCTCTTAAACAACACGGTCTCGCGTAGCAGCTGTTGAAGGCTGCGTTCGAGGCCGAAGGACTCGCGGTTTATGACCGCTGCGCAGCGGACGCAGCCTGCGGCAGCTGCTACAGGGGGACGCGTCGGATCAGGTTTCGTCGTTGTAGACGAATTTGGGCATTTCCCAATGAAACCGAATCGCCAGCAGACGCAGCAGGAAGCCACCGAACAGAGTGACCAGAATGGCCTGCTCGCCCGGCAACTGTAGGTAGAGACACAGCATGTAGCACCACGCCGCCGCGAACGAGACGCTGGCATAGAGTTCGCGACGGAAAATCAGCGGAATATCGTTGCAGAAGATGTCTCGCAAGATGCCACCGAAGACCCCCGTGATGACGCCGCTGACCGATGCCACCAGCATGCCGTGGCCCATTTCCAGTGCGGTCATGCAACCAATCAATGTGAATGCCACCAGCCCCACAGCATCAAGCACGAGGAACAACGAGCGCAGATGACGCATCCAGCGTGCAGCGAACACGGTAAACATCGCGGCGATGGACGTTAGCACCAGGTATTCCGGGTGTTTGACCCACGTCAGCGGGTAGTGGCCGAGCAGTACGTCACGCATCGACCCGCCACCGAGCGCCGTGATGCAGGCAATCAGCACCACACCAAACCAGTCCATCCCGCGACGCCCGGCAGAAAGCGCACCGGTCATGGCTTCGGCGGTGATGGCAATCAGATAGAGCATCAGCAACATGGTGGCTGTCCTTGCGGGAAGGCGCGCAGTCTAGCCATTAAGCGGCGGCACCAAAAGAGGGCGCCAAGGCATTCACATACCTGTGGCGTGGGGCTTGCCCCCGTTCGGCGGCGAAGCAGCCGTAAACCTGCGAATGCGTTGCAACTGAAAGAATGCAGGGGAGTGCTTCGCACTCCGACGGGGGCAAGCCCCCTCGCCACACAAGCCCTCTCGCCACACAAACCCCATCGCCACAACAGTCTGCGCCGCAATCAGAACTTGATGAAATGCTTGCGGTAGTGTTGCAGCTCAGCAATGGATTCGCGGATGTCGTCCAGTGCCAGATGGGTGCTGCCCTTCTGGAAGCTGTCACGCACTTCTGGAGCCCAGCGCGCGGCGAGCTCTTTCAAGGTCGATACATCGAGGTTGCGGTAGTGGAAATAGCTTTCCAGTGATTTCATGTGGGTATAGAGGAAGCGACGATCCTGGCAGATGCTGTTGCCGCAGATCGGCGACTTGCCCTTCGGCACCCACTTCTCCAGGAAAGCGATGGTTTCGGCTTCGGCCTCCGCCATGCTGATGCGGCTGTCGCGCACACGCTGAGTCAGGCCAGAGCCGCCATGCTGACGGGTATTCCATTCATCCATACCCGCGAGGATTTCGTCGCTGTGGTGAATGGCGATCACCGGACCTTCGGCCAGAGTGTTCAAGTCACTGTCGGTCACAATGGTGGCCATCTCGATGATGACGTCGGTATCAGGGTTCAGACCGGTCATTTCCAGGTCGATCCAGATCAGATTCTGCGGGTTTTGCATGTGTCGGCTCCTAGGCAATGCTGCGCAGTTTAGCCTAGGCCGGTGGCCGGGCGTGCTAAACTCGCGGCCGTTTTACCTAATCGCTGCATTCTTGATACGGAACACCCATGGCCAAACGCCAACTCAATCGTCGTCAAAACTGGCGCATCGAAAAAATTCAGGGCGAGCGCGCTGCCCGCGCCGCCAAACGCGAGTCCTCGGCTGTCGAGGCACTTGAGGGCGGCGACCTGGGCCCGGAACAGACCGGCCTGGTGATCGCGCACTTCGGTGTTCAGGTCGAAGTCGAAGCGCTTGAAGGCGAGCTGGCCGGTGAGGTATTCCGCTGCCACTTGCGCGCCAACCTGCCTGCGCTGGTGACCGGCGATCAGGTGGTCTGGCGTGCCGGCAACCAGGGCATCGGTGTGATCGTGGCGCAACTGCCACGCAAAACCGAGCTGTGCCGCCCGGACAGCCGTGGCCAGCTCAAGCCGGTTGCGGCCAACGTCGACATGATCGTCATCGTCTTCGCACCATTGCCGGAACCGCACGCCAACCTGATTGACCGATACCTGGTCGCAGCCGAGCATGCCGGCATTCGTCCGTTGCTGCTGCTGAACAAATTTGATCTGATCGACGAGCAGAATGCCCCGGCGTTGAATGCGCTGCTGGCGGTTTACCGCACGCTCGGTTACCCGGTACTGGAAGTGTCGGCGCACCACGGCAATGGCATGGAGCAACTGCAGGAACAACTGGACGGACGTATCAGCGTGTTCGTCGGCCAGTCCGGCGTCGGCAAGTCGTCGCTGGTCAACAGCCTGCTCCCGGAAGTCGAAACCCGCGTCGGCCCGTTGTCCGAGCTTTCCGGCCAAGGTACTCACACCACGACCACCGCGCGCCTGTTCCACTTCCCCGGTGGCGGCGAATTGATCGACTCCCCGGGTATTCGCGAATTCGGCCTCGGTCATGTCAGCCGCGCTGACGTCGAAGCCGGTTTCATCGAGTTCAATGACTTGATTGGCACCTGCCGCTTCCGTGATTGCAAGCACGATCGCGAACCTGGGTGCGCGCTGCTCAAGGCGCTCGAAGAAGGCCGCGTGCAGCAGCAACGGATGAACAGCTACCGCTCGATCATCGCCAGTTTGCCTGAAAGCACGTATTAAACAGATGCACTCGCCGCCCCACACTGACGGGGCGGTGGTCGCGTGCTGCATCCTGCAAACTCCCCGAACACTTAAACGTCAGAAGTCTCTGTAGGACCTCCCCACGCCTGCTTGTAGGGTAACTCTCTTTCTCCGCCAAAGCCTTGTGACGCTCGTTCAACTGCATACATTCAGTCCCTCTTCGCACTTGGCGAGACCGAGGGAAACCCATGCAGACCTATCATTTGTTCATCAGTCATTCGTGGAATTATTCCGACAAACACGACCGGCTGATTGACCTGCTCACCGAACACCCGACGTTCACCTTCAAGAATTTTTCCGTTCCGCCGCATAACCCGATTGTCGGCGCACTGAACGACATGCAGCTCGAACTGGCCATCGAGAACAAGATTCGCCCGTGTTCAGCGGTCCTGATCATGGCCGGCATGTATGCGACGTACAGCAAGTGGATCAACAAGGAAATCGAGATCGCCAAGCGCATGAGCAAGGTGATCATTGCTATCAAACCGTTTGGTGCAGAGCGAATTTCCACAGTCGTACGCGACGCAGCGGATGCCGAATGTTCGTGGAACACCAACAGCATCGTTGCAGCCATTCGCCTGCACACGGCGGTGTAACCATGCGCAAGGGACTGTTCATCGGTATCAACCATTACATGCATGTATCAGCCTTGAGCGGCTGCACCAATGACGCGATGGCCATGGCGTCAGTGCTCGAGCGCCACGCCAACGGCCGGCCGAATTTCGATAACAAAGTGCTGACGTCGGCAGAGGAAAACCTGACTCATCTGTATTTGAAACAGCAGATACAGCTTCTGTTTTCGGGTGATTGCAATGTCGCCCTGCTGTATTTCGCCGGGCATGGTCAGTTCGATACCAGCATCGACGAAGGCCTGCTGATTCCCCAGGATTTCGGCCAAGGCGTTGAAGGCATCCGCATCAGCGATGTTTTGAAATGGGCGGAAGACGCCACTCACATCAAGAACAAAATCATCATTCTCGATTGCTGCCAGGCCGGTGCAGCCGCAGCCATGCGCGGATTGCGCGGCGGCAGTAGTGTCATCAGCGAAGGCCTGACCATTCTCACTGCCTGCAAAAAAGACCAGGTGGCCATGGAAGGCAGGGGCCACGGGGTGTTCACCGACTTGCTACTGCAGGCGCTGCACGGCGGGGCCGCCAACGTGCTGGGCAAGGTGACGCCCGGCAGCGTCTATTCGTTCGTCGACAACGCGCTGGGGGCGTGGGAGCAGCGCCCCGTGTTCAAGACCAATGTGTCGCAGTTTGTGCCGCTGCGCGAAGTCACGCCGCTGATCCCCGAAGAAACCCTGCGCAAGCTCAAGGACTGGTTCCCGGATCCCGCTTTCGTCTATCCGCTCGATCCGAGCTACGAACCGACGGCGGCCGATTTCGACCCCGACAACGGAGAAATCTTCAGTCAGCTGCAAAAGTGCAATCGCCACAGCCTGATCGAACCGGTCGACGCCGATCACATGTATTTCGCCGCCATGCAATCCACTGGCTGCCGCCTCACCGCGCTTGGCGCCTATTACCGCGAACTCGCAATCAAGGGACACTTCTGATGCCAGTGTTTATCAGCTACCGCCATACTGATCGCAAATTCGCAATGACCCTCAACGATCGCCTGGTGCGGGCGAACATCAGGACGTACCTCGACGTACTGGATACAGAGTCGCAGCACACCGATGACATCACGGCGGTGATCACTCGCAACATCACCGAATGCACGCATTTGCTGGCTGTTGTTTCCCAAGAGACGGCGCAATCGTGGTGGGTGCCGTTTGAGATTGGGGAAGCGACGATCAGTAATCGCAGAATTTGTTCGTTCAAGATCGGTCATAGCGACCTGCCGTTGTACCTCGATAAATGGCCGACGCTGAGCGGTGAGGCGGATATCAACTTCTTCATTGATGCTTATCGGGAGGAGACGCTTTCGAGCCGGTCGGGAATGGAGTCGCTTGAGTCGACTAGCAGTGTTTACAAGCGTGATGCCGATGCGTTTCACGACAAGCTCAAAAACCGGATTCGGCGGGGGTTTTGATGGTTGGAACTGGACCGCAAGGGATGGGCGTATCCGTGACTGGACACAGGACCTGTAGGAGCCGAGGTTACTCGCGATAGCTATGGCACAGGCGAAGTGGATTTTGAGGGTGTACATATCCATTTCTGCGGTGACGGCTGATATCGGTTCCGCTCTTACAGCGGTTCACTTGGAGAAGCGCCAAGTAACCAAGCGCTCTTGCCCCTTTCGTCCGGTGGCTCGCCTAGGCTCGCCATGCCTTCGCTCCGGTCCTGCTCCGTGGGCCCGCTGCCATCGGCCATCCATGGCCGGCGGCAGCTAACCCGGCATCCATGCCGGGTTGCCCACTGAGCAGAACCTCCACTCAGCCTCCCCAGGGGGCACACAGTGCCAAAGCGTCGCCGAGGCGGCCTACCGGCCGACCTGGCTGCGCAGGTTACGCTGCATTCTCGCGTTTCTCGCACGCTGAGCTGCTGATTGCGCTATTGATCTGGTAATTGATCCTGATCTGGCTTTGGATCTTGATCTGGCTGTAGATCTTGATCTGGCTGTAGATCCTGACCTGCCGCGTCGGAAGGCCGAGCGCAGGTTCTGCGCAGTGGGCAACCCGGCAAGGATGCCGGGTTAGCCGCGCACGGCCAAGGATGGCCGATCGCGGCGGGCCCACGGAGCAGGACCGGAGCGAGGGAACCCTGAGCCTAAGCGAAGGGCCGTACGTCAGCGGCGCAAGCGCTTGGTTACTTGGTGTCGGGCCGCGCAGGCTTCTCCAAGTGACCCGCTGTAAGAGCGGAACCAATAGAAGCCATCACCCTAAAAACGGATATGTACACATCTCAAAACCAAGTTGCCTGACACGCCGCCTTCGCGAGCAAGCTCCGCTCCTAAATATGGATCAGCGCCCGCGGCAAATCAGGTGGCCCCCAAATCAAATCCCAACCCTACGGCTGCGCCGGCCCAACCGGCTTGGGCGCAACATCATCAAAAAGATTCAACCGCTCACGAAGTTCATGCGCCGGCACCGGCTGCTGATCATCAGGCAAGGCATCAGGATCAACCGGTAGCACCGATGTAGACGGTGTACCCGGCGCCTCACCAGGCGCGCCCTGCCCCGGAATCGGCGAGGGGTCCGCACCCTGCGCACCTTCGATGGCGGCTTGCGCTTTCCTGGTCAACACAACGATGTCGATACGACGGTTGACCGGATTGAACGGACTCTCCCTATCAAACAGTGCCGACGACGCATAACCCACCACGCGTGCTATTTGCGACTCTGGATAACTGCCGGCCACCAATGCGCGGCGCGCGGCGTTGGCACGGTTGGCCGACAACTCCCAGTTACCGAAATCACCAGAGCCGGTATACGGTTTGGCATCGGTGTGGCCGCTGATGCTGATCTTGTTCGGCACCGCCTTGATGGTGTCGGCCATGGCCAGCAGAATGTCTTCGAAATACGGTTTCAAACGCGCGCTGCCCGAGTCGAACATTGGCCGGTTTTCCGCGTCCATGATCTGGATGCGTAAACCGTTCGGGGTGATCTCGAACAGGATCTGGTCCTTGAATTTCTGCAGCTGAGGATTCTCGTCAACCTTGTTCTGCAGCTCTTGCAGCAGCAACTCGAGACGCTCCTTCTCGACCATTTCGGCCATGCCCTCGACCTGCTCGGTGTCGACAGTGACTTTGTCCGGCTGAGGCTGGGATTTCTCTTCAGGATTGAGCGTGTTCTCGGGTGCCAGCGTCGGCGAGCCACCCAGGTCGATGATGTACGGCGTGCCGCTTTCGGAAAAACCGACCGGGTCCTTGAAGTAACCGGCGATAGCAATCTTCTGTTCGGGCGTAGCTGTCGACAGCAGCCACAGCACCAGGAAGAACGCCATCATCGCCGTCGCAAAGTCCGCGAAGGCAATCTTCCAGGCGCCCCCGTGATGCCCACCGGCGATGCGCTTGATGCGCTTGATGATTATCGGCTGGTTATTTTCCATTTTTAGCGACCGCGCACCGCTTGTTCCAGCTCGGCGAAGCTAGGACGGTGTGCCGGGTACAGAACCTTGCGACCGAATTCCACTGCCAGCGAAGGCGGCATGCCGGACGCGGATGCCACAAGCGAAGCCTTGATGGCTTCGTAGATGTTCAACTCTTCCTTGGAGTCGTTCGCCAGGGAGGTGGCCAGCGGACCGAAAAAGCCGTACGCCGCGAGGATACCGAAGAAAGTCCCCACCAACGCCGCACCCACGTGCATGCCGATGGCGGCCTGGTCGCCTTCGCCCAGGGAGGCCATGGTGACCACGATGCCCAATACCGCCGCAACGATACCGAAACCCGGCAGGGCATCGGCAATGCCGTTCACCGCGTGGGACGGATGCTCGAGGTCTTCCTTGAGGCTGTAGAGTTCCATGTCGAACAGGCCTTCGAGTTCGTGCGGGGCCATGTTCCCGGAGGACATGATGCGCAGGTAATCGCAGACGAAAGCGGTCATGCGCTCGTCTTTGAGCACGGACGGGTACTTGGCGAAAATCGGGCTCGCCGAGGCGTCTTCGATATCGCCTTCGATGGCCATCATGCCCTCACGGCGGCTCTTGTTGAGGATTTCGTAAATCAGGCCCAACACTTCGAGATAAAAGGCGTGGTTGAAACGCGAGCTGAACATGCTCAAGGATTTCTTGAGCACGTGCATGGTCATGTAGCCGGGGTTGGCTTGCAAAAATGCACCAAGGGCCGCACCACCGATGATCAGCACTTCGAAGGGCTGGATCAGGGCGGCAATCTTGCCGTGGGAGAGCACGTATCCGCCGAGCACGCTCGCGAATACGACGATGATGCCGATTATTTTAGCCATAGGTAGGGGAGCACTTACTGAGTCGGGTTCAAGGTCATATTCGGAAGTTGAAAAATCTCTTCTTCTCCTTATCGGCAAAACTGCGCCAGACTATAGCCCGTTCAGGCGAAAAGCCAATCTGGCCCATTCCGGGCATCGGTAGAGCAGACGAAGATCGCGTCCATCCATGGCTAATGAAACGAACGTTGCAGTGCCGAAACCGAGCACACTCGAAGGCTGGATCAAACTGCTCGACGGCGTCCGCCTGCCCGTTCCGCTGGCTAGCCATGACCGTGTTTGCAAAGCCATTGGCGACCATCGCAGTTCGCTGCGCGATATCGCCGACTTGATGCAGGACAGTCCTGCCCTGGCATTGAGCGTGATCCGCGAAGCCAACCGGCACACGCAAGGCAGCATGACCGAGCCGGCGGAAAATCTTGAAGTGGCGATCAATCGCCTCGGCCTCAAGCGCACTGAAGAACTGCTCGCACGCCTGCCGGCCCAGCCTGAATCACACATCCCGATCGCCCTGCGCCAGGTGCAACTGATCAGCCAGCATGCAACCCAGCAAGCCAACGGTTTTTTCGCCGCACGCCTGGCGCGACTGTGGCAGGACATTCACTGGGGCAGCCTGCTGTTTCTTTCACCACTGTGGCCGATGGCGCTGACTCACCCCAAGCTGCTTGAAGAATGGGAACTGCGGGTCATTCATAAAGGTGAACCGGCACGCAAGGTCGAGCAACAATTGTTCGGCGTGCGTCTGCTGGCCATCTGTCAGGCACTGGTGGACGTCTGGCACCTGCCGATCTGGGTGCAGCAGGGTTATCGACTGCTGCTCAGCGAGCAGCGTGAACTGGTCAAGGTGCTGCGCATTGCGCGTGACAGCGACCATCCGCTGCGCCAGCAAAACCGCCTCGACGACGACCCGACCCTGCGCCGCTGGCTCAATCAGCCGGCCAACACTGTGTTGCTGGCCAACGGTCTGGCGCTGTCAGCGCAACAAGCCTGGGACAGCCCTCACAGTGAGCGCTGGCAATACCTGACCAGTCTTTATCTACAAATGCCGATGGACGATGTCATTCAGCAGTTGCATCAACAAGCCGCCAACAGTGCGCGTCAGCATGCCATGCCCGATCTCTGGCACCCGGCGGTTGCGCTGCTCTGGCCGTCGGGCACCCACCGCGTGCATCCCGGCATGAGGCCCGCTGCGGCGCCGAGTTCTGTCGACCTGGCGCATTGGCGCAAACAATGTGCCGAACTGCTGGTCGAGCCGAGTCGTTTTACCAACGCCATGCACCTGACCACCTCTGCCCGCGATGCATTGGTGGCGTGCGGCATGCGCCGAGTGATGATTTTGATGGCCGACCGCACGCACGCCAATTTGCGTGTTCAGCAGATCGCCGGTTTGCCAAAAGACGCCGCCAACCTGAATTTTGTGGTGAATCAGAGCAAGGTGCTGCAACGTCTGCTCTCGCAACAGGCGCAAGTACGTCTGACCCCGGACAACACGGCGCAATTTTCCGCGCTGGTGCCCGCAGGCCTCCGTTTACAGTTTGCTGGCGAACACGTGTTGATGCGCTCACTGGTCAACAATGGCCGCGTGATCATGATCGTGGTCGCTGATCAGGGCGGCGGGCCGTTCTGCGAAATTACCGTGCAGGCCTTCGGCAAAACCGCGCAGTGCATCGAGAAGGCCTTGCGCAGCTTTAGCCACCGGGGCCAATGACCCTGCGTTACAATCCCCACTTTTGTGCTCTGGAGACCTCACATGTCTGACTTCTCTGGCTTGGCCCTGGTGATCGAGCCGAGCGACCTGCTCGCCCGTCTCGACGCCCGCGAGCTGATTCTGGTCGACCTGACCAGCAGCGCCCGCTATGCCGAAGGGCATATTCCCGGCGCGCGTTTTGTTGATCCTAAACGCACGCAACTCGGCCAGTTGCCGGCGCCCGGCCTGATGCCGCCGCCAGCCGCGCTCGAAGCGCTGTTCGGCGAACTGGGCCACAACAAGGACGCGGTCTACGTGGTCTATGACGACGAAGGCGGCGGTTGGGCCGGCCGATTCATCTGGCTGCTGGATGTCATCGGCCACAAAAATTACCATTATGTGGATGGCGGCCTGCTGGCGTGGATGGCTGAGGGCTTGCCATTGTCGACCGAAGTGCCTGCCGCCGCGGGCGGCCCAGTGAGCCTGACCCTGCACGACGAACCCACCGCCACTCGCGAATACCTGCAAAGCCGTCTTGGCGCCGCCGACCTGGCCGTCTGGGACGCTCGCGGGCCGCTGGAATATTCCGGCGAAAAAGTTCTCGCGGCCAAAGCCGGGCACATTCCCGGCGCGGTCAATTTCGAATGGACCGCAGGCATGGATCAGGCTCGCCAACTGCGCATTCGCACCGACATGCCGCAGATCCTCGAACAACTCGGGATCAGCAAAGACAAAGAAATCATTACCCACTGCCAGACCCATCATCGCTCTGGCTTCACTTATCTGGTGGCCAAATCCCTCGGGTATCCGCGGGTCAAAGGCTACGCCGGCTCCTGGGGCGAATGGGGCAACCATCCCGACACCCCTGTAGAGATTTAAGGTTTTTAAAGGACTGTTCATGAAGAAGCGTTTGTTTATCCTCAGCCAATACCTGCTGCCCCATCACCTGCTTTCGCGATTGGCCGGCTGCATTGCCGAATGTCGCGTGCGCTGGTTCAAGAATGCCTTCACCGCGTGGTTCGCCAAGCGTTATCAGGTGGACATGTCGCAGGCCCTGGTCGAGGACCTGACCGCCTACGAACACTTCAACGCTTTTTTCACCCGTGCCCTGAAAGACGGTGCACGTCCGCTGGACCCAACGCCAGGCGCGATACTCAGCCCGGCCGACGGCGCGGTCAGCCAGCTCGGCCCGATCGAACACGGTCGCGTATTCCAGGCCAAAGGTCACAGTTTCAGCGTGCTGGAATTGCTCGGAGGCGACACGGCCAACGCGGCGCCGTTCATGGGCGGCGACTTTGCGACGATCTACCTGTCGCCGAAGGACTATCACCGCGTGCACATGCCGCTGGCCGGCACCCTGCGCGAAATGGTCTACATTCCGGGCCGGATCTTCTCGGTCAACCAGACCACCGCCGAAAACGTGCCGGAACTGTTCGCCCGCAACGAGCGCGTTGCATGCATCTTCGATACCGAGCGTGGACCGATGGCCGTCGTGCTGGTCGGCGCGATGATTGTGGCGTCGATCGAGACCGTGTGGGCGGGTCTGGTTACGCCACCAAAACGCGAATTGAAAACCTGGCGCTATGACGAAGCTGCCCGTGCGCCGATCCACCTGGAAAAAGGTGCAGAGTTGGGTCGCTTCAAACTTGGATCCACGGCGGTCGTGCTGTTCGGCCCGGATCAGGTGAAATGGGCGCAAGAGCTGGCAGCCGGTTCGCCGGTACAGATGGGCCAGGGCATGGGCCTGCCGCACGCCTGAATCAGCGTCTTTAGGCCATCCTCATAGGAACTGCCGCAGGCCCGAGCCTGCGGTAGCTCCTACCGTTCCGATTCTGCTATGGTTTTGGGCATGAATGACACCAGTCCCCCACTCTTATTACGCGCCCCGACTCCGACGCAAACGCGTCTGTCGTTCTGCGAGGCCACGCCGCGCGATCTGAAACGCTGGATCGCTAACTTGCCCAAAGCCAACATCGGAGAGACCGCTCGCCAGCTCTATCAAGGCTTGAGCGAGCTTAATCAGTTGCTGACGCCCAGCGACAACCGCTTGCAAATGCTCGAACTGCTGCGGCCCGAGGTGTATTACGTCTGCAAGCATCTGGAACGGCATTTCCTGCATCAGGCGATTGTCCTCGACGAACGATCGCGCAAGATCGCCAACCTGTGTCAGGCGCTGCAAGGCCATCTGGCGATTGGCTACAAACAGATCGTCGTGCGCATCGCACCGCGCTTCAGCAAGGACCGTGCACCCTTGCTCACGCAGGCGCTGCAGCGGGCGATTCACTGCCTCAACGGACCGCTGATCCGCGCCTCGCAACTGTACAGCCCGGTGCCTGAAGGCCTCTGGCTGGATCTGCATCAGCTCTATCGAATTGCCTGCACCTATCGACTTCAGCAGGTCAGCGTGCGGGATGAGCTGGCCAGCCAGACGCATCAACTGAGCGTCGAACAGACTTACGTGGCAGCAATGCTGCTGGGCGCCGCGCGCTGTAATCAATTGCGCCAGAACCAGATCGCGCGGCTTGCCGAAGTGCTGGAACCGTGGAGTCAGTGGCTCAAGCTGCAGCCGGAAAAACCGCCCACCGGCCTGTTCGCTGTCGCGGCGGACCTCGATATCGGGCCGCGCTACCGGACGAAATTTCGCGCCGAGCAGCAGGAGACCCTACTGGGCATCGATCCGCAGCCGCTGGTCGCGGCCATCGACGCCCATCTGCAAAAAACCGACAGCGACTTACCTCTGCCGGTGCCGGCAGGCTTGACCCAGGATACGTTGCAACACTTGCATGCGGCTTGGGGCCAGGCGGCCGAACGTAGTTTTCAGCGCACCCCCAGCCAGGGAACGTTGAATGTGTGCGTGGGCATGAGCGCGCTGCATTTTTATCTGGGCGGGCAACGCTCTTTCAGCGACATCCTGAAAAACCCGGTATCCCGTCCTGCGCACTTCGCTGCGACATCGCCGATCAGTCGGGACAAGGATCAATGGAGTCATGCATTCGATGCCGCGCCCCACGGCACCGCGGATGCCATGTTGCCTTACGAAGAAATCGAATATGCGCAGCTGCAAACTGATGACAACCACGATGCGGCGGATCGCAACCGGCAATTCCCGACCTATCTGCTTCCGGTAGTCAATCACAGCCCAGGCGGTTATTGCCTGGCCTGGCCCGGCGCGGTACCTGCTGAATTGCAGGCCGGGGAAATGGTCGGCATCGAGGATTCCGCCGGGCAAGGCTGGAGCATTGCCGTGGTGCGCTGGATTCGTCAGGTCCGCGGCGGTGGCACGCAAATGGGCATCGAGCAAGTTGCGCCCTATGCCGAACCCTGCGGACTGCAATTGGTGCGCACGCGCGACGATCACAGTCATTATCTTCGTGGATTGCTGTTGCCAGCGATCAGCGCAATTGACCTGCCCGCTACGCTGCTCACGCCGCGACTGCCGTTTCAGGAAGGCAACAAGGTCGTTATCAACACCAACGGAGAGGAACGCCGCGCCGGGCTGGATAGACGGGTGGCGAGCACCAACAGCTTCAACCAGTTCGCTTATCGCTCGCTGGAGACCGCCAGAAACGACAACGCGGCAGGGGGCGGCGCGGTCAGCGCGGAAGAAGATTTTGATTCGTTGTGGAAGACGCTCTGAGGTGAGCCCGAGCCTGCGGTGATGCCATTCGCGAGCAGGCTCGCTCCCACAGGATCCCTGGTGTGCAGACTATCTGACTCACACACCAGAACCCTGTGGGAGCGAGCTTGCTCCGGGCGGCGTTCCGACGAAGAGGCCGAATCAAGCGATTAAGAATTCAGAGCTGCCCGTCCCGATCGCGAAAGCCCAGCAAATACAACACCCCATCCAGCCCCAACGTGGAAATCGCCTGCTTCGCCGACTGCTTTACCAGTGGCTTGGCGCGGAAGGCCACGCCCAGCCCGGCAATCGCCAGCATCGGCAAATCGTTGGCACCGTCGCCGACCGCAATAGTCTGCTCCAGCCGCAAGCCTTCCTTGTGCGCCAGCTGTTTCAACAAATCAGCCTTGCGCTGCGCATCTACAATCGGCTCGACCGCGACACCGGTGACCTTGCCGTCGACCACTTCCAACTCATTGGCGAACACATAATCGATGCCCAGTTTGGCCTGCAGTTGCTTGGCGAAATAGGTAAAGCCACCTGACAGAATTGCAGTCTTGTAGCCCAGCCGCTTGAGCTCGGCGAACAAGGTTTCGGCACCTTCAGTCAGGCGCAGCGACGCGCCGATGGAGTCGAGCACGCTGACATCCAGCCCTTGTAAAAGAGCCAGACGCTCCTTGAAGCTGGCACGGAAATCCAGCTCACCCGCCATGGCCCGCTCGGTGATGGCCGACACCTGCTCACCCACGCCGGCCGCTTTCGCCAGTTCGTCGATGACCTCGGCCTCGATCAGCGTCGAGTCCATGTCGAACACCGCCAGACGGCGGTTGCGGCGAAACAGCGAATCCTCCTGAAACGCGATATCGACGTTCAGTTCCTGCGCGACACTGAGGAATTCGGCGCGCAATGCCTGGGAATCAGCCGCTTCTCCACGCACGGAGAACTCGATGCAACCCTTGCCCTTGTCGGCCGGGGTGTCCAGCGGCATACGCCCGGACAAACGATCGATGTGATCGATGTTCAGGCCATATTTGGCGGTGATGGAACTCACGCGCTGCAATTGCTCTGCCGTCACTTTGCGCGTCAACAGGGTGACAATGTGACGCTTTTTGCCCTGATTGCCGACCCACTGCTGGTAATCCTCTTCGGACACCGGCGTGAAGCGCACCTGCTGATCGAGCTCGTAGCCTTTGAACAGAATGTCCTTGAGTACCGACTTGCCCTGATCAGTGTCGGGAATTTCAACCAGGATGCCGAAGGACAGGGTGTCGTGGATCACTGCCTGACCGATGTCGAGAATGTTCACACCACCCTGGGCCAGAACACCGGTAATGGCCGCAGTCAGACCCGGACGGTCGACCCCCGTGATGTTTATCAGGACGATTTCGCGCAAGGCGCACCCCCGCAGGTGGAAAAAAACCGCATTCTACCCACTTTCAGTGACCATCGGGCACCGTCAACGCTTTGCCGGTACTGGGCCTGTCGCTATACTGCGCGTCAACTTCACGGACAAAGAGCCGAGCTCAAGTGAACCGGCCTACGCCAGTAAAAACCGACAACTTCTTTCTGCTGATCTTCCGTGCACTGCGTCATCGCCGTGTACCGATTGCACTTCGCATCGCCAGCCATAACGTGATCCTGGTCGCTCTGGCCCTGGTGATCTACGCCTGTGTGATGGGTTTGCAGTTCAAGCAGGCCATGCACGAACAGGCCGATGCGCTGGGTGAAAGCCTGACCACGCAGACCGCCACTTCGGCAACCGAGCTATTGGTGTCCAACGACATCCTCAGCCTCAACGTGCTGCTCAACAACCTGACCAAGAACAAGCTGGTGGCCCATGCGGCCATCTACAGCCCGGATAACCGCATCCTCGCCGAAGCCGGTCAGCGCCCCAAGCACAGCCTGCTGGGCGAAGCCGAGGGCATGTATCAGAGCAAGATCACTTTCCAGGATGTAACTGCCGGGCAGTTGCGCATCAGTCTGGACATGGATCAGTTCCAGCAGCCGATGACCATCAGCCTGCAGAGCATGGGTATCCTCAGCGCCATTCTGCTGGCACTGGCGCTGGCCTTGAGCTTGCGCCTTGGTCGCAACCTGACCACACCGCTGATGCAACTACGTGTCTGGCTGCGCAACATAGACGAATATACGCCGGGCACCGGCCGCCAGGACGAAATCGGCGACCTGGCTCGCCAACTGCACGCCAGCTACGCGCCGGAACCGGTCGAGCCGGAACCCGAGCCAGAGCCAGAGTTTGCAGACGTCGAGGACGTCGAGGACGACGAAGATGCCGATCCAGCCTTCGAAGTGCGTAACCTGCGCGATCCGAGCTTTGATGAGAGTCGCCCGGTAGCGGCGCTGAAGCCCGCGCCGAAGCGCGTTGTCAGCACTGTTGAAGATGACGAGGACGACGAAGACCCGTTCGCCGACCTGCGTGATGTCTCCGTAGGCACTGCGCCAAAACCACTGGTGAAGCCGCAACCATCGAACGTCCCGCAACACAGTGCAGTGCTCGCCGTGCAACTGGGCGCTCAGGATCAACTGCGCCGCTTGCCGCGCGCTCGCCTGGAAGAATTGCTCAAACGTTATCGTGATTGCCTCAATCAGGCCGCTTCGCTGTACGAGAGCGAATTGCACACGCTTAATGATGGCAGCACGCTGATGCTGTTCCACAGTGAAACCAGCGGTGACGATTACCTGACCAATGCAATTTGCTGTGGTGAATTGCTGCGAGCGCTGGGTCATCAGTTGCAGATCGAAGTCGCGGACAGCGGCATTACCCTGCAATTGCAGCTGGGTCTGACCTTAGGTGACGAGTTGTTCGGCCTGAGCCAGATCGACCTGCTGCTGACCGAGACTGCCCAGGATGCCCTGGCCTTGTCGCAACATAGCCGCAATCTGCTGCTGGTGGAACGCAAGATCAATGACGACCCGCTGATCCGCCAGCGTGCGCGGATCCGTCCGATAGCCAGCCCTGAGGGAGCTTGCTGCGTAGAACGATTGATGGAGCCGTACCCCTCAATGCTGGAACGGCAACTGGCGCGGATGCATGAGCGTCAGGCTTAAGCAGTAGCCCTGATGCAAAGAAGCCCGCAGACGAGTGATTGTCTGCGGGCTTTTTTGTTGCCTGTACCGCCGCAATCGCTGGCAAGCCAGCACCTACCGCACCGGTGGTGAACCCAGTATCGCGTGAACAGCCAACATCTGTGGAACTGGCTGGTCAGCGATAAGGCCAGCAGACACGATGAAAACCCACCCCGCAGATACAACAAAGCCCGCATCACTGCAGGCTTTGTCTTGAACCCGGCAACATCAGAACCTGAACACTTCCATGTCCGTACGAATCGGCGAGGCCATCGGAATCTTCGGCTGCTTATCTTTTTCCGCCGCTGGCGCCGCTGGTTTGGCAGCGGGCTTGCGGGCTTCGGCGATTGGCGGCTGATTGGCCAGTGGCTTGAGCGCTATCGCCAACTGCTCGGCCAGACGCTGCAGCAAAAGACCTTGTGCCTGGACTTGAGCAGCCGTACCGCCCCCATGCTCTTCCTGCAGATGAACGATGCGGTTGTCGCGCACCTTGCCGCGACGGTCGATCAGGCGCCACTGCGCATCGAGGATCGCCGGTTGCGATTCACCAGAGTCCAGACGGGTGATGCTCAACAGGACCTGAACATCCGGTGTAAAGCCAGCGGTCGCCGGCGACAGCACAACGCGCTGGCTGTCCAGATGCCCTGCGACCTGGCGCAGCAACAGCTGATCGATGTCGGAAGACAGGCTACCGGCCCAGCGGCCGTCGGTGGATGCCTGCAAACTGCCATCCGCCTGACGCTGCAGCAGCGTTTCGCGCTGCAGGTAATCCGCCACGGTTACCGGTCCCAGTAAAACGGCCATGCCTGTGCTTTGCGCAGGCGGCGCCGGACTGCCGCTGTCCAGCTGATACAACGACACTGGCTGGTGTACGCTGCAACCCGCCAGGCCAAGAACGCCAGCGAGCATTAAAATAAAAGGAAGGCGCAGAGCAGTCATCGTCCCATCCCGGTGGCCGCCACAAGGCTGACCACAGTGAAAATACTCAATAAATATGAAGAACGCTCGGCCACGCCGGCGCTGGAAAGGCCATATCATCCGTGAATATGCCTTCCGACTCCAGCGCCAAAGCACCGATCTACGCGTTATTTCGCAGATAGAGCGCTCTAGGATGGCATTCTCGGCTAATTGAGGTTTTCGACGAGCAGTGCATCCACTCGCTGGAAGCCACGTGGCAATTTGTTACCGCGACGTCCCCGCTCGCCTTTGTAATGTTCAAGGTCGTCCGCTTTAAGTGACAAGGTACGTTTTCCGGCCTGTAGCACCAGGGTGGCACCTTCCGGTAAAACCGCGATGTCGGTGACGTATTCTTCGCGGCTGGCCACACGCTCACCGGAAATCCCGATGATCTTGTTACCCTTGCCCTTACCTAATTGTGGCAGATCGCTGATCTTGAAGATCAACAGGCGACCTTCGGTCGTGACCGAGGCCAGCCAGTTATTTTCGCGATCGGAGACCGGACGCGGCAGAATGACTTTGGAATTGTTCGGCAGACTCAGCAGGGCCTTGCCGGCCTTGTTCTTCGCCTGGAAGTCTTCGCCCTTGACCACAAACCCGTAACCGGCGTCGGAGGCGATCACATAAAGTGAATCGTCTTCCGGCATCAGCACGCACTCGAAACTCGCGCCCGGCGGCGGCGTCAGGCGGCCGGTCAAGGGTTCGCCCTGGCCCCGTGCTGATGGCAAGGTGTGCGACGGCACCGAATAGCTGCGCCCTGTGGAGTCGATAAATACCGCAAACTGGTTGGAACGCCCCGGCGCCAACGCTTTGAAACCGTCCCCGGCTTTGTAGGAAAGACCTGTAGCATCAATGTCATGCCCTTTGGCGGAGCGAACCCAGCCTTTTTCCGACAGGACCACAGTCACTTTCTCGTTCGGCAACAGGTCGTGCTCAGTCAGTGCCTTGGCTTCAGCGCGCTCGACGATTGGCGAACGACGGTCATCACCGTACGTTTCGGCGTCCTTGATCAGCTCGGTGCGTACCAGTTTCTTCAGTTTGGCTTCGCTGCCCAGCAAGGCTTGCAGCTTGGCTTGTTCCTTGAGCAGTTCATCCTGCTCGGCACGCAACTTCATTTCTTCCAGTCGCGCCAACTGACGCAAACGGGTGTCGAGAATGTAGTCGGCCTGGATTTCGCTCAGGGCGAAACGTGCGATTAATGCTGCTTTGGGGTGCTCCTCGGTGCGGATGATGTGGATCACTTCATCCAGATTGAGGTACGCAATCAGCAAACCATCCAACAGGTGCAGGCGACGCTCGACCTTGTCGAGGCGGAATTGCAAACGCCTGCGCACTGTCCGCACGCGGAACTCCAGCCACTCCACCAACAGCGCGCGCAGGTTTTTCAACTGCGGCTTGCCATCCAGACCAATGATATTGATGTTGACCCGGTAGCTCGATTCAAGCTCGGTGCTGGCGAACAAGTGCTGCATCAGCGCATCGTGGTCGAAGTTTTTCCGTGCGCCCGGGATGATCACGATGCGGCACGGGTTTTCGTGATCGGACTCATCACGCAAATCGGCAATCTGCGGCGCCTTGGACGGCTTGGCTTGCATCATGGCCGCGATCTGTTCCAGTACCTTGGCGCCGGAAACCTGATGCGGCAACGCGGTGACGATGATGTCGCCGTCTTCAATGTGGTAAACAGCGCGCATGCGCACTGAGCCCTTGCCGGTTTCGTACATTTTCAGCAGGTCGGCGCGCGGCGTGATGATTTCTGCTTCGGTCGGATAATCCGGGCCCTGGATATGCTCGCAGAGTTGTTCAACCGTGGCTTTGGGCTCGTCGAGCAAGCGAACGCAAGCGGTCGCCACCTCGCGCAGGTTGTGCGGCGGTACATCGGTGGCCATGCCGACGGCAATGCCGGTGGTGCCATTGAGCAGGATATTCGGCAGACGCGCCGGCAACACCAAGGGCTCATCGAGGGTGCCGTCGAAGTTCGGGCCCCAGTCCGCCGTGCCCTGGCCCAGTTCGCTGAGCAGCACTTCGGAATAGCGCGACAGCCGCGCTTCGGTGTAACGCATGGCGGCGAAGGACTTCGGATCATCCGGCGCACCCCAGTTGCCCTGACCGTCGACCAGCGTATAGCGATAGCTGAACGGTTGGGCCATCAGGACCATGGCTTCGTAGCACGCCGAGTCGCCGTGCGGGTGAAACTTGCCGAGCACGTCACCGACGGTTCGCGCCGATTTCTTGTGCTTGGAGTCGGCATCCAGGCCCAGCTCGCTCATGGCGTAGATAATGCGTCGCTGTACCGGTTTCAGGCCGTCGCCGATATGCGGCAAGGCACGGTCCATGATCACGTACATGGAATAGTTGAGGTAGGCACTTTCGGTGAAGTCAGCCAGCGATCGGCGTTCAATGCCGTCTAAGCTGTCTGCAAGGATGTCGCTCATGCGGGCCTCATCGGTTCGTTGTCTGGCGCAGCAGCATGGTGCCACCGCGCTGGGTAAATTCAAGTTGGTTCAGGGCGCTCATGCCGAGCAGCACCTGGTTGCCTTCAAGGCCTGGCACGACCAGTCCGCGAATATCGCGCAGGACAATTTCGCCCAGTTGCAAACGCTGGATGCGGGTTCGATAGCCTTCGGTTCGGCCACTGGCGGTGCTCAACGTCACGGCGAAACCTTTCTCAAGCTTCAGCCGTTGCGCCAGGCCGCCGGGAATGGCGACATCAGTCGCCCCGGTATCCAGCATGAAATCCACCGGCTGACCGTTGATCTGGCCACTGGCGACGAAGTGTCCCTGACTGTTGCCGACCAGTTTCACTTCGATGAAACCTTCGCCCTGCTCCGAGCTGACCACTGCATTGGGATTCTGCTGGCGCTGCTCCCACTGGCCGAAAAAGCGCGTGGCCAGAAACAGCGCCGCGCACCAGGCCAGCACCATCAGCACGCGGCCGATGCGTTTGCCCGGCGTCTGCTGGCTCATGGCGTGGCGCTCCAGCCACCTTCCGGCGCGGCAAAACGCCAGACAACCGGGCGCTGCTCGCCATCGGCGCGAGCAGTGAAATTGTTGTCGATGCCGACCCAGGCGCCCTCCGCGTCGATCACCAACGCTTCAGTCAGCCCGTAGGGTTGCGGATAGCGCCGGTTCGGCAGCATTGCTTCATCGGCAAATGACCAGCAGCGTTCGACCTTGGCGGTGTGCGCATCACGACGGCAGATCTCCAGGTCGAAGCGTTCAAGGGTGAACAACTTTCCGTCGAACAAGGACAGATCAGCGAAATCCCGCGAGACGGCCTTGGTTTTGCTGAATTGCGGCGGCTGCATTTCCTTGCCGGCTTCGCTGAGCAGCACGCAGCCGCCGTCGCAATCCCAGACAGTTTGCTTGCGCTTGAGCAACAGCAGACCGCGCCGCTCGCGCTCGGCTGCGAGCCACAAATGATCGCCGTCTGGATTGATCGCCAGGCCCTCGAACAACGAGTTGAAGTTCAACAGCAAGCCACTGGCACGCGCTTCGCGAACCAGCATCGGCGAAATCTTCAGCCATGACGCCGGGCCGAACAGCGGCACTTGCAAAACAGCGGCGTGCGACTCACTGACGATGTAACGGGTGCCAATGCTGTCGCAGGTGATGCCTTCGAAATCCAGGTCCCCCCCGCGAACGAAAGACGCGACCCAGGTGCGCGAGCGCAAACCCCAAGGCAAACCGCTGTCGGGGACCGGCGGTGCATCGATGTGCACGGTTTGCGCTTGCCAGGTGCTTTGGCGGGTGTCGAGGCGGTAGATCTGCCCGTCGTCGCGGTCCGACACCGTCCACAAATCCTTGCCACACTGCGCCAACCCGGACAGGTTGCCGCCGTGCATGCCGTCCACCGCGTGCTCGGCTAACAGGCGCAACTGTGGAGTCGGTGCGGCCAACGCCGACAGCGAACTCACAAGCAACGCACAGGCCAAGGCGAAGCCAACCCGCATCAGCCAAGAACCTCGGCCAGATTGCCCTTGGACTCGAGCCAGGTCTTGCGGTCGCCGGCGCGCTTTTTCGCCAGCAGCATGTCCATCATTTCCGCCGTGGCCTCGTAGGTGTCGCCCAGCGTCAGCTGGACCAGGCGCCGGGTGTTCGGGTCCATGGTGGTTTCGCGCAGCTGCGGCGGGTTCATTTCACCCAAGCCCTTGAATCGGGTCACTTGCACCTTGCCGCGTTTTTTCTCGGCGACCAGACGATCGAGGATGCCATCGCGCTCGGCTTCATCCAGGGCGTAGTAAATTTCCTTGCCGAGGTCGATCCGGTACAGCGGCGGCATGGCCACGTAGACGTGACCGGCATCCACCAACGGGCGGAAATGCTGGACGAACAAGGCGCAAAGCAGCGTCGCAATGTGCAGGCCGTCGGAGTCGGCGTCGGCGAGGATGCAGATCTTGCCGTAGCGCAGCTGGCTCAAGTCTGCCGCGCCTGGATCTACGCCAATGGCCACGGCGATGTTGTGCACTTCCTGGCTCGCCAGCACTTCGCTGCCGTCGACTTCCCAAGTGTTCAGAATCTTGCCGCGCAAGGGCAGGATGGCTTGAAACTCTTTGTCCCGCGCTTGCTTGGCGGAACCGCCGGCGGAATCACCTTCCACCAGGAACAGTTCGGATCGCATCGGATCCTGCCCGGCGCAATCGGCGAGTTTGCCCGGCAATGCCGGGCCCGCAGTGATGCGTTTGCGCTCGACCTTTTTGCTCGCCTTCAGACGGCGGCCGGCGTTGTTGATCGCCAGTTCGGCCAGGAGCATGCCGGTTTCCGGGTGAGCATTGAGCCACAGGCTGAATGCGTCCTTGACCACGCCGGAGACAAACGCCGCCGCTTCGCGGGACGACAAGCGTTCTTTGGTCTGACCGGAGAACTGCGGTTCCTGCATTTTCATCGAGAGGACGAAGGCGATGCGTTCCCAGACGTCTTCCGGGGCCAGCTTCACGCCGCGCGGCAGCAGGCTGCGGAACTCGCAGAACTCACGCATGGCGTCGAGCAGGCCCTGACGCAAGCCGTTGACGTGAGTCCCGCCCTGCGCCGTCGGGATGAGGTTGACGTAACTTTCCTGCACGCTGTCGCCACCTTCCGGCAACCACAGCAGCGCCCAATCGACTGCTTCCTTGTTACCGGCGAGGCTGCCGCAGAAAGGCTCATTTGGCAGTCGTTCGAATTCGCTGACGGCGTCAACCAGGTACGAGCGCAGGCCGTCTTCGTAATGCCATTCGACTTTCTCGCCGGTGCCTTTGTCTTCAAAGCTGACCAACAGGCCCGGGCACAGAACGGCCTTGGCCTTGAGCACGTGCTTGAGACGGCTGATGGAAAATTTCGGCGAGTCGAAATATTTCGGGTCCGGGGCGAAGAACACGCTGGTGCCGGTGTTGCGCTTGCCAACGGTCCCGACCACTTCCAGTTCGGTTTTCTTGTAACCATCGGCGAACGTCATCTGGTATTCGTTGCCGTCACGCTTGACGCGTACCCGGACTTCGGTCGACAAGGCATTGACCACCGAAATACCCACGCCGTGCAGACCGCCGGAGAACTGGTAGTTCTTGTTGGAAAACTTGCCGCCCGCATGGAGTTTGGTGAGGATCAACTCGACCCCGGAAACGCCCTCTTCCGCGTGAATGTCCACCGGCATGCCGCGGCCGTCGTCGCTGACTTCGAGGGAATGATCGGCATGCAGGATGACCTGAACCGAGGAGGCGTGGCCGGCCAGGGCTTCGTCGACGCTGTTGTCGATGACTTCCTGAGCGAGGTGATTAGGCCGACTGGTGTCGGTGTACATGCCGGGACGTTTACGCACCGGGTCGAGGCCCGAGAGGACTTCGATGGCGTCGGCGTTATAAGAGCTAGCGCTGGGAGTGGCCATAAGGTCTCGTCGTCAGTGTCTGTAAAAAATAGGGTCAGTCAAAGAAGCGGGACTCACAGTGCGGTGAAATCGATCGCTTGGTAAACGTCTGCGCCGATGCCGGCGAAACTCAGCATCGCCGGCAGTTGCGCGGCAAAGCCCTGAAAACTGTGGTCGCCACCGGCCTGGATGCGCAAGGCACAGGCTCGGTAATACTGCTGGGCGAGGCGATAATCCAGCGTTTCATCGCCGGTCTGCAACCATACCTGAAACAGCTGCGGATCCTTAGGTGCCGGCACTTCCAGCGCGGCCAGGGCCGTGACGTGATCGTGGGTCAATTCCCAGGTTTCTTCGGTGTACAGGTTTTTCTGCGTCCCCAGGTACCCGTCGAACATCCGGTGCGGGCTGACGGCAGGATTGATCAACAGGGCCTTGAGGCCATGGCGCTCGGCCAGGTGAGTCGCATAGTAGCCGCCGAGTGAGCTGCCGACCAGCAATGGCCGCCCCAGCTGCGAAATCGCCTCTTCGAGCTGACCGATGGCCTCGCGCGGGTGATGATGCAGCGCCGGCACACGCAAATGATCACTCAAGCCCAGACGGCCCATCACATCGATCAACTGGCAGGCCTTCTTCGACGAAGGTGCGCTATTGAAACCGTGGATATAAAGGATCGAACCGGACATCTGAGCTCCCTGTGCCTTGGGTAAAGAAGGCGGAGTTTACAGGGTGTTGGGGGGTGTTGGGCCAGCACGCGCGGAAATGAATGTGATCCCTGTAGGAGCTGTCGAGTGCAACGAGGCTGCGATCTTTTGATTTATTTTTTGAAGCAGGATCAAATGATCGCAGCCTCGTTGCACTCGACAGCTCCTACAGGTGGAGTTCGTGGTGTCAGTAACCGTTTGAGCCGTAATCAACCTCGAACTCAAACCCGGTCACCCGCTCAACCCCGGTTTCGAGCTGGCCATCAGGCAAGAGCCGCAACCAGCGATACCCCGGTGCCTGCATACCCACCTTGAAATCTTCGCTGCCCGGTTCGAACTGAATGCAGGTTGACGGCGACGCCATCAGACGCACGCCGTTACGCATCTCGTCGAACTGCTGATGCACATGCCCCCAGAGCACCGCGCGCACCTGCGGGAAACGGTCGAGCACAGCAAACAACGCATCGGGATTGCGCAAGCCAATCGGCTCCATCCACGCACACCCGATGGAGACCGGATGATGGTGAAAACACACCAGATGATGACGCTCTGGCGTTTCGCTGAGCGAGCAGGCCAGCCGTTGCAACTGCTCGTCCTGCAGAAACCCCGGCACCGAACCCGGCACCGCCGAATCGAGCAAGGTCACGCGCCAGTTGCCGACGTCCACCACCGACTCCAGCAACGCACTCTGGACCGCCGCTTCAGCCATGAGCTGCGGCTCATCATGGTTGCCCGGAATCCAGCGCGCCGGCGCGTCGAGCTGGCGGGTCAGGTCGCGAAACTGCTGATAGGACTCCAGCGTGCCGTCCTGGGAAATATCGCCGCTGGCAATGATCAGGTCGATCTGCGGCTGTTGCTGCCGGACCAGTTCGATCACCCGCTGCAGGCTGTCGCGGGTGTTCATGCCCAGCAGCGTACCCTGCGCTTCGGCAAACAAATGGCTGTCGGAGAGCTGCACCAGCAGCGCCGAATCGGCGGTGGTCAATGTCGATACGCTCGGCAAGGCGTTCTCCCAGGGCTGGTCACGGGATGGATGAATGCCGCGATTATGCTGGGGGATGACCGAAAGAGGAACGCGTGAACCTGACGCAGTTCACACTTAGCGTACGACTTCGTACTCATGTCCCAGCGCAAGACAATGGCTCAACCACTCGCCGAGGAACAGGTTCAGTTGGGCTTTTTCGTCCGGCTGGTGCATCGCGGCGTTCGGGTAAGGATAGATGCCGCGGAAGCGTCGTGCATGTTCGGCACTGACCACTTCGGCCATGCAGGCGTCGTGATAGACCTGAACTTCCAGTTGCGGCACCGGCAGCCACGGCAGGCTGTGTTCCTGGCGCACTTGCAGGGTCGTGGTGTACGGGCAGACTTGCAGCACTTCGAGAGCAAGCACACCCAGCATCTGGTCGCCGTGGGTCACGGCAATGCGCCGTGCCGCCGGCTCGCTGCGCATGTCTGGCAGCAGTCGCATGAGGCGCGCGTAATTGGCCTCGCAGGAGGCTTGCAGGCTTACAAGGTCAACCCGATAGCGATCGCGCAGCTTGTTTACGACCATAACCCCCTCACTTCAGCGCGGTTCAACGCCAACCATTGCAAGGCAATGATGCTGGCCGCGTTGGCAATACGTCCGTCACGTACGGCTTGCAGGGCATCTTCGAAAGCCCACACCGTCACGCGAATATCTTCCGCTTCTTCCTCCAGCCCATGCAGGCCGCCAGCCCCGGTTGTCTCGCAACGGCCCAGGTACAAATGCACGAACTCATTGCTGCCGCCCGGCGATGGAAAATATTTGGTCATCGGCCAGAGCGCTCCGAATACCAGCCCAGCTTCCTCCTGCGCCTCGCGGTGAGCAACTGCTTCCGGTTCTTCATCCTTGTCGATCAGACCGGCAACCAGTTCAATCAGCCACGGGTTATCCGTCTTGCCCATGGCGCCCACGCGAAACTGCTCGATCAGCACCACTTCGTCACGCTGCGGGTCATACGGCAGCACACACACGGCGTCATGGCGGACAAACACTTCCCGATTGATTTCGCGGCTCATGCCGCCAGCGAACAATTCGTGGCGCAAGTGCACGCGATCGAGCTTGTAAAAACCCTCGTAGCACTTTTCGCGCCGAACGATCTCGACGGCAGACGGAATGGCGTTGGCAAAATCAGTCATGACAATCCTCGTTTAAACAAATCCGTTGCGAAGCTCCAGCCTCGACTTCGCGCCATCCTAACGCGCTCGCGACATTTGATGCAGCCCCTTTCCAGCCAGCGGGATAGACGGTGAGGGCGAAAGCAACTCTAATGAGCTTAGTGGCGAACTGATTCCCTCGCTGGCAGTCGAAGCGGGTAACTTTTCGCCTTTCCCTGTTTTATGAAGGACGCCCATGTCGCTTTTTAAAATCGCCTCCGTGGCTGCAATCGCCCTGACCCTGGGCGCCTGCCAGAGTTTGTTCCAGCCCAACTATCGGGCGCCGCTGGAGACCACCCGCGATGCTTCCGAACAACTGAAACCCGGCTGCGCCAGTCAGGATTGTCCGCTGGTGAACATCGACACGCTGCGTTTTCCCGGCGAACCACAACTGGACGGCATCGTTGAAAAACGCCTGTTGCAAATGACCCGCACTGCCCCCGACGCACCGGTGGCGCCTACCCTGGCCGCGTATCGCGACGAGTTCCTGCGCATCGCCGGCCCACGCAATAGCAGCTACCTGCAAGCGAAAGTACGCGAGCAGCATGACGGCTTGGTGATCATCGAGTTTTCCAGCTACCTGGACACCGGCGGTGCGCATGGCACGCCGGGTCGCAGTTTCATCAACTATTCGCGCCAGCAGCATAAAGTGCTGACGCTGTCGGACATGTTGCTGCCGGGCCAGGAAGAAGCATTCTGGAAAGCGGCGCAAGTCGCGCACAACAGCTGGCTGATCAGCACCAAGCTTGATCAGGAACCGGAATTCCTCAAACAGTGGCAATTCCAGAAAACCCAGAACGTGGCGCTGACCTACGGCGGCGTGATCCTCAAGTACGAAACAAGCACCATCGCACCGTATGCGCTGGGACACGTCGAATTGAAGATCCCTTATCCGCGCCTGAACGGCATCCTCAAGCCCGAGCTGTTTCCCGGCCGTAGCTGAAGGCTCGACCGAGCACCAACTGCAGCAGCCCTGCCACGATCAACGCGGGCAGGGTTGCGCCGATGTCCGGATACAAGTTCGCCAGCAGATGATACGTGCCCACCCCGCCCAGCCAGGCGAGCAGCGCCGGCCAGCGCAACGCGGCGGACGCGACCTGGGCACTGCGTTTGCGCAGAATGAAGTGATCCACCAGGACCACGCCGAACAGCGGCGCGAACACCGACCCGATCAACAGCAGGAAGTTCTGGTATTGAGCCAGTGGCGCCAGCAAGGCGATCAGGGTGCAGACCACCCCGATGGCCAGTGCCAGATGCTCGACCTTCAAACGCGAGAGCATGCTGCTGGAAACCGCCGCCGAATGAATATCGGCAAAGGCGTTTTCCGATTCATCCAGCAGAATCAGCAGCAGTGGAATGCCCAACCCGGCCCCTGCCAATGCCAACAGTAAGGCGTTCACTTCACCGCTCGGCGCGAACGCCAGGGTGTAAGCCACGCCCAGGCTCATCAGCCAGAAATTGCCGATGAAGAAACCGATCGCGGTGCCGCCGAACACGTTTTTCGCGCGCTTACCGAACCGCGAGTAGTCGGCGATCAGCGGCAACCACGACAGCGGCATGGCGATCGCGATGTCGAAACCCACCGCGAACGGCATCGAACCGTCACCGGCCTGGGCCCACAATGCCGGCAGATCAGCCTTTGCAAACAGGTTCCAGGTCAGCCAGATGCACGCCGCCAGCAACAGCCAGATGCCCCACTTGCGCAGGATCTGCCGCACGAACGTCAACGGCCCGCTCACAGCCAGCAAGGTCGCCAGGCCGCCGAAGAACAGGGTCCACAACAGCGGATTCGAGAGCAGGCTGGCTTCGCTGAACGCGCGGGCGCCCAACAGGCTGGCGGCGTCGCGCATGACGATGATTTCAAACGACCCCCAGCCGATCAGTTGCAGCAGGTTCAGCACCGCCGGCAGGCTCGCGCCATGCCTGCCAAGACTGAGCTTGAGGGCGGCCATCGACGACAGGCCGGTGTCACTGCCGATCACGCCGACGGCGGCCAGCAGCAGAACGCCGACCAGCGTTCCGAGAAAAATCGCCAGCAATGAACCGGACAGGCCCAGACCAGGCGCAAGCAGTGCGCCGGTCTGCAACACCATCAGGCCAATGCCGAGGGAGAACCACAGGGAAAAAAGATCGCGACCGCCGAACACACGCTTGGCGGCCGGCACGGCCAGGTCGGGGGAATAAGTACTGGGTTGAATGCTCAAGGGTGTTATCTCAGAGGGACATTTGTTGTTGTGTTGACCTACCCGATCCCTTGTGGCGAGGGGGCTTGCCCCCGTTGGGCTGCGCAGCAGCCCCAAAACAGGCGACCGAGTTCTATCTCTCAGAACTCATCACCAGATTTACGCCCGCTTCGCGGCCGAACGGGGGCAAGCCCCCTCGCCACAGGGTGATCAGTACGGGATCAAACCTTCTTGTAAAGCTGACTGCCTTCCTGCTTGAACCGCTCGGCCTGGTCCGCCAGGCCTTGGGCGACTTCGGCGTCGATGCTTTCGGCCTGCTGGTTGGCCGCGTATTCACGGACTTCCTGGGTGATCTTCATTGAGCAGAATTTCGGCCCGCACATCGAGCAGAAATGCGCGACTTTGGCCGAATCCTTCGGCAACGTTTCATCGTGATACGAACGCGCGGTGTCCGGATCCAGGCCAAGGTTGAACTGGTCTTCCCAACGGAACTCGAACCGCGCCTTGCTCAAGGCATCGTCACGAATCTGCGCGCCTGGATGACCCTTGGCGAGGTCGGCCGCATGCGCCGCAATCTTGTAGGTGATGATCCCGGTCTTCACGTCATCCTTGTTCGGCAGGCCCAAGTGCTCTTTCGGCGTGACGTAGCACAGCATCGCGCAACCGAACCAACCGATCATCGCCGCACCGATACCGGACGTGATGTGGTCGTAACCCGGGGCGATATCAGTGGTCAGCGGGCCGAGGGTGTAGAACGGGGCCTCGTCGCAGCACTCGAGCTGCTTGTCCATGTTCTCTTTGATCAACTGCATCGGCACGTGGCCAGGCCCTTCGATCATGGTTTGCACATCGTGCTTCCAGGCGATCTTGGTCAGCTCGCCAAGGGTTTCCAGTTCACCGAACTGCGCGGCATCGTTGGCGTCGGCAATCGAACCAGGACGCAGGCCATCGCCGAGCGAGAAGCTGACGTCGTAAGCCTTCATGATTTCGCAGATCTCTTCGAAATGCGTGTAGGCGAAGTTCTCTTTATGGTGCGCCAGGCACCACTTGGCCATGATCGAACCGCCACGGGAGACGATGCCGGTCACGCGTTTGGCGGTCAGCGGCACGTAGCGCAGCAATACGCCCGCGTGGATGGTGAAGTAGTCGACGCCTTGTTCGGCCTGTTCGATCAGGGTGTCGCGGAACAGCTCCCAGGTCAGATCTTCGGCAGCGCCACCGACTTTTTCCAGCGCCTGATAGATCGGCACGGTACCGATCGGGACGGGCGAGTTGCGAATGATCCACTCGCGGGTTTCATGGATGTGCTTGCCGGTCGACAAGTCCATGATGTTGTCCGCGCCCCAACGAATGCCCCAGGTGAGCTTCGCCACTTCTTCTTCGATTGACGAGCCCAGGGCGCTGTTGCCGATGTTGCCGTTGATCTTCACCAGGAAGTTACGGCCGATGATCATCGGTTCCAGTTCGGTGTGGTTGATGTTGGCCGGGATGATCGCGCGACCGCGGGCGATTTCTTCACGGACGAATTCGGGTGTGATGATTTTCGGCACACTGGCGCCGAAGCTGTGGCCGCCGTGTTGCGTGTTCAGCAGACCGGCGGCGCGGGCCACTTCCAGCTTCATGTTTTCGCGGATGGCGACGTATTCCATCTCGGGCGTGATAATGCCCTGACGCGCGTAGTGCATTTGAGTGACGTTACGCCCGGCCTTGGCACGGCGCGGATTGTTCACGTGGGCGAAGCGCAGCTTGGTCAGCTCTGGATCGGCCAGACGCTCGCGGCCAAAATTCGAACTCAGTCCGGCCAGACGCTCGGTGTCGCCACGGGCTTCGATCCACGGCGAACGCACGTCGGCGAGGCCTTTGCGCACATCGATGATGACGTTGGGGTCGGTGTACGGGCCCGAGGTGTCGTACACAATGACCGGCGCGTTGATTTCGCCGCCCATGTCGGTCGGGGTCACATCGAGGCTGATTTCGCGCATCGGAACGAGGATGTCCGGGCGAGAACCCTGAACATAGATCTTTTGCGAGCGGGAAAAGGGCTGAACCGATTGTTGATCGACCTGCGCCGAGTCACTGAGGTTGGTTACGTTTTTTAGTTTTATCGTCATCACGGGCTCTCCAGACAGCATCCAGGCAGTGGATTTTTGTCGGAGCGAACCTGTAAACGAATGGACGCACGGGCGCTGATGAAACCAGCTGTGCTGTGCTCGGTACGCGAGGGCTGTCGATTGTCGATTGTCGATTGTCGATTGTCGAACAACATCCCGGACGAAGCACAAGAGGACTCGCCGGGTGACGAGAAATCTTGTTCCCTACGCAGGCGCTAACCTGATCAGGTTCAACGGGATCCGAAATTATTCGATCTCAGCCTCATAGCAAGGCACCCCGACAAGAACCCGGCCAGTCTAGACACAACTGACAAAGAACGCCAACACCGCGGTAAACACCGTGATGAATGGCGCAATTACAGGATTGTTGCCGAACGTGTGCGCAACTACACTCGCTACGCCGCGCAGCAGATTGACGCTGCGCATCAGAATCGCCCACGTTGCGCTGTGAAACGGCGCGAATCTTCAGTGTAATTTTTAGGGATGGCCGCATGCTGCGCAAACTTTCACTGGCCCTTGCCGTGTCTTGTGCTTCCAATGGAATGGCCTGGGCTGCCGAAGCGCCCTTATCCACCTATACCGATCTGGTCAGCGTTTATCAGGAAGCGGTAGACAACAACGCCGACCTCGCTGCTGCACGCGCGCAATACGGCGCGCAGAAAGAAGTCGTGCCCCAGGCCCGTGCCGGGCTGCTGCCGAACCTGTCCGGCGGTGGCCAGATCGCCGATGTGCGCACCGATATCAATCAGCCGTCGGCCGTGGCCAGCCGCAGCGCCAACTCTTATCAGGCGACGCTTTCCCAGCCACTGTTTCGCGCTGATCGCTGGTTCCAGTATCAGGCGGCCAAGGACGTCAACGAGCAGGCCGCGCTGCAACTGTCGGCGACCGAGCAAAACCTGATTCTGCAAAGCGCGGAAAGCTATTTCAACGTGCTGCGCAGTCAGGACAACCTGGCGTCGACCAAAGCCGAAGAAGCCGCGTTCAAGCGTCAGCTCGATCAGTCCAACGAGCGTTTTGACGTCGGTCTGTCGGACAAGACCGATGTGCTGCAATCCCAGGCCAGCTACGACACCGCGCGGGCCAACCGGATTGTTGCGCAGCGCCAGGTGGATGACGCTTTCGAAGCATTGATCACACTGACCAACCGTCAGTACAACTCGATTCAAGGCATCGTTCACACCTTGCCGATTCTGCCGCCAGCGCCGAATGACGCCAAGTCGTGGGTCGACACCGCCGCCCGACAGAATCTCAATCTGCTGGCCAGCAACTACGCGGTCAGCGCCGCTGAAGAAACCCTCAGACAGCGCAAGGCCGGGCATGCACCGACCGTGGATGCGGTAGCGCGCTACGAAAAGGGCGACAACGATTCCTTCGGCTTCAGCAATCCCAACGCATTCGGCCAGGCTTACGGTGGCCCGGTCGAGCAGCGCACGCTGGCGCTGCAGTTGAATATTCCGATCTACAGTGGCGGCCTGACCAGCTCACAAGTGCGCGAGTCTTATGCGCGCTTGAATCAGACCGAACAACAGCGTGAAGGCTTGCGTCGGCAAGTGGTGGAAAATACCCGCAACCTGCACCGCGCGGTGAACACCGATGTGGAACAGGTGCAGGCGCGCAAGCAGTCGATCATCTCTAACCAGAGCGCCGTGGAAGCGACGGAAATCGGCTATCAGGTGGGCACGCGCAATATCGTCGACGTGCTGGATGCCCAGCGTCAGCTGTACACCTCGGTGCGCAATTACAACAACACCCGTTACGACTACATCCTCGACAATCTGCGTTTGAAGCAAGCGGCCGGCACGCTGAACCCGGGAGATCTGCTGGACCTGAAACGTTATCTCAAGGCCGACTACAACCCGGACAAGGATTTCCTTCCGCCGGATCTGGCCAAGGCTGCGGCAGAGCAACTCAAGGCCCGGCCCTGACAGCAACAGCAACAGCAACAGCAACAGCAACAGCTTCGCGAGCAAGCCCGCTCCCACATTTGATCTGCGTGGCACACAAAATTTGTGTTCACGGGGATCCACTGTGGGAGCGGGCTTGCTCGCGAATGCAGGCAATGCGGTCTATGGAGTGATCAAACGCCCCAACCCATCCAGCAATCGCTGCAACGCCCCTTGGTTACGCCGCATCACCTGCAGCCCCGCCTCCGCCATCCGCTGCGCATCGCGCGGCAATTCGAACAGCCGCTGCACCGCCAGCGCCAGGCTTTGGGCATCGTCCACTTCCTGCAACGCCCCGGCGTTGCGCAACTGTGCGGCGATTTCCAGAAAGTTGAACACGTGCGGGCCACTGAGCACCGGTTTGGCCAGCGCCGCCGGCTCAAGCAGGTTATGCCCGCCATTGGCCACCAGGCTGCCACCGACGAATGCGCTATCTGCCAAGGCGTAGAGAAACAGTAACTCGCCCATGGTGTCGCCAAGCATCACCGAAGTGCTGCCCGTGACGGCCTCGCTGGACGAGCGACGCACCGTGGCGAAACCCTGTTGCTGGCACAACTCGAACACGGCATTGAAACGCTCGGGATGGCGCGGCACCAGAATCAGCAACGCATCGGGATGATCCGCCAACAACCTACGATGAGCCGCCAACACCACTTCATCTTCCCCGTCGTGGGTACTCGCGGCGATCCAGACCGGGCGCTCTTGCGCCTGCCATTGCCCGCGCAAAGCGGCGGCCTGTTCGAGCAATTGCGGGTCGATGGTCAGATCAAATTTGATCGAGCCGGTGACTTCGACAGTTTCCGCGCGGGCGCCCAGATCGCGGAAGCGCTGAGCCTCGGCCTCGGTTTGCACGGCAAACAGGCTCATCTCGGCGAGCATCGGCCCGGTCAGTTTTCTGAATCGTCCGTAACCTTGGGCCGACCGCTCAGACAATCGCGCATTGGCCAGTGCCACCGGAATACCGCGTTTGGCGCACTGATGGATATGATTGGGCCACAGTTCCGTTTCCATGATCACTGCCAGTTTCGGCTGGACCCGATCCAGAAACCGCGCTGCTGCGCACGGCAAGTCATACGGCAGGTAGCAATGCTGAATGCGTGGCTCGTTGGCGAACAGTGCCTGGATGCGCTCCGAGCCGGTCGGGGTCATGCAGGTCAGGGTGATCGGCAGTGCAGGATAGCGCTGCAGCAAGGCCCGAATCATCGGCGCGGCCGCAATACTCTCGCCCACGGACACCGCGTGCACCCAGATGCCGCCAGGTTTCATCGTCGGCAAGCCGAGGGAGAACCGCTCGCCGATCCGTTTCGCGTACGCCGGCGCCTTACGCGCCCGCAGCCACAGCCGAATCGCTACCAGTGGCAGCCCCAGATAAAACAGCGCGGTGTAGAGAATTCTATTCATGGCGGCGGAGTTTATCGGCTTTTCTCACCGATCGCCTGCAAGTGCACGGCAAAACGTTCCGCCAGCCACCGCGCTGCCGGGCCCAAGGGCTCATCGCGGCGCCACACCAGTTCGACGATCAAGGCTGGCGGTGTCCATTCGCTGACCAGTTCGACCATTTGCCCCTGATACGCCGGGTATTGTACGACGTGCCGTGGCAGCCATGCCCAGCCGAGGCCACGCACCAGCCATTCGGCCATCACGTAAAAACTGTCAGCCCGCCATACCCGCGGGCTGGCGGGCTCGCTGCCGGGGTAGACGCTGGACTGTGTCGACATCAGCAGTTGCCGGTGTTGCGCCAGTTGCTGACGATCCACTTGATGTTGTTGCGCCAGCGGATGACCGACGCCGCACACCGTGACCATCTCGACGCTGCCGAGCACCCGCCGCTCAAGCGCTTCGGAAATCTGATCGTGATAGAACAGCAAGCCCAGGTCCGCCCTGCGCTCTACCAGTTTGCGCGCCACATCGCCCTGCGCGGCACTGGTCAGTTGTACCTCCAGGCTGGGGAATTTATCGGCCAGCGCCTCAAAGCTTTCGATGATCGGCTGATACGGCATTGCTTCATCTTGCGCGACCCGAAGGCGAGCCTCCTGGCCACGCATCATCGCCAGCGCCCGACCATTGAGGCGTTCGCACTGGCGCAGGACTTCCCGCGCCTCGTCGAGCAAGGCAGTGCCAGCTTCGGTCAGTCTGGGCTGACGGCCGCTGCTGCGCTCGAACAGGCTCACGCCCAAGTCCGCCTCAAGCATCGCAATTGCACTGCTGACCGCCGATTGCGCTTTGTGCTGATCGCGTGCCACCGCCGAGAATGAGCGGCGCTCCGCTACGCTGACGAACAATCGGAGCTGTTCAAGATTCCACTGCATGCGCACAACCCATCTTCCAAACAGATAGGTAATGACTTTACCCCATCCAGAGAAACTCTAAAATGCCGAGCTCATCAGCAATGCTCCACATGAGGCCGCATCCATGACCGCTTATTACTACCTGGCCATTGCCATCTGCGCCGAAGTGATCGCCACCGTTTCAATGAAAGCCGTCAAAGGATTGAGCACGCCATTGCCGCTGATTCTGGTCATTGTCGGTTACAGCATTGCCTTCTGGATGCTCACCCTGGTGGTCCGCACTGTACCGGTGGGCGTGGCTTACGCGGTGTGGGCCGGCCTGGGGATCGTGATGGTCAGCGTCGCGGCGTTGTTCATTTACGGGCAAAAGCTGGACGTGCCGGCGATGCTGGGGATGGCGTTGATCGTATTGGGCGTTGTCGTCATCCAGCTTTTCTCGAAAACCGCTGGCCATTGACGTCCTCTGTAGCAGCTGCCGAAGGCTGCGTCCGACAGCGCAGCAGTCGTCCTATTCGGCGGGTGACCGCAGGCGTGGAATTCGTCCCCGAACGCAGCCTGCGGCAGCTGCTACAAATATGGCGTCCGGCATGAATCTGTATACTGCGCCCTCGTCTTGAACACTGAGGTCGCTGCATGCCATCCGTTATTTCCACCGACGTTCTGATTGTCGGCGCTGGTGTCGCCGGCCTCTGGCTGAACGCGCGCCTGCGCCGCCAAGGGTTCTCGACCGTGCTGGTGGAAAGCGCCACGCTCGGTGGCGGTCAGAGTATGAAGTCCCAGGGCATCATCCACGGAGGCGCCAAATACGCATTGCACGGCGCGCTGACCGGCGCCTCGGAAGCCATCGCCGACATGCCGCGGCGCTGGCGCGAAGCTTTGGCTGGCAACGGCGAGCTGGACCTGTCCGGCGTGCGCTTGTTGTCCGAAGCCCATTACCTGTGGTCGCCTGGTACCCTCGCCGGCAATCTCACCAGCTTTTTCGCCAGCAAGGCCGTGCGTGGCCGTGTCGACCAGGTCAAGGGCGATCAACTGCCGCCAGCCCTGCAAGACAAGCGCTTCAAGGGCAAGGTCTATCGTCTGGCGGAACTGGTGGTAGACGTGCCGAGCCTGATCCAACGGCTGGCCGATCTGGCGGGCGACGGTTTGCTCGCGGGACAAACTATCGAGCCGTTGCTCGAAGGCGGCAAACTGGTCGGGCTGAACGTCGATGAGCACGAGATTCGCGCTCAACGCATCGTTCTCAGCGCTGGCGCCGGAACGGCATCCTTGCTCGAAACGCTCGGCATCAGTCGCCCGGCCATGCAACGCCGGCCGCTGCACATGATCATCGCCAAAGGCCCGGGCCTCAAACCGCTATATGCTCACTGCCTGGGCGGCGGGACCAAACCGCGCATCACCATTACCACGCACCCGGCAGCTGATGGCCAATGGGTCTGGTATCTCGGGGGTGACATCGCGGAATCGGACGGGGTCAATCGCGAACCGGCCGAGCAGATTGCAACGGCGCAGAACGAGCTCAGCCAATTATTGCCTTGGATCGACCTCAGCACGGCGCAGTGGGCGACGTTGCGTGTGGACCGCGCCGAGCCCCTGCAAACCGGACTGACCCGTCCGGACAACGCATTCCTGGCCGAAGAAGGCCGGCTGCTGGTCGGCTGGCCAACCAAACTGGCACTGGCTCCCGATTTTGCCGACAGGGTCATCGCAAGCCTCGAGCGCGACGGCATCCAGCCGAGTCAGGCAGCGCCCCTGCCCGACTTGCCAAAACCACCAATGGGCGTACCCGCCTGGGAGCAACTGCTGCCATGAGCCAACCGACACTGCACGAGCTTCATCGGCCATTGGGCAGCACTGACCTCTCGGTGTCACCGCTGGGTTTGGGCACGGTCAAACTCGGTCGTGATCAAGGGGTGAAATACCCCAACGGTTTCAAGATTCCCGACGACGACGAAGCACGCATGCTGCTCACGTTTGCGCGCAACCTGGGCATCAACCTGATCGACACTGCACCGGCCTACGGTCAGAGCGAAGAACGTCTCGGCCCGTTGCTGCGTGGTCAGCGTCAGGACTGGGTGATCGTCAGCAAAGTCGGCGAAGAATTTGTCGACGGTCAATCAAGCCATGATTTCAGCGCCGCGCACACTCGGCTGTCGGTGGAGCGTAGTCTGCAACGTCTGGAAACGGATTACATCGACCTGATTCTCGTGCACTCCGACGGCAACGATCTGGAGATTCTCCAAGGCAGCGAAGTTTACGCGACCCTCGCTGCGCTCAAGGCCGAAGGCAAGATTCGCGGTTTCGGTTTCTCGGGAAAAACTGTCGAAGGTGGCATCAAGGCTCTGGAGCAAGGTGATTGCGCGATGGTCACCTACAATCTGAACGAACAGAACGAGAAACCGGTCATTGACTATGCTGCTGCACACGGCAAAGCCGTCCTGGTGAAAAAAGCGCTCGCCAGCGGCCATGTCTGCCTGAGCCCAGGGGTCGATCCGGTGCGTGCCAGCTTCGAGCTGTTGTTTGAACATCCGGGTATCGCCAGTGCTATTGTCGGCACCATCAATCCGCTGCACCTCGCCCACAACGTCGCGACCGTTGCCAACGTCCTTCGTAGAAACTGATGCCGCCGACGCGGCCTTTAGCAGGAGCCGACATGCCGCGCACGCTCATCAGAAAGAATCCAAGCAACTTCAAGACCCTGCCGTTATCCGTCGAAGCGACTCCCGAAGGCTTGAGCTATCAGAGCGTGGGGATGCCGCTCAATTTCACCCAGACTCTGCAACGTCGACGCCCGGTCACCGTCGACAACCCTGAAAGATTCACGCTGGAGCTGGCCAATCTTGGCGTGTCGGTGCGACTGACCCTGCATTGGCAAAACCGCGATTACTGGATTCTGGTTCGTCAACGCCGGCAAGACCGCGGCGATGTCGTGCTCAAGCTGATCTCCGGATACGTGCCGGCCCACGAACTGAACTTGCCGCTGCACACCGCGATTCAGGAAATTGCCGAAGAGTGCATGCTGGAGACTCCGGAAGGCTGGCTCGGCGGACGCTTCAACGATACCTGGCTACCCGCGCCATATGCTTCAGCGCTGCACTATCGCGAGGCCTTGCCATTTCGACTGACGCCATTGTCGGGTGCGCCAAGGCCCGTGCGCTGCGGCCAACTGCAACTGCTGGAGCGTCCGTGGGCGTACGTGCATTTGCCGACTGCTTCGCTGCAGTTGATTTATGACCTACGCCTGGAAGTGCCGAAGGAAGCCAAATCCCTGAGCCTGTTCCATGTTGATGAGCGACTGGAAGGCGATCAACTGGTCACCCGACTCGACCGCAAACGGCCAGACTTGTATCTGATGCCTCTCGAGGAGGGCGTTCCGCTCCCTGAGCTGTACACCCTCAAGCGCGACAAATTGGTGCCCGCCAGTACACGGGGTCTGTATCTGGCGGAAAGTTTTGCCGTGCAGGAAGGATGGGTGGTTCGCGACGAGCGGATTCGCTGGAAGGACTGGGTCGTCCAGCAGGGCCTGGTGCCACCAAAAGCCCCGCGTCGGGGCCTGAAAAAACTCAGCGTGAAGGCGTTGCGTCTGGTCCGGATGGTGCGCGGGACATTGCGCAAGTCGTGATTCAGCGCGAGCGGCGCTTGTCCAGCAGGGTGCGCAAGCGCGCAAAAAAATGAAAATAACGATTCTCGCGTTTGCCCATGCCGCGCTTGGGCGAGAACGACTCTTCGGCGAATGCGCCGGTAATACGAACGCGTGAGGCTTGAGTATCAATTGTGCAGATCTTCGCTCCGGCCTGTTGCAGAGCAAACTTGAGTAGCCGCTCGGAGTGCAACTTGCGCCCGGTGACTGTGCAGAAGTCAAAGATCCGATCGATGCGTTTGCCATAGGCGACGTAAGTATCGCGGCCACAGATGGCCAGCCGGTCGTTCAAGCCGCCCCACCACTGCCAGTCCGGAATGTAGGCGTTGTCCCGCCTGGCTTCGGCATGCTCGAACACATACGCCGGCAGTGCGCTATGAAAGAAGTTGTCTGGCCGCACGAAGACCACGAAGTCGGGGTTGAAAGACTCCATCATGTCAGTGACGGTGTACAACGAATTCAGTTGATAGATAAGGTTGCGCAGCGAGGCGTAGTCATCGGCCCAGGTATCGCCCAGCGTCTTGATCCGCTCAAAGTCCCAACGCTCCAGCACACCCTCGGTGGAGGTAAGTGCGCCCGTCATCGATTCAAAGGGCAGATAGTTGTCCGCAGCCAACTCACCCTGCTCACCTGAGCGCGAGTTCTGCACTTCGGCAATTTTATACAGGTGATAAAAACACTTCACGTTTGAGTCGGCAGGCAACTGCGCAAGCACGTTGGCCTGAATGGACGGAAAGCAGATTTGCGAATTCCTCGGGATACCAAAAAAAGCCACCGCAATGTTCAACACTCGACACCCCTGGGATATTGATCGAATCCATTCTTCGGTGCCTGGGCGGCCTCCGGTGACAGACCTTTATTCATGTGCGGCGAAACACCTTCTGCCACCAGCTGCGCGGCTGCAGGGGCACAACAATCACGTCTGAGTGCTGCAGCCAGTTGCGCTCGTAATCCCAGGCATGACCACTCCAGAATTTGCCCGCCTCGTTGGAGAAGCCCAGAGTCATCAGCTGGTAGTCATAACCCTGATGACCGCGCAGCCAATCGAGCAACACCATTACATTAAAGCCGGTGGAAGGCCCGACATAACGCTTGCCACCCGGCCGATCCACCGGATAGTTCCATAGCGCCGGCAAGGGAATGCGTTCCCAATACAATGCCACTTGAGGCAACGGGCACAGGGGCGCCGTGTTACCTACAAGAACGGTAAAGCAGCGCGCGCCCGTTTGCTTGAACAATCGCTGCACTTCAGGCCCGCAGGGCAGACCAAAGAAGTAGGCATCCGGCGCATTGAAACCGTGAACGAATACATTGACGCTGTCAGGGTTCAGCAAAGCGGCTTTGACGCAGTTGTTGAAACTGACCACGACGTCATTGACGCCGATACCCAGCGCCTGAAAATCAGCCTGGGTAATCGCCGGATTATTCGCAACAAGCACAACCCGGGAGGCCTCTCGCAAGCATGCTTGCAGCGCCGGCGGCAGTGCTTCCAGAACAGACTGATGCCCGCCTGGCAGAGCATCCAGTGCCATATGTTCACTGGCCTGAGGTTGTCGAGTGTCCATGCTTACTCTGGAACCTTCATGCCATAACGCAGTTTCACCCACAGGCGAGTGAACATCGAAGGCGGTTGCCAAGGGCGCATTTCCCGCTGAATTTCGCTGGCCAGGGTGCGACCTACACGAGCGAAAGAATAGCGACTTTCGGCAAACTCCTGTCCGTTACTGGCGATACGTTGCGCCAGTTCCGGGTCACTTTGCAGCAACTTGATCTTCTCCACTGCCTCTTCTTCGGAGTGGTAGAAGACCGTGTTGTGCATGTCCTGGAAGCCCAGCAGCTCGTCTTCTTCGCCCTGACTCCAGGCCAGCAGCACACAACCGCAGGCCATTGCTTCGAAGTTCTTGATCATGAATTCGTTCATGCCGATGTCGGCACTGACGAAAATCTTGATGCGATTGAGTGTTTCCAGATACTCGGTGCCCGACTGGGTGCGAGTCACCAACATACCGGTGCGCCGCGAGAGCGATTCCAGCAACGCTTTACGCTGCGCATATTCGGTGCTTTTCAGGCTGCCAAGGAAGCCGAGCGGAATGTCGCGGACACTACCCGTATTGCGCAGCATCTGTTCGTCATAACCCTTGGAAACGAATACCGCATCAATGTCTTCAGCCTGCATCCGCCGCGCCACCACCGCGCCGGAAACCAGTGCGCGTGAACTCGGCAACCGACTGTACAGGCGTGAATAGACCCGCATGTATTTACTGTCGGACATGTAGTTCTGGTATGCATCGTGCTCCAGAAAAACCAGCCCGGGGATGCACTGCAAGACACGCAACTGAGGAGCAAGGCGTTTGACTCTGGAGAAAATCACCACCCGATCAAAGTTCTGGTAATTGACCGAAGCAAGAAACGGCCCCAGATTCATCTGCTGGCGTTTGCTGAGGCGATAGACCACGCACTCGTCGCAGTTCTGCTGCACGATTTCATAAAGTCGGTCCAGAATGACTCGCTGCTCGGCCATTACCAGGAGCATGATTCTCATAAATCAAATTACCACGAGACAAAAGCAAGTAAGCGCATGGGGTTCACACCCGCCGCTGTGGACGGAACGGCTTTATCCTCAGGGCATGTTGCACCCAGGCGCGATACAAAACAGACATGATTCATCTCTTCAACGACTGCGAATCTTTTCGACAATCGCAGTTGTCGAGCTATTTTCCACGAGACCAAGCACTTTCACCGTGCCGCCGTACGCAGTAACGATGTCCGCGCCGACCACTTGATCAATCCCGTAATCGCCGCCCTTGACCAGCACATCCGGTTTGACCTCGCGCAGCAGGTTTTCCGGGGTGCCTTCCGCGAAGCTGATCACCCAGTCCACCGCGCCCAGTCCGGCCAGCACAGCCATGCGCCGGTCGACGCTGTTGATCGGACGGCCAGGACCTTTCAGGCGACTCACCGAGGCGTCGTCATTGACCGCAACGATTAATCGATCGCCTTGAGCACGCGCTTGCTCGAGGTAAGTTACGTGGCCAGCATGGAGAATGTCGAAACAACCGTTGGTGAAGACGATTTTCTCTTTGTGCGCACGCGCATCGTCCACTGCCAGGCGTAGTTGTTCCAGGCCCAGCACGCCGCGCTCGGAACCTTCCTCACGCTGAATGGCGCGACGCAGTTCCGGAGCGCTGATGGCTGCGGTACCAAGTTTGCCGACGACGATACCGGCCGCCAGATTGGCCAGAGCCACTGCGTGCGGCAATTCTTCACCCGCCGCAATCGCGGCGGCCAGGGTCGAAATCACTGTGTCGCCGGCACCGGTCACATCAAACACTTCCCGGGCCCGCGCTGGCAGGTGCAGGGCCGGATGATCCGGACGCAACAGCGTCATGCCGTGTTCACCGCGCGTGACCAGCAAGGCCCCGAGGTCGAGGTCATGCATCAATTGCGCGCCTTTGCTCACGAGCTCGTGCTCATCTGCGCATCCGCCGACGATGGTTTCGAATTCACTGAGGTTGGGGGTAATCACGCTGGCGCCACGGTAGATCGAAAAATCCTTGCCTTTGGGATCAGCGAGCACCGGAATGCCCCGGGCCCGAGCGGCCTGAATCAGCATCTGATGATTTTTCAGAGCGCCTTTGCCGTAATCGGACAGGACCAGCACCTTGATGCCTTCAAGCAACTCTTCGACCTGCTCACCCAGCGCCAGTGCGTCAGTGGCAAACGGTTCTTCGAAATCGATGCGCAGCAATTGCTGGTGCCGGCTCATGACCCGCAGCTTGACGATAGTCGGCTGGTGCGCAATGCGCTGAAACATTGCCCGTACACCAGCGCCCTCAAGGCTGTTGGCCAGGCTGTCGGCGGCCTCATCGTCGCCGGTCACGCCGATCAGCGACGCCGGTGCACCGAGCGCAGCAATGTTCAAGGCAACGTTGGCGGCACCGCCCGGGCGGTCCTCGATTTGCTCGACCTTCACCACCGGCACCGGCGCCTCAGGGGAAATCCGTGAGGTACCACCATGCCAGTAACGGTCGAGCATGACATCGCCGACCACCAAGACAGGGGCTTGATCGAAACGCGGCATGGACAACTTCATGGAGCATCCCACATACAAAATGAACAAGGGCGGGATATTAGCACAGGGATTGGCGTGGACTTGCGCATGGCGTGAACAAGGGCCGCAAAAGCAAAAAATCGCAACCTGAGGAGGTTCGAATACCTCAGGCTGCGATTTTTTCCGACATCTATTGAACGTGGCCTTGAAGGCTCAGGCGATGCCTTCAGCCGGGGCGTCAAGACCCATTGCGTTCAAACGGGCGTAATAACCGTTTTGGGCCAACAGTGCTTCATGCGTACCACGCTCGACGATCCGGCCCTGATCCATGACCAGAATCAGGTCGGCCTTCTCGATGGTGGACAGGCGGTGGGCGATGACCAATGTGGTTCGCCCCTGCATGACATGATCCAGGGCGGCCTGGATGTGCCGTTCCGATTCGGTGTCCAGCGCCGAGGTCGCTTCGTCGAGAATCAGCACCGGCGCATTTTTCAGCAACGCCCGCGCGATCGCCAGGCGCTGGCGCTGGCCACCGGAAAGCAGCACGCCGTTCTCGCCGACCTGGGTGTCCAGGCCTTCGGGCAACTGGGTGATGAAGTCCATGGCGTAGGCATCTCTTGCGGCTTTTTCGATGTCTTCACGCGGTGCACCAGCCAGGTCGCCGTAGGCAATGTTGTTGGCCACGGTGTCGCTGAACAACGTCACATGCTGGGTAACCTGGGCGATGTGCTTGCGCAGGTTGAGCAATTTGTATTGCTCGACCTCGACACCATCGATGAGGATTTCGCCCTTGTCGTGATGGTAGAAGCGCGGAATCAGGTTGGCCAGGGTCGATTTGCCGCTGCCTGAACGCCCGACCAACGCCACCATCTGGCCCGGCTCGACCGAAAAGCTGATGTCGTCGAGTACCTGACGCTCGGTGCCCGGGTAAGTGAAGCTCAGATTGCGCACTTCCAGACGCCCGGTGACAGCATCACGCTCGACGGTGCCAGTATCGACCTCCGGCTCGACATCGAGTTGCTCGAAGATGCTTTCTGCGCCGGCCACACCTTTCTGGATGGTCGAACTGACTTCGGATAGTTGGCGGATCGGCTTGGGCAACAGACCGGCCAGGGTGATGTAAGCAACCATGTCACCTGCCGATGCATCGCCGCGCAGGTACAACACCAGGAACATCAGCACAGCCATGGCGCTGTAGATCACCAACTGCAGCAACGGCGTGTAGATCGCGCCGGTGCGGGTCATGCGCAATTGTTTGTCGGTGTTGCCCTGGCTGGCATTGAAGAAGCGCTTCTGTTCGTAGACTTCACCGCCAAAGCTGCGCACCACGCGGTAACCCTGGATGGTTTCCGAAGCGACATGCGTGACGTCGCCCATGGCCGCCTGGATCTTCTTGCTCTGCTTGCGGAATTTCTTGCTGGCGGTGCTGACCATGACTGCGATCAGCGGCAGGATCGCCACCATGACCAGGGTCAGTTTCCAGTTCATGAACAGCAGCGACGCGAACAGGAAAATCACCGTCATGCCTTCACGGATAACGACCTTGATCGCATCTGTGGCCGCCCCGGTAACCATTGTTACATTAAAGGTGATGCGGGAAATCAGATGTCCCGAGTTATGCTTGTCGAAGTAGCGGTTGGGCAATACCAGCAAATTGTTGAACAACTGAACCCGTAAGTCATGCACCAGGCCGAGAGAAACCTTGGCCAGGAAGTAATTGCCCAGATAAGATCCCAACCCCTGCCAGGCGGCGATCAGTATGATCAACAGCGGTACTGCCTGCAGCAGCTGCAGGTCACGCAGATAGGGCACGCTGGGGAACAACACGGCCTCAGGATTGGACAGGCCGTCGACAAAATATTTGAGGATGTAGCCGAGCATTGGCTGCGTCGAAGCGAAAATCAGAAAACCGACGATGCTGATCAGGAACAGGCTGATGTAGGGCCGGACGTAACCGAGCAGGCGGAAGTAGATTTTCAAGCTTGAGGGGCTTGCGGAGAGACTGGAGTCGGTCATATCACGCGATTGTCGATAAAAAGGACGCCGACTTTACCACAGCTTCTTGAGGGTTCTGGCAATCGCATAAAGGCTGGTATTGTTAGGCCCCAGAAAAAGCATCATATAGCCATCACCCGATCGGCCGATCAACTTCAGGATTGAATCTCTCAGCATGCAATTCAGCGGTTTAAACAGTACGTCCAATCGAGTGTTCGATTTCATTGCCTTGTGGATTCTTCCACTGGGCTACCTCCTGCTCCTGTGCGCGCTGTTCTTCCTGCCGGAACGAAGTCTGCATCACAAGCTTTATTACGGCTTGTTCAGTATCCCTGCACTCATTGCCATTGTGCTGCGACCCCGCGCGTTCAAAGAACTGCTCTGCGAGCCGATGTTCATCGCGATGCTGGTGTTCGTCATCTGGGCGATGGTCAGCCTGGCCTGGGGACCGGGCGAGAAGCCCTTTGGTGCGCAACTCAAGCCGCCGCTCCACACGCTTATGCTGTTCGCCGGCTGCTACCTGCTGGTGCGTTATCGCAGCGAAATCATCCAGCCTCTGCTGTTCAGCGCCGCCATCGTCGGGCTGATTGCCACGTGCTACAACCTCTTCATGTTTTCCCGCATCTACGAACCGGGCATGCGATTGATTGGCGCAGGGGCCTTCGACAATCCTTTGCTGAGTTCGCATCTGTATGGCTTTTTCTGCGCCTACTGGCTGAGCGTAAGCATGATGTGCAAACGTCCGCACCTGCTCTGGCTGAGCGTACCGGCTGTGGCAGTGATGTTCACTGCGGTCATCGCCACCGGCTCGCGGACCCCGTTGGTGGCGTTGACGCTCGCAGCTTTATGGCTGGGTTTTATCTGCTGGAACCGTCGCTCCATCGCCCTGCTGGTTATCCTGCTGGCGGGCGGCGGTGCAATGACCGCCTATTTCTCGGACATGATCATCGCCCGAGGCGATTCCTATCGCTTTGACATCTGGCGGATCGTGCTGCAGAAGGTTGCCGAACACCCATGGATCGGCCACGGCTACGGTGCCGAATTTTCAGTGGATCCCGGCGTAGGCTATCTGCTTTCGGAACCGCATAGTTTCGCGTTGGGCGTCCTCTACTATGTCGGTATCTTCGGCTTCTTGCCGTGGCTGTTTTTTCAGGGCTGGGGACTGTTCAGCAGCTGGCGCCACCGCGTGCAGCCGCTGTTGATCATTGCGTCAACCTGGCTGGTATTCGGCATTGGTGCCGGCCTGACCGAGGGTGGCGGGATCATTTCGCGCCCCAAGGAGCACTGGTTTCTACTGTGGATTCCGCTGGCACTGATCGCCGCGCTGGTCATCAACCAGCGCGCCGGGCGTCTGCTGGCCATGCCGATCAGAACGCTGGCGCAAACTGCCCTGGAAAAGCTGACGAACAATGCGCATGTCATCGAAGAAGATGGCTTGGGGCCTAAAGTCCTGCGACTGGTTGATGGCAGCTTTCTGAAGCTCTTCCGTCGCCGTCGCTGGTATACCTCAGGCACCTTCAATCCCTATTCGGAACGCTTCGCCGTGAACAGTGAGGAGCTGCGACGAATGGGTATTCCAACGCCGCATTTACTGAATCTGTATCGCCTGAAAGACGGCAGCAGCGCTGTGCATTACACGCCATTGCCTGGCAGTACGCTGCGCCAGGTGCTACAGGGCATTACTGCTCCGGATGTGCGTGAGGCGCTGGTTCAACGGTTTGGCAAATTCATGGCGCAACTGCACGAGCAGGGCGTGTATTTCCGCTCCTTGCATCTGGGCAATGTGCTGGTGCTGCAGGACGGCGAATTCGGCCTGATCGATGTGGCCGATATGCGGATTTATCCATCCTCACTGTGTCTGTCGCTGCGCCAGCGCAATCTGCGCCATATGCAACGCTACACCGAGGACCGTCGCTGGTTGTTCGAAGATCATCTGCAGGCACTGCTGCGAGGCTACGCTGTGACGGCCTCCCCTTCTGCCGTCGACAAGCTGCACCGGCAGGTCCTCGCGTCCAGCCACCCGGCACGGGTGCACTGACAGCCAGCTCACCATGCATCGTCGCCGGGACACAGCCCGGCCAGACGATGCATCAGCTGCTCCGGTTCAGTGCTTTTCCAGGGGCGAAAAATACAGCCGACCCAGGCCACGCCAGGTCTTTTTGTTCCAGGCCTTGAACGGGATCTGCGCGAGCAGTTCTCGCGCCAGCTTGCGGTCGCGGGAGGCGGTCTTGAGGAACATCGAACTGAGGAATTTGTAACGTACGTGCTCGTACAGCGGATGGTCGCTGAACAGGTCGTACGAGCGCAGGATGTTATCGATCATGAAGCGATGATTCTTGTAGGAGTTGGTGGCGTGCTTGCGATAGCGCGCCATCAACACGCTCAGGCCATCGATGAAGTAACCGGCGTGGGTAATCTTCAACTCGATCAGCAGGTCTTCCAGGCGGATGTTCGGATCGAAGCCTCCAACCTTGTCCAGCGCTTCGCGGCGAATCATCAGGGTCGGTGCTGGCGGGTAAGGCTTGCGCTCCAGGAACATGTCGTCGAAATCCAGCCGGCGGAACGGCACATCGCGGCGTTGACGCGATTCCGGGTACAAATTGCCATCGGCATCGATCAGTTCGATATTGCCGGCGCAGATCCCGACCTCAGGTTTGCCGTCCATGTACGCCACCTGAATGGCGATCCGGTCATGGAGCATGACGTCGTCAGAGCCGAACGGGGCGATCAAACTGCCTTTGGCGCGGGCAATGGCACCGTTGAGCGTGTTGGTCAGCCCCTGATTTTCCTGAACCCGAAAGTCGAAACCGTGCAGCGCCTGCAAAGCCTTGATCCGTTCGACGCTGTCATCCTTGGAGCCATCGTCGATTACCAGCAACTCGATATTCGGGTAGGTCTGGTTAATGACGCTGAGAATGCTCTCCTCGATGTAGGGCCCATGGTTGTACGACGCGATGATGACCGTAACGAGTGGTTGAGCGTCGCTCATGGTTGTTCCTTTCGTGCCTGGTTCAAGCCGGATTCAATCAGGTCCAGGTATTCCTGGCGGAACACCTCGATGTCGTGTTTTTCCTGCAGATAACGATAGGCCTGCTCACCCTTGTCCTTGAGCGCGTCGTCTGCCAGCGCAAGATACGAGTCGAGCGCGGCGATCAGCGAGGGCACGTCCCTGGGCGTCACCGCCAGACCGCCCGCGCCCTCGATCAGCGGCAGCATCGCCGGCACATTGGAAGCAATCACCGGAAGGTGACCGCTCATGCCTTCGAGCAGCGCCAACCCCAGCCCCTCAGCCAGCGAGGGCATGGTCCAGACGTCGAACGCACGCACGTACTGCAGGGCGTTCTCCTTAAACCCCAGCAGGTGGGCGCGGCCTTTCAGGCCCAAACGTTCGATCTCGGTGGCCAGGCGCGATTCTTCGCGACCGGCGCCGATGATCGCCAACTGCGCGTTCGGATACTTGTCCTTGAGTGCGGCAAATGCCTGCAGCAAGTAGGTATGGCCCTTGATCGGAACCAACCGGCCCAACGCACCAATCAAACGCACCGATGGGTCTATGCCCAGCAGCTCGCGAGCGCGCTCACGGCCATGCTGCAATCCCTCGGCTTGCTCGATATCAATGGCATTGGTAATGGCATAGGTATTTTGCTCGGTAAAACCGCATTTGCAGTCCAGCAAGTACTGTTTGACCGCGGGCGAAACGCCGACGAAGCGCCAGTGCCGGTCGATCAGACCCTGGGTCTGACGGCGACGGTAGAACCGGTCGTACTCACCAAACCCGTGGGAAATGCCGATGCACAGTGGCACTTTCAACCAGCGGTTGAGCGTCAACATCATGTTCACCGGTTTGAAACGGTTACAGACCACCACGTCATACTTTTCCGCGCGGCAGAACTTGTACAGCTGCCACATGGCCCGCAGACGCATACCCTTGAGCGACTTGTCGGAAAACTCGAAATACACCGAGCGGTCGGCACGACTCACGGCCTCACCCGGGCCAGGCTTGCCGCGCAAAAATGCAGCTGTCACTTCATAGCGATCACGCGGCAGCGCCTTGACGATCTGTTCCGCAAGATCGGCAAAGTCATGGGCTTTTACATTGTAGTCAGGCTGCAGCTGCAGAACCTTGGTCCGCTGACTCATAACGCTCCCTGGTGAAAACCTGTTGCATCGATGAACCAATCAGGATTGGCGGCAATGCGCCTGAGCTCTGCCGGATCGGGTTGCGGCAAATCGGGCCATTCGTTGCGTTTCCAGCAGACGAAATGGAAATACGGAAATTGACGATCGCCGTCTCGATCATTGGTCAGAACACCGCTGCGCCAATTCCAGCGATGCGGAAAATCGTCGCTGCCGTCATGCCACTTGATGCAGCCGCCAGGGGTGCTGAACGCCTCGGTAAATTCGCTGCGGCGTCGCCACGGATTGAACTTGCCCACCAGTTTGAACAAGGGCTCGGGGAAATTCTTGCGCCACAGGAAAATCCGGCTGAAGGCACCTTCGTCCAGTGCGTGATGTACCTGATCTGTGAAACGTGACCGCCAGTCGTTCATCTGCATGAACAGTTCCCGCTTGCGCGCCGTGTTGCGCAGCAGACACAGGTGCCCGGCCACCCGCCGCTCGTGCGTCGAGAACAGGTCATAGGCGGCGAGTCGTTCAGCGGTGAAATAATGCCGCAGATCACCATAGACGAGATCGATGTCGCCGAATCCCCAGAAATCATAACCTCGCAAGCGATCAGCGTGAATATGCCCCAGGGCCGGTTTGATATCGCACAGTTTGTAATCGGCCTGCGGGGCGAAATCGATATCCAGCCGGCTCGATACGATCCCGCAGTAGTCGCTGAAAGTCATGCTCTCGATGATTACGTTGGGCGGTAGATTTTCGGGCACTCCGCAGTCGCTGAACAGCAACCAATCGATATCAGGGTTGCGTCGGCAACTTTCTAGAAAAAACGGCATCCAGAATGGCCAGTGGCCGAAATATGGAATCAGAAAAAGGATACGGGGACACGAATTGATCACGGGCGACTCACTGTAAATGCTTGATACGCCGCCATACCAGGCAACGTTACCTTCAACTGTGCTGCGAAGATTTCTCACCCTGCTTCAAAATCCAGAACAGTTCCTGGCGTCTGACCGCTTTGCGAAAGAACTCGTTTTCGCCGTAGCGCGGACGCGCTCTGCCGGCCAGCAGCCGCTGAATCGTTCTGCGCAAGCGCCGCTTGAAAGGCATCAGGGGTTGCAGATCGTGCATCATTCCGAGCGCCATCGCTTTGTCACGCTGCAGCGCCGGCGGTATCGACAGGCAGTAAGGGTGCATCGCAATGGACGAGTCAAAAACCGGCGGCAGCGCGATGCCATGCCCGGTGTCACCCATGGGCCAGCGGTCATTATCGTGCAGGTGATTAGCGTAACCGAGCACGGTGCTCGGCTGCCATTCCAGCCCGTTCAACGCCTCAATCACCGCTTGCCGCGCACAGATGTGATCGGGATGAGGATCAAGCGTCGGATGCGGCAGCACGATGACTTCGGGACGTGCACGCAGCAGCAATGCACGCAGATCAGCCAGCAGATTATTCCAGGTCGGCGCGCCGTCGAGATCACCCGGCAAGGCAAACGGGTTCATTTGCCGGAATACCCGGATGTCCTCCAACTCGGCCTCACGCGAACCGACTGCTCGGGTCGGCGCTGCCTGCATCGTAGCCAGTTGCAGGCAAAAATAACCCAACTGCACGCAATGGGCTTCAGGCACACCGGCCCAGCGTGGCACGGCGATGCTGTCCCATGCGCGCAATCGGCCCTTGAGGCGAGCGGCTTCAACCCTGTTGATGCCCATCTGCTGATAATGGTCTGCTTCGATTTCACCGGCAGTCAGGGTGACGATCCAGGCTTCATCCGCCTGACTGTAAAGCCCGTAAGCCGCCAGTTCGGCATCGTCTGCATGAGGCGCGATAACCATGACCCGCTGACGGCGATAATCCGGTTGCTCGAATGCCCACAAAACCGGCTCGCCCAGCAACCGACAAAATCGGCCATGCAAACGCAATTCGCCCGCGGACAAGGCCGCAGTCTGACCGCTGAGGTTGAGATAGCGCAGCCCGTTGACGCCTCGTTCGAAGGTTTGCCGATCAGGATCACCACCCCCCGACACATCCACTGCCGGATCGAAAAAGCGTCCCAGCCAGGTGCTTTTGATCCGCAGGGCTAATACCAGCGTCACGTCGCCGTCCAGCATCACGCCCTCATCCAGGCGCAAACGCTCGCCGTCCAGATGAACCCTGGGCTGCTGGGTGAAAGGCGGAAAGCTGTATTCGTAATCATCCTGAGGCGAATAGAACAAATGATCGGCAAACCACGCCTCGTGGACGATCCAGCCGATGACGGCCAGCACCAGCGGCAGCCACCATACGATGAACACACCGACGGCGATCAACAGCAGCAGTGCAATCAACAGGGCGATACGTTTGTTGCGCCGGTGGCGCTTGAGCAATTGCTGTTTGCGACTCATGGGCTGACTCATACGGTGAAGACTGGCACCGGGTTGCACCAGCGGTCCTTATATTCACGGTCGGCGCGCCCGAAAGAAAAGCGCAATGGTTTGTCCAACGCCCGCGCGTGCTCCCAGGCACTTTGCGTGTTAATGAAACTCAACACACTGCCGGGGCTGAACTCGCGGGTTTCAGGGTCTACGCCGCCATTGATGTATTCGACACTGATCCACTCTGGCGCCTCGACGCGATACACCAACTGAATCGCGATGGGCGCATCGTTAAGAAAAATGACCGAGCCGATCAACAGCTCACGCAACAGCCCGATGACTTCGCCCATGCGCGCCGCACCGGTCGCGGCGAAGCCCCAGCGACGCTGGAACAGATCGCAATAGATGGCTGCCAGTTCGTCACTGGAAAACTCACTGACCGGGCGGACCACGCCGCCCGCCTCTTCCAGCAAGCGCAATTCGCGGCGCTGGTTGTAACGAAATTTCTTCGACAGTTCTTCAGGCGTGCGGGCCATGGCCAGTTGCTCGGTCTGCAGGCGCAGGCCGGAGAAACGGCCTTCATTGAGCGCTGACAGGTATCGGCCACGATGACGCAGAGGCGCGCTGGCATCGGCGGCGGCGGGCAAAATGATCTCGGCATTGCCAAGGTCGAACAGCCCTTTTTTGCCACTGCGTTTCAGCACGTCTTTGGACAACGCAAGATCACGCCCCCAGGTGGGGATCGCCGCTCTCATCTGTGCATCCTCCATCCAGGCCAGGTAACGCACCGGGATGTCAGCCAGTTGGGCCAACCGCTCAATAACCAGAGGATGGGTCGCGACGCTGCCGCCGTATAGATGCCAGGCCTCGGCATAGGTAGCAGCGTCGACCACCGTCCAGCCACGTTCGCGCCAAGATTGAAATCGGTTGAGCATCAACTCCGCGACGCCATGTCGGTAACCTGTGGCAAGCGCCAGAACGCATCGCGTACGGCCTGATCGGAAAAGCGCTCATGCAAGCGGTCAAGCATCAGTTCGGCGCACTGATCACGCTGTGTTTCATCCATCGCCGCCAGATGTTGCAGCCCTTGTGCCAAGTGCTCGACATCGCCAAGGGGGAAGAGTATTCCGACACCCTCAACCACTTCACGCCCCCCGCCACAGGCGGTAGCGATGATGGGCAAGCCGGCCGCCATGGCTTCCAGCAGCACCATGCCGAACGGTTCACGATTGGAGCTCAAGGCAAAGACATCGAATGCGCGGAAATACCGTCGAGCCTCCGGCACCTGGCCGAGGAAAAATACCCGGTCGCCAATGCCAAGCTCGCGAGCCTGCGCCTTGAGGTCCGATTCAAGCTTGCCGATGCCGAGAATCACCAACTGGCTGTTCGTTGGCAGATGGGCTGACGCAGCGGCAAAGCCCTGCAGCAACGTCGCCTGATCCTTGTCAGGATGCAGGCGCCCGACGTTGCCGATGACCCATGCATCCATCGACAGGCCCAACGCTTCCCGAGCTTCGCGGGGTGAAACCTGGCTATCACGCAAGGCCTGCACATCGACGCGGTTGTGCAGCGACTGAATGCGCTCCGCTGGCCATTGCGTCAGGCAACTGCGCAGGTCGTCGCGCACGGCGTCGGAAACGCCGAGCAGGCTCAATCGTTTGCGGAATGCGTTGGCGAACAGCTTGCGAGTGCTGCGCTTGTAATCGTCAAAGGCGTGATGCACTCCAATCACCGGCAACGAAGTACCGAGCAAGGCGATGTAGATCGGCTTGAAACGATGGGCGATGCAAAAACTGAAATTGCGCGAAGCGACGATCTTGCGCAAGTCGATGATGGCGCCCAGCTTAAGGCCACGAATGGCCTTGGAGCTGTATTCCATGAACAGCACTTCGTCAGAGGCGCACGCTGCGGCGACCTCGGCATCGGCGGCCCCGGTCAGAAACACCGTGGTCACGCGATAGCCGGTCCCCGCGAACAGGCTGGCGTACTGCCGCGCGCAGTCCAGAAACGGCCCGTCATAGCCGTGACAGAACTGCAGCACATGGCGTTCAGCCGAGCGTGTCATATGCGTCTGCGCCCTCTTTGACCACCAGAATGTCTTCCATAATCAGATACTGTAGGTCGGATCCGAAGAACATGTTCAGGGCATCGGTCGGTGAACAGATCATGGGCTCGCCACGACGGTTCAGCGAAGTGTTAAGCGACACTCCGTTGCCGGTCAGTACTTCGAGCGCCTTCATCATGTCGTAGTAGCGCGGGTTGTATTCGCGCTTGAGCACCTGCGCCCGGGAAGTGCCGTCTTCGTGAACGACTTCCGGCACGCGGGTCTTCCACTCTTCAGCCACTTCGAAGGTAAAGGTCATGAAGGGCGCCGGATGATCGATCTTGATCATCTGCGGAGCAACGGTGTCGAGCATCGACGGGCAGAAAGGCCTCCAACGCTCGCGGAACTTGATCTGGTGGTTAATGCGGTCGGCAACGCCGGTTGCACTCGGGCAACCGATGATCGAACGACCGCCCAACGCACGCGGGCCAAACTCCATGCGCCCCTGGAACCACGCGACCGGGTTGCCATCGACCATGATTTTTGCGATGTTTTCCGGCATGTTCTCAAGCTTGCGCCAGACAGGTTTGCTCGGGTGGCGAGCGCAAGCGGCGAGTACGTCTTCGTTGCTGTACGAGGGGCCGAGGTAGACGTGTTCCATCTTCTCGACCGGCACGCCACGGGCGTGAGACACGTAAGCTGCCGCTCCGACTGCCGTGCCGGCGTCGCCGGAGGCAGGCTGAACGAACAACTCCTTGACGTCATCACGGGCGATGATTTTCTGGTTCAGCTTGACGTTCAGCGCGCAGCCGCCAGCGAAGGCGAGCTTGCCGGTTTCCTTGAGCACGTCGCCCAGATAATGGTCGATCATCTGCAACGCCAGTTTCTCGAACAGCGCTTGCATGCTTGCGGCGTAATGGATGTACGGCTCGTCGGCGATGTCGCCTTCGCGCTTTGGCCCCAGCCACTCGATCAGTTTCGGCGAGAAGTAAAAACCCTTGCCCTTCTCTTTATAGCGACGCAGGCCGATCACGTTGGCGTAGTCGGTGTTGATCACCAGTTCGCCGTTTTCAAACGAGGCCAGGCGCGAGAAATCATATTTGCCAGCATCGCCGTACGGCGCCATGCCCATGACCTTGAACTCGCCGTCGAGCATCTCGAAACCGAGGAACTCGGTGATCGCGCCGTAGAGGCCGCCAAGGGAATCCGGATCGAAGAATTCCTTGATCTTGTGAATCTTGCCGTTTTCGCCGTAACCGAAGAACGTCGTGGCGTACTCACCTTTGCCGTCGATCCCCAGGATTGCGGTTTTTTCCTTGAAACCTGAGCAGTGGTAAGCGCTGGAAGCGTGGGCCAGGTGGTGTTCGACCGGCTCGATCTTGATTTTCTTCGGATCGAAGCCCAGTTGCTCGAGGCACCAGACGATCTTGTTGCGATAGCGCTTGTAGCGGCGGTTGCCCATCAGGATCGCGTCGAGCGCGCGGTCCGGGGCATACCAGTAACGCTTCGCATAGTGCCAGCGCGCCTTGCCGAACAGACTGATCGGTGCGAACGGAATCGCCACCACGTCCACATCCGACGGTTTGATGCCGGCCTGCTCAAGGCAGAACTTCGCTGATTCGTATGGCATGCGGTTCTTTGCATGTTTATCGCGCACGAAACGCTCTTCTTCAGCTGCAGCGACCAGCTTGCCGTCGATGTACAACGCTGCTGAAGGATCATGGCTAAGGGCGCCGGACAGGCCAAGAATCGTCAATGCCACAGGGGTCTAGCCTCTTAAGTCTGCATACAGGCGCAACGCGCCTCAAAAAATTAATGTGCCTTCGCGAAGGGGCGACTGGCAGCTAAAGGGCGGGATTATAGCTTAATAGGGGCTAAAATGACCCTAGGTTATAAGCGCTCAATAGATGTCATTTGTTGTCATGCCGCCAACTGCACGAAGCGATGGCCATTCAGCCTGCGCTGGCAATATCGCGGGGCAACCGCTGATCTATCAGCTGATACAACGCACTGTCTCGTGGCCAGTTACGCATGAATCGCGCGCGATCTCGCGCATAGGCCGGAGCAAAACTGCCGACAGAACCGTGCTGACGCATCGAATCCAGATCAATCAGTGCCCAGCGACCCTCCTGCCAGAACAGGTTATGCCCCTTGAAATCGCCGTGGCTGATCCGCTCGCTTATCAGCTCGGCAAACAGATGATCCAGAGCGACCAGCTCGGACTCCGGCGCCTCGCCGCTCTCCACATACGGCGCGAAGCGCTCGATGATGTCCGGCCCCGGTAAATACTCGGTCACCAGATAAGCCTGACTGCGCAGCCACAGAAAGCGTTTTTCCAGCACGGCCAGCGGTTTTGGCGTAGCGATGCCGAGAAACGCCAGGCGATTGCCTTCGCGCCAGGAATGCCAGGCACGGCTCGGGCGCCAGAAGCGTTTGAGCCAGTGAGCGAATCCTTTGATGTTGTAGCGTTTGATCACAAGCGTGCGCCCGCCCACCTCGACTTTGCCGACACTGGCGGCACCGCCGGTTTTGTACAGGTGGCCACGATCAAGCAATTCGTCGGCCTGCTCCAGCACCGACAGCATTGCCGGCGCTTCCTCGCGACGCATCGCGCGCAAAGCGAAGGGTCCGCGCTGCACACTGAACAGCGTACATTCGCGACCGACCTTGATCAGAAAATCCTTGAGGCGCCAGGTACGGACTTTGTCGATCTGTTTCTGTAATGCCTCCATCGGCAAGGCGTGTTCGCCATTGCTCAGCAGGTAATACACCAACAGTTCTTCAGCAAAAGGTTCGAGCGATTTAGGCAACTGGGCGAAAAAGACCCCGAGGTTTTCCAGGACTTTCTGCCTCGACAACGGTTGACCCGGGGTTTCGGTGCAAATACCAGCGCCATCGATCAGGTACAGGCGGCCACGCTGGCGCAGCAGGTTGTCCAGGTGCAGGTCCTCCTGCCACAACCCTTTGCGGTGCAATTGGCCGATTGCCCCCAGCGCATCAGCCAGCACCGCCGATTGCTCATCGGCGAGCATCGGCAAATGCTCGACATGCTGCCAGGCATCGCCAAGGCTCTCGGCGCCTTCAAGAAAATCGAACAACAGCCAGCCGCCCTCGCCTTCCTTCAGGCCGTCGGCTAGTAACTGCGGCGTGGTCAGCCCCTGCGCAGCGAGCAGGCGCACGCCGGTCAGTTCACGCTGAAAATGCCGAGCCGACTTGCTGCCCACCAGCAGCTTGGCCAGCACCGGCCGGCCGCGCCAGACGCCGGCACCGACATAGCGCTGCCCTGGCAACACGCGCAACAGGCTCAACAGCTGCAGTTCGGCAGGCCCCGCCGCATCGGCCAGGGAAATACTCAGTGGCAGGCCAGGATCGCGGCCTGCGCCTTTCAGTTCGGACAAACGCATCAGCGGGCTCCCTTGTAACTGCGACGCTCGGTCAGACGCGACAGCCAGCTATCGACCAGCGAACTGTTCTGCGGCTGGTCCAGATAGGCGCCAAGCAACTCACGCAATTGCGCCTCGCTCCACACCTTCGCCCGGCGCGTCAGCGGTTCGAGATCCTTGACCCGATCACGCTGGCCGAACAGCAGCGGCCGGGTTTTTTCCAGGTCGATCAATTGCGCAATGTAGCCATCGCCGCTCGCCTGAAGAAAAATATGTTTGGGATAGAAGCAGCCATGCACCTGACGCGCTGCGTGCAGACGTCGGGCCAGTTGCCCACAGGCCTGCAGAATGGCCGAATGCTGCGCCGCACTAAGATCCGACCAGCATTGCAACAATGAATCGAGGTCATCCCAACCGTCCAGCGCGCGCGTCAGCAGCAGGGCGCGCACTTCGCCAGCGACCTTGCGCTGGCCGAAGAACACCGCCTTAAGCGCTGGAATACCGAGCTTTTCATAGCGCGTGATATTGCGAAATTCGCGAGCGAAACTCGGCTCGCCGAACGGTGCGTGCAGGGTGTACATCTGATAGTTGCTTTGGCGCTTGAGGTAAAAACCACGCCCTTCCAGGTCCAGCCGAAACACACTGCTCCAGCCATCGTGCAACGTGTTGGGCTCATCGACGGCGTCGAGCTCTTTGGCCCACAGCGCGTCAAAGGTGCCGAGGCCGTGACGCTCCAGTAGCGCACGTTCTTCAGCCGCCAGAAAATCAGTCATTCGCGCCCCTCAAAAAATCTCACCACGTGCCGGATCCGCTTTTTATCGGCGGCATCGAGCCGTGGTCGCTGGCTGTATTGCAGGTAAAAGCGCAGGCGCTGGGTAGCCGACAGTTGATATTTGGCGACCTTGTCCAGGCACGCCAGATCTTTGGTGATGCGGTACCGGAGCCAGAACCCGCGCCAGAAATCGCCATTCGGGCAGTCGATCAGGAACAGCCGCGCCTGATCGTCGATCAAGAGGTTGCGCCACTTCAAATCGTTGTGGGTGAAACGATGGTCGTGCATGGTCCGGGTGTAACCGGCCAGCTGCCGACTGACGGTATCGACCCAGGCGCGATCCGCAAGCTTCGGGTCATGCCGGTCGGCCAGCGCGGACAGGTCTTCTGTGTGCGGCAGTTCCCGGGTGATCAACGCCCCACGATCATAGGCAGCACCCCGACGCTCCAGGCCCCAGGCGATCACTTCGGCGGTCGGGATTCCCCACTTGGCGAAACGCTTGAGGTTCTGCCATTCGGCCTTGACCCGCGGCTTGCCCAGATAGCGGCGCAGGCCTTTACCGGCGCCGACGTAGCGTTTGACGTAAAAGTTGACGCCGTTGCGCTCGACACGAATGACCTCTGACAAAGGGTCCCACGTCAAACGCTCGCCCTGCAGGGCAAACACCGCGTCCAGGCTACCGAAATCTTCAGCCAGATGGTCGTAGGCCGGCTCCAGTTTCCAGCCCGACATCAGAGCGCGTCTCCGTATCGCTGTTTGCGGTCGTAGAGCTTGTTGGCCTTGCCGTCGAGCCAGGCGAGCAACCGCGCTTCCTCGTCCAGAATCTGGCGCAGCGGTCGCTGAAAATAACCTTTGAGAAAACGCATTTTGTCGCGTCTGGTCAGGCCGATGTCCAACGCCGAAAAATACAGTGCCGCCAGATCCTTGTTGCGCCAGCGCCTGGTAATCGTCGAGCGTGTCTGGGCGCGGTGCAGGTCAATGACCGAAAGCTTGAAGTCGGCGGCCGTCACCGGTTTGTCGGTGTGCAGCAGGAAGTGGCAGATGTAGCAGTCGCGATGGTTGACGCCGGCGCGATGCATCATGCCGGTCATGCGCGCCACTTCGGCGATCAGTGCGCGCTTGAGCTTTGGCTCGGGCGGGTTCTTGACCCAGTCGATACTGAAATCTTCGAGGCTGACCGTTGGCGCCAGTTCTTCAGTGACGATGAACGAATGCTGGTCCGCCGGGTTGCTGCCTTTTTCGCCATAAGCGACCGCCGTCATACTCGGCACGCCAACTTCTTGCAGGCGCTGGATCGCTTTCCACTCCTGGCCGGCACCGAGCACCGGCAACTTGGCGGTCAGCAGGTTTTTGAAGATCTCGCCCCAGCCGATGCCGCGGTGGATCTTCACAAAGTAACCATCGCCGTTCACTTCAGTACGCAGGGTGCGGCGCGCTTCCAGTTCCCGGTAAACCTCGCCCTCCAGGCCTTCGACTTCGGCGAACGGATCGCGTCCGGCCCAAAGGCTTTTGAACGGTTCAGCCAGCATCAACTTCATTAAGCGTGCTCCGCCAGAATCACATCGGCCGCGTGTTGCGGCATGCTGTAGAGATCGGCCGTGTCGGCATAGGCCAGACCGTTGCGGCGCCAGGCCGCGCGTGCAGTTTTGTCGTTCAACATGCCGGTCAGGTAGTGCGTCAATTGCATCTGATCGAAAGGCTCATCCAGCACCAGCCCGGCATCGGCCTCGGCGATGTAATGAGCGTAACCGCAGACCGCACTGACCAGCACCGGCAGTCCGGCCACTAGAGCTTCAAGCAAAACGGTGCCGGTGTTTTCGTTGTACGCCGGGTGAATCAGCAGATCGGCACCGAGCAGGAAACGCGGGATGTCGCTGCGGCCCTTGAGGAACGTCACATTGTCACCCAGGCCCAACGTCGCGCTCTGCATCTGGAACAATTTGGGGTCATCCTGGCCAATTACAAACAGCCGGGTGCGTTTCTTCAGATCAGCGGGCAATGCGGCCAGCGCCTTGAGGCTGCGATCGACGCCCTTGGTCTTGAAACCGGAGCCGATCTGCACCAGCAGCAGGTCATCGTCCTTGAGGTTGAATTCACGACGGAAATCGGCACGAATTTCATCGGCATTCGCCGGTGCGCGGCGATCCTGGGAGATCCCGGGCGGCAACAGATGGAAACGCTCCAGCGGCGTGCCGTAATGCTTGATGAACAATGGCTGTTGCACTTCGGAAATCATCAGCACTTCGGTCCTGGCGTCCCTGGCGAAGACCGCGCGCTCATACTCGGCGAAATGGCGGTAACGGCCCCAACGCCGATAGAGCGAATTGCGCAGGTTCTGCGCCTTGTCCTCAAAGCAGCCATCGGCGGCGTAGTAAACGTCGAGGCCGGGCATCTTGTTGAAACCGATCAAGCGGTCCACCGGGCGCCTGGCCAGATCGGCCGCCATCCACTTGCTGAGTTTTTCGTTGCGGCGGTGGTTGAAGAAGGCTTTGACCGGTGCCACAAGCACTTCGAAACCGGGCGGCACCTCACCTTCCCAGATCAGGGTGTAGACACGAATTTGATGGCCGCGCTGCTGACACTCCAGGGCGATGCGCATGAAATCACGCTGCAAGCCTCCGAACGGAAAGTATTTGTACAGGACGAATGCCAATTGCATCAGCGCAGCTCCTCAGCCAGTAACATCGTGCTCAGTCGGGTCGCGACACGCTCGGGATTCAGGCGCGTGAAGCACAGCGGCCACTCGCGTTTCAGGTCAAACCGGCGGGCATCTTCGGCCGTCGGTTGATAGGTGCATTGCTTTTGCAGACAGGGCGCACACGGCCAATCGCTGGCGAGATGGATCTGCGCCTTGCCGTAAGCGCCGGTCAGGCCCGGATTGGTCGGGCCGAACAGTGAGAGGGTCGGCACGTCGAGCGCCGCAGCCAGGTGACCGAGACCGGTATCGACCGCCACACAGGCTTGCGCGTCGGCGAGGACTTTGCCAACGCCGGCCAGGTTCAGCTTCGGCAGCACTTCGACGTGGCGCATGCCCTGGGCGATGCGCTCGGCGCGGGCCTTTTCCGCCGGGTTGCCCCATGCCAGCTTCACCCCGACACCCAAGTAACCGACGCGCTCGGCCAACTCGCGCCAATAGGCTTCCGGCCAGTGTTTGGTGTCCCAGGTGGTGCCGTGCAGGAACAACACATACGGGTTCTTGCGCGGCAATTCCACCAGCCGTTCGACGTTCAGACCGTAATCGCCGAGGCCTTTGGGCAAGTCGTAGCCCAATGCGATGGCGAACAGCTGACGGACCCGTTCGACTGCGTGCTGACCCCGGGCCACGGCCAGGCGCCTGTTGTAGAAGCGGGCAGCAATCGGTTCCCGCGCCGAGCTCTTGTCGAGGCCGGCAACCGGCGCTTTGACGTAGCGGGTCAGCCAGGCACTTTTCAGCAGGCCCTGAGCGTCGATCACCAGGTCATATCGACTGGCGCGGACGCTTTGTTTGAAACGTTTCCATTCGCCGCTTTTGAGGGTTTGCCAAAGATTTTTCCGCCAGCGCCGGATCGCCACCGGAATCACTTTGTCCACGGCGGGGTGCCAGGTCGGGATTTCGGCGAAACCTTCCTCCACGACCCAGTCGAATTTGATCCCGGGGATGGCCCGGGCCGCGTCGGTAAGCGCCGGCAACGCGTGAATCACGTCGCCCAGCGATGAGGTCTTGATCAGCAGAACCCGCAAACTATTGGACCTCGACCACAGAGCCTTGCAACCGCTGCAGGGCGTCGTTCACCGCCTCCGGCATGAGCTGGCGCAGGCAATTGTAATGACCGAAGCGGCAGGTGCGGTCGAAGCACGGGCTGCATTCGATGCCCAGGCGGACAATCTCGACGTGCTCGGCCAACGGTGGAGTGAACCCCGGCGAGGTCGAGCCATACACCGCCACCAACGGTCGGTTCAATGCGGCGGCGACGTGCATCAGGCCGGAGTCGTTGGAGACCACCGAGTCGGCGCAGGACAGCAAATCGATCGCCTCGGCCAACGCAGTACCACCGCTAAGATTGACCGACTCTTCGCGCAGACCCGGAATCAACCGGGCACGGATGTCTTCACCTACAGCGTGATCATTTTTTGAACCGAACAGCCAGACTTGCCAGCCTTCGCGAATCTTCGCTTCGGCGACCTTGGCGTAGTGCTCGGACGGCCAGCGTTTGGACTCGCCAAATTCTGCGCCAGGGCACAGGGCCAGGACCGGACGATCCAGACTCAGGCCGAATTTCGCCAATGCCGCTTCGCGGGTCACCGAATCAATCTGCAAGGTCGGGCGCGGGTAAGGTTTCGGCAGCTCGAAGCCGGGCTCGTAAGCGAGCGCCATAAAGCGCTCGATCATCAGCGGGTAACGTTCTTTATCCAGCGTGCGCACGTCATTGAGCAGGCCGTAGCGAAACTCGCCACGCCAACCGGTGCGCTTGGGGATGCCGGCGAAGAACGGCACCAGCGCCGACTTCAAGGAATTGGGCAGCAGAATCGCCTGATCGTACTGACCGGCCAGGGATTTGCCGATGCGTCGACGCGTCGCCAGCTCCAGCACGCCGTGACCGAGCGGAAAACTCAAGGCCTGACGCACTTCAGGCATGCGCTCGAGAATCGGCCGGCTCCACTCGGGCGCCAGCACGTCGATTTGGCACTGCGGGTGGCGCTGCTTGAGACACTGAAACAGTGTCTGCGCCATCACCATGTCACCGACCCAACTGGGCCCAACGATCAGAATTTTCATGTGGCTTCCAAAAACGAACCGGGGAGGCATACGCCTCCCCGCCTCGAAAATTCTACAAAACACTGCAAATCTACTGTGGGAGCGAGCCTGCTCGCGAAAGCGGCATGACCACCAGTATAGATGCTGGCTGTAACGGCCTCATCGCGAGCAAACCCGCTCCCACAGCAATTATGTATTGCTTAGAATATCCGGTTTCAACTCAGTCCCAGTTCACGCCAAACCCGCATGACCTGCCGGCGCTCATGCGCAAACTGGTCACCCGTAATCACCCCAGGGTCCTTCTGCAGGGCCTGCCGGTGTGCTGCGGAGCGGTAGGCTTTATAGGCCTCGCGCAACAAGGTGGCATCTTCGGCAGGCATCAGCCCTTCGTGCTCCAGCTCTTCCAGAATGCGGATGTTATCGGTCCAGCGCAGTAGCGGCGGATGGCTGTGCGACCACGCCAAAGCCGCGTATTGCACCATAAATTCAATATCGACGATACCTCCGGCGTCCTGCTTGAGGTCGAACGGCGCCGTGGCTTCAAAAGCATTGGCCGCCGTACCGGCCGCGGTGCTTCTGCTGCCGAGGTTGTCACGCATCTTGGCGCGCATCTCGCTGACTTCCTGCTGCAATTTTGCCAGGTCGCGAGCATTGCCCAATACCTGAGCGCGAACATTCTCGAACGCCTGCCCCACATCCTGACTGCCGACCAGCACCCGCGCGCGCACCAGCGCCTGATGCTCCCAGGTCCAGGCTTCATTTTCCTGGTAGCGGGCGAAGGCTCCGAGCGAACTCACCAACAATCCTGACGCACCGGACGGCCGCAGGCGCATGTCCACTTCATACAGCTGACCGGAGTTGGTCTGGGTCGTGATCAGATGGATGATGCGCTGTCCGAGCCGGGTGAAAAATTGCGCACCATCGATAGGTTTCGGTCCGTCGGTTTCCGCCTGCGGATCGCCATCGTGGATGAATACCAGGTCCAGGTCGGAACCATGCCCCAGCTCCAGGCCACCCACTTTGCCATAACCGACGATGATGAACCCCGGATCGCACAAGGTGCCGTCGGTGCGCAGCGGCGTGCCGTACTTGGCCACCGTCTGCCGCCAGGCCAGCGCCAGCACCTGGGCAAGAATCGCTTCGGCCAGCCAGGTCAGGTAATCGCTGACTTTCATTAACGGCAAACTGCCGGCAATTTCCGAGGCGGCCACCCGCAAACGGTGCGCCAGCTTGAAATGGCGCAGGGCTTCCATCTGTTGTTCCAGGTCGTCCTCGGGGATTCGCGTCAGGCGCTCGCGCAATTCCGCCGCCAGTTCCGGCGCCAGCGGCGGCTTGAACAACCGGCCCTCGTTGAGCAATTCATCGAGCAGCAGCGGGAAACGCGTGATCTGTTCGGCGATCCACGGGCTCGCGGCGCACAGGGTCAGCAAGCGCCGCAGCGCGCCGGGGTTCTCGGTCAGCAACACCAGATACGCGGAGCGCCGGGCGACCGCTTCAACCAGCGGCAAGACCCGCTCCAGTACCAGGTCAGGGTTGGCGTGTTCAACTGCCTGCGCCAGCAGGCGTGGAATAAAGGCATCCAAACGCTCGCGTCCCAGGCGTTGCATCGCACGCAATTGCGGACTGGCGCGCAGACTGGCCAAAGCCTTCAACGCTTTGGTCGCATCGACGAAACCGCCCTCGCCTAACTGGCGGCACGCGGCTTCCTCATCCTGCGCTTCTTCCCACAATGGTAACCACTCGCCACCGACCACCACTTCGCTCTCGCTGCCCTGCTCTTCGTCCGGGTCGGCAATCACCTGGCCGAAGTGCCAGGCCACCCGTCCGCGCCAATGCATCAATTGCGCATGGAAAGCCGCCCAGTCATCGAAGCCCAGCATGAAGGCAATACGTGCCTGGTCCTGCTCACTGTCCGGCAGCATCTGCGTCTGGCGATCGGCAATCGCCTGGATGGCATGCTCGGTGTACCGCAGGAATTCGTAGGCCTCACGCAGTTCGCCGACCACCGCGGTCGGCAGATAACCCTGACCTTCCAGCGTGCTCAACACTTTCAATAAAGGCCGTTGCTGCAGGCTCAAGTCGCGGCCACCGTGGATCAACTGAAACGCCTGGGCGATGAACTCGACCTCGCGAATGCCGCCCGAGCCGAGTTTGATATTGTCAGCCATGCCCTTGCGCCGCACTTCCTGCTGGATCAGCTGCTTCATGGTGCGCAGCGCTTCGATGGCGGAGAAATCCAGGTAACGCCGATAAACGAACGGACGCAGCATCTCTTGAAGTTGCGCACCAGCGACCTGATCGCCGGCGACCACCCGCGACTTGATCATCGCGTAACGTTCCCAGTCGCGGCCCTGATCCTGATAGTACTGCTCCAGTGCGTTGAAGCTGAGCACCAGCGAGCCGGATGAGCCGTACGGGCGCAGGCGCATGTCGACACGAAAGACAAAACCGTCGACGGTCATCGGATCCAGCGCCTTGATCAGGCGCTGGCCGAGGCGGATGAAAAATTCCTGGTTATCCAGCGAGCGCTTCACCCCGACGGTTTCGCCGCCCTCGGGGTAAGCAAAGATCAAATCGATATCGGACGACAGGTTCAGCTCGACAGCGCCAAGCTTGCCCATGCCGAGGATGACCATCTGCTGCGGCTCGCCACTACGGCGGCCGGTGGGGACGCCGAATTGCTGGCAATGGCGCGAGTACAGCCACTGATAGGCCTGATCGATGCTGGCATCGGCCATGTCCGAAAGATCGCGACAGGTCTGGATCAGATCGGCCTGCCGGTTGAGGTCACGCCAGATGATCCGCACCTGATGACGCGCGCGCTGGCGACGCAGGGCGCGGCCGAGTTCGTCTTCGCTCTCGGCGGCGGTCACCGCCGCGGCAATCTGCGCACACAACTCGCCGGGAGCGAAGCTGCGATCCAGTTCGCCGGACTGCACCAGCGTCAGCAACATCAAAGGGTCACGCACACTCTGTTCAATGACGAAATCACTGGCGGCGACGACGCGGGAGAACTGCGCCCAGCGTTCGGGCGTCCACATGGACAATCCATGATCGTCATCCAGCTCACCGACGGCCGTGCGGAACGACTGCTCGGCGCGGGTGACAAACGGCAGGAGAATGCCAGGCAGTTCGGCAAGCGCAGGGAGGCTCATGGTCTATCCTTGATCGGCGTGTAGAGGGCTGCTTGTAGTGAATTTGCAAAACGCACTACCTGATCGACTGTCGAACAAAGGTTAGAAATAGCTGAAAATTCTTCTATTTTGGCAGACAGCATCAAGCTTTCACCTTTTTTGGTTGGCAAAAGACCAACCTTAACGATTATTCTCACAACGCAGCTGGAGGCCACAAGCCGCTCATCTGTAGTTTTACTACTCGTCTATACATTCGAAAGGCTGAAATGCCCGAAGATTTGTAGTAAAACTACACGCCGCCGGAACAACCTCTCGGCAATCCAAGAATTTATATCGTCTGCCCACAAGGCCAGTCGCAAACTCAGGCAACCGATTCTGGAAGCCTTTCCGCCCTGGAGCAAGCCATGCAAGACCTCGATCCCGTCGAAACCCAGGAATGGCTGGACGCCCTGGAATCGGTTCTCGACAAAGAAGGCGAAGACCGCGCTCACTATCTGATGACCCGTATGGGCGAACTGGCGACCCGTAGTGGCTCGCAGCTGCCATACGCCATCACCACGCCTTACCGCAACACGATTCCTGTGACCCACGAAGCACGCATGCCTGGCGACCTGTTCATGGAACGCCGCATTCGCTCGTTGGTTCGCTGGAACGCGATGGCCATGGTAATGCGTACGAACCTGAAAGATTCTGACCTCGGCGGTCACATCTCCAGCTTCGCCTCCAGTGCGACCCTGTATGACATCGGCTTCAACTACTTCTTCCAGGCCCCGACCGAAGAACACGGCGGCGACCTGATCTACTTCCAGGGCCACACCTCGCCAGGCGTCTACGCCCGTGCGTTCATGGAAGGCCGCATCACCGAAGACCAGATGAACAACTTCCGTCAGGAAGTCGACGGCCAGGGCTTGTCGTCCTATCCGCACCCTTGGCTGATGCCAGACTTCTGGCAGTTCCCGACCGTATCCATGGGTCTGGGCCCGATCCAGGCGATCTACCAGGCACGCTTCATGAAGTACCTGGAAGCCCGTGGCTTCATCCCTGAAGGCAAGCAGAAAGTCTGGTGCTTCCTGGGCGACGGCGAGTGCGACGAGCCGGAATCCCTGGGCGCGATCTCGCTGGCTGGCCGCGAGAAGCTCGACAACCTGATCTTCGTCATCAACTGCAACCTGCAGCGCCTCGACGGCCCGGTTCGCGGCAACGGCAAGATCATCCAGGAACTCGAAGGCGTGTTCCGCGGTGCTCAGTGGAACGTGACCAAAGTCATCTGGGGCCGTTTCTGGGACCCACTGCTGGCCAAAGACGTCGACGGCATCCTGCAACGTCGCATGGACGAAGTCATCGACGGCGAGTACCAGAACTACAAAGCCAAAGACGGCGCGTTCGTACGTGAACACTTCTTCAACTCGCCAGAACTCAAGGCGATGGTTGCTGATCTGTCCGACGACGAGATCTGGAAGCTCAACCGTGGCGGCCACGACCCGTACAAGGTCTACGCGGCGTACCACGAAGCGGTCAACCACAAAGAACAACCGACTGTCATCCTGGCCAAGACCATCAAAGGTTATGGCACCGGTGCCGGCGAAGCGAAAAACACGGCGCACAACACCAAGAAAGTCGATGTCGACAGTCTGAAGTTGTTCCGTGATCGTTTCGACATCCCGGTCAAGGACGAAGAGCTGGAAAACCTGCCGTTCTTCAAGCCGGAGCCAAACAGCGCAGAAGCCCGCTACCTGAGCGAGCGCCGCACCGCACTGGGCGGTTTCGTGCCACAGCGCCGCGCCAAGAGCTTCGACATCCCGACGCCACCACTCGATACCCTCAAAGCCATCCTGGACGGCTCGGGTGACCGTGAAATCTCCACCACCATGGCCTTCGTGCGGATCCTCGCGCAGCTGGTCAAGGACAAGGAAATCGGCTCGCGCATCGTCCCGATCATCCCGGACGAAGCTCGTACCTTTGGTATGGAAGGCATGTTCCGTCAGTTGGGCATCTACTCCTCCGTCGGCCAGCTCTACGATCCGGTCGATAAAGACCAGGTGATGTTCTACAAGGAAGACAAGAAGGGCCAGATTCTCGAAGAAGGCATCAACGAAGCGGGCGCCATGAGTTCGTTCATCGCTGCCGGTACTTCGTACTCCAGCCACAACCAGCCCATGCTGCCGTTCTACATCTTCTACTCGATGTTCGGCTTCCAGCGTATCGGCGACCTCGCCTGGGCCGCTGGCGACAGCCGCACCCGTGGCTTCCTGATCGGCGGCACCGCCGGCCGGACCACGCTGAACGGTGAAGGCCTGCAGCACGAAGACGGACACAGCCACATCCTGGCCGCGACCATCCCGAACTGCCGCACCTATGATCCAACCTACGGCTACGAGCTGGCGGTGATCATTCAGGACGGCATGAAGAAAATGACCGAAGAGCAACAGGACGTTTTCTACTACATCACCGTCATGAACGAGTCGTACCAGCAGCCAGCCATGCCGGCCGGAGCCGAAGAAGGCATCAAGAAAGGCATGTACCTGCTCGAGGAAGACACCCGCGAAGCGGCGCACCACGTTCAGCTGATGGGCTCCGGCACCATCCTGCGTGAAGTGCGTGAGGCGGCGAAAATCCTGCGTGAAGAGTTCAACATTGGCGCTGACGTGTGGAGCGTTACCAGCTTCAACGAACTGCGTCGCGATGGCCTGGCCGTCGAGCGCAGCAACCGCCTGCACCCGGGTCAGAAGCCGCAGCTGAGCTACGTCGAAGAGTGCCTGAACGGCCGTAAAGGTCCGGTCATTGCATCTACCGACTACATGAAGATGTTCGCTGAGCAAATCCGTCAGTGGGTCCCGTCCAAGGAATTCAAAGTCCTGGGCACCGACGGTTTCGGCCGCAGTGACAGCCGCAAGAAGCTGCGTCACTTCTTCGAAGTCGATCGTCATTTCGTGGTGTTGGCAGCCCTGGAAGCCTTGGCTGACCGTGGCGACATCGAACCTAAAGTGGTGGCTGAAGCCATCGCCAGGTTCGGCATCGACCCGGATAAACGCAACCCACTGGACTGCTGAGGAGACACTCTGTGAGCGAACTCATTCGCGTACCTGACATCGGCAGCGGTGAAGGTGAAGTAATTGAACTGTTTGTGAAGGTCGGCGACCGTATCGAAGCCGAACAGAGCATCCTGACGCTTGAGTCGGACAAGGCGAGCATGGAAGTGCCGGCGCCGAAAGCCGGCATTGTCAAAAGCCTGAAGGTGAAACTGGGCGACCGTCTGAAAGAGGGCGATGAATTGCTGGAGCTGGAAGTCGAAGGTGGCGCTGCTGAAGCGGCCCCTGCGGCTGCCGCTGCGC
>NZ_CABVGX010000031.1 GCF_902497625.1 Pseudomonas fluorescens | reverse complement strand
GGTGGGGCTGGCGGCGGCGCTGGGGGATCTGGCGGCGGCGCAGGGGGTGCTGGCGGATCTGGCGGTAGTTGAAAACTGCTCGGTTCTGCGCCTGATTCGGACCAAAAATGATCCCTTTGCCGACATGACTTCAGTGCAAGTTTGGCGAAGGGATTTTTTTGCCCGGCAAGTATGCCCTCGCGTTGATACGAGCATTAACGAGACGAAGATATGAAGTATTTGAAGAAGCAGAGGGAACTGGCACTCCGCCACTAATGTCGTAGCGGCATCACCTGGAGAATCGGATGACGCGCCCTCGGCATTTTCAAATCACTTACAGCTTGAGCAAGACTCGACGAATATTCGTTCAACCGGATACACACATGACCGATGAAGATGCCTGGTACTACGCCTGCCTGCACTCGGGCGTGGGCTTGCTGTATGGCGAACTATATCCGCAGGAAGACCACGCGCGCCTGGTCGAACATGCGAATTCGGCTGGTTTGACCGAGGTCTATTGGGAAGAGCTGCCTTGACGCCGATAATTACAGCCGAAAAAAAACCGTAGAAGGCAGGCTGGCTGAGCTCTGCTCCTACGGTTTTTTCGTTTTACTTCAAACGTGCTTCAACAGCACTTCGGGCCGGCCTTGCTGCCGTAACGAGCCTCCTGACGTTCGCGGAAAAACACCTCGTAACTCATCACCGGCTGATCCGGATGTCTAGTCTGCATATGCTCGACATAATTGTCGTAATCAGGCATCCCGACCATCAGACGCGCAGCCTGACCAAGGTACTTGCCGAGGCGATTCAGGTCGTTGAACATGCATCAGGCTTCCGGCACGGGTTGAAACGGCGCTTCTTTATCCGTGCGTTCCTTGGTGCCCCAGGCGGCAATACCGACCTTGAGCGCAAAGAACAGGATGCTGAAGACCACAAACAGGAACAGCGCCGTCAGCGTCGCGTTGGTATACGCGTTGTAGATCACATGCTGCATCTGATCGATGTTCTTGGCCGGTGCCAGCACCTGACCATTGGCCAGCGCGTCGCTGTATTTTTTCGCCAGCGCCAGGAAACCAATGGCCGGGTTGGCATCGAACAGCTTGATGAAGCCAGCGGTCGTGGTGCAGATCAGCAGCCAGACGGCGGGCAGCATGGTCACCCATACATAACGCTGGCGTTTCATTTTGATCAGCACGACGGTTGCAAGCATCAGTGCGATACCGGCCAGCATCTGATTGGAGATACCGAAAAGCGGCCACAAGGTGTTGATCCCACCGAGCGGATCGATCACGCCTTGATAAAGCAAGTAACCCCACATTGCCACACAGCCGGCGGTGGCAATCAGGTTGGCGGTCCAGGATTCGGTGCGTTTCAAGGCTGGCACGAAAGCGCCGAGCAGATCCTGCAGCATGAAGCGGCCGGCACGGGTACCAGCATCGACGGCGGTCAGAATGAACAACGCTTCGAACAAAATTGCAAAGTGGTACCAGAACGCCATGGTGTTTTCACCCGGCAACACGCTGTGCAGAATCTGCGCGATACCGACCGCCAGGGTCGGCGCACCGCCGGCACGGGCGAGGATCGTGGTTTCACCAATGTCCTTGGCGACTGCCTCCAGCGCTTCCGGAGTAATCGCAAAGCCCCAGCTGCTGACCGTCTGCGCTACTGAAACCACGTCGCTGCCGACGATGGCCGCCGGACTGTTCATGGCAAAGTAAACGCCCGGCTCGATCACCGAGGCGGCGACCATCGCCATGATCGCGACGAACGATTCCATCAGCATGCCGCCGTAACCGATGTAGCGCGCATGGCCTTCACTGGCGAGCAATTTCGGCGTGGTGCCGGAGGCGATCAGCGAGTGGAAACCCGAAACCGCACCACAGGCGATGGTGATGAACAGGAACGGGAACAGACCGCCCTTCCACACCGGCCCGGTGCCGTCGATGAACTGCGTCAGAGCCGGCATTTTCAGCTCGGGCATGGTGATCAGGATGCCGATCGCCAGGGCGACAATGGTGCCGATCTTGAGGAACGTCGAGAGATAATCACGCGGAGCCAGAATGAGCCATACCGGTAATACTGCAGCGACGAAGCCGTAGCCGATCAGCATCCAGGTGATCTGCACGCCGGTGAAGCTGAACGCCTTGGCCCACACTGGATCGGCAGCAATCTGCCCACCCAGCCAGATCGAGCCCAGCAACAGCAATACGCCGATGATCGAGATTTCGCCGATACGGCCTGGGCGGATGTAGCGCATATAGATGCCCATGAACATCGCGATCGGCAGGGTCGCCATCACGGTAAACATGCCCCAGGGACTTTCGGCCAGCGCTTTGACCACGATCAGCGCCAGCACCGCGAGGATGATGATCATGATCAGGAAACAGCCGAACAGCGCGATGGTGCCGGGGATACGGCCCATTTCTTCACGGACCATGTCGCCGAGCGAACGGCCATTGCGCCGGGTCGACAGGAACAGGACCATGAAATCCTGCACCGCGCCCGCCAGCACCACGCCGGCAATCAGCCAGAGCGTGCCGGGCAAGTAGCCCATTTGCGCCGCCAGCACAGGGCCGACCAGCGGTCCGGCACCGGCAATGGCGGCGAAGTGGTGGCCGAAGAGCACGTGTTTGTTGGTCGGCACGAAGTCCAGACCGTCATTGTTAAGCACGGCGGGAGTGGCACGATTGGGATCCAGCTGCATCACCTTGGTGGCGATGAACAGGCTGTAATAACGGTAAGCAACGAGGTAGATTGCGACGGCTGCGACTACGATCCACAGGGCGTTGATGGCTTCGCCGCGGCGCAGGGCCACGACACTCAGCGCGAACGCTCCCAGGACAGCCACGGCAAACCAGGCGAGGTGTTTAGCCAGACGGGGCATAGCGTGTCTCCTGCCGACAGCCAGTGACTGCGGCGGTAATTTTTATAATTGTGTCCGCTGAGCGGAGCTGGCCCAATATCCGCGCATGCCGTCTACAAATAAATCCGCGTTACTACGTACGCGCGGTCTACGTAGTTCTACGTAGAGCCACCAACCCGCAAGCCGAACAAGACTCCCCACAAACAGTTGGATAGCGGATTTACGATGAACGCAAACCATTCCAAATGCAGTGCTATTCCGGCCGTTCGATGGGAAGCGCACGCGTGTCTTCCCCTAACCCCCGGGTTCGACATGTCTGGATTGGCGAGGTATCGAGACGCGGGGTTTCAGCATGTCTCCATAAATGTCGGTATGGACATGACACCGTTCAGTGCGGTGATACGGGTCATTGCAGGATTTAGAAGGTGGATTGCCTGCCACGCCGAAGACTACGTGCAAGTCGTCACCACTGACGAAATCCAGCATGCACTTACACATCGAAAATTGGCGGTTTCCTTCGATCTGGAGGGGTCCAACATGCTCCTTCAGGATCCCGCAATGGTGGAGCTGTACGCGGCGCTTGGCGTTCGCCAGATGTTGCTGGCCTACAATCGTGACAACCCTGTTGCAGGCGGTTGTCATGGTTCGGGGATGGGATTGACCCGTCTGGGTCATGACGTTGTTGACGCTATAAATACGGCCGGAATCATCATCGACTGCTCACATGCGAGTAAACGTTCAAGCCTCGAGACCATGGAGATCTCACAACGCCCGGTGATCTTCTCTCACACCAACATCAAGGCCATCTTTGACCATCCACGGACCATCGACGACGAACAGATATTCGCCTGCGCGGCACAGGGAGGCGTGATTGGTCTGACCGGGTTAGGGATTTTCATGGGAGACCCTGAGGCCTCCGTTGCCGCTTTCATTCGCCAGATCGATTACCTGGCGGAACGGGTCGGGACTGACCACATCGGGTTGGGCCTGGATACTGAATTCCATTGTGTCGATGATTTGCCTGCAGGCGAAAACAGAAACGACTGGTGGCCATCGGAGCATTACGGGCAGATGGATGGACACCGCCAGCTGCAGCCCGAGATGATTGACACCGTTGCGGCCCGGCTTTCGTTCATGGGCTACGCCGCTACGGACATCAGTGCGATATTGGGTGAAAACTTCCTGCGTATTGCCCACGCGACGTGGCCGAAGTCGCGGCTCGATGTCGGCACCGGGGTTTTTTCTGCGTCAGCTGGCTGCAATCCGGCGATATAACATGCGCGCGCCCCACGACAGCATCACCGCCGGAATTGACAACAAGAAGGCGTACACAAGCCCGACCATGAGCAAAGGATCCGCTTGGGAGGTCAGCATCACGCATGGGATCTGGCCGAACATGACCACAGGGCCGGACAGCCATGCGTGTTCTGAAAATATCAGCCCAAGAATCAATGTCAGCCCCAGCGCTGCGGGATAGAGCACGGACCAATAGCGTTGCGCGTCTCAGGGTTCGTCTACTCCCGCCCACCAGGACGCTGACAGCCAGAAGCTCACGCTGATGAAGGAAGCAAAGACCGTTGCCAGCCAGATACTCTTCAATGACCCTCTCCCTTACATGTTTGCAGTGCATTGCCCTCAGCGCGCGCACATCGGCGTGCCTGATGATGGCAATTTCTGACTATGGACTGGCCACGTTCGCCTGCGTCTGCAACCCAGGCATGCTCGAAGAACCCTTTGTATCAAATTCCCGATAGGCCCCGGCGATTTTGCTCTGGCACAATCTGAATAACGACTTGACAGGTAAAGCGATCGTTTTACACTCGGCAGCATGAATAAACGAAATGAAATTCTCGCTGGGGCAGCGCTCACGTTTGAACAGCAAGGCTTCCGTGGAATCGGCATCGACCACATCCTCGCTACTACTGGAGCTTCAACACGTACGCTCTACAAACATTTCGGCTCACGCGACGGGCTGGTCACCGCAGTACTTGAAGCCAGGCATCTTGCCTTCATGAGACAGGTCGCCGAGCAGGACAGCAGCGTTGAGCCAGTCGGGTCCCTGTTCGATACGCTCCGTTGCTGGACAACACTCAGGGGCGCGCACGGCTGCATGCTACTGCGCGCCCGCAGCGAATATGCCGCAGCGAACGCAGATATCGTCAAGCTGGTTGAACGTCAAAAACTGGAATTCAGAGCCGAGGTTGCCGCGCGAGTTCTGGATGCACTGGGTCACGAGGACGATGAGCTCGTCAGTCAGATCTGGTTACTTTTCGAAGGCGCAACAGCGGCTGCCACCGTTTCGAATGTGTCAGTTATCGATGAGGCCAAAAGCGCTGCGCTCACGCTGGTCGAGCACGCTCGAGGACGCCACGCGTGAAGCGGGGAAGTCATTTGATAGCCGCAGCCTTCGCGTTGACGGCCCTGTCATACGGCCTCGCAAGGTTTGCCTATGGCCTGTTCCTGCCCCAGATCCGCAGCGATCTCGGCCTCGGTGTTTCCGCTGCAGGATGGATCGGCGGTAGCGCTTTTGCCGCTTATTGCCTAGGCATCGTGCTGACGTTTGTGAGTAACGGCAGGCTCAGCCCTCGCACAATCGTTGTCAGCGCCGGCTTGGCCGCCACTATTGGCATGGGGCTGATCGTACTTGCCTCGTCTGCAAGGATGTTGGGCTGCGGCGTCGCGCTCGCTGGACTGAGTACGGGGTTGACGTCGCCCCCTCTCGCCTCTGCTGTCGCTGCCCGGTTCAATGACAAGGATCGCCCCAGAGCGAACGGTTTCATTAATGCGGGAACAGCCGCAGGCATTTTATTTACAGGCTTGGCCGCCGTCATCGCTTACGGAGCATGGCGAGAACTGTATAGCGTATTCGCGTTGATCGGTGCGTGCGTGACAGTGTGGCTCTGGTTTGCCGTGCCCGCACAGGGCGCTGCTGACGTCGCAACCAGGTTCTCTATGAAGCTGCTGCAAAGGTCAGGTGTTCTGGCACTGTGTAGCAGCGCCTTTCTCATGGGGCTGGCGAGTACTGCGATCTGGACGTTCGGCGCAGACCTGCTGCGCAATGAATTTGGCTTCACCGACATCAACATTGCCTGGGCGTGGATAGCACTGGGCGCGGCGGGTATCAGCGGTTGCACAACCGGCCTGCTCACAAACCGCTACGGTACCCGCAGAATGCATGGCTTGGCGCTTCTGGGGATGGCGATCGGGATCCTGAGCCTGGCTGCAGCGACCCTCTCCCCGATCTTTGGCTTCACGGCCATGTGCGTATTCGGCGCCGCTTATATCGTTTCTTCAGGCGTGTATCTGATTCAGGGCATAGACCTGTTTCCAGATCGCCCGGACCTGGGCCTCGGCATTCCCTTTCTCGTCCTGGCACTTGGCCAAACCGCCGGGACTCCACTTTTTGCTGTCATGCTCGAAACCGCAAATGTTAAGACGGCCTTGTTTGTCTTTGCCGCTGCAGCCTGTTCAGCCATTTTTATCCGACCGTCAGCGCGCGCAGGCAATCTTGCTGAACCTCAATCGAACCAGGCCTAAGATGCAGCTCAAACATAAAATCGTCGCGCTCGGGATTCTGCCGCTGGTACTGGCGATCGCGGTCATCTGCGCGCTGGTAATTTCATTGAACCGCCAGCTCGGCGATCAACAGGCGCAGCTGATCGAAGACAGCATCCTGGCCAGCAAGCGCGCCGAGCTGAAAAACTACGTGGAAATGGCGCAGAGTCTCATCGCCCCGCTCTACGCCAATGGCCAGGGTGACGCGCAGGCGCAACGGCAAGTGCTGGAAGAACTGCGCAAACTAAGCTTCGGCATCAACGGCTATTTCTTCGTCTACGACCGTGAGGGACGCAGCCTGATGCACGCACGCCAGTCCGAGCTGGTCGGTCAGTACCTGTGGGACATGAAGGATCCGCAAGGTTTGCCGGTCATTCAGGCGCTGCTCAAAAGCGCACAATCGGGGGAAGGTTTCCAGCGCTATGCCTGGAATAAACCGTCGTCCGGTCAGGTTACCGACAAACTCGCCTACGTCGTCATGCTCGACCGCTGGGGCTGGATGCTCGGCACTGGCATTTACCTGGAAGACGTCGAACGCGCCACTCAACAGGCGCGCGACGAAGTGGCGCAAGGCATTCGCACCACGATGCTGGCGATTGCCGCCGTGGCGCTGGTGGCCGTGCTTTTTGTGTTTGCCAGCGGCATGACCCTCAATGTCAGCGAACACCGCCTCGCCGATAAAAAGCTGCAACGCCTGACCCAGCGCATCGTCAGTTTGCAGGAGGAGGAACGCTCACGAGTGTCCCGCGAGCTGCACGACGGCATCAGCCAGGTGCTGGTCTCGATCAAGTTTCAATTCGAGCTCGCCAGCCACGTACTGGAAAATGGGCAGGACAAAGGGCAGGAAAAAGGCCTGAGCATCTTGCGCGAGGCCATCCAGCGCCTGGGCGAGGCGATTGGCGAGGTTCGCAGTCTTTCGCACGACCTGCGCTCATCCCTGCTCGACACCCTGGGTTTGTCCGCCGCCATCGGCCAGCTTGCCGAAGAGTTCGAGCAACGCAGCGGGCTCACGGTCACGTACAACGACAATGAATTCGACTGTCATCTGGTCGATGGCGCCGCCGTATCGCTGTTTCGCATCGTCCAGGAGGGGCTTACCAACATCGAGCGCCACGCGCAGGCCAGGCACGTTTCGATTACCCTGCACGGCTCGCAAGAATCGATTCGGCTGACGATGGTCGATGACGGCATCGGTTTCAACGTCGCCCAGGTTGAACGCCATCAGGCCGGCATTGGCCTGCGCAACATTCGCGAACGTGTCGAACATTTCGGCGGCCGCTTTGAACTGATATCAATGCCGGGCAGCAGCGTGCTGGATGTGCTGTTGCCAATGAAAATCCCCGGCGCAAGACGCTGATCCGTCCTACAAGAGTGAATGCCTGCGATGAACCTGCCCTCCCCGATCCGCGTTGCCCTGGTCGACGATCACTCGCTGGTGCGTGACGGCATCAGAGCACTGCTGTCCGTCATGGCCCAACTTGAAGTCGTGGGTGAAGCCGAAGATGGTGCGCAGGCCATCGAGATGGTCGGCCGCTGCCAGCCGGATCTGCTGCTGGTCGACATCAGCCTGCGGGACATCAACGGACTTGAGCTGACCCGCGTCCTGCGCGGTCAGTACCCGGCGCTGAAAGTGCTGGTGTTGAGCATGTACGACAACTACGAATACGTCAGTGAATCGGTGCGCTCCGGCGCCAGCGGTTACGTGCTGAAGAACGCGCCGTCACGGGAAATCATCGCCGCCATCGAAGCGATCGCCAGCGGTGGCACCTTCTACAGTGCCGAGATCGCCCAGCGTTTGATTGCCGATAAAACCACCGACAACGAGCTGACACCGCGCGAGAGTCAGGTGCTGTCGAAAATGGTCCAAGGCTTCAACAACAAGGAAATGGCCCGTGAGCTGGACATCAGCGTGCGCACCGTGGAAACCCACCGGCTGAGTATCCGCCGCAAACTCAACATCGATAAGCCTGCGGCGCTGGTCAAGTACGCGATGGACCACGGGCTTGTTTCACGGTAAGCCATCAAGCCTGCGCAACTTCGACCACGCCCTCATTGAAGCGCACCGGCCACACGCGCAGTCGCTGTTGCGGATATTCCAGGCAACTGCCGTCTTCCAGACGGAAATGCTGCTTGTAGATCGGTGAGGCAACGACCATCTCACCCTTGATATTACCGATCAGCCCACGGCCGATCACATTGGCCCCGGATTGCGGGTCATGATTGTCGATGGCGTAGAGGGTTTTACCCTCAGCCGCCGGTAAATAAAACAGTGCCACTTGCACGCCGGCCAGCCAGACAACCACACCGGAATTATCGACCAGATCCTGCTGCCCGCACACCGGCGTCCACACCTCGGCACTGGTCAGGGTCGCGATGCGTTGCATATTGATCGGGCTCATCAGGCAATCTCCTCGGTGACGGGTATCAGGTTGAGTTCAGCGGCCATGATCGGGCGCCGCTGCCCGCGTTCCTGAACAAAATGGATGTCCGGATCGGGGCGTTTATCGTTGACGAAGGTGCGGAAGCGCTTGAGTTTTTCCGGGTCCTTCAAAGCGTTGGCCCACTCGCATTCGTAGCGATCGACCACTAGCTGCATCTGCGCTTCGAGCTCGGCTCCAAGACCCAGGCTGTCGTCGATGATCACGTTCCTGAGGTAGTTGAGACCGCCTTCGAGATTTTCACGCCAGACAGAAGTGCGCTGCAATTTGTCGGCGGTGCGAATGTAGAACATCAGGAAACGGTCGATGTAGCGGATCAGCGTGGCGTCATCCAGGTCAGTGGCGAACAGCTCGGCGTGGCGCGGGCGCATGCCGCCGTTGCCGGCGATATACAGGTTCCAGCCTTTCTCGGTGGCGATCACGCCGACATCTTTGCTCTGCGCTTCAGCGCACTCACGGGTGCAACCGGACACCGCGAATTTGAGCTTGTGCGGCGAGCGCAGACCTTTGTAGCGGTCCTCGATGGTCAGCGCCATTTGCACACTGTCCTGCACACCATAGCGACACCAGGTACTGCCCACGCAAGACTTCACCGTGCGGGTCGATTTGCCGTAGGCGTGCCCGGTCTCGAAACCGGCCTCGATCAGCTCGGCCCAAATCTCCGGCAACTCGTGCAATTGCGCGCCGAACAGGTCGATGCGCTGGCCGCCGGTGATCTTGGTATAGAGGTCGTATTTCTTTGCAACCACGCCGATAGCGATCAGCTTGTCCGCGGTGATCTCGCCGCCGGGAATACGCGGCACCACTGAGTAGGTGCCATTTTTCTGCATGTTGGCCATGAAGGTGTCATTGGTGTCCTGCAGCGGCACCAGTGACGCATCCATGATCGGCTGGTTCCAGCACGAAGCGAGAATCGAACCAACGGCAGGTTTGCACACATCGCAACCGGTGTGGCCGCGGCCATGTTTGGCGAGCAACTCTTCAAAAGTGATGATCCCCTCAACGCGCACCAGGGCATACAACTCCTGACGGGTGTAGGCGAAATGTTCGCACAGGCTCTTGTCGACGCTGACGCCCCGGGCAATCAGTTCATGTTCGAAGACTTGTTTGAGCAGACCGGCGCAACCACCGCAACCGGTGCAAGCCTTGGTTTGTGCCTTGAGTAAGCCGAGGTCAGTGCAGCCGCCATCAATAGCCGAGCAGATCGACCCCTTGGTGACATTGTGGCACGAGCAGACTGTGGCCGATTCCGGCAGCGCCGCCGGGCCCAGGGTTGGTGCACCGGTGGACGAAGGCAGAATCAGACTCGCGGGCTCCGCTGGCAAGGCGATCGCGTTCTGCATGTATTGCAGTAGCGTGTCGTAATAACTGTTGTCACCCACCAGAACTGCGCCGAGCACGTGTTTGCCGGTTGCATCCACCACCAGGCGGCGATAGCTTGCGCTGGCTTCGTCGATGAATTGATAGCTGCGTGCGCCCGGCGTGCTGCCGTGAGCGTCGCCGATGGAGCCGACATCGACGCCGAGCAGTTTCAGTTTGGTCGACATGTCCGCGCCCATGAACGGCTCTGCGACGTGATTGCAGAGGATTGCAGCCACGCCGCGGGCCATCTGGTAGCCCGGCGCAACCAGGCCAAACAGGCTGCCGTTCCACGAGGCGCACTCGCCGATGGCATAAATGTGCGGATCGCTGCTCAGGCACTGGCTGTTCACCACCACGCCGCCGCGCGGGCCGATGTCCAGCGCCGACTGCCGGGCCAGCGCGTCTTGCGCACGAATGCCGGCGGAGAACACGATCAGGTCAGTCTCGAGAAATTCGTCATTGGCGAAATTCATCCGATAGCGATACTGCTCACCCGCAGTGATCGACTGGGTTGCGCGGGATAAGTGCACGCCGACGCCGAGGCGTTCGATCTGCGACTTGAGTGCCATCCCGCCCATTTCATCCAGCTGCACCGGCATCAGGCGCGGCGCGAATTCGACAACGTGCGCTTCCAGGCCAAGACTTTTCAGCGCATTGGCGGCTTCGAGACCGAGCAATCCACCGCCCACCACCACACCGCGTCTGGCGTTGGCAGCGGCGGCGCGAATCGCGTCGAGGTCTTCAAGGGTTCGGTAAACCAGCCGTGAATCGCCCTGGGCGCCCTCGACCGGTGGAACGAACGGATAGGAGCCTGTGGCCAGCACCAGTTTGTCGTAAGCGACGCACCCTTGCGCAGTGATCACTTGACGCCGGGCGCGGTCGATTTCCAGCACCGGTACGCCCAGATGCAGCGTGACGCCCGGCGTCTGATACAGCGCGGCATCCCCGAGGGCCAGCGACTCGGCATCGCGGCCGGTAAAGTATTCGGACAGGTGCACGCGATCATAGGCGCGCATCGGCTCCTCGCTGAACACGTGTAGCCGATACTGCTCAAGCGCGCCGCGCTCGATCAACTGTTCGACACAATGATGGCCGACCATGCCATTGCCGATCACCACCAGAGTTTGCAATTCATTCATCGCGGCAACATTGGAATTCATAAGAAGCACCCGGCTAAAGCGGTTCAAAAAGCAAAAAAAAACGCCTGAAACCTTTCGGTTCCAGGCGTCTTTGCCTGTTCTTTTGCGGTGTCAACTACAGACGGCTATGCCTGGTCCACCGATGTTGCCCGCGAATCGATCATCGTTGACCGAGGGGCTGCCCACTCGACTGCGTAAGGGTGGGCCTGATTTCGGTGTTGCACTGTTTGTGCCAGATGGCCGAAGTACCGGTTTAGAGCCTTCTCTCGGACTCGAGGGTTTGTTCGGAACTTGCGCAATGTGCATTGGCTTAGTGCAGATTCAGGTTTGGGGCTTTATAAAAGTGCACGCTGCCGGGCTTTTGCATATCTGCGCCATTTTTTGCATGAGGGTGCGACAGCGGTCTATATCGGGACTGCCCTGGCGCGGCGTTGTGGTGTTACTTTGCAGAGGCACTCTGAAACGTTTTGTTTCGTTTATTCATCACCACCTGCAAAGGAATGCCCAGCAATGCACTTTTCGCTCAAGCACCTGGCCGCTACCACCCTGATTGTGGCGAGCCTGTCGGCCTTCACGACATCGGCTCAGGCCAATCTCACGCCGCAACAAAACGCGGTCATTCTCAAGACGCTCAATGACGCCTCGGTTACCGATTTCCGCCAGTTCCTCGCCAGCCTGGCGAAAACCGATCTGGCCAAAACGAATGACATCGCCCCGGCAATTGGCGCTTTCCTCGGCGACAAGTCACTCACTGCCGAACAGCAGAACGCAATCCACCGCCTGCTCGGGCTCTACGCTCGGATCAAGTACGGCAGCGCTGCGACCGAAACGTTGCGCGAACTGGTGGCCATCCCGACCTTCCAGGTCGAAGGCGTGGCGCAGCATGACAACCCTGAATTCATCAAGATCGCCGATAAGATCAAGAACCTCGCAGACGCCTTCAACCTGAAATTCCGCAACATCGACAACCGTGTCTACGAAATTTCCCTGGACGGCAGCGGCCCTGAAGTCGTCGGCATCCACGCGCATGCCGACGTGGTTCCGGTGACTCCAGAGAACTGGGTACTGGAGGACGGCACGCGGCTCGACCCCTTCAAGGTGACCCTGATCGGCGACCGCATGTACGGTCGCGGCACCGAGGATGACAAGAACGGCATCGTCGTCTCGTTGTATGCCATGAAGGTCATCAAGGAAGAAAAGCTGCACTTGGCGCGTAATTTCAAGCTGCTGGTCGACACCACGGAAGAAACTACCGGTGACGCCATTCCTTATTACTTCGAACACAACCCAACGCCGAAGTACAACCTGGCGCTGGATGGGGGTTACCCGGTGGTAATCGCTGAAAAAGGCTACGGCACGGTCATGGCGAATTTTGCCCGACGCCCTGCCGAGGGCACAGGGGCGGAGATCACCTCGATGACCGGCGGCCTGGCCACCAACCAGATCCCATCCGCTTCCGTCGCCACCCTGGTCACCGACAAACCCGTCGAACTGGCCGCCACTCTCGGGAAGGCCGGCGCGGACTACGCCAAGCACAACGGTGGCAATTTCAGCGTGACCGCCAAGGTGGTCGACAAAGACGTCAAGCTGACCGTCACCGGTGTTTCAGCGCACTCCTCCGAGCCGGAATCCGGTGTCAACCCGGTGGCCAGAATGCTCGACTTCATCAACAGCCTCGACGGCAAGGTCGCGCTCAAACACAACTACATCACAGACGCTGCCCGCTACGCCGCCGACAACTGGGGTCTGGATTACCTGGGTGGAAAATTGGGCGTCGGTTTCTCCGATACGTTCATGGGACCGCTGACCACGTCGCTGACTTTTGTTGGTATGGACGAAAAAACCTTCAAGCTGGCGGTGAACCTGCGCGTGCCGAAGGGCAAATCCCCGGAAGTGCTCAAGGCTGAAATTGCCGAAAAACTGGACGCTTGGAGCAAAAGGTCCAAGGTCGCTGTGGCGTTCGATTACTCGGTCGCAGAACCGATGTACCGCAACCCGGAAGGTGAATGGGTCAAAGCGTTGCTGGCGGTTGCCAGCGAGAACCTGGGCATGGAACACAAGTTCGGCACCTCAGCTGGCGCGACGTCGGTGCATGAACTGCCGAATGGCGTGCAGTTCGGCCTCGCGCGGCCGGAGGCCAAATACACCGGCCATACGGATAACGAGTTCAAGACGGTTGACCAGTTTCTGCTGGACTTGCAGATCGTGACAGAAATGATGGGACGTATCGGGCAGTTGCCGAAGCTCTGATTCGTTCTTGCACTGATGGGCGGTTTCGGAGGTAAATCGCACGAAATAAAAAAGCCACTCATTGAGTGGCTTTTTGTTGCCGCAGCACCGCATCACAATGGCATCAATCGAGCGACTGGCCGAATTTCAGCAGGTTGCCGTCCGGATCAATCACGTAAAGTTCGGCGGTTCCCCACGCCGTGCGAGTCACTTCCTGAAGTTCAGGCAACGCAATCTTCAGTACCGCGTATAAGGACTCGATATCGTCAACACGAATGTAGCAGGACGTGTTCTCGGCAATGTGCTTGTCGGCGCAGCTCCAGAAATGCAGCTCGACGTCCCCCCAGGCTGCCATTCCATAAGAAAAATCTTCAATATGCTGAGCTTTGAACCCCAAGCCTCTGTAGAAATCGAGTGTGCGTGCGATATCGGTCGACGCCAGAATCGGGATGGCCTTGGACAGGTGTGGCTGGGTATCGGTCATTATGTTCTCCATAACATTAGAGGAAGCGGGCCGGGTCTGCGGCCCGGTCGGCCACTGTCCACATCCTGGCCGATACTTGCAGATTCCAGGTGGTCAGCAGCAGCAAAGGATTTCAGTGAGAAAATCTCGGGCAAAAAAAAAGACCCGAAGGTCTTTTCTTTTTTCTCCATGGCGTCCTGTAGAACACCGTGAAGTAATATTTGGAGCGGGAAACGAGACTCGAACTCGCGACCCCGACCTTGGCAAGGTCGTGCTCTACCAACTGAGCTATTCCCGCGTCTTGGTGAGGCGCATTCTATAGAAACCGGATGCCCCGTCAACCCTTTGATTCAAAAATGTTTTATTTCTTTTCAACCTCGGTCCTCAGATGCGGCCAGGCAGCGCGCAGGTATTGAACCATGGACCACAGGGTCAAACCTGCCGAGATCAGTAGCAAGGCGTAGCCCAACAGAACCCAGAACGTGAAGCTCGATGGATTGGCCAGGAGGATCACCAGCGCCAGCATCTGCGCAGCGGTTTTCCATTTGCCGAGGTTCGATACCGCAACGTGCGCACGTGCGCCCAGTTCGGCCATCCATTCACGCAATGCCGAGACGACAATTTCGCGCCCGATGATCACGGCCGCCGGCAGCGTCAGCCACAAATTACCGTGCTCCTGCACCAGCAATACCAGCGCGACAGCAACCATCAGCTTGTCGGCAACCGGATCGAGGAAAGCCCCGAACGGCGTGCTTTGTTCCAGGCGGCGGGCGAGATACCCGTCCAGCCAGTCCGTTGCTGCGGCAAATGCGAACACCGAAGCGGACGCCATGTAACTCCATTGATACGGCAGGTAGAACAGTAAAATGAAGATCGGGATGAGCAGGACGCGTAGTACGGTAATCAGATTAGGGATATTCATCGGCACAACTGGCTACGAGGTGAGGAGGCATTCTACTCGCTGTGCAGATTTGCATAAATCAACTCTGCGAGCTTTTTACTGATTCCGGGTGCTTTGGCGATCTCTTCGATGCTGGCACGAGACAGCTCCTGCAATCCACCAAAATGTTTCAACAAATCGCGGCGGCGCGTCGGGCCGACGCCTGCAACTCCCTCAAGCGTAGAGGTACGGCGGGTTTTGCCACGACGGGCGCGGTGCCCGGTAATTGCAAAACGGTGCGCTTCGTCGCGGATCTGCTGGATCAAATGCAGGGCCGGTGAGTCGCCGCGCAAGGTGAACTCGTGCGCGGCATCATTCAGATACAAGGTTTCAAAGCCGGCCTTGCGTGTCGCGCCTTTGGCTACACCTAGCAAAATCAGGTCGGGCACGGCCAATTCATTAAGCACGTCGCGCGCCATCGACAACTGGCCCTTACCGCCGTCCACCAACAGAATGTCCGGCAACTTGCCCTCGCCGTCCTTGAGCTTGCTGAAGCGTCGAGTCAGTGCCTGGTGCATGGCGGCGTAATCGTCGCCCGCCGTCACGCCTTCGATGTTGTAGCGGCGGTAATCGGATTTGATCGGACCTTCCGGTCCGAAGACGACACAGGATGCCACCGTGGCTTCACCGCTGGAGTGACTGATGTCGTAGCATTCCAGCCGCTGCGGCGGCTCGTCGAGCTTTAGCACTTCGGCCAACGCTTCAAAACGGGCGCCCATATGTTGCCGGTTGGCCAGCCGCGCACCCAGCGCCTGCTCGGCATTGGTGACAGCCAACTGCTGCCAGCGTGCACGCGTCCCACGGACTCTATGGCTGATGGTCAACTCACGACCACGCAGCTCTTCAATGGCCTCGATCACGGTGGGGAAATCTTCGTGAACCACGTTGACGATCAGTTCACTCGGAAGGTCGCGCTCGGGGCTGCTGATGAAATAGTGCCCGAGAAATGCCGCCATGACTTCGGAAACATCTTCTTCAATACCGACCTGAGGGAAGAAGTTCTTGCTCCCCAATACCCGCCCGCCCCGTACGCTGATCAGGTGAACGCAGGCACCACCGGGGTTGACGAATGCCGCGATTACATCAACGTCGCCAGATCCGCCCTCCATGCTTTGCTGGTCCTGCACCCGGCGCAGCAGCGATATCTGATCGCGCAGTTCCGCAGCCCGTTCGAATTCCAGATTGATCGCGGCCTCTTCCATCGCTTTCGACAACTCGTCCGTCAGGGCATTGCTGCGTCCTTCCAGAAACATCACCGAGTGCCGCACATCTTCAGCGTAAACCTCGGGCTCGACCAGACCGACACACGGCGCCTTGCAGCGCTTGATCTGATATTGCAGACACGGGCGCGTGCGGTTGCGGTAGTAACTGTCTTCACACTGGCGTACGAAAAAGGTTTTTTGCAGCAGGCTCAGGCTTTCGCGGATCGCACCCGCGCTCGGGTACGGGCCGAAATATTTGCCCTTGGCCTTCTTCGCCCCACGGTGAATGCTCAGCCGCGGAAACTGCCCGTCCGACAGGAACACGTACGGATAGGATTTATCGTCACGCATCAGGATGTTGTAGGGCGGCCGCCATTCCTTGATCAGCGTCTGCTCAAGCAACAAGGCTTCGGTTTCGTTCGCCGTGATCGTCGTCTCGACCTGGGCGATTCGCGCTACCAGCGCAGCAGTCTTGGGCGCAAGGCCAGACTTGCGAAAGTAGCTCGACAGACGACTCTTGAGGTTTTTCGCCTTGCCGACGTAGAGCAGGCGCGCCTCGCTGTCGAACATGCGATAGACACCGGGGCGACCACTGACGGTGGACAGAAATGCGCTTGGATCGAAAGTATCGGTCATGTCAGAGGCTGGCATCTACCATGCCGTGGCGGACCGCCAGGAGCGTCAGCTCGACGTCGCTACTGATCGAAAGTTTTTCGAAAATTCGATATCGGTAGGTGTTGACGGTTTTAGGCGACAGGCACAACTTGTCCGAAATGATCTGCACTTTCTGGCAGCCAACGATCATCAACGCGATCTGGATCTCCCGCTCCGACAACGTATCGAACGGCGAATCATTGGTCGGCTGAAAAGATTTTATCGCCAGCTGCTGGGCAATTTGCGGGCTTATGTATCGCTGCCCGGCGAACACCAGGCGGATGGCCTGGACCATTTCGGGCAGCCCGGCGCCCTTGGTCAGATAACCGGCCGCGCCAGCCTGCAGCAAGCGCGTCGGGAACGGATCTTCCTCGCACACGGTGACCGCAACAACCTTGATGTCCGGATGACTGCGCAACAGTTTGCGCGTGGCTTCCAGGCCGCCGATGCCTGGCATCTTCACGTCCATCAAAACCACATCGGGTTTCAGGTCCCGCGCCTTGAGCAGGGATTCTTCGCCTGACTCGGCCTGGCCGACCACTTGCAGACCATCGATGTCAGCCAGCATTCGTGTAATGCCGGTACGAACGAGATCATGGTCATCGACCACTAGCACCCTAATCAAGCAGACACCTCGCGATATGGTCATATTGAGTTGCCGACACCTTAGCAAAAAGCGACTGACAGACCTAGCGGCAAGCGTCATTAAAACAGTTTCAATTCGTCTTGAAAGGCTTGTCGCATGCGCGTTTCAGACAGCTGGGGGACCAACGTCACGCTGCATTCTCAGGAAACAATCGTCAGTACCGACCACCCTCAGGCCTTTTCTTTCATACAAGCATTTCGCGGGATTATTCTGGAAAACCGTCAACCGCAGTGCGGGACGTCGTTCCTTGCATGCCATGGCGAAAACCTGATCGATCACCCAGGATCCGGCACCCTGGCGCTGAAATGCCGTCAATACGTGCAGTTCCCGGATGTACAGAGCCCTGGCGTCGCGACTCAGGCTTACGAACCCCCAACGTTCGCCGCGCTGCATTATCAGCAGGTTTTCCCGCCCGGCCCAGGCAACGTCGAACGCTTCGTCCTGCCAGCGCAGGTCGTGGTCGATGTAATAGCGCAGCATGGCTTGACGAGTGAGCGTCCGGGCAAATTCCAGCGCCTCTGATGTTGCCGGGCTCAGTTCAAATCCTGAGCCAAGGGACGATTGCGTCATGATCGGGCTGTTCCTGGGCAAGTGAGCTGAAGTGTGTCACAACCTTCGCGGCGCTCAAGCAATAGAAAATGCCATCCTCTATCGATAACATTTTCTGATTGAATCCGCATACCGCCCTCTAGTAAGCTCGGCGCATCCATCGGAGATTGATCATGTTCAACACCCTCTCACCGCTTACTGCTGTCAGCGCCCTGCGCTCGGTTGCGGCTGCCCGGGTGAATAATCTCAGTCAGTCCGTCAGCTTCTATTTTGGGTATTGGTTTAGCCACTGGCGCGCCTGATACCCACACGGCGCCCACTTCAAACGGGTCGCCACCAGAGATTTCTCAACCCCCGGTCGGCTTCCCGACCGGGGGTTTTGTTTTTTCAGCTTGCTACTTTTGCCAACACTTGAGGATTCACACATGAACTACGCCACTTATTACCGTCACGACAGTTTTACCGCCTGGCGATTTAGCAGCCTCCGCTCGGGACAGCCTGCCGCCTCCGACCGGTCACCCGCAGGTGGCACGCACACGCCCGTGATCAACCCGGCCAATTGTCGAACACCCCAGTAGGGCCGAGCGCGCGGGAACGAACCCGCCGCCAGCCCAGGAAGCCTGAATATGAACTCGTCCGTCTCTGCTCTGCCGCTGTCCACCCTGAGCCCTGCCAATGAAGTGCTGACCGTGCGTCTGCCAACCTCATTGCAACTCAAACAGCAATTGCCACTCAACAACACGCTGACCCGGCAAGTCGCCAGCCATCGCGATGCCATTCGTTCGATCCTCACCGGTGAAGACTCTCGTCTGCTGGTCATCGTCGGTCCATGCTCGATTCACGACCCCGAATCCGCCCTCGAATATGCTGGCAACCTTGCACGTCTCGCTGATGAAGTCAGCGACCAGATGCTGCTGGTGATGCGCGCCTACGTCGAAAAACCACGCACCACGGTAGGCTGGAAAGGCCTCGCCTACGATCCGCATCTTAACGGCAGCGATGATATGGCCCACGGCCTCACATTGTCCCGGGCGCTCATGCGTGAAATGCTTGAGCTGGGCCTGCCGATCGCCACCGAATTACTGCAACCGATGGCCGCCGGCTACTTCGATGACCTGCTCAGCTGGGTCGCGATCGGTGCACGCACCACTGAATCGCAGATCCACCGGGAAATGGCCAGCGGCCTGAGTATGGCAGTCGGTTTCAAAAACGGCACCGATGGCAGTATTTCCGTAGCCAGTGACGCCATGCGATCAGCCGCGCACCCCCACCGTCATTTTGGCGTAGACAGCCAGGGGCATCCGGCCATCGTCCACACCTCTGGCAACCCAGATACTCATCTCGTACTGCGCGGCGGCCACCGAGGACCGAATTACGACCGCGACAGCGTTGCTCAGGTGAACAGTGACCTCAAAAAGCTGCAGATCCCGGCCCGGATCATGGTTGATTGCAGCCACGCCAACAGCGGCAAAGACCCGCTGCGTCAACCCGCAGTATTCAATGATGTACTCGATCAGCGTCTGCAAGGTGACTCGACATTGATCGGCATGATGCTCGAAAGTCATCTTTTTGAAGGTTGCCAGGCGTTGACGCCTTCGCTGCGTTACGGCATCTCGGTAACCGACGCTTGCCTGGGCTGGAACGCGACGGAGCAATTATTGCGTCAGGCTGCAACGCGGCTGCGCCGACCCTGAGCTTCGACCGTCCGGTCTCGCAAAGGCCGGACGGCTTCACGAACGCGCCTGCAGCACCGCCACTTCGCTGCAGGACGGGTACGGTTATCCCGATTTGAATGCAGTGGAAGAGAGTCGTTGCCAGGGAGTCGAAAAATTCCGAACAAGGCCTGGTGGGTCTTCGCGCTTTCGCACCTGCCCTATTCCGCTTTCGCCGCTCTACAGCGGACTTTTCATACATCGCGGCTGAGCAAGAGTGCATTAGAGTGAAGCCCGGACACCCCAAGCAACTTCCCGAAGAAGGTACGCACATGCAATGGAATGCAAAGACTGAGTTTCCGATTCTTCTGGTTCATGGACTTTTCGGTTTTGATCGAATTGGCCGTGCAGACCTCTTCCACGATATCAGACAATCCCTGCGCAGCGCTGGCGCCAGGGTGTTCATTCCTCATCTTTCAGCGATCCATTGCAACGAAACGCGCGGCGAACAACTGCTGGCACAGATCGAACGAGTGCTCGACGGCACCGGCGCAGAAAAAGTCAACCTCATCGGTCACAGCCAAGGGGCACTCACCGTCCGCTATGCCGCAGCGATTGCGCCTGAGGTTGTCGCCTCTGTCACCTCCGTCAGCGGTCCGAATCACGGTTCGGAACTCGCGGATGTCCTGCGCAATGCGCTGACGCCAGGAAAACTTCCGGAAAAAGTCGCAGAAACCGTCGCCACCCTGTTTGCGGATTTCATCTCGGTACTCAGCGGGCATGCAAAAATGCCGCAAAATGCCCTGGGGGCATTGAACGCGCTGACCACTGAAGGGGTTGGCGCATTTAATGACAAGTACCCTCAGGGTTTACCAGCCACGTGGGGCGGCAAGGGCCGCGACCAGGTCAACGGCGTTCGCTACTACTCCTGGAGCGGAACATTGCAGGGGACCGTGCTGAAAGAAGGCGCCAATACCCTGGACCCGCTGCACGGATTCTGCCGTGCCTTTTCCCGCTATTTTTCCACCGAGGCAGAGCACAACGACGGCATGGTCGGCCGTTTCAGCTCCCACCTGGGCAAGGTGATTCGCTCCGATTATCCGCTGGATCATATGGACAGTATCAATCAGACCGCCGGCCGAGTTCGCCCGGGCGTCGACCCGGTCGGGCTGTACTTGCAGCACGCCGAACGATTGCGAAAGGCCGGACTGTAGCGGCTCGAGGGAACTTTGAGAAGAAATGGGCCACTGAATCCGGTAGGCTCAATTCTTTACCGAACGTTGAAAGGAGTATTTATCCATGGCTAAAGCCACTGCCCGTCACATCCTGGTTGCCAGCGAAGACAAATGTAACGAACTCAAGACGCAAATCGAGGGCGGCGCTGATTTCGCCGAAGTGGCCAAGGCCAACTCCACTTGCCCGTCCAGCCGTCAGGGCGGGGATCTGGGTTCGTTTGGTCCAGGTCAAATGGTCAAGGAATTCGATACCGTGGTTTTCAGCGCGCCGATCAACGTCGTGCAGGGCCCGGTGAAAACCCAGTTTGGTTACCACCTGCTTGAAGTAACCAGCCGTCAGGACTGATCATCGCCTGATTGCCCGCGCAACGGCCCGCCTTTCTGGCGGGCCGTTGTATTTTGGTTACGCGATACGGCTGGCGAGGAACGCGCCGCTAGCGTAAAAACTACGCTTCTCGACCACCCGGCTCAAGGCTGACAATGCGACTGGCTTTTCCTACTTTACTGTTCACTGCCGTGGCGCTGTTGTTGAGTGCCGCGAGTGTGGGTGCCGCACCGCAACACGCGCTGACCGTGTATGGCGAACCGGCGAAATACCCCGCCAACTTCAGTCATTTTGCCTACACCAACGTTCAAGCCCCCAAGGGCGGCACTATGCGCCGCTCGGCGCTGGAGATCGGTCACTACGATCACATCCTTCCTTATATAGACAAGGGCATCGGCGTTTCGCAGATCGACGGCCTGCTCTATTCGCCTCTGGCCCAGCGCTCGCAGGACGAGCCTTACACTGTTTATGGCCTGGTGGCCCAGCAAATGGAGCGATCCGATGACGGTCTCTCGTTACGCTTCTACCTGAATCCCGAGGCGCGTTTTGCCGATGGAAAACCGATCACCGCTGAAGACGTGCGTTATACCTTCAACCTGCTGATGACCCAGGGCAGTTTGCGCTATCGCACGCAGTTCGCCGACGTCAAAGGCGTTCAGGTGGAGGCCACGCGCACAGTCCGTTTTGACTTCAAGACCAACGAGAACCGCACCCTGCCCCTCGACATCGCGACATTGCCGGTTCTCCCGGAGCACTGGTGGAAAACACGCGACTTCGCTGGCGGCGGCGGTTACGAGCCGCCCTTGGGCAGCGGCCCATACAGGGTTGGCAAGGTCGATTCCGGGCGCGCCATCACTTTTGAACGCAACCCTGACTGGTGGGGGAAGGACCTGCCGGTCAGCCGGGGCCTGTACAACTTCGATCACTTCAGCATCGAATACTTCGGCGATACGGACGTGGCGCGGCAGGTCCTGCGAGGTGGCGCTTACGATTACAACCGCGAATTCTCCGCCACCGGTTTCTCGATCGGGTACGACAGCCCGGCGCTCGGTGACGGTCGCTTGCAAAAGGCTCACCTGGCGCAAAATGCACCGCAATCAGCGCAAGGGTTCGTGTTCAACCTGCAAAACCCGCTGTTCCAGGACCTGCGCGTACGCAAAGCGTTGGTGATGCTCTGGGATTTTGAATGGACCAACCGCCAGATGATGCGGGGCCTGTATATCCGCCAGCAAAGTTATTTCTCCAACACCGAGCTCGCCGCGCGCGACCTGCCCGATGCCACTGAACTGTCGATCCTGGAGCCACTGCGAGGACACATTCCCGACGAAGTGTTTACCCAAGTATTCGAGGCACCAAAAACCGACGGCAGCGGGATGATCCGTGACAAGCAGCTGGAAGCATTGCAGCTACTCGAACAGGCAGGCTGGAAACCTGAAGGCGACCAATTGGTGAACGCCGAAGGCAAGCCACTGAGCTTCACCTTTCTGATCAGTCAGAACGGCCTGGACCGAATGCTGCTGCCGTACAAGCGCACGCTGAAGCAGATCGGCATCGACCTGAACATCCGCCGCATCGATTCATCCCAATACGTCAATCGCCTGATGTCCCGCGATTACGACATGATCGTCACCGGCTACCCGGTAACCACCTCCCCCGGCAATGAGCTATACAACTATTTCGGCTCGGTCGCGGCAAACGATCCCGGCTCGAATAATTACATGGTGTTGAAGAACCAGGCCGTCGACACACTTGTCGACGGCCTGGTGCGCGCTTCCACCAAAACCGACATGTTGCGCTACGCCCATGCCTTGGACCGGGTCCTGCAATGGAATTATTACTGGATCCCGAACTACTATCCGCCGGGCAGTTCAACGGTTTGGTGGAACCGCTTCGGGATGCCGAGCGTGCAGGCGGCTAACGACGAAGTCATCGAAAGCTGGTGGGAAGTAAGCACCACGCCCCTGACCAATCAGCAAATGACCGCCGAATTGATCAAACGTGGCAGACCTGGAGGGCCGCACTGATGTGGGCTTACATTCTGCGGCGCCTGCTGTTGATCATCCCGACATTGGTGATCATTCTTCTGGTCAATTTCATCATTGTGCAGGCCGCACCGGGTGGTCCGGTCGAACAGGCGATCGCGCACCTGCAGGGCATCGGCGGCGCCAGTGTCGGCGGCGGTTCCAGCGAAGTCATGAGCAGCAGCTCGCGCGCCAGTCGCGGCCTCGACCCCCAACTGATCAAGGAAATCGAAAAGCAGTACGGCTTCGACAAACCCGCACCGGAACGCCTCTGGCTGATGCTCAAGAGCTATGCGCAACTGGATTTCGGCAAGAGCTTCTTCCGCGGCGCCACGGTCACCGACCTGATTCTGGAAAAGATGCCGGTGACCATTTCCCTCGGGCTCTGGGCGACGCTGATCACTTATCTGGTGTCCATCCCGCTGGGCATTCGCAAAGCGGTGCGTCATGGCAGTCAGTTCGATATCTGGAGCAGTACCGCGATCATCATTGGTTATGCGATGCCGGCGTTTCTCTTTGCGATGTTCCTGATCGTGGTGTTCGCTGGCGGCACATCGCTGAACTGGTTTCCGGTGCGCGGCCTGGTGTCGGACAACTTCGAATCCCTGTCGACCGTGGGCAAGATTGCCGATTACTTCTGGCATCTGGTGTTGCCGGTGACAGCACTGGTGATTGGCGGTTTCGCGACGCTGACCATCCTGACCAAAAACTCCTTCCTCAACGAGATCACCCGACAGTATGTGGTTACCGCTCGCGCCAAAGGCATGAGCGAACGGCGCGTGCTTTACGGCCATGTGTTTCGCAACGCAATGTTGCTGGTGGTGTCGGGCATTCCCCAGGCATTCATCAGCGTGTTTTTTGCCGGGTCGCTACTGATCGAAGTGATCTTTTCGCTCGATGGCCTGGGTCGCATGAGTTATGAAGCGGCCGTGTCACGGGACTATCCGGTGGTGTTCGGTTCGCTGTTCATCTTCACCCTGTTCGGGCTACTGATAAAACTGCTCGGCGACCTGTGTTACACGCTGGTTGACCCGCGCATCGACTTCGCCGCGAGGAACGCCTGATGCTCAAGCTCTCGCCTCTCGCCCGTCGCCGCCTTGAACGCTTCAAGAAAAACCGCCGTGGCTGGTGGTCGCTGTGGTTGTTCATCGGCCTGTTTGTGCTGACCCTCGGCGGCGAATTGATCGCCAACGATAAACCGCTGGTCGTCAGCTATCAGGACTCGCTGTACTTTCCGGTGTTCAAACGCCACACCGAGCAGGAGTTCGGCGGACAATTGCCCTTTCAGGCCGACTACCGCAGCGACTATGTACAGAATCTGATCAGGAAGGACGGTGGCTGGCTGCTGTTTCCGCCGATTCCGTTCAGTGACGACACGCCCAACTATGACCTGAACAAACCCGCCCCCAGTCCGCCGTCGAGTGACAACTGGCTGGGCACGGACGACCAGGCGCGCGACGTGCTGGCCCGGGTGATTTTTGGTGCGCGGGTATCGATTCTGTTTGCGTTGATGCTGACGGTGGTCAGCGCGCTGATCGGCATTGCGGCGGGCGCCCTGCAAGGTTATTACGGCGGCTGGGTGGATTTGATCGGTCAGCGTGTGCTGGAGGTCTGGTCGGGATTGCCGGTGTTGTACTTGCTGATCATTCTTTCGGGGTTTGTCGAGCCGAATTTCTGGTGGTTGCTGGGAATCATGGCCCTGTTTTCCTGGCTGGCGCTGGTAGACGTGGTGCGCGCCGAGTTCCTGCGCGGGCGTAATCTGGAATACGTCAAAGCCGCCCGGGCGCTGGGCCTGACCGACCGCAAAGTGATCGTGCGGCACATTCTGCCCAACGCGATGAATGCCACGCTCAGTTACCTGCCGTTCATTCTGACCGGGGCGATCTCGACGCTGACGGCGCTGGACTTCCTCGGATTCGGCATGCCGGCCGGCAGCGCGTCGCTGGGCGAGTTGATCGGTCAGGGCAAGCAGAACCTGCAAGCGCCCTGGCTGGGGCTGACGGCGTTTTTCACGTTGGCGCTGATTCTTTCCTTACTGGTATTCATTGGCGAAGCATTGCGCGACGCGTTTGATCCGCGATCTTGATCCGCGATCTTGATCCGCGATCTTGACCTTGGGATTTGAACAACAATGCTGATGCGGAGATTACAAACTTGAGTCTCAACCTGATCGAAATCCGTGATCTGTGCGTCGCCTTCAACGGCCAGACCGTGGTCCGTAACCTGTGCCTGGACATCCGTCCGGGCGAGTGCCTGGCGCTGGTGGGTGAATCGGGTTCCGGCAAATCGGTCACGGCGCACTCGATCCTGCAATTGCTGCCCGAGACCGGTACCGAGACGACTGGCAGCATTCGCTATCACGGCAAGGAGTTGCTCGGCGCCTCGTCCAGAGTATTGCGGGAACTGCGTGGCAACCGCATAGCGATGATCTTTCAGGAGCCGATGACCTCGCTCAACCCTCTGCACACAATCGAAAAACAAATCGGTGAAACACTATTGCTGCACAAGGGCCTGACCGGCAAACGGGCACAGGCGCGCATTCTTGAACTGCTGCAGCTGGTGGGCATTCAGAAACCCAGGGAACGGCTCAAGGCATACCCGCATCAGCTATCTGGAGGCCAGCGGCAACGGGTGATGATCGCCATGGCGCTGGCCTGCGAACCACAATTGCTGATTGCTGACGAACCGACCACGGCGCTGGACGTCACCGTGCAGCGCAAAATCCTGATCCTGCTCAAATCACTGCAACAGCGCCTTGGCATGTCGCTGCTGCTGATCAGCCACGACCTCAATCTGGTGCGCAGCATTGCCCAGCGTGTGTGCGTGATGAAGGCCGGCGAAATTGTCGAGCAGGCGTCCTGCGAAACCTTGTTCACCGAACCGCAACACCCTTACAGCTGCGTGCTGCTGAACGCCGAACCGGAAGGTGAGGCGCTGCCCAGGGACGAACGTGAAAACGTTCTGGAAGTAGACAGTCTGAACGTGCGGTTTCAGTTGAGTGGCGGCCTGTTTCGCCGCAAGACTTTCCTGCGCGCAGTGGACGGCATCAGCCTGAACATCCAGCGCGGCAAGACCCTGGGCATTGTGGGTGAGTCCGGTTCCGGCAAGTCGACGCTGGGCCAGGCGATTCTGCGGCTGCTCGATTCCGACGGCAGCATTCGCTTTCAGGGCGAAGCGCTGGACGGCTTGACGCAAAAGCAGCTGCGGCCATGGCGCAAGAAAATGCAGGTGGTGTTCCAGGATCCCTTTGGCAGTTTGAGCCCGCGTATGTCGGTGGCGCAGATCATCAGCGAAGGCCTTGAGGTGCACAGCCATTCGAGCGCCGATCAGTGTGACGCGCAAGTGGTGCAAGCACTGCAGGAAGTCGGCCTCGACCCGCTGAGCCGGCATCGATATCCGCATGAGTTCTCCGGCGGACAGCGTCAGCGCATCGCCATTGCGCGGGCGCTGGTGTTGAAACCGGCGCTGATTTTGCTCGACGAACCGACGTCGGCGCTGGATCGCACCGTGCAAAAGCAGGTGGTCGCCCTGCTCCGCCAGCTGCAGGAAAAACATGGCCTGACGTATCTGTTTATCAGCCATGATCTGGCGGTCGTGCGCGCGCTGGCGCATGACCTGATCGTGATCAAGGACGGCAAAGTGGTTGAGCGCGGTGCCAGTCATGAGGTATTTGAATCGCCGCAGCACCCGTATACCAAAGAGCTGTTGGCGGCGGCGCATGCGCGGTAGCAGCGGGCAGACGTTGCACCGTGTCACGGCCTTCGCGAGCAAGCTCGCGATGGTGTCCGCACAGGCAATACACAACAAGGATCAGCCAGCATGAACACCACCGAAAGCCTCAAGGATTACCAGCGCGTTCGCCTGCTGGCGATCCGTTCGTTGTTCGAAATCATCGAGCAGTCGAGTGAAGGCACGGTGATTGTCGACCGCGATGCCAATATCGTCTGGATGAACGAACGCTATGCCCGGCGTTTCGGCCTGGAATCTGCGGAAGTGGCCATCGGCAAACCCTGTGAAAGCGTGATCCCCGGCAGCTTGCTGCGTGAAGTGGTACGCACGGGTCGGCCGATTCTGCTCGACATGCAGGACACGCCCAAAGAACCCATGGTGGTCATGCGTCTGCCGATTCACGACGACGCCGGGGTGGTGATCGGCGCGATCGGTTTTGCCTTGTTCGATGAGTTGCGTAGCCTTTCGCCGATGCTCAAGCGCTACATGAGCATGCAAGAAGAACTCGCCTCGACCCGCTCGCTGCTGCGTGCACGCCAAACCAAATACAACTTCGCCCACTTCATCGGCACCAGCGCGGCGAGCCTTGAAGTCAAACGCCGCGCGCGCCGCAGTGCCAGCGCCGATTCGCCGGTGTTGCTGCTGGGCGAAACCGGCACCGGCAAGGAACTGCTCGCGCAGGCGATTCATGGCGCATCACCTCGCGCGCACAAAGCTTTCGTCAGCATCAACAGCGCGGCCATCCCCGAAGCGTTGCTGGAAGCGGAATTTTTCGGCACTGCCCCCGGCGCGTTTACCGGCGCTGATCGCAAGGGTCGCGTCGGCAAGTTGCAGATCGCTCAGGGCGGCACGCTGTTCCTTGATGAGATCGGCGACATGCCGCTGCCGTTGCAGAGCAAACTGTTGCGGGTCCTGCAGGAGAAGGAATTCGAGCCGGTCGGCTCCAATGAGGTGATCCAGAGCGATGTGCGGGTGATCGCTGCGACCTCCACCAACCTTGAAGAGGCGCTCAAGCGCGGCGACTTTCGTGCTGACTTGTACTACCGCCTCAACGTCCTGCCGATCCAGGTTCCGCCGTTGCGTGATCGTCTCGATGACTTGCCGGCCCTGAGCGAAGCGATCCTCGAAGAGCTGCGCAGTCAGCACGAGCTGAACCATGAAGCACTGGCGCTATTGGCTCAACACGCCTGGCCGGGGAATATTCGCGAGCTGCGTAACGTGCTGGAACGTGCGGCGCTGCTCAGTGATGATCTGATGTTGAACGCCGTGGACATCCGCGCAGCAATCGGGACGCTCACGCCAGTGGAGCGCTCCGTTTCAACAGTGATCGAACCGGTTGTGCTTGAAACATTCAGCGCGGCGCGGGAGCGGTTTGATAGGCAGCTGATTGAGCATGCACTAGCGCAATGTGGAGGCAAAGTGATTGAAGCGGCGGCGCAATTGGGGTTGGGACGGTCGACTCTGTACAAGAAAATGGTGGCTTTAGGGATTGCTGAATCTCTTTAAAGAGACGCAGATCTCCTTTGGTAGACAGACTTCTTCGCGTGCAAGTCTTTCCCTTACAGGGATAGAGTTTCCGGTCCCGATGAAGAAAATCTGTGGGGGCGAGACTTGCTCGCGAAAGACCCCTCACATACAAAAAATATCTCAAAAAAGAGATAAATTCATATCAGCGAATACTAAACACCTTAAATACCCAGTCAAATCAACACGTTACACATCTGGCACAAATCTCGCTAAAGCCCTCTCCCACCAGCAATACCCAAAAAAATAACAATTCAGGAGACACACCATGAGTGTGACCATTGCCTTGGCAGCCCTCGCGCTGCTGATGCTGGCCGCCTACCGCGGCTACAGCGTTATCCTCTTTGCCCCGATTGCCGCCCTCGGCGCCGTGCTGCTCACCGATCCGTCCGCCGTTGCCCCAGCCTTTACCGGGGTGTTCATGGAAAAAATGGTCGGTTTCATCAAATTGTATTTCCCGGTGTTCCTGCTCGGTGCAGTGTTCGGCAAGCTGATCGAGTTGTCGGGTTTTTCGCGCTCCATTGTCGCGGCCGCCATTCGCTTGCTCGGCACCCGCCAGGCGATGCTGGTCATCGTACTGGTCTGCGCCCTGCTGACCTACGGCGGCGTGTCGCTGTTCGTGGTGGTCTTCGCGGTCTACCCTTTTGCCGCGGAGATGTTCCGCCAGAGCAATATTCCCAAACGCCTGATCCCGGCGACCATTGCACTCGGCGCCTTCTCGTTCACCATGGACGCCCTGCCCGGGACACCGCAGATCCAGAACATCATCCCCAGCACTTTCTTCAACACTACCGCGTGGGCGGCGCCATGGCTGGGTGTGATCGGCACGATCTTCGTATTTTGTGCCGGCATGCTGTTCCTCCAGCGCCAACGCAGCAAGGCCCAGCGCAGCGGCGAAGGCTACGGCACGGAGTTGCGCAACGAGCCGGAAACCGCGGCCGACATCAAATTGCCCAACCCGTGGCTCGCCCTCTCACCGTTACTGGCGGTGGGGATCATGAATTTGCTGTTTACCCAGTGGATTCCGCAGTGGTACGGCAAAACCCACAGCCTCGCGCTGCCGGGCATGAGCACACCGGTGACCACCGAAATCGCCAAACTCACGGCCATTTGGGCAGTTCAGGCGGCGCTGCTGGTGGGCATCCTGATGGTGTTGGCATTCGGCTTCCAGGCGATTCGCAGCAAGTTGGCCGAAGGCAGTAAAAGTGCGGTCAGCGGTGCGCTATTGGCGGCGATGAATACCGCCTCGGAATACGGTTTCGGTGCGGTGATCGCTTCATTGCCGGGTTTCCTGGTGCTGGCCGACTGGTTGAAAAACATCCCCAATCCGCTGGTTAACGAGGCCGTCACGGTTACGTTGCTGGCCGGCATCACCGGTTCGGCGTCGGGCGGCATGAGCATTGCCCTGGCGGCGATGGCCGATGATTTCATCGCAGCGGCAAATGCTGCGAATATTCCGCTGGAAGTGCTGCACCGCGTGGCTGCCATGGCCAGCGGCGGCATGGACACCTTGCCGCACAACGGCGCGGTAATCACTTTGCTCGCGGTAACCGGCCTGACCCACCGCGAAGCCTATAAAGACATTTTCTGTATTACGCTGATCAAGACCCTGGCGGTCTTTGTGGTGATCGGTACTTTCTACGCCACTGGCATTGTGTGAGGTATTGATGACAACTCTTTCGGGCAAGACGGCATTGGTTACCGGATCCACCAGCGGCATTGGCCTGGGCATCGCCCTGAGCCTGGCCAAGGCGGGTGCGAATGTGATCCTCAACGGTTTCGGCGATGCGGCAACGGTGATTGCCGAAGTCGAGCAACTTAACAAGAGCAGCGGCGGCAAGGTCGGCCATCACCCGGCCGACGTCAGCGACCCGGCACAGATTGCCGACATGCTGGCCTACGCTGTGCGCGAATTCGGCGGCGTCGATATTCTGGTCAACAATGCGGGGATTCAACACGTTTGCGCCATTGAGGATTTCCCTGTCGAGCGCTGGGATTCGATCATCGCGATCAATTTGTCCTCGGTGTTCCACAGCACGCGTTTGAGCTTGCCGGGCATGCGCGCCAAGGGCTGGGGACGGATCATCAACATCGCTTCGGTGCACGGCCAGGTCGGCTCGGTGGGCAAGGCTGCGTACGTGGCAGCCAAACACGGCGTGATCGGGCTGACAAAAGTGGTCGGCCTGGAGACGGCCACCAGCAACGTGACCTGCAACGCTATCTGCCCGGGCTGGGTATTGACGCCACTGGTGCAGAAGCAGATTGATGACCGCGTCGCCACCGGGACCGATCCGCAGCAGGCGCAGCATGATCTGCTGGCCGAGAAGCAACCGTCGCTGGAGTTCGTGACCCCGCCGCAGTTGGGCGAACTGGTGCTGTTCCTGTGCAGCGAGGCTGGCAGCCAGGTGCGCGGGGCGGCGTGGAACATTGATGGTGGCTGGCTGGCGCAGTGACCCAAATCACCCCGTGGTGAGTGGGCCAGGCTGTGGCGGATCTAACTGCGGCGAGGGGATCTACCTGTGCCAAGGGGCGTATCTGTGCCAAGGGGATTTACCTGTGCCAAGGGGATTGCCTGTGCCAAGGGGATTGCCTGTGCCAAGGGACCTACCTGTGCCAAGGGGATTTACCTGTGCCAAGGGGATCTACCTGTGCCAAGGAACCTACCTGTGCCAAGGGGATTTGCCTGTGCCAAGGGGATCTACCTGTGCCAAGGGAGCTACCTGTGCCAAGGGAGCTACCTGTGCCAAGGGGATTTACCTGTGCCAAGGGACCTACCTGTGCCAAGGGGATTTGCCTGTGCCAAGGGACCTACCTGTGCCAAGGGGATTTACCTGTGCCAAGGGACCTACCTGTGCCAAGGGAGCTTCTGTGGCGAGGGGGCTTGCCCCCGTTGGACGGCGCAGCCGTCCCGATTGCTGCGGTCACGGTATCCGATGGATCGGGGCGGCTGCGCCACCCAACGGGGGCAAGCCCCCTCGCCACAGAAGCCCGCTTGTCACAGAAGCCCCCTCGCCACAGAAGCCGCCTCGCCACAGCAACTCCCGCGCCACGGAGGCCTGCGCCAAAGTAGCCTGCATATATGAATAAAAAAGAGGCAACCCATGTCTGACATCCTCTGGCAACCCAGCGCCGACCGCATCGGCAAGACGCGCATAGACGCCTTCCGGCGCTTCATCAACAAACGCCATCACCTGAAAGTGGACGACTACCGTGCCCTGCACCAATGGTCCATCAATCAACGTGAGGACTTCTGGCAGGCGGTTGTCGATTTCTTTGACCTGCGCTTCCATACGCAACCGGACGCGGTACTGATCGAAGGCGCGCAGATGCCCAGCGCCGAATGGTTTCCCGGCGCTACGCTGAACTTCGCCGAGCACTTGCTGCGTCGTCGCGACGATGCCGTGGCGGTCATTGCCATCGGCGAAAGCGGTCAGCGTGAACAGCTGAGCTGGGCAGAACTGGCGGAACACGTCGCCGGTTTTCAAAACAGCCTGCAGGCGGCTGGCATCGGCATCGGTGATCGCGTTGCCGCGTGCATGCCTAATACCTGGCAAACCCTGGTTGCCATGCTCGCCACCACCAGCCTCGGTGCGATCTGGTCTTGCTCGTCACCCGACTTCGGCACTCAGGGGGTGATCGACCGATTCGGCCAGATCGAACCGAAGGTGTTGATCACCTGCGCCGGCTACCATTACGCCGGCAAGAACATCGACCAGACGGCCAAGGTCAACGAAATCCTTGAGCGCCTGCCGACGCTGCGGCAATTAATCGTAGTGCCGTACGCGCGACCGCAGGCACGCATCGTGCATTTTCGCACTCAGGCCGACCGCGCTTTGTGGGATGACTTCTACGAAGCCGGCGGCGACCCGGATTTCGTCGCCGTACCTTTCGATCATCCGCTGTACATCCTTTATTCCAGCGGCACCACTGGCGTGCCCAAGTGCATCATCCACAGCACCGGCGGCGTACTGCTGCAACACGTCAAGGAACACGGTCTGCATTGCGACCTTGGCTCCGGTGACCGCCTGTTCTACTACACCACTTGCGGCTGGATGATGTGGAACTGGCTGGTCTCGGCCCTTGCGGTCGGCAGCACAGTGGTGCTGTATGACGGTTCGCCATTTCATCCTGACCCCGAACGTTTGATCGATCTGATTGATGACGAGCGCATCAGCGTTTTCGGCACCAGCCCGAAATTCCTCGCGACCCTGGAAAGCAGTGGCGTAAAACCACGTCAGAGCCATGCGCTGGACAGCCTGAAAATCCTCTTGTGCACGGGCTCCGCACTGTCCCCTCAGAGTTATGACTTTGTTTACCGGGATTTCAAGAGCGAGCTGTGCCTGGCGTCGATGTCCGGCGGCACCGACATTGTCTCGTGCTTTGTGAACGGCAATCCGCTGGAGCCGGTGCGGCGCGGTGAAATTCAGGGCAAGAGCCTCGGCATGGCCGTTGAAGTCTGGAGCGATGCCGGCCGCCCGGTGATCGGCGAGAAAGGTGAGCTGGTCTGCACCCGCCACTTCCCCGCCATGCCGATCGGCTTATGGAATGATACGAACGGAGACAAATTGCGCACGTCCTATTTCAGTCTGTTCCCCGGTGTCTGGGCTCAGGGGGATTACGCCGAACAATTGCCCCACGGCGCGATGCTGATTCATGGCCGTTCCGACGCGGTGCTCAATCCCGGCGGCGTGCGTATCGGCACAGCAGAAATTTATCGCCAGGTTGAAAAAGTCCCGCAGGTCACCGACTGCGTCGCTATCGGCCAGCAATGGCATGACGACGTACGCGTGGTGTTGTTCGTGCGCCTGCAGGACGGCGTCGAACTGGACGACGCATTGCGAGAAAAGATCCGCCAGGTGATTCGCGCCAACACCACCCCACGGCATGTCCCGGCAAAAATCGTTGCGGTCACGGACATTCCGCGGACCATCAGCGGCAAAGTCGTCGAATTGGCAGTACGCAACGTGGTGCATGGCCAACCGGTCAAGAACACCGATGCCCTGGCCAATCCCGAAGCGCTCGAGCAGTTTCGTCAGCGCCCGGAGCTGCTTGATTGACTGGCCGCGACTGTTATGGAAAATGCCAGGTTTGACTCCCGGCCCAGCCTGACCGAAGCTGGCTGCTCTGGAAAAGTTTGCCAGCTTCGGATATTTGCATGCCCAAGTCCCGCCGCTACCTGATCATCAGCCTGTGCGTTCTGCTCGCCATCGGCGTTGCCTGGCTGTACCTGCGCAGCACCGCGCCGGTAATACCGGAAGCGATCAAGCGCGGCTACAGCGAAGCCTTGACCCAGGCCCGTGAAGGCCGCCCAGGTGCGGCGCGGATGCTCTATCAGCAGCTCGCCCGCCCGGACATCTCGCCCAAGCGGCGCACCTGGCTGCATGCCGAACTGCCCAATTACCCCAGCTCGGTCGCCCTGAAACTGGCCGACGCCGACCTTCAGCACCCATCCGCCAGCGTGCGCATCGCTGCAATCCAAAGCATCAGCGGACTGGTTCCCGGCGGGCAACGGAGTTTGCTTCTTGGGCCATTGCTGGACGATAGCGATCAAAGCGTTCGGTTTGCCGCAGTGAATGCCCTGCTCGGCTTGTCGCCGGACAATCTCGGCCTATATTTCGGGCCGGTGCAGCAGGCGGTCGACGCCTGGAAGCAGGCACTGAAAAACACCCCGGAGACGGCTGACAACCAGATCCAGCTGGCTCGCCTGCATTTGCACAATGGCGAGTACAAGGAGGCGCAACTGGCCCTCGAACATACCTTGCGCCTCGCCCCGGACAATCTGCAGGCGCTGGTGATGCAGATCGAAGTGCTGGACAAACAGGGACAAAGTGAAGCGGCGCGGCTGTTACTGGCCAGACAATTGAAAGCGCAGCCCGATTCGGCATACCTGCAACATGCCCTGGGCATGTGGTTGCTGCATCACGATCAAAGTGAGTTCGCTTTGCTGGGCTTATCCAAAGCCGTAGAGCTGGAACCGGATAACAAAGACTACCGCTACGACCTTGCAACTACGCTGCACGATCAGCAAGAGCTGGAAGCGGCGCAGAATCAGTTACAGGAAATCGTCCAGCGCCACCCGGCTGACCGCCGCGCCCGAGTCCTGCTGATCAGTTACTGGAAGGAAAGTGGGCAACTGCAAAACGTGCAGATTCTGCTCGCGCAACTCGAACAATTGAATCCCGACGACCCGGCATTGCAACAAGGTCTCTAATATCGCTTAAAAGATGCGGAACCGCTGTCACGGCCAACGGTCAAGTGATCAGGCAGTTCATTCAGTCTATTCAAGCCTGCTGCCTCGCTTCCCCTAGTCATGAGAGGGCATTTTTTGTCTACATCTAACGAGTTGTTCAGTGCAAAAGCCGCCACCGGCATCGAAGGTCTGGATGACATCCTGGCCGGTGGGTTATCCCGTAGCCATGTCTTCCTTCTGGAAGGTGAACCCGGCACCGGTAAAACCACGGTGGCTTTGCATTTTTTAATGGCCGGCGCCAAAGCCGGCGAGCGCTCGTTGTACATCACCCTTTCCGAAACAGAGCACGAATTGCGTCAGGGCGCGCGGTCCCACGGCTGGGAGCTGGATGAGAACATCCACATCTTTGAGCTGACACCGCCGGAAAGCCTGCTCAACGCTGAACATCAGCAAAGCCTGCTCTACTCTTCCGATCTTGAGTTGGGCGAAGCCACCAGACAGATATTTGAAGTGGTCGAACGGATCAAACCGACCCGTGTGGTGCTCGACAGCCTTTCCGAGATTCGTCTGCTGGCGCAGAGCTCGCTGCGCTATCGTCGGCAGATACTCGCCATCAAACATTACTTTGTGCGCTATGACGCGACGGTGGTGTTGCTGGATGACCTGACCACTGAATCCCTCGACAAAACCGTGCACAGTGTCGCGCATGGCGTCATCCGCCTTGAAGAGCTGACCCCCAACTACGGCGCCGAACGCCGTCGCGTGCGCGTGGTGAAATACCGCGGGCAGAAATATCGCGGTGGCTTTCACGACTTCACCATCATGGGCGATGGCGTGCACGTGTTTCCCCGTCTTGTAGCGGCCGAGCATCGCAGCGGCTATGAACGCCTGCAATTGTCCAGCGGCATAAAGGAAATGGACGCCCTGCTCGGCGGCGGTATCGAGACCGGCTCTGGCACATTGATCCTCGGGCCGGCTGGTACCGGTAAATCGCTGATCTCGATGATCTTTGCCGCGGCTGCAGTAGCGCGAGGCGAGAAGGCCGCACTGTTCATTTTCGACGAAGAACTCGGCCTGCTGTTCGAACGCATGAAAAACATGGGCATTGATCTCAAAGCCTTGCAAGCCACCGGTAATCTGCTGATTGAACAGGTCGACGCTGCAGAACTGTCGCCAGGGGAATTTTCACACCGCGTGCGCCGCTGCGTCGATGAGCGCGATATCAAGACCGTAGTGATCGACAGCATCAACGGCTATCAGGCCGCGATGCCTGAAGAGAACGCGCTGGTCTTGCACATGCATGAACTGCTGCTGTACCTCAATCGTCGTGGCGCTGCGACATTCATGACAGTCGCGCAGCATGGCCTGGTCGGCGACATGAAGGCGCCGGTCGATATTACCTATCTGGCCGACACGGTCATTCTGTTGCGATATTTCGAAGCGCTGGGCCGGGTCCGCCGGGCGATTTCGATCATCAAGAAACGTACCGGCAGCCACGAGTCGACCATTCGCGAATATCGCATCGGTTCGACCGGCATGACCATCGGCAAACCGCTGGATGCCTTCCAGGGCGTCCTGCGCGGCGTGCCGACTTATATGGGCGAAAGCAAGCCCCTGCTTGAGGACGAAACCCCGTGAGTGTCGCGCACGCGACCACCGAACGCGCGATCATCCTCGCGCCGCTGGGACGTGACAGCCAGGTCGCACTGATGATGCTCAACGAAGCAGGATACGACGGCATCATCGCGCGCGACCTTCCAGGTTTGTGCGCGGAAGTGGAGCACGGTGCCGGGGTACTGCTGATTTCTTCCGAGGCTCTGCTTGGCAGCGACGTCGAACCGCTGTTCAGCCTGATCGAGGACCAGCCAGCATGGTCGGATCTGCCGATTGTGTTGATGACTTATCACGGTGGTCCCGAACAGAACCCCGCTTCTCGTTTCGGGCCGCAACTGGGTAACGTCACATTTCTCGAGCGCCCTTTCCATCCTGTGACGTTGATCAGTCTGGTTGCCACCGCGTTGCGAGGGCGCCGACGACAATACGAAGCCAGGGATCGGCTGATCGACCTCAGTCAAAGCGAAATGCGATTGCAGACCACCCTCGAGACCCTGGAACAGCAGGTGGAGGAGCGTACTGCGCAATTGCGTCACAACGAAGAAGCCCTGCGCCAGTCGCAGAAAATGGAAGCCGTTGGCCAACTCACTGGCGGCATTGCCCACGATTTCAACAACATGCTGACCGGCATCATCGGTAGCCTTGAATTGCTGCGCCGACGCCTGGCACGTGGACGTACCGAAGACCTGGATAGCCTCATCGATCTGGGCGTGACCTCCGCCAACCGTGCGGCCGGCCTGACCCATCGACTGCTGGCGTTTTCCCGACGTCAGTCGCTCGATTCGAAACCCGTCGAGATGAACACGCTGGTTGTGTCGATGGGCGAGTTACTGCAACGCAGCATTAATGAAAGCATCCATCTGGACATGCAACTGGACCCGCATTTGTGGGTAGCCGAGGCCGATCCCAATCAACTGGAAAGCGCCCTGCTCAACCTGGTCATCAATGCCCGGGATGCCATGCCCAGCGGCGGCACACTGGTGGTCAAAACCAGCAATCAATACCTCGACGCAGACTTCACCGCAGCCCACAGCAATCTCGAGCCCGGTGACTACGTGGTGCTGAGCGTCATGGATAATGGATGCGGCATGCCGCAAAGCACCATCAATCGCGCCTTTGACCCCTTCTTTACCACCAAACCCATCGGCCAGGGCACAGGCCTTGGATTGTCGATGATCTACGGCTTCAGCAAACAATCACGCGGACACGTGGTCATCGACAGCGAGGAAGGCAACGGCACAACGGTGAGTCTGTACCTGCCACGCTGTGGCAACGACGTACATCAGGATCAACCCGTCAATATCCAACACGCGCTGATCGCCGAGAATGGCGAGACCGTGTTGATTGTGGAAGATGATCCCGCTGTGCGCGTACTGGTCAGCACGGTGCTGAGTGACTTGGGTTACGCCTTCGTAGAAGCCGTCGATGCCCCTAGCGCAGTGCCAATCCTCAACTCCGCACAACGCATCGATCTGCTGATCAGTGACGTCGGCCTGCCCGGGATGAATGGTCGACAACTGGCGGAAATCGGCCGGCAATACCGGCCGGACCTCAAGGTGCTATTCATCACTGGTTACGCAGAACATGCGGCAGTGCGCGGCGGGTTCCTTGATCCGGGCATGCAGATGATCACCAAGCCGTTCACCTTTGATTTGTTGACCGCGAAGGTGCGGGAGATGATTCGGATTTGAGGTGTGGGAACAAAGCTTACCGTGGAATGGAGGGTGCCGGCTGCTCCATTTCTGTCGGATATACCCCGATTCCGCAAAAGCAGAGCTTGCTCGCTAAAGCGTCATACGGCTCACCATTCAAACCGCAGTGCTGTGATCGCAAGCGAGCCTGCTCTACGGATAGACCGTGGGCGCGGCGCGTTCGCCTTTGATCCTGGCGTGCCCTCGAGGGGCCACGCGCAGGCTTTGCACAGGGGCACCCTGACAATCAGGACAACATATCCTGCATCAACTCCTGCAACACATCCAGATCGAACGGCTTACCCAGAATCGGCGCCTTGCGCGTTATCGGACTGTCCGTCTCACGAATCTCCTGCGGGTAACCACTGATAAAAATCACCTTCAACTCTGGCCGCAATTTCACTGCGGGCTCAGCAATCTGCACCCCGGAAATACCTCCCGGCAGGCGAAAATCGGTAATCATCATATCCAGGTGCGGTTTGCTCGCGAGAATCTCGAACGCCTGCTCGCCGTTTTCCGCCTGCAACACCCGGTAACCCTCCCCCGACAAATAGGCAGAAAGCACCATCAGGATGGAGGGGTCATCTTCGACGATCAATACGACGTCTTGCGCATCTTCACTCATGGGAAGCCTTTGTTCGGTCAATAGCTGCTGATACGACCGTAGGGTCGATCAGAGGTTGCGTTTATCTGGCTGATTTCCTACAGCGGCAGACAAACACGAAACAAGGCGCCTTCGTCAATCCGGCTCTCGACGGTAATGGAACCGCCATGGGCGGTCACAATCTGTTCCGAGATGAACAAGCCCAGACCCAATCCAGCAACGGCATGCTTGGCCGTTACCCGTTCGAATTGCTGGAAGATACGCTTCTGGTTTTCCTCGCTGATACCGATCCCCAGATCTCGTACTTCCACGCGCGCCTCCGTGCCCTCACTGTACACCTTGACGCTGATCGGGCTCTTGGCGCCGTAACGTAAAGCGTTGGTGATTAAGTTGGAGATCACCTGCTCGATGCGAAATTCATCCCAATTGCCAATCACCGGATATTCGGCGTCCAGAGTAACCGAAGATTCGGCGGCGTCTATCTGCGGGGTAAAATTCTGCAGCAGCTCGCGCACCAGCTTCGACAGGTCAAACCGCGAAGGCCTGATCGACAGTTTGCCCGTGCGAATACGGGACACGTCAAGCATATCCTCGATCAGGCGAATCAGGCTTTTGATCTGGCGTTCGTCGCGGTCAACCATCGCGTGCATCTTGTCCAGCGAGAATGCTGCGGCGTTATCCCGTGCCAGGTGCATCTTGCGCAGCTGGGTTTCCAGAATCAGGCCATTGAGCGGCGTGCGGACTTCATGGGCGACAATCGACATGAAGTCATCGCGCATACGCACCGCCTGCTCAAGCTCCGCCTGAGTGCTTTGCAACTTCAGCAGCAGCGCCTCCTGCTCCCGCCGGCTGCGCTCCAGGGCTATGACCTGTTCCTTCATGGCTTTGCTCTGGCGAAACAGATCGACGAAAACGTTGACCTTGCTCTTCACCGCATGGATGTCCAGCGGTTTATAGAGAAAGTCGACGGCGCCGCTTTCATAACCCTTGAACGCATAGTTGAGTTCACGGCCTGCCGCACTGACGAACACGATCGGGATGTTCTTGGTTTTTTCCGTGCCGCGCATCAGTTCAGCCAGCTCGAAGCCGTTCATGCCCGGCATCTGCACGTCAAGAATGGCCATCGCGAACTCGTGCTGCAGCAACAGCGACAGCGCCTCGTCCGCAGACAAGGCTTTGTAGACGGTGCGGTCTTCGCGCTTGATCAGCGCCTCAAGAGCCAGCAAGTTTTCCGGCAGATCGTCGACGATCAGCAGTTTGGCCTGGATGTTACTTAGCATGCGATTCGTTCCAGCTCGACTAGCAGACGGCCGATGCCGCGTATGGGGAGAATATGGTCTGGCTGATGGGAATCCAGCGCCGCCAGAGGCATGGTCGCTACCTGGGCATCCAGCGGGTCCTGCACAATGGTCAAACCGCCACGTTGATGAACATGGGCCATGCCGGCCGCGCCGTCACGATTGGCGCCGGTCAGCAACACTGCGGCCAATCCTTGACCAAAAACATCGGCAGCCGATTCGAACAGGTAGTCGATGGCGGGCCGCGAATAGTGCACGCGATCTTCCAGACTCAAGGAAAAAACCCGCTCTTGCTCCACCGACAAGTGATAGCCCGGCCCGGCGAAATACAATGTTCCGGCTTCGATCGGGGTTTTATCCCGGACTTCCACCACCGGCATTGCCACTCGCCGCTCGAACACCTCCGCCAAATGGCTACGGCGCTCGTCAGGCAAATGCAGTACGACAACAATCGGCAACACGAAACCGGTGCGCAATGGACCGAGAATGGTCAGCAAGGCCTCTACACCGCCCGCCGAGGCGCCAATCACGATAGCCTCGACGCGGGGCAATAGTGTTTTAGTGCTCATGACTTGCGGTAGATCCGTTCTTGTTTGACCAGGGGCTCGAACTGTTTGGCGAAGGCCGAGAAGTCCGTGGTTTCCTTGCTGCCCAGAACCAGGAATCCGCGATGGCAGAGCGACTCATGGAACAGTCCAAAAGCTCGGTCCTGCAGTTTTTTATTGAAATAAATCAATACGTTACGACATGAAATTAATTGAGTTTCTGAAAACACGCTGTCGGTCGCCAGGCTGTGGTCGGCAAACGTCACGTTCTCGCACAATGTCTTGTCGAAAATCGCATAGCCATAAGCAGCGGTGTAGTAATCGGCGAACGACCGCTGGCCACCGGCCTGCTGATAATTGTGCGTATAGGCGCGGACATTCTCCATCGAGAAGATGCCCTGCTTGGCTTTATCCAGCGACCGCGGATTGATGTCGGTGGCGTAGATAATCGTGCGATCGAGCAGGCCTTCTTCGCGCAACAGAATCGCCATCGAATAGACCTCTTCACCCGTGCTGCAACCGGCAATCCAGATCTTGATCGATGGATAGGTCTTGAGTAGCGGCACCACTTCCTGGCGAATCGCCAGGAAGTGTGACGGATCGCGAAACATCTCACTGACCGGGATCGTCAGCAATTGCAGCAATTGCATGAACGCCGTAGGGTCATGCAGGACCTTTTCCTGCAGCGCAGAAATGGTCGCGCAGTCGAACTGTGTCAGCGCGTGGCTCACCCGACGCTTGATTGAAGCGCCGGAATAATCGCGAAAATCGTAGCTGTATTTGAGGTAAATCGCCTCAATCAACAGCCGCAACTCGATTTCGCTATTGCGCCCCTCGAAATTGGTGCGTTCCACTAAATGCGTTCCATCTTCGGTAACCACACACGAATCAGTGAGAACAATCGATCAAGGTCGATGGGCTTGGCCAGATAATCGTTGGAGCCGGCCTGCAGGCAGCGCTCCTGATCGTCTTTCATGGCTTTCGCGGTGACGGCGATGATCGGCAGCTTGCGCCAGCGCGGGTCTTGACGGATCAAGGTCGTTGCCTCGAAACCGTCCATCTCCGGCATCATCACGTCCATCAACACCAGATCGATGTCCTCGACTTCATTCAGTTTTTCAATCGCTTCACGGCCGTTTCGACCAATGACCACGACTGCCCCTTTTTGCTCCAGCGCGCTGGTCAGGGCGAAGATGTTGCGCACATCGTCATCCACCAACAGCACCTTACGCCCTTCGAACACCTTGTCGCGGCTGCGGGCGGTCTTGAGCATCCGCTGCCGCTCATGGGACAACCTTGATTCAACTTTGTGCAGAAAGAGTGTGACCTCGTCCAGCAAACGCTCCGGCGAGCGTGCGCCCTTGATGATGATCGAGCGCGAATACTTGCGCAGCTCGGCCTCCTCGTCGCGGGTCAGGTTGCGTCCGGTATAGACGATCACGGGCGGGAAAGAACAGATATCCTCGGTCGACATACGTTTAAGCAGATCGCCGCCGAGCATGTCCGGCAGCTTCAGGTCGATAATCATGCAGTCGAAAATGGTCGTGCGCAGCATGTCGAGAGCTTCCTGAGCAAAACCGACGGCGGTGATCTCGATATCATCGTCGCCGATCAGCCGCGCGATGCTGTCACGCTGCAGGTCGTCATCTTCTACCAGTAATACGCGCTTGACCTTTTGCGTCAATTTGGCTTCAAGGCGGGCAAATACGTCCTTGAGCTCCTCGCGGGTGGTCGGCTTGACCGCGTAACCGATCGCGCCCATATGCATCGCAGCTTCGACCCGGTCTTCCACGGAAATCACATGCACCGGGATGTGCCGGGTTTCAGCGTGCTCCTTCAAACGTTGCAGCACGGTCAAGCCGGAATGGTCCGGCAGACGCATGTCCAGCAGGATGGCATCCGGAAGGAATTCACTGGCCAGGTCATACCCCTCATCGGCACCGTGCGCGACCAGGCAGTGGTAGCCCAGTTCATGTGCGAGGTCATAGAGGATGCGGGCAAAATTCGGCTCGTCTTCTACCACCAGAATGCAACGGTTGGCGAACGGCGCGTTGGCCCGGTCATCGTCGAAACGCGGGATATCGACGTCCGCAATCAGCGGTACCAGCGCGGCCGGTGTCGCTTGCTGGGGCTTGACCGCCTCCGGCAAGACCGTCATCGGCGTGATCGGGTCTTCCCCCGATTCAACATAGTGTTGCGGCAACACCAGGGTGAACACGCTGCCCTGCCCCGGCTGGCTGCTCACGCTGATCGAACCACCCAGCAACGCCGCCAGATCACGCGAGATCGACAGGCCCAGCCCCGTGCCGCCGTAGCGTCTGTTGGTGGTGCCATCAGCCTGGCGGAAAGCTTCGAAAATGCTTTCCTGCTGATCGGCGGCGATGCCGATGCCCGAGTCGCGGACGACGAAGGCAATGCGGTTGCCGGGCTGACTGGCGACGCTCAGGCTGACGGAGCCCTGCTCGGTGAATTTCACCGCGTTCGACAGCAGGTTCTTGATTACCTGCTCAAGGCGCTGGCGGTCGGTATAAATCAACATGGGCGCGCCGGGCTGCAATTCCACCTGCAAATCCAGCTTTTTCTCGGTCGCCAGCGGCTGGAACATCCCGCGCAGGCCATCGACCAGACGGGCCACGCTGGTATTCTCCGGGCGCACATCGAGCTTGCCGGCCTCGACCTTGGAGATGTCGAGAATGTCGTTGATCAAATTCAACAGATCGTTGCCTGCAGAATAAATCGACTCGGCAAACTTGACCTGCTCGGCGCTGAGGTTGTCCTGCGGGTTTTCTGCCAGCAGCTTCGCCAGAATCAACGAACTGTTCAGCGGCGTGCGCAGTTCGTGGGACATGTTGGCAAGGAATTCGGACTTGTACTTGCTGGAGCGTTGCAACTCGTCGGCGCGCTCTTCAAGTTGCATTTGCACCTGATTGAGCTCGGTGTTTTTCACGTCCATGGCGTCGCGCTGATCGGCCAGGATTTGCGCCTGTTCGGCGAGTTGTTCGTTGGTTTGTTCCAGCTCGACCTGCTGGGTCTCCAGATGTGCCTGGGATTCCTTGAGGATCCGCGACTGCTCTTCCAGTTCTTCGTTGGCGGTCTTGAGCTCTTCCTGTTGCACTTGCAACTCTTCGTTGAGTTGCTGGGTTTCGGCAAGCACTTCCTGCAGGCGCTGGCGATAACGCGCAGCCTCGATAGAAGTGCCAATGTTGCCTGCAATCAGTTCCAGCAATTCGACGTCGCGCTCATCCAGCGGACGCAGGAAACCCAGCTCGATAACGCCATTGACCCGCTCGTCATCGCTGGTCGGCACGACCAGCACGCTGTGCGGCAGGCCTTCGCCCAGACCTGAGCTGACCTTCAAATAGTCATCGGGCACGTTGTCCAGGCGTATAAGGCGGTTATTTTCCGCCACTTGCCCGACAATCCCCTCGCCGCTGTAGATCTGTTGATCGCGCTCTTCCTGCTCCCGCGAGAAGCCATAAGTGGCGACGCGCTTGAGGCCGCCGTGCTCTTCACGCACATAGAGCGCCGCCACGGCGCTATCGAGGTATTGGGCGCAGAATTGCAGAATGTTACGGCCCAGCAGATTGAGCGACAGTTGTCCCAACACTTGCTCGGCCAGTTCGGTCTGGCCGTTGCGCAGCCAGGCTTGTTGCTCCAGACGCCGGGCGCTCGCCTGTTGCGCAGCCAGGTTGGTGCTGTAGTTTTGCGAAAGGTTCACCAGATCCCGGCGGCCAATGTACGCGAGCAAGCCGCTGATGCCGACGATGAACAGCACGTAGAGGCTGATGCTCCAGATCGTGGTACGGCGCACTTCAGCGTTACGCGAGGTACGCAACTGCTGTTCCATGTCGATCACGTCTTCGAACTGCTTACGGATTTCATCGGTCAGGCGCTTGCCGCGCCCTGCCTTGACCGCGCCGCGGTAGTCACCGCTGGTGCGTTGCAGCTCGATCATGCTCTGCGCGTACTCAGCCCATTCGGTTTGCAGGGCCTGCAGCCTTTTCAGTCGATCGGTTTGTACCGGGTTGTCGTTGGTCAGATCGAGCAGTGTATTGAGGGCGACGGTGACCCTCGGCCGAGCGGTTTCATAGGGTTCGAGAAACTTCTCGTCGCCACTGAGCAGAAATCCGCGCATGCCGGTTTCCAGATCGACGGTCAGCTTGATCGCCTCATTGGCGTTATTGATCACTCGGTCGGTGTGCTCGACCCATTGAATTACCGACAGCAAATATGTGATCAGCGACACAAAGAAAAACGCGCTCAGCACGCCCACGCCCAACGGCAGGCTGACGTTGCGGCTCAAAAGTTTGCGGAATCGTTGCTCATCAACCGAAGACGCCGTGGTCATAAGGAAGCCTTGTCGAACCAGTGAAAACCCGGGAGTTTGCCCCAGAACGGCTACATTTTTCCAATCTTCTCACGTGTTTTTGCGCAAATCCCTACATTCAGCTGCTCTCGGGCATCGTAGCGGTTATCCTTGGGGGCCGTTGTGCAGCTATTATTTTTGCAGTGAGCCTGGGAACTTGTCGGGTTCTGCCAGTTACTCATGCAAGGCTTCGACACTTTTGATCGATCGCCCAACGCACTTTCCATTTTGAGAGCCCCACTATGTCCACCGAAAAATCCATCATCCTGGTCGTTGAAGACGACAACATCGTGCGCATGCTGATTGTCGATGTTCTTGAGGAGTTGGAGTACCAGGTGCTTGAGGCGGACGGGTATGAACAGGCGCTGGAATTTCTCAATGATGAAGATCAGCACATCGACCTGATGATGACGGATGTCGGGCTGCCCGTGATGGATGGCAAAGAGTTGGCTATACAGGCGCGCATGGTTCGTGCCGATCTGCCGATTCTGTTTGCCAGTGGTTACGCCGAAAGCCTGGAGGTGCCCGCCGGTATGCAAGTCATTGGCAAACCCTTTTCGATTGACGCGCTTCGCGACAAGGTCAAAACCATTCTCGCCTGAAACAGTACGCAAGGCCGCTACCCGAAACGTTCCTGGTGCAACGCCGGAACGGCACTTATAGCGGCACCGCTGGGGCGGGCCAACATCAGATCTCGTTCGCAAGCCCACAGCATGAAATTGTTGTAACTGTACCGCGGCTTTATCCATCGATTCTTTTATTTCCTCAAGAAACAAAAAGACCACATTACCATCTGGCTTAAGTCGCACAGCAGGCTCAACCTGCAACTGAAGAACTTATAACACTGGTTAAGTTCGCACCAACTGTTTCATCTAGAAAATAAAAGGATTTATTGATGAATAACTTTGCCCACGACGGCATCAAACCGACCACCCTCGACACTTTACAAGCAGATCTGGAAACCCTTGCCCACGCCAATAAACTCGAAAAAGAATTTATTACCCAAGCTCTGACAAATGCATTCACCGTCCTTCCAGACCCCAACATTGAATTCAGACTTTGTGAACTGGTTATTCCGGCACCCTATGAGAGCTCGCTGCTGCTGGCTCAGCGAGCCGGGCAATCCAAACTAAAGGGCATATTGAGCAGTGCTCAATTCCAGGAGCTCGAAGCGCTGTCGTCTCTGCCGGACACTGCCACCTACGTATGCGATGACAAAAAAAACCTGCGCGTGCTGGTCAACGATGAATACATGCACATTGATGACCTGTTCAAGGAAAATGATCTGCTCAGCCGCGAGCTCGATGAGCTCGGTATCTATGCGGGCCGGGCTGGTGGCTTCATCTATAGCACCGATGAGATGAACGCCGAGCAGTGGTTTCGCTTCTATGGACATCCGATGCCCTCCACTGCCCGGCAACTGGCAAACCTCATTGATTTTCTGACCAGAAAACGCCCTCGATTACCCGGCAACGGTAACTATTACGATCTCTTGCAAGGACCTGGAGTTTCTCATACTGCGCTGTCCCGGGAACAAAGGAAAAAGATCGTCGCGTTGACTGCACATTATGGGATGACGAAGGCAGGGCAATTGCTGAGCCAACTGGTCAAAACCGATGTTTATACGATCGCCAGCTTTAGTGTTGAGCCCGATCAATACTTCATTGAGCTGTGGCAAAACCTGGTGCCCGTGAATCTCGCTCAGGACTGTATCGACGCCCTGGATTGGTATGGCAGCGAAAATGACGATACACCCCATCCAAAGGATCTGCAGCAGCTCCTCATGGCGGCTATCGTACTCAACATTGATAGCGACATTGGCGAGTTGGAAACTGCAGGCCGTGTGCAAGGCTATGAGCTTTACCAGTCAGCAAATGTAGCCCTCCACCCCTATCAGGTATTACGCAATCTGGAACAGCACCTGATCGCCGGCAATCTCATCGAAGCTTCAGCCGCCGCCGTCGCCGCCTACATCCTGGTAGCCGATCAAGCACCTGAATTTGTGGTCAGGGACATTCCGGAGAATATGACCATTGATTCACCCGCGTGGGTAGCACATGGCATGAGCGTGTCGAAGATTGAAAGTATGGTGCCAGGGTCTTGCAGAAGGATGACCTATGCGCAAGTGCAGGCATACGCCGATCTTGGGCCGCTCGATGATCATCTCGAACAACAGTTTGCAATGGCTGTAATCTCCCCGCTGCTGAACTGGGGGTCGGTCAACGGCCTCATCGCCTGCAACGTTAATGGTGAATATAGCGCAGATGATTTAAATACAGCACAGACGTGTTATGCGCAGTATACGCACGCTCTGGAGCAATGCAGTAATGCGTTTAGCACGCCACTGCCGACTCGTAATGAGATGGCGTTAAAGGAACTGCAGAGAGCTATGCCCGATGGCGCTTACCTGACCAACAAATACTACATTCACAAAGACTTGCCAAAGAGCCGGAAAATATCAATCCACGAGCTGTTCATGTCGGGTGATCTTCTGATGGAGGGATGGACAGGGCTTCGGCTGTCGAGTTCTATCGGTAGTACTTTCGAGCCCTTTGAAATAAAACAAGTTGAACCATACATACAGCGACTGCAAAATATCCACGTTCTGTATAATCAGACATTCGACAGTTACTTCAAACAGTTACAGCTGGCAACGGCCACGGCACTGAAGCTTGCCCTGACGAAAATGCCAGAGAAAGACCGAATTCGCCTGGAATACGGCGCGCTCAGCCTGTTCACCGTTCGCCGACCGGTTCCCACTGGGGTGACGCAGGAAACCCAGCGATTGCGAGACAAATATCGGGGTCGCTACGGGGTCGTTATCTGTTCTTCCCTTGGTGCCAAACGTTACTACTATGAATTGTTCACCTTGCGCGCCGAATGTATAAGCCGACCTGATCTGGTGGATGTATTCGCGGTAACCGCCACCGAATATCTCACCCCGACCCAGGCCGTCGACAAGGATGCAAAACAGTGGAAGGCCCGCGAGATGGAGTGGCCGCTGGATGTTAATGCCTATCTCAACGGCACCAAACCGGTTAAAAACATCAACAGCCTCGTCGTCGTCGAAAAATTGTATGAATCCAATGAAAAGTTGATCGCACCAAGGTCCAGAAGCCATCTCGATTCGTTTTTCTCGAAGCGCTCAGCTGACACGGTGGCCAGGATCATTGAGTTCTTCCCACCGGCCAGGCGTAACGAACTCTACGATCAGGGGTACGGAGTCGCGCCACTGGAGGCGGCCCGCAAGAACTCCGAAGAGCGGGTTGACCTGATGCTTAATCTGATCATCCCCTTCAAGAGTTGTATTGAGGACCTGACATCGGGTGACCCTGAGCGTGAGCAAGCCGGGGTTTTTGGCTGTGCACTGGATGGGTTGGCGATAATGGGGGCCGTAGCAGGTGTGGCTCCAAAATTTGCCAGCATTGTGATGAAGACCGGGAGTGTGCTGTCAAGATCGATCGCCCTGATCAGGCTGTCGGCAAGTTTCGCACTGAGTTTGATAAACCCGCTGGATGGGTATCCGAGTTTGTTCAAGAAAGGGGCGAGCATCACCAAACAGGGCGCTTTGTTGATCTCCGGACGGGGAGCCATGGCTTCCAGCAGGGCCACTCGAAAAATTCGATCGATAGGCGGGATGCACGATGCGCTCAATGCAGCCAGGTGCTTCGGCAACGCCGATCTCAAGCTTGCGCGATTGAGCACTGTCGCGGAACTGTCCCAGGCAACAGACGTGTTGCTGATTAAAAGAGGGGTCGACTGGTATCAACTGGACCTTGAAACTCACCAGGCCCGTGGAGCCAAAATTACCAATTACAGGGATCTGTCGGCTATGGGAGCGTCTGCGTTCGCCTGATCCGCACTTGTCGCAGCGACGCGGGGCGCGGCGCTCGGCGCCCGTCCCTGCACGCGACTCGCAGCAGTGGGTTCACTACCTATGATTTAATGCGATTTTATGCCGTTGCTTTAAGGAAATTGCATTCATGAACCTACCCCGCGCAACCAAGGTCCTGATGATTGGTTACGTCTGGCCCGAGCCTCGTTCCTCCGCAGCGGGCGGGTACGTGATGCAACTGCTCAGGACGTTCCTGCAACAAGGCTGGGACGTGACTTTCAGCAGCCCGGCCGGCGCTGGCGAACACCAGGAGGACCTGACTGCGCTGGGCATTCGAGAAGTGGCGATTGAACTGAACAACAGCAGCTTTGACACTTTCATCAGTGATCTGGCGCCGGACATTGTCGTGTTCGAGCAATTCATGATGGAGGAGCAATTTGGCTGGCGCGTCGAAAAACACTGCCCCGACGCCTTACGCGTTCTGGCGACGCAGGATTTGCAAAGCCTGCGGCATGCCCGGCATCAGCGCCTCAAGGACCGGCTTGCAGCCAGCCAGGATGGCAACGATTTCAGAGAGTTGTTCGCGCCCGCGTTGCCAGAAGAGTTTGCACTCATGGCCAACACCGATCTGGCCAAGCGCGAGATCGCCGCGATATATCGTTGTGATTTGAACCTGATGATTTCGCAAGTGGAGATCGAGTTGCTGGTCGAGCAGTTCAAAGTGCCGCATGCTTTGCTGCAATGGTGTCCATTGATGGTGAATCTTCCGGAGTCAACGCCGGCCTCCTTTGAAAGCCGCTCGCATTTCCTCAGTATTGGCAACTTCCGCCATGCGCCCAACTGGGATGCCGTGTTGTGGATGAAGACAACGTTATGGCCGATGATTCGTGAAAAATTGCCGACTGCGCAGTTACACATCTATGGCGCTTACACGCCTCCCAAGGCCACAGCATTGCATAACGCTGCGCAAGGCTTCCATGTGATGAACTGGGCAGAAGATGCCTTGCAAGTCATGTCGGCCGCGCGGGTGTGTCTGGCGCCCCTGCGCTTTGGTGCCGGCATCAAAGGCAAGATCGTCGATGCGATGCTCTGCGGTACGCCGAGTGTCACCACGCCGATCGGTGCCGAAGGCATGCATGGAGATGCTCCTTGGCCCGGCGCTGTCGCCAGCACGGCGCGGCAGCTGGCCGAACACGCGGTACGGCTCTACAGCGACGAGCAGCAATGGCAGAACGCACAAGCCCAAGGATTTGCGCTGTTGCAAGAACGTTATCAGCAATCGGTTCATGGTCCGGTACTGATCGACAGGCTGATGCACTGCCGACAACAGCTTGATCAACTGCGCACCCACAATTTTACCGGGAGCATGCTGCGTCATCATCAGCACAAGAGCACTCAATACATGGCGCAATGGATCGAAGCAAAAAACCGCCCTTAGTGAACAGCCCGCGCTTTACCAGACGACACGAATGGAGATTGTCGGCAGATACTTGTTGTATCAAGCCGACACTTGGCCGCTTTGCCAAGGCGGATTATATAGTCAGCCGTCGCGCTGGATAACATCAAGGCTCGGCTTGATTCCATCACTCTTATCTCCAGGACGGAGAGAGACGTCAGTCACAAAGGAATGCACATGACTCGTACCGCAACAGATCATCTGAACAAGAACACCTGGATGAGCAATGTCCTCAACATCGACACGCTCAGACTGACCGATATTGTCTGGCCAGGCGCACATAACGCCGGAATGGATAAAAAAGCACCCAACTACGAAGTGATCGTCGGCAACTGGACGACCTGTCAAAACGATTCATTTGCCTGGCAACTTGCCAATGGCGCGCGGGTGTTCGACATACGCCTCGGTTATCGCGAAGCCGCCGATCAGTCGATCTTTTATTTTCACCACAATGGCTTTCAGTCGCACCGGGTCCTGGACGACATGATCGAAGCGCTGGTGTCGTTCCTGGACACCAACAGCAACGAGTTTGTCGTTCTGGATCTGCATCAACTGGGTGATGGTGATAAACCTTTCAATCACCAAAAGCTGGGGGACATTCTGCTGGACCGGCTTGGGACGCGCCTGATTCCCTGGTACGACTCGGCCAAGACGGTCGGGCAACTCAAGGAAACCAGTTCACGACGCAGAATTGTCATCTCGGCTGTTTCCAGGCCTGGCCTGGATGGCGAATACTTCTGGCCGAACATTCCGCATAAATGGTCTGGCAGCGATATTACCGATACAGATCAGTTGCAACGGCTCATCGTGAAGACGCTTGCAGAAACGCCAAACACCTCGTTCCTGTGGTCGCTGTCGGCAACGACCTACACCCGGCTGGGCGGCCCCCAACATATCAAGAACCACATCAACGACTGGTTCAGCACCTCGGGCGACTGGGTCACTCGATGCAGCATCATCAATACTGACTTTTTCGAAGAGTCCAGGCTCGTTCAATATTGCTGGAGCGCCACCAGCATGAAAGCGGTTTACGGTGACCGGCTGCATGCCCGGCCCTGAGTCGACTGGCTTGGCACTGGCATTAACCGTCATGAAAAGGGCATGATCGGACCTGCGATAACAATAAAAGCAGCCTGACATGAACCGAACGGCCAGAGTCACCGACCCTTCCTACGAGTTGATGGATGACCACAACGGGTTGTCCATCATCTATCGTCAACATGGTTTTCCGTGCCCGCTGGTGCGCTGGCACTTTCACAAAGAGTACGAGCTGCACCTGATCGTCGCCAGCTCCGGCAAGGTCTTCATTGGTGATTACATTGGCAATTTCTACCCGGAAACATTATTCCTCACCGGCCCCAACCTGCCGCACAACTGGATCAGCCAGGTAGCCGAGGATGAAGTGGTACCCAAGCGAGACATGCTGGTCAATTTCACCGATGAGTTGTTCGAAGGCGGTCATCAGGTATTTGCCGAACTGAGATCGCTCGCACCTTTGCTGGAGCGCGCCCAGTACGGCATTGAATTTCGCTGCAAACATACGATTCGCCAGGCCACCGATTTGATGCAGCGGATCGCCGACTCGAGCGGAGTGACCAGGCTTGGACACTTCTTTATTCTGCTGGAGCTCCTGGCCGCAACCGACGATTATCAACTGCTGTCGGGCGCGACAACCCCGCAACTGGCAGACGAACATAATATTGATCGCACCAACCGGGCGGTGGATTACATCTTTGCCCACTATGCTCGCGAGTTGCCCCTGGAAGAGGTCGCGGGGCATCTGGGCATGAAGCCGACTTACTTCAGCCGTGTGTTCAAGCAGGCGACCGGCCGGTGCTTTATCGAGTTCGTCAATCGGTTGCGCATCAGCAAGTCCTGCGAGTTGCTGGCCGATGGCGATAAGCCGGTGACCGATGTGTGCTTCGAATCAGGCTTCAACAATATCTCCAACTTCAACCGGCGTTTCCAGCAGCTCAAAGGCATGACGCCGTCTCACTACCGGCGCCTGGCGGTGCAGCGGCTAACTGAGCAGAATCACAGTTGATGGAAGGTCAAAAGATAGCAGGCTGCGCCAGCTGCTACAGGGAATTGCGTTTCAATGTAGGCGCTGGCGCAGCCTGCGATCTTTTTTGAAGGTTGAAAATCTGTACACAAGCCACCCTTCCTCACTGGCAACTTCGCCGTGTCACGCACCTCCTGCAGAACCCAGTGCAAAATAGTATCGGTCCAAGTGCGATGGATGATTTGTTTCATCGGCTAATCAAGGCTGTAATCAGTGCACATTCTTCCAGCCCCCGGAAGACACAAAAACAATAACTGTCCTTCTGTAACCCACCCGGTGCAGAAAAGGAGTGCTCGATGCAACCTTGTGTAAAAACCTTGCTCGCCCTCACCTGCATGACCCTCAGCAGCGTCAGCCTCGGCGCCCAGACCCTGACCATCGCCACCGTCAACAACAGCGACATGATTCGCATGCAAAAACTCTCGAAAACCTTCGAGACCGAGCATCCGGAGATCAAGCTCAATTGGGTGGTTCTGGAAGAAAACGTGCTGCGTCAGCGCCTGACCACGGACATCGCGACCCAGGGCGGCCAGTTCGACGTGCTGACCATCGGCATGTACGAAGCTGCACTCTGGGGCGCCAAGGGCTGGCTGGAACCGATGAAGGATCTGCCAGCGACTTACGCGTTCGATGACGTCTTTCCATCGGTACGCGAAGGCCTGTCGGTCAAGGGATCTCTGTACGCGCTGCCGTTTTACGCTGAAAGCTCGATCACCTACTACCGCACTGATTTGTTCAAGGAGGCCGGGCTTACCATGCCTGAGCGCCCGACCTGGACGCAAATCAGCGAATTCGCCAGCAAGCTGACCAACAAAGACAAAGAGCAGTACGGCATTTGCCTGCGCGGCAAGGCCGGCTGGGGCGAGAACATGGCGTTGATCACCACGGTCGCCAACGCGTACGGCGCGCGCTGGTTCGACGAACAGTGGAAACCTGAATTTAGCGGCCCGGAGTGGAAAAACGCGCTGAATTTCTACGTCGACACCATGAAGAAATCCGGCCCGCCGGGTGCTTCCAGCAACGGGTTCAACGAAAACCTGGCGCTATTCAATAGCGGCAAGTGCGCGATCTGGGTGGATGCCAGCGTTGCCGGCTCTTTCGTCACCGACAAGACCCAGAGCAAAGTCAGCGAGCATGTCGGCTTCACCTTCGCGCCGCATGAAACCACGGACAAAGGTTCGGCCTGGCTCTATTCCTGGGCACTGGCGATCCCAACCAGCTCCAAAGCCAAGGACGCCGCAAAAACCTTCAGCGCCTGGGCTACCTCGAAAGAATACGGCGCACTGGTCGCGGAAAAAGACGGCATTGCCAACGTGCCGCCGGGCACTCGCGCCTCGACCTACAGCGAGGCCTACATGAATGCCGCGCCGTTCGCCAAAGTCACGCTGGAGTCGCTCAAAGCGGCCGACCCCAGCAAGCCGAGCGCCAAGCCGGTGCCTTACATCGGCATTCAGTTGGTGACCATTCCCGAGTTTCAGGCAGTCGGGACGCAGGTCGGCAAATTGTTCTCGGCAGCGCTCATCGGCCAGACCACAGTCGACCAGGCACTTAGCGCAGCACAGCAAACCACTGAGCGGGAGATGAAGCGCGCGGGTTACCCGAAGTAACCGGCTTACTCATAAGAGACAGCGGTTGTGGCGAAGGGGCTTGCCCCCGTTAGATCGCGAAGCGGTGCCAGAACTGGCGACTGCTTCGCAGCCGAACGGGGGCACGCCCCCTCGCCACAAAAGCTTCGCTCCTACAGTTGATCTTCATTCGCCTATCGCTAATTGGTTTTATTGCCATGAATACCTCAACTGCAAAAGCTCACATGGACATCCCCCAACCGCTGCGTAAAAACCGCCTGGCCAATCCCGGCTGGTTTCTGGTGAGCCCCTCGGTGGCGTTATTGCTGCTGTGGATGATCGTGCCGCTGGGCATGACCGTATATTTCTCGCTGATCCGCTACAACCTGCTCTATCCCGGTGAAAACGAGTTTGTCGGGCTGGAGAACTTCACGTACTTCCTGACTGATTCAGGCTTCATGCCCGGCGCCACCAACACCTTGCTGCTGGTTGGCAGCGTACTGTTGATCAGCGTGGTGCTCGGCGTGTTGATCAGTGCGTTGCTCGAAGCCAGTGAGTTTCTCGGCCGCGGCATCGTGCGGGTCATGCTGATCTCGCCGTTCTTCATCATGCCCACCGTCGGCGCGCTGATCTGGAAGAACCTGATTTTCCATCCGGTTTCCGGGATCCTGGCCTACATCTGGAAACTGTTCGGCGCGCAACCGGTGGACTGGCTGGCGCACTACCCGCTGCTGTCGATCATCATCATTGTGTCCTGGCAATGGCTACCCTTCGCGATCCTGATCCTGATGACCGCGATGCAGTCGCTGGATCAGGAACAGAAAGAAGCCGCGCGTCTGGACGGTGCCGGGCCCATTGCAATTTTCTGGCACCTGACCCTGCCGCACCTGGCGCGGCCGATTGCAGTGGTGGTGATGATCGAAACCATCTTCCTGCTCTCGGTATTCGCTGAAATCTTCACCACCACCAACGGCGGCCCCGGGTATGCCTCGACCAACCTCGCCTACCTGATCTACAACCAGGCACTGGTGCAGTTCGATGTCGGCATGGCCTCCGCCGGGGGCCTGATCGCGGTGGTGATTGCCAACATCGCGGCCATCGTGCTGGTGCGAATGATCGGCAAAAACCTGACCGACAAAGCCTGAGGCCCGCCATGACTCTCCAACAATCCCGTCGTTTGCAAAGCCTGTTGCTCGGCAGCCTGGCCTGGGCCATCGCGATCCTGATTTTCTTTCCGATTTTCTGGATGGTGCTGACCAGTTTCAAAACCGAAATCGACGCCTTCGCCACGCCGCCGCAGTTCATCTTCACGCCGACGCTGGAAAACTACCTGCACATCAACGAGCGCAGCGATTATTTCAGCTTCGCCTGAATTCGGTGGTGATTTCCTTCAGCGCCACCGCCTTGTGCCTGCTGATCGCGGTGCCCGCGGCCTACTCGATGGCGTTCTACGAAACCCAGCGCACAAAGGGCACGTTGCTGTGGATGCTCTCGACCAAAATGCTGCCACCGGTGGGCGTGCTGATGCCGATTTACCTGCTGGCCAAGAGTTTCGGCCTGCTCGATACGCGCATTGCACTGATCGTGATCTACACGCTGATCAACCTGCCGATTATGGTCTGGATGATTTACACCTACTTCAAGGACATCCCCAAAGACATCCTCGAAGCGGCGCGGCTGGACGGTGCGACGCTGTGGCAGGAAATGGTCCGCGTACTGCTGCCGATCGCCAAGGGCGGGCTCGCTTCGACGGTGCTGCTGTCACTGATTCTGTGCTGGAACGAGGCGTTCTGGTCGCTCAACCTGACCTCATCGAAAGCCGCGCCCCTCACCGCGCTGATCGCCTCGTATTCAAGCCCGGAAGGTTTGTTCTGGGCCAAGTTGTCGGCGGTGTCGACCCTGGCCTGCGCACCGATCCTGATCTTCGGCTGGATCAGCCAGAAACAACTGGTCCGCGGCCTGTCGTTCGGCGCCGTGAAATGAAGGTGCTCAATCTAATGCGATTTCCTGTGGGAGCGAGCCTGCTCGCGAAGGTGCCGTGTCAGTCACCATCATTGGTAAATGACACACCGCATTCGCGAGCAGGCTCGCTCTCACAAAAAAGCCTGCAAGGCTCAAACGAATAATAAATTGCGGAGGCCCATGATCATGGCCAACCTGAAAATCAAGAATCTGCAAAAAGGCTTCGAAGGCTTTTCCATCATCAAAGGCATCGACCTGGAAGTGAACGACAAGGAATTCGTGGTCTTCGTCGGCCCCTCGGGCTGTGGCAAATCCACCCTGCTGCGCCTGATCGCCGGCCTGGAAGAAGTCAGCGGCGGCACCATCGAACTCGATGGCCGCGACATCACCGAAGTCAGCCCGGCCAAGCGCGATCTGGCGATGGTGTTTCAGACCTACGCCCTGTACCCGCACATGAGCGTGCGCAAAAACATGTCGTTCGCGCTTGATCTGGCTGGCGTACCCAAGGCCGAAGTGGAGAAAAAAGTCGCTGAAGCGGCGCGCATTCTCGAGCTCGGGCCGATGCTTGAACGCAAGCCGAAACAACTTTCTGGCGGCCAGCGCCAGCGCGTGGCAATTGGTCGGGCAATCGTACGTAATCCGAAAATCTTCCTGTTCGATGAACCGCTGTCCAACCTCGATGCGGCGCTGCGCGTGCAAATGCGCCTGGAGCTGTTGCGCCTGCACAAAGACCTGCAGGCCACCATGATTTACGTCACCCATGATCAGGTCGAAGCCATGACCATGGCCGACAAAGTGGTGGTCTTGAACGGCGGCAAGGTCGAGCAGGTCGGCTCCCCGCTGGACCTCTATCATCAACCCGCCAACCTGTTTGTCGCGGGTTTCCTCGGCACGCCGAAAATGGGTTTCCTCAAAGGCAAACTCACCCGCGTGGACAGCCAGCACTGCGAAGTCCTGCTGGACGCCGGCACGCGCATCAACCTGCCGTTGAGCGGCGCCAGTCTCAATGTCGGCGGCGCCGTGACATTGGGTATTCGACCGGAACATCTGCAACTGGCCCAACCCGGCGATTGCACGCTGCAAGTCACCGCTGACGTCAGCGAACGACTGGGCAGCGACACCTTCTGCCACCTCATCACCACCGCCGGTGAAGCACTGACGATGCGCGTACGCGGCGACCTCGCCAGCCGTTACGGCGAAACCCTGAGCCTGCACCTGGACGCCGAACACTGCCATTTATTCGATGCCGACGGCGTGGCGCTGACTCGTCCGCTGCGCGTTGCTGCCTGATTCCAGAGAGCCTGTGATGAAACTCAATAAACCGAACCTGCACCACCTCGCACCTGAAGTGATGCTGCCCGCCTACACCCTCAGCGAAATCCGCCAAGGCATCGCGCACATCGGCGTCGGCGGTTTCCACCGCGCGCATCAGGCCTGGTACACCGATGCCTTGATGAACACCGGCGAAGGCCTCGACTGGGCGATTTGCGGGGTTGGCCTGCGCGCCGAAGACCGCCGCGCCCGCGACGATTTGCGCGAGCAGGATTACCTGTTCACCCTGTTCGAGCTGGGCGACAGCGAAGACACCGAAGTGCGCGTCATCGGCGCGATTCGCGACATGCTGCTGGCCGAGGACGGTGCCCAGGCGCTGATCGACAAACTCGCCAGTCCCGAGATTCGCATTGTCTCGCTGACCATCACCGAAGGCGGCTATTGCATCGACGACAGTAACGGCGAATTCATGGCGCACTTGCCGCAGATCCAGCACGACCTGGCCCATCCGGACCAACCTGAAACAGTGTTCGGTTTTCTCTGCGCAGCCTTGACCAAACGCCGCACCGCCGGCACGCCAGCATTCACGCTGATGTCCTGCGATAACCTGCCGCACAACGGCGCCGTCACGCGCAAGGCGCTGCTGGCTTTCGCGGCCCTGCGCGATCCGGCGTTACGCGACTGGATCGATAGCAACGTCAGTTTTCCGAATGCGATGGTCGACCGCATCACGCCAATGACCAGCACCCAACATCGCCTGCAGCTGGCCGACAAACACGCGCTCGACGATGCCTGGCCGGTGGTGTGCGAGCCGTTCGTGCAGTGGGTGCTGGAAGACGCGTTCGTCAATGGACGTCCAGCCTGGGAAAAGGTCGGTGTGCAGTTCACCGACGACGTCACGCCATACGAAGAGATGAAGATCAAACTGCTCAACGGCAGCCATCTGGCATTGACCTATCTGGGGTTTTTGAAGGGCTATCGCTTCGTCCACGAGACCATGAACGACCCACTGTTTGTGCGATACATGCGCGCGTACATGGACCTGGACGTGACGCCTCAGTTGTCACCAGTGCCGGGAATCGACCTGACGGAATACAAGAACACCCTGGTGGCGCGTTTCTCCAATCAGGCGATTGCCGATCAGCTTGAGCGCGTGTGCTCCGACGGCTCGTCAAAATTTCCCAAGTTCACCGTGCCGACGATCAACCGGCTGATTGCCGAAGGCCGTGATACCCGGCGCGCGGCGTTGGTGGTGGCGGCCTGGGCGCTCTATTTGAAGGGAGTTGATGAGAATGGCGTCACCTACACCGTCCCGGATCCTCGCGCAGCATTTTGCCAGGCGATGGTAGCCGACGATGCGTTGATCACGCAGAGGCTGCTGCAGGTTGAGGAAATCTTCGGCACGATCATTCCACAATCAGCGGAGTTCATCGCGGCGTTTGAGTGGTGCTGTAACAGCCTGCGGGATGTGGGCGTGACGCAGACGCTTGAGCGGGTGCTGGCTTGATTATTGCGGGGACTGGATAGCGCTATCGCGAGCAGGCTCGCTCCCACAAGGATCGAAGTCGTACCAAAGTCCGTGTCCACCGAACATCCAATGTGGGAGTGAGGCTGCTCGCGATTGGCTTCACCCAGATTGACCTGACACTCCAAGGATCCACCATGGCAAACCAACAACTATTCCTCGGCATTGACTGCGGCACCCAAGGCACCAAAGCCATTGTCCTGGATGCCCGCAGCGGACAGGTCTTGGGCCAGGGTGCCGCCGCGCACACGTTGATCATCGGCGCCAACGGCTGCCGCGAGCAGGGCACTTCGCAATGGCTGGAGGCATTCACCCTGGCGACTCGCCTGGCACTGGTCGCGGCCGATGTCGATGGCCGGGATATACTCGGCATTGGCGTCTCCGGCCAGCAACACGGTCTGGTTTTGCTGGATGCGCAAGGGCAGCCATTACGTCCGGCCAAGTTGTGGTGCGACACCGAATCCACCGCGCAAAACGATCGGCTGCTCACGCACCTCGGCGGCGAACAGGGTTCGCTGGATCGCCTCGGGGTGGTGATCGCGCCGGGCTACACCGTCTCGAAACTACTGTGGACCAAAGAGCACCACCCCGATGTTTTTGCCCACATCGCCCACGTTCTGTTGCCCCACGACTATCTGAACTTCTGGCTCACCGGCCGCGCCTGCAGTGAATACGGCGATGCCTCCGGCACCGGCTACTTCAACGTGCGCAGCCGCCAGTGGGATATGGAGCTGCTACGTCACATCGATCCCGACGGACGCCTGCAGGCTGCGCTGCCGCAACTGATTGACGCGCAGCAAGCGGTTGGCACGATCCTGCCTGAAATCGCCGCGCATCTGGGGATCAACCCGCAGGCGCAGGTCTCCAGCGGTGGCGGCGACAACATGATGGGGGCGATCGGCACTGGCAATATCCACCCCGGCGCAATCACCATGAGCCTGGGTTCCTCGGGCACGGTGTATGCCTACGCAGACCAGCCGACCGTCAGCCCCGACGCCTCGGTCGCGACGTTCTGTTCATCCAGCGGTGGCTGGCTGCCGCTGATCTGCACGATGAACCTGACCAACGCCACCGGCGTGATTCGCGAACTGTTCGACCTCGACATCGACACGTTCAACGATCGAGTCGCGCAAGCACCAATCGGTGCCGAGGGCGTGTGCATGCTGCCGTTCTTCAACGGTGAACGCGTCCCCGCCCTGCCCCACGCCACCGCTAGTCTGCACGGTTTGACCATGACCAACCTGACGCAGGCCAACCTGTGTCGCGCCGTCGTCGAAGGCACCACCTTCGGTTTGCGCTACGGGCTGGACCTGTTGCGCCACAATGGATTACAAAGCCGCCGCATCTGCCTGACCGGCGGCGGCTCGAAAAGCGCAGTATGGCGGCAGATTGTCGCCGACATCATGAATACCCCGGTCATCTGCACCGAGCAAAGCGAAGCCGCCGCCCTCGGCGCGGCGATTCAGGCGGCGTGGTGCGTGTTCCGGGAAAATGGCCATGAAGAAAGTCTCGCGCAGTTGTGCGAGCGCTGCGTAAAACTCGATCCGGCCAGCGAAACCCGGCCGATCCCGGACAATGTGGCGGTCTGTCAGCAGGCCTATGAACGCTATCAACAGCATGTCGCAACCCTCTGAAGAGCGAGCAATTATGTATCTGGTGTGTGGCGAAGCGCTGTTTGATTTTTTCAGTGAAGAAGACGCCAGCGGGCTGGCCTCAAAAATCAGTTTCAAGGCCATTGCCGGTGGCTCGCCGTTCAACGTCGCGGTAGGTTTGCGCCGCCTGGGCGTCGACGCCGCGCTGTTTGCCGGTCTGTCTACGGACTATCTGGGCCGTCGCTTGCAACAGGTCTTGCAGGAAGAAGGCGTGCGCCCGGACTACCTCATCGACTCCGTCGCGCCCACCACGCTGGCGATGGTTGCAGTCGGCGCCAATGGCTCACCCCACTACAGCTTTCGCGGTGAAGGCTGTGCGGATCGGCAGTTGAAGGCTGAACACCTGCCGCACTTGGGCCCGGAAATACGCGGACTGCACATCGGTTCGTTTTCGCTGGTGGTGCAACCGATCGCCGACACCCTTCTGGAACTGGTGCAACGCGAAAGCGGCAAACGCCTGATCAGCCTCGACCCGAATGTGCGGCTCAATCCCGAACCGGACATTGAGGTATGGCGTTCGCGCATGGCCACGTTGGTTGCCCTCGCAGACCTGATCAAGGTCAGCGACGAAGACTTGAGCCTGCTGTATCCCGGACAGGATCCCCAGCGAATTATCGAAGGCTGGCTGCAGCACCGCTGTCAGCTGGTATTTCTGACCCGTGGTGGCGACGGCGCGTCAGTGTTCAGCCGTCAGCACGGTTCATGGTCAGTGCCGGCATGCACTGTGAGCATTGCCGACACCGTGGGTGCCGGCGATACGTTTCAAGCCGCCCTGATAACCTGGCTGACCGAGCATGAGCTGGATTCGATTGCAGGCGTGAGCCGGTTGAGCCGGGAGCAGCTCGACGAGATGCTGCGGTTTGCAGTGCAGGCTGCAGCGCTGACCTGCAGCAAAACAGGGCCGGATCTGCCCTATCGGCAGCAGCTCGCTCTACACTGAAGCGAAGTCCTGTTGGCGAGCACGCTTCGCTCCCACCCTGGAGCTCAGGGTTCCCGTTGGATGTACTGCGGAACTCTAATTGTAGCGGGATTCAGCGCTGAACCCGATTCAGGGTGGCGAGCGGAGCCTGCCAGCGAGAGCGCATCTGGATCTTGCCCATCTCGCGTGTGAGCGCGATCCCCGAAACGTTAACCATCGCTTAACATCCCTGTCCAAAAATTCCTGGACCGCACGCCCTCAGAGATCTCTGACGCCCAGTGCGGCACGCCCGACCCAGCGTCGAGCTGACTCATTGTCCGCCATGGAGAACTTTCATGAAAACGCATGCTTTGTTAATTGCTGCCGCCCTGGCAGGCACCGTATCCGTCGGTGCGTCTAACGCGTCGGAAGATGACTCGACCGGCACGCCGTCCTATCGATATGGAATGCCGCTTCACGTGGCCAAGGTCATTTCCCTGACCGAGCCGCCGACAGTGGAATGTGAAGTCGTGTCAGCCCATATGAAGTACATCGACTCCGCCGGCCGACCTGCGCAGATCACTTACCGCAAACTGTCGGAAGCCTGTTGGCTGCAAAACTGACTGAGATGCAGCGTCGACGGGCGTTTAAAGGGCGTGCCTGTTCGGGTGCAGAAGCTGAGCGTTCGTCTGATGTTGCAAGTCGGAGCGCAGGCCAGCAATGAGATCACTGATCGCGCGGCTGCTGTTGAGCTTGCTGGCATTGATGCCGGTCACCAAGAGGTCGACCTGTTCAGTCCGCGTGTCAGCAAACACTTTGACCGTCATCTGCAGGTCGGGTGATAGCGTGCATTGGCAGCGTTTCGGTAAAAAACCTGTTTCAACAATGTTACGAATTTCCAAGGCAGACAGGAACATGGCAGTACTCTCCTAAATGTGAGATAGCCAATTAATGATCAATGCTGGCTCTGTATAAATCCGGTCAGCTTCAACAGACACTTACAGCATAAAACATGCCTCAATCTTTGCACTGCAGGTCATCGACGAATCAAGGACTTAGCCGAATTACCCGTCGAGAAGCTCATGCAATTTGCAAGATTGCAGCTTTAGGTCCGTGCATTTTGCAAACCGCTACTCTTGTTTGCATTGCCAGTAAACGGCAGTGAGAATGCAGCCTGTCAGGTCAGTATCCGCTGACCTCACCTACATGCAAGGAGGCAACATGGGTTCACTGACCTGTGTCACTACCGTTGGGCTGATCGCTGCTGCGCTGTCCCCATTCGCTGACGCCGCGCCGCTTGAAAAATTTGCACCCTTCCCCAAGCCTGAGGATGGCTTCACTCGCCAAGTCATTCATCTTGCTCCGCAAACCCGCGAAGACAGCCTCCAGGTCGAAATCCTTGCAGGCAGAATGTTGACCGTAGACTGCAACCGTCAGCGCTTGGGCGGCATGCTCGAGGAGAAAAATCTCGAAGGTTGGGGTTATCCGTTCTATCGATTGGAAACCGTGATCGGCCCGATGAGCACCCGAATGGCGTGTCCCGATGGCGAACGCAGGAACGAGTTCGTGCCGGTGGTGGGTGACGGCTTCATGTTGCGCTACAACAGCAAGTTGCCGATTGTTGTTTATGCGCCCAAGGACGTCGAGGTTCGTTACCGAGTATGGTCGGCTTCGAAGGCAGTCGAGAAAGCAGTTCAGGAATAACCTACAGGAGCGCCTGATTTGATTACCTGCCACGTCAGATATGTGATCGACCCCTATCAACTGTCGGAATTTGAAGCTTATGCAAAGGCTTGGCTACGCATCGTAGAGCGACTCGGCGGCACGCATCACGGGTACTTTTTACCCTCCGAGGGCGCGAGCAATGTTGCCTATTGCCTGTTCAGTTTTCCTTCGCTTGCGGACTATGAAAGTTACCGTCACATCGCCATGACTGACACGGAAAGTATGGCGCTGGTAGCGTTGTTGGTCGAAAAGAAGTTTATCGTCAGTTATGAGCGAACGTTTTTAAGGCCAGTGTTGGCTTGACTCGATCGCTGACTTTTATCCATGTACCCAAGGAAGATCACCATGAAATCTGTCGCCCTGCCACTGCTTGTCTTGATCGCATTTACTGGTTATACCCTTTCAGTAATGCTTCAAGCCGAGCAGTCGTTGATCGACTTCGGCATCAGCCTGATGTCCCGGCCTGATACTGCGCAGGTGGTGATCGATCTTTACTTGCTGGCAACACTGGCCGCGATCTGGATGTACAAAGACGCGCGCAAGCGTGGGCAGTCAGGTTGGTCGGTCTTGCCTTATATGGTGATCACGGCGGTTTTTGTGTCGGTCGGGCCGTTGCTGTATCTGGTGGTCCGGGGTTTGCACGACCGGGAGTTGCGCGCGTGAGATTGGTCGGCTGCGGGCTCTTTCGCAGTTGAGCGTTTTGGAATGCGATTCATCAGATGCGCCGTGAGGCATGGACTACGGCGGTTGCGCAGGCGGATGCAGCCGGACGCAGGCTGCGCCAGCTGCTACAGGATCGGGGGCGATGTGCTATTTCAGGCCGACTTTGAGCAGCTCGCCATCGGCATCATCGGTCAGCACGTACAAATAGCCATCCGGACCTTGGCGGACGTCGCGAATGCGCTTGTTGAGCTCACCCATCAAGCGCTCCTCATGCACCACGCGGTCGCCATCGAACTGCAAACGGATCAGCTCCTGACTGACCAGAGCTCCGATGAACACGTTGTGCTGCCACGGCTTGAATCTATCGGCATCATAGAACGCCATGCCGCTCAGACCGGGTGATTTTTCCCAAACGTGGTGCGGTGCGACGGTGCCCTCGGCCGTTTTGCCACTGGCTTCGGGTATCGGCTGGCCTGAATAGTTGATGCCGTGGGTTGCCGTGGGCCAGCCATAATTCTTGCCGCGCTCGATAATGTTGATTTCGTCACCGCCACGAGGGCCGTGCTCGTTTTCCCAGAGCACCCCAGTCCATGGATTGAGCGCGGCGCCTTGTGGGTTGCGTTGGCCGTAGGACCAGATTTCCGGACGTATGCCGCTCTGACCGACGAAGGGATTGTCGTCGGGCACCTTGCCGTCCGGGAATATTCGCACCACCTTGCCTTGCAGTTTGTCGAGGTCCTGCGCCGTCGGCCGGTCGTTGTTTTCGCCCAGAACGATGAACAGGTAACCATCGCGATCGAACACCAGTCTTGAGCCGAAGTGATTGCCAACCGAGAGCTTGGGCTCCTGGCGGAAGATGACTTTGAAATTGTTGAGCGTCTTCAGGTCTTCAGACAATTGCCCGCGACCGACCGCCGTGCCGGCCTTGTCGCCGGCACCGCCGCCTTCGGCATACGATAGATAGACCGTGCGGTCCTGCTTGAAGTCCGGCGAGAGCACCACGTCGAGCAAGCCGCCCTGACCCTTCGCCCAGACTTTCGGCACGCCTTCGATGGGCGCAGAGGATTTGCCCTGAGCACTGATCACGCGCAGTTTGCCAGGACGCTCGGTTACGAGCATGCCCTGTTGATCAGGCAAAAACGCCAAAGCCCACGGGTGATCAAGACCCTTGACGACCCGGGTGACTTCAAGTGTCCCCTGTTCGCTTTGCAATTCCTGTGTCGACGCCGCAAAGACGGGCGCTGCAGCGGTGATCAGTGCGCTGGCGCAGACAGTGGCCAGAAGGGTTTTACGCAACATGCACGATTCCTTTTGTCGTCAAAATGGTTCGCAAGGCTAAGCGCCTGGGACTTAACGGTTGCCGGTGGGTGCGTCTCGGTGCGGTGGATTGGGGATGAATTCAGGCGGGCTGACGGGCGCCGAGCGGTCCCGCGGGTAGCGATTGCCAATGCCGCCATTGTCCAGCGTCGGCGGTCGCGGCGCCGGCACGGTGTTCGGTCCGCGGATCGTCGGCGCGCTGGGCTGGGTGCCTTGCATGCTGTTGGGGTTGGCCCGGCGAATCGGGCTGTTGTAAGGATTACTGGTGCTCCCCGTCGGGCTCTGGGCCAGCAATAAAGGCGCCGTAACAGCGTCAGCCTGCGCCGAATGACTCAACACACCACTAAACGCCAACGCGGCAAGGCTTTGCACAAGTCGATTCATGGCAACCTCTCAATGGGCTTACGTCAGCAGCATGCACTTGGATAGCACGCTACGCCGAGGGTTCGGATTTGTTAACCCAAACCTGTCCGGCAAGATGTAACACCCTTTGACCGTACCGCTGATCCGCCCGTATAGCCTGGGGTGAAGCCGCTGAAACTTTTTCGCGCGGGCGCCGGTCACCTGATCATCACTTGCGAGTAGACGACAATGCCACGTGCAATCTGGAAAGGCGCAATCAGTTTCGGACTGGTCCATATCCCCGTGGCGCTGGTTTCAGCGACGTCATCACAGGGGGTGGACTTTGACTGGCTCGATGGTCGCAGCATGGACCCGGTAGGCTACAAGCGGGTGAACAAGGTCACCGGCAAGGAAATCGACAAAGAGCATATCGTCAAAGGCGTCCAGTATGAAAAGGGTCGCTACGTGGTGCTCAGTGAGGAGGAAATCAAATCGGCGCACCCGCTGTCGACGCAAACCATCGACATTTTCTCGTTTGTCGACAGTGAACAGATCCCGTTACAGAACATCGATAAACCCTATTACCTGGCGCCGGACAAGCGCGGCGGCAAGGTTTACGCTTTGCTGCGTGAAACCCTGAAACAAACCAACAAGGTCGCACTGGCCAATGTAGTGATACATACAAAGCAGCACCTGGCGGCGTTGATGCCGCTGGAAGATTCGATGGTGTTGGTGATGCTGCGCTGGCCGGAAGAAGTCCGCAGCCTCGACACGCTGGAACTGGGCAGCGACGTCAAAGACGTGAAACTGGCCAAGGGAGAACTGGAGATGGCCAAGCGACTGGTCGAAGACATGGCCGGCGACTGGAGCCCCGAGGATTATCGCGACAGTTTCGAAGACAAAATCATGGCGCTGGTGGACAAGAAAGCCAATGAAGGCAAGATCGAGGACGTGGAGACCGTGTCCGGCCAGGAAGAACGCAAGACTGCCGATGTTATCGATTTGACCGAGCTGCTCAAACGCAGTCTTGGCGGCAAGGCACCGGCGAAGCCGGCGACCAAGGGCAAAGCAGCGGCGAAGACAACCGAGAAAGCGGCTCCGGCGAAGAAGGCTTCGAAGCGTTCCAGTGGTTGAATTTCTGCCGAATCAACAGGTGAATATCAGGGCCTCATCGCGAGCAGGCTCGCTCCCACATTGATCTGCGCCGTTTACAAAATCACTGTGGGAGCGAGCCTGCTCGCGATGACGCCGACGCCGACGCCGACGCCGACGCCACGAGACATTAAATCAACACAAATATCCCCAACAACCCGGCAAAGATCGCCCACTTTTCCAGGTAATACAGTGTGCGATTACGCTTCTTCAGCGCTTTGCCCCGCAGACGGATTTTGTAGATTTTCGCGAACAGACGATTCAATCCGCCGGTTTTGTCACCCTCATTATTGGGCGCGCCCGCCGCTGACATCACATTGCGGCTGAACCAGCGATTGAATGCCGCTGCCCATCTGTATTTCATGGGTCGCTCAATGTCACAAAACAGGATAAGCCGGTTTTGCTGCGTGGTGTTTTCCGCGTAATGGATAAAGGTTTCATCGAACATCACCGCTTCACCGTCACGCCAGTGATAATGCTCACCGTCGACATTGATATAGCAACCCACGTCATTCGGTGTATCCAGGCCCAGGTGATAGCGATAGGAGCCGGCGTACGGATCGCGGTGCCGCACCAGCCTGGAGCCCGGAGGCAACTCGGCGAACATAGCGGCCTTGATCGAACCGATGCTTTGCACCAGTTCGGTGGTGCGCGGGCACAGCTTCATCGCCGAAGGATGGCTGTCGCCGTACCACTTCAGATAGAAACGCTTCCAGCCAGTTTTGAAGAACGAATTGAAGCCGACATCATCGTATTGACTGGAGCGCTTGATCTCGCCCGCCTGCAGCAGGTTCCGCCCTTCTGTGCGGATCTCCTCCCAGTGGATTTGCAACGGGCTAAGGTCCGGAAACTCGGCCGGATCGAGGAAAGGCCTGTTGGGCATTTTCGAGAACAGGTACAGGAAACCATTGATCGGCGCCAGGAACGTCGAGTGATCGCTGAGTTGACGGCCCAGTTTATGGCGCACGCGACCGCGTAAATGAACGTACGCAATCGATACAACGTAGATAGCAGCGATGATGAGTTTCAAGGAGATCGTCACACGTCAGAAGTGAACAAACTGCGCCCGTGCCCATTTGGCCAAGGGTCATGTGCAGCGTCTGAATTCGATCCAGCGTTCCTGAGGCGCATCCTTCGCTATGCCGGCATGCGGCATCAGGCGGCTAGTTTAGTCACATTCTGTAACCTGCTGTTAACCTTCAAATGTGAAAATGTGTCCACTCATGCCGCCAATGCACCCGTGCGGCCTTAACGCCCTATCGTTTACAGAGCCAGACCAGTACAATCGCCGCCAAACATTACGCGCCTCCCTTGGTTGATGACGGTTTGAAACGTCCTCGGCACACTTCGACTCGGGCCAAGCGCGCCTCATGCTGCTGTCCACTTATTTCCAGATGGACCCTGCGCTTCTGACCGGGATGCATTTCCCGTGCTCCGGACAGCGGACACGGGTACTGAACCGGTACTGCCGCAACCCGATACTCTGAATGCTTCACAGGAAAAACCTTTGATCTCTACAGCTAACATCACGATGCAATTCGGCGCCAAGCCGCTATTCGAAAACGTTTCGGTGAAATTCGGTGCGGGCAACCGCTATGGTTTGATCGGTGCGAACGGTTGCGGCAAGTCGACCTTCATGAAAATCCTCGGTGGCGACCTCGAGCCGTCCGGCGGCCAGGTCATGCTCGAGCCGAACGTGCGTCTGGGTAAATTGCGCCAGGACCAGTTCGCCTACGAAGAATTTACCGTGATCGACACCGTGATCATGGGTCATGAAGAGCTGTGGAAGGTCAAGGCCGAGCGCGACCGTATCTACTCGCTGCCGGAAATGACCGAAGAAGACGGCATGGCCGTGGCCGAACTGGAAACCGAGTTCGCCGAAATGGACGGCTACACCGCCGAGTCCCGTGCCGGTGAGTTATTGCTGGGCCTGGGTATTGGCATTGAGCAGCACTTTGGCCCGATGAGCGAAGTTTCCCCAGGCTGGAAACTGCGCGTGTTGCTGGCGCAGGCGTTGTTCTCCGATCCGGAAGTGCTGTTGCTCGACGAACCGACCAACCACCTGGACATCAACACCATCCGCTGGCTGGAAAATATCCTGACCCAGCGTTCCAGCCTGATGATCATCATCTCCCACGACCGTCACTTCCTGAACAGCGTGTGCACCCACATGGCTGACCTGGATTACGGCGAACTGCGTCTGTTCCCGGGCAACTACGATGAGTACATGACCGTGGCGACCCAGTCCCGCGAGCAGCTGCTGTCGGATAACGCCAAGAAGAAAGCGCAGATTTCCGAACTGCAATCGTTCGTCAGCCGCTTCTCGGCCAACGCCTCGAAAGCCAAGCAGGCCACCTCCCGCGCCAAGGCGATCGACAAGATCCAGCTGGCCGAGGTCAAGCCTTCGAGTCGTGTGAGCCCGTTCATCCGCTTCGAACAAACCAAGAAGCTGCACCGTCAGGCGGTCATCGTCGAGCGCATGGCCAAAGGCTTTGACGGCAAGACGTTGTTCAAGGATTTCAGCTTCCAGGTTGAAGCTGGCGAGCGCGTGGCGATCATCGGTCCGAACGGTATCGGTAAAACCACCCTGCTGCGTACCCTGGTCAACGAACTGACTCCGGATGCCGGTACCGTCAAGTGGACCGACGCTGCGGAACTGGGTTATTACGCCCAAGACCACGCGCACGATTTCGAAGACGACTGCAACCTGTTCGACTGGATGGGCCAGTGGACCCAGGGTGGCGAACAAATCGTTCGCGGCACCTTGGGCCGCATGCTGTTCTCCAACGACGAGATTCTCAAATCGGTCAAGGTCATTTCCGGTGGTGAACAGGGTCGCATGCTGTTCGGCAAGCTGATCCTGCAAAAGCCGAACGTGCTGATCATGGACGAACCGACCAACCACCTGGACATGGAATCCATCGAAGCGCTGAACCTGGCGCTGGAAAACTACCCGGGCACGCTGATCTTCGTCAGCCACGACCGTGAATTCGTATCGTCCCTGGCCACCCGCATCATCGAGCTGAGCCCAAGCGGCGTGATTGACTTCAGCGGTACGTATGACGATTACCTGCGTAGCCAAGGGGTGGTGTTTTAAGGGCAGCGGTTAGTTTCAGGCTGCAAGCTGCAAGTTAAAGCCCTGTCGTGTGACGGGGCTTTTTATTGGCTGAAGATCAAGAGATCGCAGCCTTCGGCAGCTCCTGTAGGGTTACGCATTCCAGCGTAGGCGCTGCCGAAGGCTGCGATCTTTT
>NZ_CABVGX010000030.1 GCF_902497625.1 Pseudomonas fluorescens | reverse complement strand
TTCGCCAGCGGTTGTGGCGATACCGTATGCGCCAGAGCATGAGTCGACGAGGAAACTGCTGGGATAACGCACCGATGGAGCGCGTATTTCGCAGCTTGAAAACAGAATGGATACCAACCGTGGGCTATCGAACTGCGCAGGAAGCACAGCGCGATATCAGCCATTTTTTGATGCATCGGTACAACTGGATTCGACCTCATCAATTCAACGATGGGTTGGCACCAGCGCGGGCCGAGGAAAAACTTAACGTCGTGTCCGGGATTAGTTGACCACTACATCCCCCCTCACCGCAGGCAAGCCCCCCTCACCACAGGCACCCCCCCCTCACCGCTGGACCTGCCCGCAGGGCTCCGGGACAACCATCTTCATCTGATCTAATCACTTGTTTCTGTGGCGAGGGGGCTTGCCCCCGTTCGGCGGCGCAGCCGTCGTAAAAACCTCGCACGCGGTGCGCCTGGTACATTGAGTCTGCAGGTTTCAGGATCGCTTCGCGACCCAACGGGGGCAAGCCCCCTCACCACAGTCCCCCCCTCACCGCAGGCAAGCCCCCTCACCACAGCCCCCCTCAACACATGTCCGTGCTGTTCGTGCAAACTTGCAAGTCGGCCGTCCCCTTCTACCCGCTGGAAACCCCTTCTGACTCGGAGTAATGTGCCCGCCTGTCTTGCCTGATTTCTCCAAGGAACTGGAAAATATGCTGCGTCGCCGCATGCTGATCATGTTGGGTATTGTTCTGCTGATCGTCCTCGTCCTGGGCGCTTACAAAGCCTATTCCATCTATACGATGATCCAGGGCTTTTCCGCGCCTAAACCGCCGATCAATGTTGCCGTAGCTACTGCCACCGAACGGCCCTGGCAAGCGCGTCTGCCCACCGTCGGAACGCTCAAGGCGCTGCAGGGTGTGGACCTGAGCCTGGAAACCGACGGTACTGTCATCGACTTGCAATTCGAGTCAGGGCAGAAGGTCAAGGCCGGGCAGCCCCTCTTGCGACTCGACAGCGCCGTGGAAAGTGCCTTGCTGGAAACCGCGCAGGCCGACCTCGGTCTGGCCCAGCTCGACTACGGTCGCGGTAGCCAACTGGTCGGCAGCCAGGCCATTTCCAAAGGCGAGTTCGACCGACTGTCGGCGGTGCAGAAAAAAAGCAAAGCTTCGGTCAACCAGCTCAAGGCCGCGCTTGGCAAAAAAAGCATCGTCGCGCCGTTCAGCGGCACGATCGGCATTCGCCAAGTCGACATCGGTGATTACGTCGCCACTGGCACCATGATCGCCACGCTGCAAGACCTCAGCAGTCTCTACGTCGACTTTTTCCTGCCCGAGCAGTCGATTCCGAAGATCGCTGTCGGCCAACCGATCCAGCTCATCGTTTCGGCATACCCCACGCAAAGCTTCCCCGGCAGCATCAGCGCAATCAATCCGAAAGTCGAAAACAGCACGCGCAACGTTCAGGTGCGCGCGACCCTGGCCAACCCTGACGGTAAATTGCTACCGGGCATGTTTGCCAGCCTGGAAGTGTTGCTGCCCGATCCCCAACCCCGCGTCGTCGTCCCGGAAAGCGCGATCACTTACACCCTTTACGGCAATTCGCTGTATGTGGTCGCGCAGAAAAAAGCCGAGGATGGCAGCCTGGAAAAAGACGACAAAGGCCAGCCGATTTTGATCGCCGAACGGCGCTTCATAGCAACCGGAGAACGCCGCGACGGCCTGGTAATAATCACAAGGGGTGTGCAAAACGGCGAAAAAGTAGTGACCGCCGGCCAGATCAAACTGGACAACGGCGCGCAGATTGCGATCAGCGACGACAAAACCTTTGCCGAGCAGAACAGCCTGCCGCGTGCGGACTGATCAAGGAATCCCATGGCATTTACCGACCCGTTTATCCGTCGCCCGGTGCTCGCCACCGTAGTCAGCCTGTTGATTGTTTTGCTCGGCTTCCAGGCGTGGAGTAAGTTGCCGCTGCGCCAATTTCCACAAATGGAAAACGCCCTGATCACGGTAACTACCGCCTATCCTGGCGCCAACGCCGAAACCATTCAGGGCTACATCACCCAGCCGATGCAGCAGAGCCTAGCCAGCGCCGAGGGCATCGACTACATGACGTCGGTCAGTCGCCAGAACTTCTCGGTGATCTCGATCTACGCGCGCATCGGCGCCAACAGCGACCGGCTGTTCACCGAGCTGCTGGCCAAGGCCAACGAGGTCAAGAACCAGCTGCCGCAGGACGCTGAAGATCCGGTATTGAGCAAGGAAGCGGCGGATGCCTCGGCGCTGATGTACATCAGTTTCTTCAGCGAGGAGCTGAGCAACCCGCAGATCACCGATTACCTTTCGCGGGTAATTCAACCAAAACTCGCCACCCTGCCGGGCATGGCCGAAGCCGAGATTCTCGGCAATCAGGTGTTCGCCATGCGCCTTTGGCTGGACCCGGTGAAACTCGCCGGGTTCGGCTTGAGTGCCAGCGACGTGACCAATGCCGTGCGCCAATACAACTTCCTCTCCGCAGCGGGCGAAGTAAAAGGCGAATACGTGGTCACCAGTATCAACGCAAATACCGAGCTGAAATCCGCCGAAGCCTTTGCCGCGATTCCGCTGAAGGTCGACGGCGACAGCCGCGTATTGCTAAGCGATGTAGCACGGGTCGAAATGGGGGCGGAAAACTACGACACCATCAGTTCGTTTGGTGGCACGCCTTCGGTGTACATCGGCATCAAGGCGACTCCGGGCGCCAATCCGCTGGACGTGATCAAGGAAGTGCGCAAGATCATGCCGGACCTGAACGCCCAGCTGCCGCCGAATCTCAAAGGCGAAATTGCCTACGATGCGACGCTGTTCATTCAAGCCTCGATCGACGAAGTGGTAAAAACCCTGTTCGAAGCGGTATTGATCGTCATCGTCGTCGTGTTCCTGTTCCTTGGCGCGCTGCGTTCGGTGGTCATTCCGGTGGTTACGATTCCGCTGTCGATGATCGGGGTGATGTTTTTCATGCAGATGATGGGTTACTCGATCAACCTGCTGACATTGCTGGCCATGGTGCTGGCAATCGGGCTGGTGGTGGACGATGCAATCGTCGTGGTGGAAAACATTCACCGCCACATTGAGCAAGGTAAGACGCCCTTCGACGCCGCCATTGAAGGCGCCCGGGAAATCGCCATGCCGGTGGTCTCGATGACCATCACCCTTGCGGCGGTTTACGCACCGATCGGATTTCTCACGGGCCTGACCGGCGCACTGTTCAAGGAGTTCGCCCTGACCCTGGCGGGCGCGGTGGTGATTTCCGGCGTCGTCGCCCTGACCCTGTCGCCGATGATGTGCGCATTTTTGCTCCGCCATGACGAAAATCCCAGTGGCCTCGCGCATCGCCTGGATCTGATTTTTGAAGGCCTCAAGCGTCGCTACCAGCGCATGCTCCACGGCACGCTGAATACTCGGCCGGTGGTACTGGTGTTTGCGGTGATCGTGCTGTGCCTTATTCCGGTGCTGCTCAAATTCACCAAGTCGGAACTGGCGCCAGACGAGGACCAAGGGATCATTTTCATGCTGGCCAGCGCTCCACAACCGACCAACCTCGACTACTTGAATGCCTACACCGACGAGTTCATCGACATCTTCAAAGCGTTCCCGGAGTACTACTCATCATTCCAGATCAATGGCGCCACTGGCGTGCAATCGGGCATTGGCGGCTTTCTCCTGAAACCCTGGAATGAGCGCGACCGCACGCAGATGCAGATCCTGCCGCAAGTGCAGGCGAAACTGGAGAGCATCCCGGGCTTGCAGATTTTCGGCTTCAACCTGCCTTCTCTGCCTGGCACCGGTGAAGGCTTACCGTTTCAGTTCGTGATCAATACCGCCGGCGACTACGAGTCGCTGCTGCAGGTGATGGACCGGGTGAAGAAGCGCGCCATGGAATCGGGCAAATTTGCCTTCGTCGACGTCGACCTGGCGTTCGACAAACCTGAAGTGGTGGTTGATATTGACCGCGCCAAGGCTGCGCAGATGGGTGTGTCCATGCAAGACCTTGGAGGCACACTGGCGACGCTGCTGGGCGAAGCGGAGATCAACCGGTTTACCATCGAAGGTCGCAGCTACAAAGTGATTGCGCAGGTGGAACGGCCCTTCCGCGACAACCCCGACTGGCTGAACAATTACTACGTGAAGAACACCCAAGGTGAGCTGCTGGCCCTGTCCACCCTGATCACTGTGACCGACCGGGCGCGACCACGGCAGCTGAACCAGTTCCAGCAGCTCAACTCGGCCATCCTTTCCGGAGTGCCGCTGGTGAGTATGGGTGAAGCCCTCGATACCGTGCGCCAGATCGCACAGGAAGAGGCGCCAGCCGGGTTTGCGATCGACTACGCCGGTGCGTCGCGCCAATACGTGCAGGAAGGCAGTGCGCTATGGGTAACGTTCGCCCTGGCGCTGGCGATCATTTTCCTGGTGCTGGCGGCACAGTTCGAAAGTTTCCGCGATCCGTTGGTGATCCTGGTGACCGTGCCACTGTCTATTTGCGGCGCGCTGATTCCGCTGTTCCTGGGCTGGTCAAGCATGAATATCTACACCCAGGTGGGGCTGGTGACGTTGATTGGCCTGATCAGCAAACACGGGATCCTGATCGTCGAATTCGCCAATCAGCTGCGCAAGGACAAGGGGCTGTCAGCGCGCGAAGCAGTGGAAGAAGCGGCGGCGATTCGTCTGCGCCCAGTACTCATGACCACGGCCGCCATGGTATTCGGCATGGTGCCGCTGATCATCGCCACCGGCGCGGGGGCGGTCAGCCGGTTTGACATTGGCACGGTCATCGCCACCGGGATGTCGATCGGAACCTTGTTCACCCTTTTCGTATTGCCGTGTGTCTACACGTTGTTGGCCAAGCCCGACAAACCTGAAAAGGGCCTGCGCTAAAGCTCCAGGCAAAAAAAGGCCTCGCATGTGCAGGGCCTTTTATCGGGGCTTGAATCTTATCAAGTTTATGGCTTCAATCCTTGAGAAAGCCCGAACACGAATAACAGCAGGTCATGATCGGGCTGAGTGGCCACGGATGCTTTGGCAATGCGCGGCAAGGGACAACTGGCGTCCTCATTGAATGAACTGAAGACTTGCGTACGCGGCTGCTCCCAAGCCGCCATCGCCAGAGAAGCAACTGCCAAGGCTCCAACCAGGAACAAACCTCGTGCAATTTCTAGTTTCATCGCTATAAACCTTTGATAGCGCTGCCAAACGCCGTCTCGTAAAAGTAGACGAGTTTCTTCCAGTCAACAGTGCTGAACGACGAATGGCGGCGCAATTGCTTCATGTCATGGGAAGCAGCCTGGTAGGCGGTCAGGCGCTGCCGGCATTTTTCCAGGTCGATCAGAGCGACTTCGACCTGCGCGCCGTCGCCTTCACCGGTAACTCGCACGAAAACGTGCTTGATGTAGATACAGCTGTGCTGCCAACGGCCTTTATGCATCCGTGAGAGATTGTCCGCCAGATCTTTAAGAACCCGATCGTGCACGGCTTCACCGTGACGCTCGCGCCCCCCACCGGCATACCATTTTTCGATTTCTTCGAAACCGTCGAGTGACTTTGTTACCAGCAAAGCGCGCCATTTATGCACCGGGTCACGCTGGGCTCCGCAGAAGACCATTTCAGGCACTCGGACGCCGATCTGACGCAAACCAATCAACGCATCCTGTTCGCGCAGCACCGTCGGTCGGCCAAACGGGTGCAGCCAGCTGCGATATATATGGCCAGTCTGACGTTTGGCGTAAAGCAATTGCCCATCACTGCCCTTTATACGCTGCACACCACTTTCGCCGCCGCGACGCACGTTGGGCTCTTCTACCCATTCGCCACGCTGACTCCAGAAGTAATCAAACCGTTCCTGGGAAGCATCATCAGTCCCTGCTGCACACTGCACTGCCATCGCTTTACCTCTTGCGTAATACGTAAACCCGCCACATGGCATAGAGCGGTATGAAGTCCAGTTGTTCCTGGATACGGAAGCCCGCTTGCTCGAATTCCTTTTCGACCGTAGCAGCCGGTAACACAAATCGATTCTGGTAGCCTACCTGGCCACGCCTTTGCTCTGAGCGTTTGCGTTTCCACGCTTTGAAATTGCCGTCTACCCACAGGGAAATGATCACGCTGTCGCGGGTGACACGTTCGAACTCACGCAAAATGGCCAGTCGATGCTGGGCGTCACCGACGTGATGCAACAAACGCATGCAAAAAATGCTGTCGACGGCGTTGTCCGGCAATGCGATATCGAATGCAGAGGTGTGCAGGGGTTGGACTCGCTTCACCACGTCAGCGGGCTGCAGTTGCTGCGCAACTTTCAACATGGACTCGGAGTTGTCGGCGCCGATGATTACCCGATTGGGTTTCTCCGCTAGCATTGGCCAGAAACGCCCTGCGCCACACGGCAGGTCCAGTACCAGACCCGGGTCGCCTGCCAAGGCCAACGCCTTCCGCCCCAGCTGCTCGTCACGCTGATGGGACAAGCGTCGGCCGAGGCCGTCCTGGTGTTTCTGGAAATAACGCTTTGCGTGTTCGTCGTCGTACTTGTCTGAAAAATCTAGTTTGATCGGGCCAGCCATCATCAAGGACTCCTGAACTTCTGATGACACCAGCCTAGAGAGCCAGGTGTCACGGTCAGGTCATGTCTTTGTGAAAAAATTGTCATGTAAAATGTCGAATTATTTCGAGATTTTACAGCTTAACCGATTTCGATGGGCGGATTGTTCGCTGGAAAAGTCACTGCCCCTGGATCAGGTCTACCTGGAATCGGCAACCATGGGGTTCCATGTTCGTCAGGCTGACAGTCCAGCCCTGGTTCTCACAAATCCGCTGCACCAACGAAAGGCCCAACCCCAGACCTTCGCCACGCTTTTCGGCACCGCGGACAAAGGGCTCGAACATGGCCTCGCGTTTTTCTTCGGGAATGCCTACCCCACTGTCCTCGACGGCGAATCCGCTCGGCGTGAGGGTCAGACGGATAAAGCCCTGCTCGGTGTAGTGCAGCGCGTTTCGCAGCAGATTACCCATCACCGCATGCAGCAGCGTGGCGTTGTAAACCGTGTCGGGCGGGTTGCCCGGCTCGAACAGCAGCGTCAGACCCTTCGCTTCGATAGGCTCGCGCCACAGATTGAGCAGGCCGTCAGCAACCTGACAGAGGTTCTGTTGCGGCGCCACGTTGACGTCTTCACGCTGAGTGCGCGCCAGCATCAAAAAGGTTTGTACCAGTTCACGCATCTCGCCACAGGCGCGGGCGATACGCTCGACCTGGGCCCTGCCCCGTTGGTCGAGCCCGGGATTTTCCAGGAGCAATTCACAGGAGCTGGCCAGCACCATCAGCGGCGTCCGCAATTCGTGACTAACGTCACTGGTGAACAAACGCTCGCGGGTCAACGCCTGGCGCAGACGCCCGAGCGTAGCATCGAAGGCCACGGCGAGCTCACCCACCTCATCGGCCGCGTAATCCGGCGCCAACGGTGGCGCTAGCCCCAACAACTGATCGCGATGGCGTACTTGCCGCGCCAGCCGAACCACGGGTGCCATTACTTTGCGTGCCAGTATCCAGCCGAGGAACACCGCCAGTGCCAGGCTCAGGACGAAGCCCACCAGCACCACCGCAAACAGCACCCGCTCGCGTTCCTCGAAATCACTCTGGTCTTGCAGCAGCACATAACGTCTACCGTCGACGATCTCGACCATGGCGTGATACGACAGCTGATCGCGGAATACTTCATGAAACCCCGAGTCAAGATGCCGAAGGTCTTTAGGCACATCGAAGTCGCCCGGCCCCCCACTGAAATAAAACAGCTGGTCCGGCTCGGGACGGTGGCTCCAGTCCGAGACACTGTCCATTAACAACAGCCGCTGAAGGTCGCCCCCCAAGCCTGCCGAGATCAGTTTTTCTTCCACCAGGTGCACGGTCGCCACAATACCCATGGCGAAGGCTCCTGCGACCAATGCACTCATCAACGCAAAAGCGATAATGATCCGCTGGGCGAGGCTTTGTCTAAACTCCATCACGACCCTCGGCCAGGCGGTAACCCACACCGTGCACCGTCTGCAGCAAAGGTTTGGCGAAAGGCTTGTCGATCACCTGACGCAACTGGTGGACATGGCTGCGCAGGCTGTCGCTGTCCGGGCAATCATCGCCCCACAGCGCTTCTTCAAGAATCTCCCGACGCAGCACGTGCGGGCTTTTCTGCATCAATACCGCGAGCAATTTCAGACCCACCGGGTTGAGCTTGAGCAGACGACCCTCGCGGGTGACTTCCAGCGTATCGAGGTCGTAACTGAGATCGCCAACCTGCAAGTTGCGCCGACCGCCGCCCTGAGCCCGACGCATGACTGCATCGATCCGCGCAGCCAGTTCGGACAGGGCGAAAGGCTTGATCAGATAATCATCGGCGCCGGACTTGAAACCTTGCAGACGATCATCAAGCTGATCGCGAGCGGTCAGCATGATCACTGGCGTGTCTCGTCGAGCATCTTCGCGCAGGCGCTTGCACAAGGTGTAGCCGTCAATCCCAGGCAGCATGATGTCGAGCACGATCAGGTCGTAGTGTTCGGTGGCAGCCAGGTGCAGGCCTGACAGCCCATCCTGTGCGCAATCCACGGTGTAGCCTTTGAGCCCAAGGTAATCAGCCAGATTGGCCAGAATGTCACGATTGTCTTCGACCAACAGAATTCGCATGGGCACCTCCTCCGTACACAGTAACGGCCATTACGGCCCGCGCAGCTTAAGGCCAAGTTTGACGCAGGGCCAGAACTGCGTGCGCCGGCAGCGTGTGCAAACGGCGATGACTGGCAATAAAAAACCCCGCCTGCTTTCGCGGGCGGGGTTTTGGTACAGGGGTAAAGCTGGCTTACATCATGCCGCCCATACCGCCCATGCCGCCCATGTCTGGCATACCGCCGCCAGCAGGTGCGTCTTCCTTGATCTCGGCGATCATGGCTTCGGTCGTGATCATCAGGCTGGCGATGGAAGCCGCTGCCTGCAGAGCCGAACGAGTCACTTTGGCCGGGTCGAGGATACCCATTTCGATCATGTCGCCGTATTCGCCGGTAGCAGCGTTGTAACCGTAGTTACCCGAACCCTGCTTGACCTTGTCGACAACTACGCTCGGCTCGTCGCCGGAGTTGGCAACGATCTGGCGCAGTGGCGCTTCAACAGCGCGACGCAGCAACTGGATACCGACGTCCTGATCAGCGTTGTCGCCTTTCAGTTCGGAGATAGCCTGCAGAGCGCGAACCAGTGCCACGCCACCGCCAGGTACCACGCCTTCTTCAACGGCTGCACGGGTAGCGTGCAGGGCGTCTTCAACGCGGGCTTTCTTCTCTTTCATTTCAACTTCGGAGCCAGCGCCAACCTTGATCACTGCAACGCCGCCGGACAGTTTGGCCAGACGCTCTTGCAGCTTTTCACGGTCGTAGTCGGACGAAGTGTCGGCCACTTGCTGACGGATCTGCAGAACGCGAGCCTGGATGTCAGTCTCAACGCCGGCGCCGTCGATCACGGTGGTGTTTTCTTTCGACAGGATGACGCGCTTGGCATTACCCAGGTGTTCCAGGGTAGTGCTTTCCAGGCTCAGACCGATCTCTTCGGAGATAACGGTACCGCCAGTCAGAACAGCGATGTCCTGCAGCATGGCCTTGCGACGGTCGCCGAAGCCTGGAGCCTTGACGGCTGCAACCTTGACGATGCCACGCATGTTGTTCACAACCAGAGTCGCCAGGGCTTCGCCTTCAACGTCTTCAGCCACGATCAGCAGCGGACGGCCGGCTTTGGCGACGGCTTCCAGCACTGGCAACATTTCGCGGATGTTCGAGATCTTTTTGTCGACCAGCAGGATCAGCGGACCGTCCAGCTCGGCAGTCATGGTCTCTGGCTTGTTGACGAAGTACGGGGACAGGTAACCGCGGTCGAACTGCATGCCTTCAACAACCGACAGTTCGTTTTCCAGGCCCGAGCCTTCTTCAACGGTGATCACGCCTTCCTTACCGACTTTTTCCATGGCTTCGGCAATGATGTCGCCGATGGAGCTGTCGGAGTTGGCAGAGATGGTGCCGACCTGAGCGATTGCCTTGGTGTCAGCGCAAGGCTTGGACAGGGCTTTCAGCTCTTTGACGATAGCGATGGTCGCTTTGTCGATACCGCGTTTCAGGTCCATCGGGTTCATGCCGGCAGCGACGGCTTTCAGGCCTTCGTTGACGATCGACTGAGCCAGAACGGTAGCGGTGGTGGTGCCGTCGCCTGCGTCATCGTTGGCACGGGAAGCAACGTCTTTGACCAGCTGCGCGCCCATGTTTTCGAAACGATCTTTCAGCTCGATTTCTTTGGCAACGGACACGCCGTCCTTGGTGATGGTCGGAGCGCCGAAGCTCTTCTCGATGATCACGTTACGGCCTTTCGGGCCCAGGGTCGCTTTTACTGCGTCAGCCAGGACGTTGACACCGGCGAGCATTTTCTTGCGGGCGGAATCGCCGAATTTAACTTCTTTAGCAGCCATGATCGATATTCCTTAAATACTTTGTAGTAACGGGAAAATGAGCGGGGAATCAGCCTTCGACAACAGCGAGGATTTCGCTTTCGCCGATTACCAGCAGGTCTTCGCCATCGACTTTCACTGTGTTGCTGCCGGAGTACGGGCCGAACACAACCTTGTCACCCACTTTCACGGACAGCGCACGCACTTCACCGTTTTCCAGGGTCTTGCCTGGGCCTACGGCGAGGACTTCGCCCTGGTTTGGCTTTTCAGCAGCCGAACCTGGCAGGACGATACCGCCAGCGGTTTTCTTTTCTTCTTCGCTGCGACGGACGACGACGCGGTCATGCAGAGGACGAAGCTTCATTGTCGATCTCTCCTAATTGTGGTTTTCATCGGCCGGTGTAGTCCCGGCGGGTTAAACAAATCCGGCGGAGCCGGGTGCAGTTCGTCGAGCGAACTGCGGAAGTCTGTCTGGCGTTGATCGCCAGAAACCTTGCGGTGACCGTTACATAAGGGCGTACAAGTTGATTACAAGGGCCGGGGGCGAAAATTTTTTATCTTTCAGCCACCAAAATGGAACACGGCGCCCGAAGGCGCCGTGAGGTTGAAAGTGTTACTTGGTATCGCGATGTTCGTACTCGCCTTCGATGACATCGGGCTCACGGCCCAACGGCTGACGCGGAGCGGGACCGCCGCGTGGCTGCAGATCATCGGCAAATGCCCGTTGACGGATCGCGGCCTCTTCGGCACGCCGGCGCATCTTGTTGGCCAGCAAACGACGGGAGGTCGGCAGCAACATGACCAGACCCAGCACGTCGGTGACGAAGCCCGGCAGAATCAGCAGGCCACCCGCCAGCGCCAGCATCAGCCCTTCCAGCATGGTCTGTGCGGGCAACTCGCCGCGATTGAGACTTTCACGCGCACGCAACGCGGTGGCCAGACCGGCGATACGCAGCACGAACACGCCGAGCATCGAGCCGAGAATCACCAGCAGCAGGGCCGGAAAAAACCCGATCGCCCCGCTGACCTTGACGAATACGAACAGCTCCAACACCGGGAACAGTACAAAGAGCAATAAAAAAGGGCGCATCTAATGGTTCCTCAACGCAAGAATGCCTTGCCAGTCTTCCCTAGATGACGTCGCCGTTTCGTGAATTCAAGCATCGGCCACTTCATTTTTCGGCCAATGCTCGGCATGAGCCAGAAAAACCAAGGCTTCGCGCACTTGTGTCGGCGTATTACATGGTGCTTGAAACGGCAGCCAGTAGAGGGCCTGACCGATTCGCAGGTGCATCCCTTCAGTGTCAATACCGGCTAACAATGCCGGTTCGGTCTTCGGCAATCCGGCCAGTTCGACATAGTGGGCAATGGCTTTGGCGTGGTCGGTATTCATGTGCTCGACCATGCTGATTTCGGCCTTGCCGGCGAAAGGGTTTGCCAGTGTCAGTTGATCGATCCAGTGAATAGCGCCAAAGCCGCCGATGTAGCGATGACGCACGGGCTCGAGTACCCAGAAATCGAAATCATGGGCCTGGTGATAATTCTGCGACTCGGGGAAATAGCGGTAGTAGCGATCGGCAGCAGCGTCGATGGCGCAATTGTCTTCAAGTTTTTGCGCCTCTGCTAGGTAAGTCAGGCGACCGACCGCTTGTACGTCTTCTGCTCCGCGCTCGCCCACAAACAGTGAGCATTTTGGATCTTTCTGCAGGTTGTGGGTGTGCTGGGCAATGCGGCTGATCAGGATCAGAGGGCGCCCCTGCCCATCCAGGCAGTACGGAACGACCGAACCGAAGGGAAAACCAGGCATTGCTTTCGAGTGTGTCGAAAGCACTCCGCGGTATTCCTTGAGAAGTAATTCTCGGGCATTCTTGGCCGCTTCAACGCTCAATTTATGACTCCTTATCTAGAATCCGTCGAAAAAACGGACAGGCTCCGCGGACAAGTTCCGCTACGCCCTTTGGGCAATTTCTCGTGCAACCAGGCCTATGCCGGTGCAGATCGAGAGCCTCTCTAATAAGAAGACCACTCCAAAACGGCTACCGGGGCATGCGAATGCAACTCACTGACAAAGTAATCATTATCACCGGCGGTTGCCAGGGTTTAGGCCGCTCGATGGCCGAGTATTTCGCCGGCAAAGGCGCGAAGCTTGCACTGGTCGATCTCAACCAGGAAAAGCTCGACGATACGGTCGCCGCGTGCAAAGCCAAGGGCGTCGAAGCCCGCGCCTATTTGTGCAACGTCGCCAATGAAGATCAGGTGACGCACATGGTCGCTCGGGTGGCCGAAGATTTCGGCGCGATCCATGGCCTGATCAACAACGCGGGCATCTTGCGCGACAGCCTGCTGCTGAAGGTCAAGGATGGCGAAATGACCAAGATGAGCCTGGCGCAATGGCAAGCGGTCATCGACGTCAACCTGACCGGCGTGTTCCTCTGCACCCGTGAAGTCGCGGCGAAAATGGTCGAGCTGAAGAACAGCGGCGCGATCATCAATATCTCCTCGATCTCGCGCGCCGGCAACGTCGGCCAGACCAACTACTCTGCCGCCAAGGCCGGCGTCGCGGCGGCGACCGTGACCTGGGCCAAGGAGCTGGCGCGCTACGGCATCCGCGTCGCGGGCATTGCGCCGGGCTTTATCGAAACAGAGATGACGCTCGGCATGAAGCCGGAAGCGCTGGAGAAAATGACTGCCGGAATACCGCTCAAGCGCATGGGCAAACCCGAGGAAATCGCCCATTCGGCAGCGTACATTTTCGAGAACGACTATTACACCGGGCGCATTCTGGAGATGGACGGCGGGTTGCGGATTTAACGCAAAACCATCACTTCGCTGTGTAGCCATCGTCGAACACGAGGCTTCGCTGTGTAGCAGCTGCCGAGGCACGAGGCTGCGTCGTGTGTCCGCAGGACGCCACGGGGGGCCGCTACGCAGCCCAACGCAGCCTCGTACCTCGGCAGCTGCTACATTTCGGCAGCTGCTACATGAGGAGGCTGCGATACTTTCTGTAAATCAATCGTCGCTGATGGTGATATTGGGCATCGCCGGCGACGCTGCTTCCTGCAACACAATTCGCGCGCCGACATGCCGCGCGAGTTCCTGGTAAACCATGGCGACAGGGCTGTCCGGCTCGGCGATCACCGTTGGTTTACCGCCATCGGCCTGCTCGCGAATGGCCATCGCCAGCGGCAACGAGGCCAGCAGTTCGACGCCATACTGGTCGGCCAGCTTCACCCCGCCACCTTCGCCAAACAGATGCTCGGCATGCCCACAATTTGAGCAAATGTGCACGGCCATGTTTTCCACCACGCCCAACACCGGAATGTTGACCTTGCGGAACATTTCCACACCCTTGCGCGCGTCCAGCAGCGCGAGGTCTTGCGGGGTTGTGACGATCACTGCGCCGGCCACCGGGACCTTCTGCGCCAGGGTCAGCTGGATGTCGCCGGTGCCTGGCGGCATATCGATGACCAGGTAATCCAGATCGCCCCACGCGGTCTGCGTGACCAGTTGCAGCAGCGCGCCGGAGACCATTGGTCCGCGCCAGACCATCGGCGTGTTGTCGTCGGTGAGGAAGGCCATCGACATCACCTCGACGCCATGGGACACAATCGGCACGAACCACTTCTGATCCTTGACCTGCGGGCGGGTGCCTTCGGGAATACCGAACATGATGCCCTGGCTCGGGCCGTAAATATCCGCGTCGAGAATGCCGACTTTGGCGCCTTCACGAGCGAGTGCGAGGGCCAGGTTCGCGGCGGTGGTCGACTTGCCTACGCCGCCCTTGCCCGAGGCCACGGCCACCACGTTCTTGACGTTGGCCAGGCCCGGAATCTGCGCCTGAGCCTTGTGCGCAGCGATCACGCTGGTGATGTCGACGCGGGCGTTGGTCACGCCGTCCAGGCCTTCGAGTGCCATCTGCAGCATCTGCGACCAGCCACTCTTGAACAGTCCGGCGGCATAGCCCAATTCGATTTGGACGCTGACGTGGTCACCCAGGATGTCGATGTTGCGCACGCACCCGGCGCTGACCGGGTCCGCGTTGAGATAAGGGTCGGTGTATTGGCGAAGGACGGCTTCCACCGCTGCGCGATTGACGGCGCTCATGGGCAACTCCGATAGCAAGACTGGAAAATCAGGCGGGTATCGTACCTGTTCTAAAGTCTGGACGGCATGCTTTCAGAATGTGTCTTCAATCCGGGGCTGACCTCACAACTTGTAGCAGCTGGCGCAGCCTGCGACCGGCTGCGCAGCAGTCGTAAATCCAGGCAACTCGGTTTACCTGCAACACTCAGGTATCCGATTTAACGACTGCTTCGCCGCCGAACGCAGGCTTCGCCAGCTGCTACATGGGCTCGTGGATGTCTGAGGCGGGGGTGAAAAATATGCGCCGGCGCTTTATAGTGGCCGACCTCCGTTTCATCAAGTAGCCGAGCCCCATGTCCGAGCCACGCAAGATCCTCGTTACCAGCGCCCTGCCCTATGCCAATGGTTCGATCCATCTTGGCCACATGCTGGAATATATCCAGACCGATATGTGGGTGCGCTTCCAGAAGCACCGCGGCAATCAATGCATCTATGTCTGCGCCGACGACGCTCACGGTTCGGCCATCATGCTGCGTGCGGAAAAGGAAGGCATTACCCCGGAACAACTGATCGCCAACGTCCAGGCTGAACACAGCGCCGACTTTGCCGATTTCCTGGTCGACTTCGACAACTTCCACTCCACTCACGCCGAAGAAAACCGTGAGCTGTCGAGCCAGATCTACCTGAAGTTGCGCGACGCCGGGCACATCGCCCAGCGCTCGATCACCCAGTATTTCGACCCGGAAAAGAAAATGTTCCTGGCCGACCGCTTCATCAAGGGCACCTGCCCGAAGTGCGGCACTGAAGACCAGTACGGCGACAACTGCGAAAAATGCGGTGCGACCTACGCACCGACCGACCTGAAGGATCCGAAGTCGGCAATCTCTGGCGCCACCCCGGTGCTCAAGGATTCCCAGCACTTCTTCTTCAAACTGCCGGACTTCCAGGAAATGCTGCAAGCCTGGACCCGTAGCGGCACGTTGCAGGAAGCAGTCGCCAACAAGATCGCCGAATGGCTGGATGCCGGCCTGCAACAGTGGGACATCTCCCGCGATGCGCCGTACTTCGGTTTCGAAATCCCTGACGAGCCAGGCAAGTACTTCTACGTCTGGCTGGATGCGCCGATCGGTTACATGGCCAGTTTCAAGAACCTCTGTGATCGCACGCCGGAGCTGGACTTCGACGCGTTCTGGAACAAGGATTCAACGGCCGAGCTGTACCATTTCATCGGCAAGGACATCGTCAACTTCCACGCCCTGTTCTGGCCAGCGATGCTCGAGGGCGCAGGTTTGCGCAAGCCGACCGGCATCAACGTGCACGGCTACCTGACCGTCAACGGCCAGAAGATGTCCAAATCCCGTGGCACCTTCGTCAAGGCCCGGACCTACCTGGATCACCTGTCGCCGGAATACCTGCGCTACTACTACGCAGCCAAGCTGGGCCGTGGTGTTGACGACCTCGATCTGAACCTCGAAGACTTCGTGCAGAAGGTCAACTCCGACCTGGTCGGCAAAGTCGTCAATATTGCCAGCCGTTGCGCCGGTTTTATCCACAAAGGCAACGCCGGCGTGCTGGTGGCCGGCAATGCTGCGCCGGAGCTGACCGATGCATTCCTGGCGGCCGCGCCTAGCATCGCTGAAGCCTACGAAGCCCGCGACTTCGCGCGTGCCATGCGCGAGATCATGGGTCTGGCCGACCGCGCTAACGCGTGGATCGCCGACAAAGCGCCGTGGTCGCTGAATAAACAGGAAGGCAAGCAGGATGAAGTCCAGGCCATCTGCGCACTGGGCATCAACCTGTTCCGCCAGCTGGTGATCTTTCTCAAGCCGGTGCTGCCATTGCTGGCCGCCGATGCAGAGGCCTTCCTGAACGTCGCACCGTTGACCTGGAACGACCACGCGACGTTGCTCGCCAACCATCAGCTCAACGAATTCAAGCCGTTGATGACCCGCATCGACCCAGTGAAAGTGCAAGCCATGACAGACGCCTCGAAAGAAGACCTGACCGCCAGCGCAACCGACACCGGCAGTGCTGCACCGGCCGGCAACGGCGAACTGGCCAAGGACCCGCTGTCGCCGGAAATCGATTTCGACGCGTTTGCCGCGATCGACCTGCGTGTTGCGCTGATCCTCAAGGCCGAAGCCGTGGAAGGCGCGGACAAGCTGTTGCGTCTGACCCTGGACATCGGTGACGAGCAACGTAACGTGTTCTCCGGGATCAAGAGCGCTTACCCGGACCCGTCCAAGCTCGATGGTCGCCTGACCATGATGATCGCCAACCTCAAGCCACGGAAAATGAAGTTCGGTATTTCCGAAGGCATGGTGATGGCGGCCGGCCCTGGCGGTGAAGAAATCTACCTGCTCAGCCCCGACAGCGGCGCCAAGCCGGGTCAGCGTATCAAGTAAGCTCTGCGCTGCACCGATCCCACAGTCGTGCCAGATGCGACTGTGGGATTTTTCATATCTGGCGCAAACATCTCTGAAGAAGGGCTTTATTGTGTAGGAGCTGCCGAAGGCAGCGATCTTTCGATCTCAACGAGCAAGACCTGAAGATTGCAGCCTTTGGCAGCTCCTACGGAACCATTCGCGACCAGTAATAATTGTGTGCATACGGACGATCATGACCGAACTGCTTCTTACGATCATCAGCGCCGCCCTGATCAACAACTGCGTGTTGCACTGGCCGCTTGCCGCTGACCCGCTATTGGCTGCCGAACGTCGTCAGGTTCACGCATTGGGCCTTGCGACAACGTGCCTGATGCTGATCGCCGGTTTTCTTGGCCATGCTTTTTTTTACTGGCTGCTGTTACCGTTTGAGCTGACGTCGCTCAAGCTGTTCGTACTGCTGCCGCTGAGTGTGCTGCTGATCACGCCCATGCTCAAGCTGCTTGCACGGGTATTTCCAGCTTGGTCGTTCGAGGGGCTCTGGCCGCTATTGCTGGGCAATGCCGGCGTGCTCGGGGTGACACTGTTCAACGCTCAGGTAGATAAGGACATCCTCTACGCCACGGCCCTGAGCCTTGGCGCCGGCCTGGGATTCTGGCTGATACTGGTTCTGTTCAACGACTTGCGTCAGCGCACCCTCGACAATGATGTCCCCCTGCCCTTCCGTGGCTTGCCGATCGATCTGATCGGCGCCGGACTGATCGCAGTGGCTTTTCTCGGATTCAGCGGGCTGATCAAAACATGAGTCTGATTCAACGCATCGACGCACTGCTGCCGCAGACCCAATGCGGCAAGTGCGGGCATCCCGGCTGCAAGCCCTACGCCGAAGGCATCGCCAACGGCGAACCGATCAACAAGTGCCCGCCCGGTGGTCGCGAAACCCTCTCGGCACTGGCTGAGCTGCTGAAAGTGCCGGTGCTTGAACTGGACGTCAGCCGCGGCTCGGCCCCGGCGCAACTGGCCTACATCCGTGAAGCAGAGTGCATCGGCTGCACCAAGTGCATCCAGGCCTGCCCGGTAGACGCCATCGTCGGCGCAGCGAAACTCATGCACACGGTGCTCGTTGATGAATGCACCGGTTGTGATCTGTGCGTAGCGCCCTGCCCGGTTGATTGCATCGAGATGCGACCATTGCAACCGGCGACAGTGGTGCCGATTGTCGGCGGTCTGGCGTTTAATCTCGAAGAACAACAGGCCCGGGCTGCCAAACGTAATCATGCGCGGCGGCGATTCGAGCAGCGCAACGCCCGACTCCAGCGAGAGGAACAGCAGAGACTCGCCGAGCGCCAGGCTCGTGCGCAACGCGCTGCAAATCCGCCCGGTGCAGCGACGGCAGATCCCGTGCAAGTCGCCCTCGAACGGGTGAGCGCGCAAAAGCTCGCCAATGCCGATGCGGCGCTGAAGAAAGCCAGAATTGAAGTAGCGATGAGCCGCGCCCAGTTGAACAAATCGCTGAAAGCTTTTGGGCACCCGCCGACCTTCGAACAGCAATCGCAATTGATCGTGCTGCAACAGCAATTCGAGGCGGCGGAAGCTGTGCTGACAGATCTGGAAAAGACCGCGCCACGGGCTCCCGTCGTTGCAGCCCCGGCGCAAAGTGCCGAGCTGAAACGGGCCAAGATTCAATTGGCCATGCGCCGCGCCGAACTCAATAAAGCACACACCGCCGGTGCGTCGGCTGAACACATCGCGTCACTGGAAAGAGCAGTGAACGAGGCGCAACGTCAGGTCGACGCCCATGTCGCCCCTTGAATCGATAGACCAACGTCTCCAGCACGCCATGAAGCGGGTGCTGCTGGCTGCAATCCCCGGTCTGCTGACACTGTTCTGGTTTTATGGCTGGGGGGTGTTGCTGAACCTGCTGCTGGCGGCCATCTCAGCGCTGACGATTGAAGCGCTGGTGATGAAATTGCGAAGACGTCCACTCAAGCCTTCTCTGCTGGACGGCAGTGCCTTGGTCAGTGCGATGCTGCTGGCGATCGCGTTGCCCGCCTATTGCCCATGGTGGCTGACGGTGAGCGCGGCAGTATCGGCCATGCTGTTGGGTAAGCACCTTTATGGCGGCGTCGGCAGCAATCCGCTCAATCCGGCCATGCTGGGTTACGCATTGGTGCTGGTGTCGTTCCCGCAGCAGATGACTCAATGGCCGGCGGTTCACGGCATGGACCTGCTCGGTGGTATGCAGCATTTTTTCGGATTCGACACCGGGGCACCGGATGCCTGGGCTCAGGCCACGGCACTGGACAGTGTGCGCATCAATAAAAGCCTGACGATGGAAGAGCTGTTTTCGGCCAATCCGGCGTTCGGTACCTTCGGTGGGCGCGGCATGGAGTGGGTCAACCTGGCTTTCCTCGCGGGGGGCGCTTTTCTCCTGCAGCAACGAATATTCACCTGGCACGCGCCGGTCGGCATGCTCGCCAGCCTTTTTATCATCAGTCTGCTGTGCTGGAACGGTTCGGGCTCGGACTCCCACGGCTCGCCTCTGTTTCATCTGCTCACCGGTGCGACCATGGTCGGCGCCTTTTTCATTGTCACGGAACCGGTGTCCGGCGCCAAAAGCCCCGGCGCACGACTGATGTTCGGCGTCGGTGTGGGGTTGCTCACTTACCTGATCCGCACCTGGGGCGGCTATCCAGACGGCCTGGCATTTGCGGTCCTGTTGATGAATCTGGGCGTACCGACGCTGGAGCGAATGGTCGCCTCCAGAGCGGAGCGATTGGCACCATGAACCGCACATCGAGCGTGATCATTCTGCTGTTGTTGGCTATGACGGGAGCGGGCGCGACTTATCTGGTTTACTACACCAGCACGCCGCACATTGCTGCCGAGCAACGGTTGATTGACCGCCGAAACCTCCTGGACCTGCTGCCGGCAGACAGTTACGACAACGATCCGCTGCAGCAGCCACTACAACCTGCCAGCAGCGTTTTGACCCATAGCAGGTTGTTGGCTGGATATCTGGCCACCAAGGGCGGCCAACCCAGCGCCGTGTTACTGCAAAGCGAGACGATCGGTTACGCAGGCGCCATCGTATTGATGATCGCGATTGACACTCACGGGAAGCTACTGGGGGTGAAAACGCTCTCGCAATCGGAAACCCAGGGGCTCGGGGCCCGAATCGCCGATTGGCCCAATGCCTGGCTTCAAGGTTTCACGGGCAAGTCCCGTACCGGATCGCCTGACAATGCCTGGGCGTTGAGGAAGGATCAGGGGCAATTTGATCAGATCGCTGGCGCGACCATCACTTCAAGAGCAGTGATCAATGCGGTCCATGACGCGTTGAAATATTTCGACGCGCATTCACAAATGCTGACCGGGAACAGTCCCCATGAATAAGCCCGGCGCGCTACAAAGTTGCTTGATGCTTACGCCTCTGATCGGCGCAACCGGCTTCTTCGCAAGCGCCCTGGGAGTCTGGCTGATGTTCATCGTCGTGATCAGTGCCTATGGAGCGGGCATGACGCTGTTGCGCCATCGGCTGGTTCCGCAAGCGCACTTGCCGGGGGGTATCCTTCTGGCAGCGACCCTGACCAGTTGTGCAGAAATTGCCACGCAAGCCTGGTCGCTTCAATGGCATCAGCCAATGGGCATTTATGCAGGGCTGATTGCGTTGCAATGCGTTGTTTTGGATCACACCGGTTTTTTCCATAACGCCGTACGTGATCGTCTGCGCTTGAGCCTCCAGTTCGGCGTGTTGATGCTGGGCCTGGCCGCGTTGCGAATGTTCCTGGGCAGCAGTGGCTGGCGTCTGGCGACTTTGGCACCTGGCGGCTTCATCCTGCTCGGCCTGCTGCTCGCCGCCTGGCAGGCCTGGCAGCCAACGCATGCCGGCAATAAACAAAACTTAGGAAAAATTGATCCGCCATGAATGCCGCAAAACGTCAGGAAATATTTCGCAGGTTGCATGAAGACAACCCGGAACCGAAAACCGAACTGGCGTATTCCTCGCCCTTCGAACTGCTGATCGCCGTCATCCTGTCAGCGCAGTCGACAGACGTCGGCGTCAACAAAGCCACCTCCAGGCTTTATCCGGTGGCCAATACACCGCAGACCATTTATGCACTAGGCGTCGAGGGCTTATCGGAATACATCAAGACAATTGGCCTGTTTAACAGCAAAGCCAGGAACGTGATCGAAACCTGTCGCCTGTTGTTGGAGCATCACGCAGGCGAAGTACCACAGACCCGAGAGGCGTTGGAGGCGCTCCCGGGTGTCGGCCGCAAAACCGCAAACGTTGTTCTCAACACTGCTTTTCGCCAGCTGACGATGGCCGTAGACACGCATATTTTCAGGGTAAGCAACCGCACCGGCATTGCTCCAGGCAAGAACGTGGTCGAGGTTGAACAAAAGTTGATGAAATTTGTACCCAGACAATACCTGCTCGACGCGCATCATTGGCTGATCCTCCACGGACGCTACGTATGCCTGGCCCGCAGGCCCCGGTGTGGCAGTTGCCGGATCGAAGACCTGTGCGAGTATAAGCACAAAACCTCAGACGATTGAGACGCCCCTTGTTTTTGTATCTGATCGATTGAAAAAATCTTTTGTACCCGCCGGAAAATTGTCGATATAAGGAGCCCCAAGGCAATCTTAGCCTGGAGTAGCCTGATGAGTACTGATAAAGAGCCGCTGGATGCAGTAGAAGACTTCTCAGAGCCGAACAACGATGAACCGCCGGTGGAAGTGGCGAAGACCAACCTGAGCAAACGCCGCACCATTGATAACCTGTTGGAGGAGCGTCGATTGCAGAAGCAATTGGCCGATTACGATTTTGATCTGTAATACCTGAAGGCCTCCCGCAATGGAGGCTTTTTTATCGGATACAAAAGCTACACAGGCTCCCCGCCGCTTCCATTCAACGCGGGCTAGACCAGCCCGTTACGCTGGGCCAGTTCAATCAGATCAACCAGTGATCGTGCATTCAGTTTCAGCAGCAGCCGGGTTTTGTAGGTGCTAACGGTTTTATTACTGAGAAACATTCCATCGGCGATCTCCTTGTTGGTCTTGCCTCGAGCCAGCTGTTGCAACACCATCATCTCTCGGCCCGAGAGACGATCTACCATATCGGCCTCGCTGGCATTCCCCAAACTGGAACGCACCGTGTGCAAGGCTTGATTTGGGAAATAACTGTAGCCTGAAAGAACCGCCTTGATCGCACTAAGCAACTCGGTAAGATCCTGCTGTTTGCAAACATATCCAGCGGCGCCGGACTGCATGCAACGCATTGAGAAATGTCCTGGGGACTGAGATGTCAATATCAGGACCTTCACGGGCATGGCTGCAGATGACAGACGCGCTATGACTTCCAGCCCGTCGAGCTTCGGTATCCCAATATCCAGTATGACAATGTCCGGCATATGTTCCCGGGCAAGTTGCAGCGCGTCGATACCGTTGTCTGTTTCTGCAATGACTTCGTAGCCATGACGCTCCATCAGCATTCGTACCGCAAGACGAATGACAGGGTGATCATCCACGATCAGCACTCTATTCATGGGCAAGTCCAATTTTCGCTGTTCGATTTTTTAGAGCCCGCACAATAGCCTAGTCGTTTCATCCGTGGCATGCCGCCTCCCCCAGTCACCCACAACCAAAGACACTTCCTACTAATATCTCAGAAACTTCCTACAGGAAATCTACAAGCACCCTGATCCAAAAATAATAGTGATTACTTCATGTTTCCAATAATTAAGACGCAGATATTAATATACTAATTAAAATAAATAATTATTTCCGATAATCTTCAGGCACTGCACACTGGAGGGAGTTGTTAATAGCAAACGACCTGAGCCAACTCAGACGGTCCGGGACAGACCAGAAAAACTACAACCTTATACCGCAAAAACAGAAACAAGTTAGTATATAAAACATCAACCCCTACCCAATCAGCCAAACCACCGAGAAAACAATCTTACCCATGAGTACAACAGATGAGAAAATTCAAAAAAACGATCACCAACCCCATGACAGTCATTGCAATATTCGCGACACTGTCTGAAACCTCCGCGGCCATATCCTTACCGTTCCTCGACGACGAGGAGAGGCAGACCTACGTATGGTTTTTGATAAGCTTTCCTTTTTACCTGATTTTTCTATTCTTCATCACGCTTAACTTTAATTATCGCTCACTTTACGCGCCCTCAGACTTTGTAAAAGGGAAGCACTTTATTAAAGCCATGGACAATGATCGCTCGGGGCATGGCAATTCGAAAAATCCCATTGTTGAACCGTGCCAACAACGACCAAACATCGCTCAAGATCCGCCAGAACAGCCCGGACTGCGAACTTACTTGTGCCGGCGAAATCTGGTTCGACTTGCGGCACCATTCGAAGACCTGCAAATTTTCGACACACGAGGCAAGAATGGAAAGATCGACATGCGCGATCTTTGCGAAAGACATCCGTGCGAGAGGAGTGATGCGCCACGGCTTGTCTTGTTCATAACGGGCCGTGATCCGGAAAAATCACTGAGGTCATGTGCACCGAAGTTTACTGAAAATGCAAAAAAGCACTGTAATTCGATGTTTTGCGTCGCCTACAACGTGATTTCGCGTGAAGTGACAGTGATAGCTGAGACCTGGCCATTGACGAGTAAAAAGGAGGCGTTGCAGGCACCAGAACGACCAGTAAGAAAGCAATCGGAAGAAGTTTGAAAAACAACAAGAATGATCCATGCACTGTCAGCACCACCATCCCTATTCTCAAATATGTGGCCGGATCCGAGATCCAGGCCACATATCCGTCACGCCATCACTTGTTTCAGAACAACTTCCGGCCCTTGTTGGCAGCAATACGCATGCGCAAGGCGTTGAGCTTGATGAAACCCGCAGCGTCTGCCTGGTTATAAGCACCACCGTCTTCTTCAAACGTTGCGATGTTGGCATCGAACAGCGATTCGTCCGACTTGCGGCCAGTAACGATTACGTTGCCCTTGTACAGCTTCAGGCGCACGACGCCGTTCACGTGGGCCTGGGACGCATCGATCATCTGTTGCAACATCAGACGTTCAGGACTCCACCAGTAACCGGTGTAGATCAGGCTGGCGTACTTCGGCATCAGCTCGTCTTTGAGGTGGGCCACTTCACGGTCCAGTGTGATCGATTCGATCGCACGGTGAGCGCGCAGCATGATCGTACCGCCCGGCGTTTCGTAACAACCACGGGACTTCATGCCCACGTAACGGTTTTCGACGATGTCGAGACGGCCGATACCGTGTTCGCCACCGATGCGGTTCAGGGTCGCCAGCACAGTGGCCGGGGTCATTTCGACGCCGTCCAGCGCGACGATGTCGCCATTGCGGTAGGTCAGCTCCAGGTATTGCGCCTGATCAGGAGCGTTCTCCGGGGAGACGGTCCATTTCCACATGTCCTCTTCGTGCTCGGTCCAGGTGTCTTCCAGCACGCCGCCCTCATAGGAGATGTGCAGCAGGTTGGCATCCATCGAGTACGGAGATTTTTTCTTGCCGTGACGCTCGATCGGGATCGCATGCTTTTCGGCGTAATCCATGAGCTTTTCACGGGACAGAAGGTCCCATTCGCGCCACGGCGCAATGACTTTCACGCCCGGTTTCAGCGCGTAGGCGCCCAGCTCGAAACGTACCTGGTCGTTGCCTTTGCCGGTTGCGCCGTGGGAAATGGCGTCAGCGCCGGTTTCATTGGCGATTTCGATCAAGCGTTTGGCAATCAACGGGCGAGCGATGGAAGTACCCAGCAGGTACTCACCTTCGTAGACGGTGTTGGCGCGGAACATCGGGAACACGAAATCGCGGACGAATTCTTCGCGCAAGTCGTCGATGTAGATTTCTTTGACGCCCATGGCCTGAGCCTTGGCGCGGGCCGGTTCGACCTCCTCGCCCTGCCCGAGATCAGCGGTGAAGGTCACCACTTCACAGTTATAAGTATCCTGCAGCCACTTGAGGATCACCGAAGTGTCCAGGCCGCCGGAATACGCCAGAACGACCTTGTTTACGTCCGCCATGCCATCACTCCACGGGGTTCTACGGAAAGCCGTCAAGTCTACCGGTCATGCAGAATAATTTACAGAGGCGCGACAGCTTATGACGACGAAGCGACAGAGCGTGTCGATTGCGCGACGATGACCGGTCAGTCAGGATGTCTTCGCGGCACTCGCCGATGCGGTGGTTTGCGGGGCTGCGGGCTCGGCGGGAGCGACTCGCGCCAGATGCACGTTGACCCGCCGGTTTTTCGCCCGGTTGGCGGAATTGGTGTTAGGCACCAGCGGATATCGCTCGCCGTGGAAACGCATGGTGATCTGTGATTCCTGAATGCCATTGGCCTTCAAGAAGTCCACAACCGCCAGCGCCCGCCGCCGCGAAAGGTCGCGATTGGTCAGGCGATTGCCGCTATTGTCGGAGTGACCGTCGAGCTCGACGTGGTTGACAGTCGGATCAGCCTTCATGAACTCCAGCATCACTTGCAGTTGCGCCTTGGCCTGCGCGTCGAGGTCATTGCCCTCGCCAGGGAAGCCGATCTGCGCCTGTTTGACCTGCTCGAAATTCTTCGGCAGCAATTTGGCCACGCAACTCTGGTAGTCGTTGAATGCTTTGTTGAACTTGACCGGCAACAGGCGCACTTCCGATACCCGGCCGTCACCCGATGCGCGCCGTATGACCGGGCTGCGTCCATCCATCAAACCACTGATCAACCGGCCCGCCTGCACCTGCGAAGTGTTAAACAGCACGTTACCGCTGCCGATCTGTACCGAACCGAGATTGATGTCGCCGCGCCCCGGTTGCCACGGTGCGGCTGCCGCCAGCAAGGTTGCCGAACCACCGCCGATGATCGCGTTATAAGCTGTCAAACGAAATATCGCCTGCTCGCCGGCCCGGCGCACGAACTCGCCGGAACCGAAATCAGTAATCGGTTGCGTGAGACGGCATTCGAACTTGTCCCCTTCGACCGTCCACTCAATGCTCTCCAGGCGAGTCTGGAAAGTGAGCGCCATCGCGGGAAGGCTGGCAAACACACTGAGCAAGGCTAAATAACGCTGGCGCACGGGAGGCTCCACTGGCTTCTACAACAAAAAGACCGATACAGATGTTTACGGCATACCTGTTGGATATCGGAAGCTTCCTTCAAAACTTGATAGCGAGTGCCTGGAAGAGTCTTTTCCGGTAGCATTCCCCTCAGTTTGACCCGCCTGGAATTCCCTCATGTCCGACCGCCTGACCCTGCTGCGTCCCGACGACTGGCATATTCATCTTCGCGATGGTGCCGTGTTGACCAATACCGTTGCGGATGTTGCGCGCACGTTTGGCCGCGCCATCATTATGCCCAACCTGGTCCCGCCGGTGCGCAACGCCGCTGAAGCCGACAGCTATCGCCAGCGGATTCTCGCTGCCCGTCCGGCCGGCAGCCGTTTCGAGCCGTTGATGGTTCTGTACCTCACCGACCGTACCCAGCCCGAAGAAATTCGTGAAGCCAGGGCCAGCGGTTTCGTGCACGCCGCCAAGCTGTATCCGGCTGGCGCGACCACCAACTCGGATTCTGGCGTCACCAGCATCGACAAGATCTTCCCTGCGATCGAGGTCATGGCCGAAGTCGGCATGCCGCTGCTGATCCACGGTGAAGTCACCCGTGGCGATGTCGATGTGTTCGATCGCGAAAAGATTTTCATCGATGAGCACATGCGCCGTGTGGTCGAGCGTTTCCCGACGCTCAAGGTGGTGTTTGAACACATCACCACCGCCGACGCCGTGCAGTTCGTCAATGAGGCCTCGGCCAACGTTGGCGCCACCATCACCGCACATCACTTGCTGTACAACCGCAACCACATGCTCGTGGGCGGGATCCGGCCGCACTTTTACTGCCTGCCGATCCTCAAGCGCAACACGCATCAGGAAACCCTGCTTGATGCCGCCACCAGTGGCAGCGAGAAGTTTTTTCTCGGCACCGATTCGGCCCCTCACGCTCAACATGCCAAAGAAGCTGCTTGCGGCTGTGCCGGCTGCTACACCGCCTACGCGGCAATAGAGATGTATGCCGAAGCCTTTGAACAGCGTAATTCGCTCGACAAGCTCGAAGCTTTCGCCAGCCTCAACGGCCCGCGTTTCTACGGTTTGCCAGTGAACACCGATCGCATCACCCTGGTCCGTCAAGAGTGGACCGCCCCAACCAGCCTGCCATTTGGCGAGCTGACCGTAATCCCGCTGCGCGCCGGTGAAAAACTGCGCTGGCGCCTGCTGGAGGAAAACGCGTGAGTGAAGACCATTTCGACGACGAACAGGACGGTCAAGGCGGTGGAGGTGGTTCACGCCACCCGATGGCCGAGCGGTTCCGTGGTTACCTGCCAGTCGTTGTCGACGTCGAAACCGGCGGTTTCAACTCTGCCACTGACGCTCTGCTGGAAATCGCCGCGACCACAATCGGCATGGACGAGAAAGGTTTCGTATACCCCGATCACACCTACTTCTTTCGCGTAGAGCCGTTCGAAGGCGCCAATGTCGAGGCGGCTGCACTGGAATTCACCGGGATCAAACTCGACCACCCTCTGCGCATGGCTGTGAGCGAAGAAACGGCGCTGACCGATATCTTCCGTGGCATTCGCAAAGCGTTGAAAGCGAATGGCTGCAAGCGAGCGATTCTGGTGGGTCATAACAGCAGCTTTGACCTCGGCTTCCTCAACGCCGCTGTTGCCCGTCTGGATATGAAACGCAACCCGTTTCATCCGTTTTCCAGCTTCGATACCGCGACGCTCGCCGGTCTTGCTTACGGCCAGACCGTATTGGCCAAGGCCTGCCAGGCTGCCGATATCGACTTCGATGGCCGTGAGGCTCATTCCGCGCGCTATGACACCGAGAAGACGGCCGAGCTGTTCTGCGGCATCGTCAATCGCTGGAAGCAAATGGGTGGCTGGGAAGACTACAACGACTGATCGGCTTTTCGTAGGAGCCGGCTTGCTGGCGAATCAGGCAACGCGGTTTGCCCGATTACCGAGGTGATTGGATCACCAGAAACCGACTCCTACAGGGACCTGCGTTAGTTCCGCGGACAAAAAAACCGGCCTTGATGGCCGGTTTTTTTATGCCTCGAACGCGCCTTACAGGGCAGCAGCGTTCTCGGTCAGGTAAGCCGCAACACCTTCGGTGGAAGCGGTCATGCCTTTGTCACCTTTTTTCCAGTTGGCAGGGCAGACTTCGCCGTGCTCTTCATGGAATTGCAAAGCGTCGACCAGACGGATCAGCTCTTCCATGTTACGGCCCAGCGGCAGGTCGTTGATGATCTGCGAACGGACAATGCCTTTGTCGTCGATCAGGAACGCGCCACGGAAAGCCACGCCGCCTTCGGATTCCACGTCGTAGGCCTTGGCGATTTCGTGTTTCATGTCGGCAGCCATGGTGTAGCGAACCTGGCCGATACCGCCATTGTTCACCGGGGTGTTACGCCAGGCGTTGTGGGTGAAGTGCGAGTCGATCGACACAGCGATCACCTCAACGTTGCGTGCCTTGAAGTCAGACATGCGGTTGTCCAGAGCGATCAGCTCCGACGGGCAAACGAAGGTGAAGTCCAACGGGTAGAAGAACACCAGGCCGTATTTGCCTTTGATGGCCGACGACAGGGTGAAGCTGTCGACGATTTCGCCATTGCCGAGTACCGCCGGTACGGTGAAGTCAGGGGCTTGCTTGCCTACGAGTACGCTCATTGAATATCTCCTGGTGTGAAAACGTGAAGTTCCGGGTTTGCGCCAGCCTGCCACCCTCAGGCGACAGCCCTGTGACACCCACCCGCTTCATAAGGACCGGCCATCATACACTGGGTTTTTCGCCTGTCTTCCACGGATTTCCTCGCGGGGCAAAAATACGCAATCCCCCTGCCTCGTCAGCACAAACCGTTCGTCAGCCATGCGCAGTTATAACGCGAAGCTTTCAGAAAGCACTTTGACAATCATTCTCGTTAACATTAAGATCCATCGCAATTGAGTCACAACCAGCGACGGTTCTCACTTATGTATGTCTGCCTCTGCACTGGCGTCACCGACGGTCAAATCCGCGATGCAATCTATGAAGGATGCTGCAGCTACAAGGAAGTCCGTCAGGCTACCGGCGTAGCCAGCCAATGTGGAAAATGCGCCTGCCTTGCCAAGGAAGTGGTGCGTGAAACCCTGACCAAAGTCCAAACCGCCCAAGCGGCGATTCCTTTCCCGGTAGAATTTACTGCCGCGTAAAAACCCCTATTTCAAAGAACCGGACTTAGTGTCCGGTTTTTTATGTCTGCAAATCAATTGCTTACGTGTTAGACGCGGAACACAAACATTCTTATTCCGATTAATTTTCACTTAACTTTCAATAACTTAGGTTTGACACTCTTAGGTGCGCGGCTCAAACTCTGCCCTATAGTCAGCGAATACAGGGCAGGACCCCATCATGAAAGGCGACATCACAGTCATCCAGCATCTCAACAAGATCCTTGCCAATGAACTGGTCGCGATCAATCAATACTTTCTGCATGCGCGCATGTATGAAGATTGGGGTCTGAACAAGCTCGGCAAGCATGAGTACGATGAATCCATCGACGAGATGAAACATGCAGACAAGCTGATCAAGCGCATCTTGTTCCTCGAAGGCCTGCCGAATGTCCAGGATCTGGGCAAGCTGCAAATCGGCGAACACACCCGTGAAATGCTGGAATGCGACCTGCGCATCGAACGCACCGGCCATGCCGACCTGAAAGTCGCAATTGCGCATTGCGAGACCGTTGGCGATTTCGGCAGTCGTGAACTGCTTGAAGACATTCTCGAAGCCGAAGAAGAACACATCGACTGGCTGGAAACCCAATTGGGCCTGATCGACAAGATTGGTCTCGAGAACTACCTGCAATCGCAGATGGGCGAAGAGTAAGAGCTGCGCAGGAGCGGTTTAGCGGAGGTGTAGCCGGTTGCGTAGCAGCTGTCGAGTGCAACGAGGCTGCGATACTGGCGATAACAGCGCCGACACCGACATAACTTATCAAGCGTAATAAAAAGCCCCGCCTTCTTTCGAGAGGCGGGGCTTTTTTTGGGGCTGGCGGTGAGAAGATCGCAGCCTCGTTTCACTCGACAGCTCCTACACAGCTCCTACACAGCTCCTACACAGCTCCTACACAGCTCCTGCACGGCTTCTGCACGGCTTCTGCAGGGAGCCAGGTGCATCAGGCTTCAGTCTTGTTCGCAGCAGCCGCTTCAACAGCTGTTTTGATGGTGCTTTGCAACGAACCGTCTGCAGCCATCTCGGTCATGATGTCGCTACCGCCGACCAGTTCACCACCGACCCACAGCTGTGGGAAGGTTGGCCAGTTGGCATATTTTGGCAGGTTGGCGCGGATTTCCGGGTTCTGCAGGATGTCCACGTATGCAAACTTTTCACCGCATGCCATCACGGCCTGCGCGGCTTTCGCAGAGAAGCCGCACTGCGGGGCATTCGGTGAGCCTTTCATGTAAAGCAGAATGGTGTTGTTGGCAATCTGCTCTTTAATCGTTTCGATGATATCCATGGAGCACCTCGGCTGAACTTTCCGACTCAAGGGTCGGCACGGTGGCGCATTGTAACGGAAACCCGAGCGCCATGCTCGGACTCCCCGACAGACTCAATCACGCCGCGGCAACAGTTACCGGTACGCCATTCAACGCCGCATTGCCCGACAACTCGTCAAGCTGACACTCATCGGTGAGGTCATTCGCACTTGAGCCTGGCTGGCTGCTGGCGATGCTCATCTGCACACCCGGCCGCGCATGGCCCCAGCCGTGCGGCAGGCTGACCACGCCCCTCATCATGTCCAGACTGCCGAGCACTTCGACTTCGATCACGCCGACCCGCGAACTGACACGCACCCGCTGTCCGTCATTGAGCCCACGACTGGCCAGATCTTGCGGGTGCATCAACAGCTGATGACGTGGCTTGCCTTTCACCAGACGATGATAATTATGCATCCAGGAATTATTGCTGCGCACGTGACGGCGGCCAATCATCAGCAGTTCATCGGTAGCAGGCGCCTGTACGGCGGCGAAGCGCGCAAGATCAGCAAGGATCGCCGCCGGTGCCGCCTGGATTCGCTGGTTACCGGTTTTCAAACGCGCTGTCAGATTGGGTTTCAGTGCGCCCAAATCCACGCCATGTGGATGATCAAACAAAGTCGCCAGCGATAATTTATGCGCGGACTCATCGCCATACAGCCCCATGCGCAATCCGCGATCGATCATCTGTGCAGGTGGAACCGTCGGCTTCAATTCCTTCTCAGTCATCGCGGCAAAGGCCTTGGCCAGGCCGACAAAAATTTCCCAGTCATGCAACGCCCCCGCCGGTTTGGCCAGAATCGCGCGGTTGAAGCGGCTGACATTGCGTATCGCGAACATATTGAAAGTAGTGTCGTAGTGGTCGTTTTCCAGGGCTGAAGTGGACGGCAGGATAAGGTCGGCATATCGCGTGGTTTCATTAATGTAAAGGTCAATGCTGACCATGAACTCAAGGCCGTCCAGCGCCTGCTCCAGTTGCCGGCCATTGGGTGTCGACAACACTGGATTGCCCGCCACGGTGATCAGCGCGCGAACCTGCCCTTCCCCGCCGGTGAGGATTTCTTCGGCGAGCGCCGACACAGGCAATTCTCCCGCGTACTCCGGACGACCCGACACGCGACTCTGCCACAGGTTGAAATGCCCGCCCGAGGTAGAAGCCACCAGATCCACCGCAGGCTCGGTGCACAACGCACCGCCCACACGATCCAGATTGCCGGTCACCAGATTGATCAATTGCACCAACCAATGACACAACGTGCCGAACGCCTGGGTCGAAACGCCCATTCGCCCATAGCAGACCGCTGTCGGCGCCGCCACGAAGTCACGGGCCAATTGGCGAATCTGCTCGGCCGGCACCGCGCACAGGGGGCTCATGGCTTCAGCCGTGAACGACATAACGGCGTCGCGTACCTCATCCAGACCGTCCACGGGCAAATGACTGTCACGGGTCAGGCCTTCCACGAACAAGGTGTTGAGCAGGCCAAACAATAATGCCGCATCGCCCCCCGGGCGCACGAACAGATGCTGATCGGCAATTGCCGCCGTCTCACTGCGACGCGGATCGACAACCACGACTTTGCCGCCACGCGCCTGAATGGCCTTCAGGCGTTTTTCCACATCGGGCACGGTCATGATGCTGCCGTTGGACGCCAGCGGGTTGCCACCGAGGATCAGCATGAAGTCGGTGTGATCAATGTCCGGAATCGGCAGCAGCAGCCCGTGGCCGTACATCAGATGACTGGTCAGGTGATGGGGCAACTGGTCGACAGATGTTGCAGAAAATCGATTACGGGTTTTCAACAGGCCGAGAAAGTAATTGCTGTGGGTCATCAAGCCGTAGTTGTGAACGCTGGGGTTGCCTTGATAAACCGCCACCGCATTTTGCCCGTGACGCTGCTGGATCGCTGCAAGGCGTTCGGCAACGAGACTAAAGGCATCTTGCCACTCAATGGGTTGCCATTCGCTTCCCACGCGCAACATCGGTTGGCGCAAACGGTCGGGATCGTTCTGGATGTCCTGCAAGGCGACAGCCTTCGGGCAAATGTGCCCGCGACTGAAAGTGTCCAGCGGATCACCCTTGATCGAGGTGATCTGCATGTTGCCATCGGCTTCGGTAGTCTCGATGGTCAGGCCACAAATAGCTTCACACAGGTGGCATGCACGGTGATGGAGAGTCTTGGTCATGGCCAGTCTCTGTTTGTTCTGGGCGGACGATATCGACCGCGGGAACAAAACTATGGCCCGTGCCCTGCTGTTGCGCCAGCGACGTTCGTCTCGTGAATCGATGACCATCAGGCCAGCCGATGCTCCCCGGAATCATTTCGACGGCAGCCTTGGTGGTGCCTGTAACTGAATCTCCTGGATCGTCTCGATCTGCTCTTGGGCGACGTGTACACCGGTCAACTCGCCGATGAGCCGCCAGTGCTCGTCGAGCCCCGAACTGATCGTGGCCATGCGATCAATCATCCGCCGACCTGCTGCCCTGGTGATTTCATCGTTGCTGCGTAACAACTCAAAGGACATTGAAGTCATGGATGCAGTGAGGTGAGTCAGTGAACGGGCCGTCAGGCCAAGTAAATCCATCAATTGTTGTTCTTTCGATTCCATTTCGAAGTCTTCCTGCAGCGCTCGTGACTTATTTATAACCCGGCACTATGCATGAGCAAGTGTTTCAAGGGGAGAAAATTCTCTGTCATTCCATAAAATCCTGCGCGGGAAACCGACCATCAGCGCACCATCCTTGCCCGCCCGGATTGCAAAGGCCGGCGGGCACGGTGTACAAATGAGCGGCTGCTGTCAGGATACCGGCTTCAAAAGCGCTGCCGCGGTCATCCCGGAGCCCCTCTGAAATCCCCTAAACACTGTAGCCCTATTGGAAAGACGCGACATTTAATGTCAATATCGCGCCTTCCCCTATTTCGTCGCCCCGTGCGGCTTACGCCGCAGGTCTCGCCCATTGTTCCGTTAAACAAGGCTTTGAGTATCTGCGGTCCGTTGCAAAAGGTAGTCAATGATGAGCGCAAGGCACTTTCTCTCCCTGATGGATTGCACGCCCGAAGAGCTGGTCAGCGTGATCCGTCGAGGCGTTGAGCTCAAAGACCTGCGTAACCGCGGCGTACTGTTCGAGCCTCTGAAAAACCGCGTGCTCGGGATGATTTTCGAAAAATCCTCCACCCGCACGCGAATCTCCTTTGAAGCGGGCATGATCCAGCTCGGCGGTCAGGCCATTTTCCTGTCCCCTCGCGATACACAATTGGGCCGTGGCGAACCTATTGGCGACTGCGCGATCGTGATGTCGAGCATGCTCGATGCAGTGATGATCCGCACCTTCGCCCATAGCACCCTGACTGAATTTGCCGCCAACTCCCGCGTGCCGGTAATCAACGGCCTGTCTGACGACCTGCACCCGTGCCAGTTGCTGGCCGACATGCAGACGTTCCTCGAACACCGCGGTTCGATCCAGGGCAAAACCGTGGCGTGGATCGGCGACGGCAACAATATGTGCAACAGCTATATAGAAGCGGCAATCCAGTTCGACTTCCAGTTGCGCATTGCCTGCCCGCAGGGTTATGAACCCAGTCCTGAATTCGTCGCCCGCGCCGGTGAGCGGGTGACAATCGTTCGAGATCCGCAGGAGGCCGTGCGCGGCGCTCATCTGGTGAGCACCGACGTCTGGACCTCGATGGGTCAGGAAGAAGAAACCGCCAAGCGCTTGAAGCTCTTCGCGCCATATCAGGTCAGCCGTGCCCTGCTCGATCTGGCCGCCGAGGATGTCCTGTTCATGCATTGCCTGCCGGCCCACCGCGGCGAGGAAATCAGTCTGGACGTGCTCGACGACAAACGCTCCGTGGCCTGGGATCAAGCGGAAAATCGTCTTCACGCCCAGAAGGCCTTGCTCGAATTTCTCGTCCCGCCTTCGTACCACCACGCATGAGCCAGCCATTACTGCTCAACCTGCGCAACCTCGCCTGCGGTTACCAGGATCAACGCGTGGTGCAGCACCTTAACCTGCACTTGAACGCCGGTGACATTGGCTGCCTGCTCGGCTCCTCGGGTTGCGGCAAGACCACTACCTTGCGCGCGATTGCTGGTTTCGAGCCGGTACACGAGGGCGATATCACCCTCGCCGGCGAGACCATCTCCAGTGCCGGCTTCACCCTTGCTCCGGAGAAACGCCGGATCGGCATGGTGTTTCAGGACTACGCCCTGTTCCCCCACTTGAGCGTGGCCGAAAACATTGCATTCGGTATCCGCAAGCATCCGCAAAAGAATCGCGTGACCGAAGAGTTGCTCGAACTGGTCAATCTGAAAAATCTTGGCAAACGTTTCCCGCACGAGCTTTCCGGTGGCCAGCAGCAGCGTGTTGCGCTGGCCCGTGCGCTGGCGCCTGAGCCGCAATTGTTGCTGCTCGATGAACCCTTCTCCAACCTCGACGGCGAACTGCGGCGCAAGCTTAGTCATGAAGTGCGCGGTATCCTCAAGGCTCGCGGCACCAGCGCGATCCTGGTGACGCATGATCAGGAAGAGGCTTTTGCGGTCAGTGATCACGTCGGGGTTTTCAAGGAAGGTCGCCTCGAACAATGGGATACGCCCTACAACCTCTATCACGAACCGCTGACACCGTACGTGGCCAGCTTCATCGGCCAGGGCTATTTCATTCGTGGTCAATTGAACAGTCCGGAATCGGTGCAGACAGAATTGGGCGAGCTTCGCGGCAATCGGGCTTATACCTGGCCGATTGGCGGCGCAGTCGATGTTTTACTGCGTCCGGACGATATCGTCTACGCGCCGGACAGCGGCTTGAAGGCAAGGATTGTTGGCAAGTCTTTTCAAGGCGCATCTACCCTGTATCGCTTGGAGATGCCAACCGGCGCACAGCTGGAATCGATTTTCCCGAGTCATGCCGATCATCTGGTCGGTGCCGAGGTCGGCATTCGTGTCGCCGCCGAACACCTGGTTTTGTTTCAGGCATCCGGCAGCACCGCTGCGCAGATTCCACAGGCCGAAACCGGAGTCCGGCGTCATAGCGCCGCCAGCTGACACCCTCTCTGCTTCAGCAGGAGCAGCCGGTCGACGCTCGATTGCTCGCGATAACATCACCGCGCATGACCGACGCAGCGCGTCAACGTTCATCGCGAGCAAGCTTGCGCCTACACCATCCTGGTTAACCCAACATCAATGTGCCGCTTGCCACGAGCACCGCATGCCCGCCGATTTTGACCCGATCCCCTTCCAGTCGGCAGAACAACTCGCCCCCGCGTTTCGAACACTGATACGCCGTCAGGCTCGACTTGCCTAACCGCTTGGACCAGTACGGGATCAGGCTGCAATGGGTCGAGCCGGTCACCGGGTCTTCGTTAATGCCAATGGCCGGAGCGAAGTAGCGCGAGACAAAATCGTGCTTGATGCCCCGCGCCGTCACGATCGCCCCTAACCACGGCAGCTTGGCCAGGGCCGCCATGTCCGGCTGGCAATCCAGAACCGCCTGCTCTGACTCCAGCACCACAAACAGTTCATTGCCGCCCAGCACATCGACCGCTTCGACACCCAGCGCACGCTCGACGTCCAGAGTCACACCCACTTCCATGGGGGCGATGGCCGGAAAATCCAGCCACAGGCGTTCAACGTCGCGACTCACGCTCAGCGGACCGGATCTGCACATGAAATCCAGGCGCTCAGTCGGCTCGTTGTAAACGTTGAACAGCACAAAGGCGCTGGCCAGCGTTGCATGACCACACAAGGGGACCTCGGTGGTCGGGGTGAACCAGCGGATGTGCCAGACCAGCCCTTCCCTGACGACAAACGCAGTCTCCGCCAGATTATGCTCGGCGGCGATCTTCTGCATCAGTTCATCGGCAAGCCAGGCGTCCAGCCGGTAAACCATCGCCGGGTTGCCACTGAACGGTCGGTCACTGAACGCATCGACCTGATAAAAATCGATCTGCATAAACCTCTCCCTTTGTTCGATCACCCAACATGAAGCCATCAGAAGCCAGACATCAAGCGCGGCCGATGTCGGCAAACTTCGCCTGGGTGTGCTCGGCCAGCACCGCCGGTGCCAATTCAACTTCAAGGCCACGACGTCCGGCGCTGACGAAAATGCTCGCGAAGGGCTGAGCGGATGTGTCGATGAACGTGCGCAGGCGTTTCTTTTGTCCTAACGGACTGATGCCTCCGAGCAGATACCCGCTCGAGCGCTGCGCTGCCGCCGGGTCGGCCATCTCGACCTTCTTGACCCCCGCCGCCTGAGCGAGACCTTTCAGGTCCAGAGTTCCGACGACTGGCACCACAGCGACCAGCAATTCGCCTTTTTCACTGGCCGCCAGCAACGTCTTGAACACTTGCGCCGGAGCCAGCCCCAGTTTTTCGGCAGCTTCAAGGCCATAAGAAGCCGCTTTCGGGTCATGTTCGTAACTGTGCACCCGATGTTCGGCTCGAACTTTTTTTAACAAATCCAATGCGGGGGTCATGACAGCTCCAGGTAGATCGGAGGTGAAAAAGCTTGCGCTGAATTCTAGGCCAACAATTAGCGAAAGGCTCCAATTGACTGCATTTCAAAGAGTTGCTGATGAATAAACCGTTCGTCAGCGGGCAGCGGTACCGTCAAACAAAATGATCATTCATGTGACTAATAGCTGCAATGTGACTGGTAGTTCACTTTCGACCTTTGACAGTAGCGTTTCTTGTCTATATTTTTTCGAATGTGAATAAGGTACACATGTACCCATGAATCAGACTGCAGTAGACCGGGACGGGATGGGGATTCTACCTTGGTAAAAAACGCGCTTTGGCCACGAAGAAAAAAGCGCCAGACAACAAAAACAATGAGGCTTTCCATGACAACTGCTTTACGACAACCGTCACTCTCCAGCCAATGCATGGCCGAGTTTCTGGGCACTGCGTTGCTGATTTTTTTTGGTACCGGTTGCGTTGCCGCACTCAAGGTCGCGGGTGCGAGCTTTGGCCTGTGGGAAATCAGCATCATCTGGGGGGTGGGCGTCAGCATGGCGATTTACCTGACTGCCGGGGTCTCCGGTGCTCACCTCAACCCGGCAGTCAGCATCGCGCTGTGCATTTTTGCCGACTTCGAAAAACGCAAACTGCCCTTTTACATTCTCGCGCAAATTGCCGGCGCCTTCTGCGGCGCATTGCTGGTCTATACGCTGTACAGCAATCTATTCTTCGATTACGAACAAACTCATCACATGGTTCGCGGCACCCAAGCCAGCCTTGAACTGGCGTCGGTATTTTCTACTTTCCCGAATTCGGCACTGTCCACGGCCCAGGCATTCCTGGTCGAGATGATCATAACTGCCATCCTCATGGGTGTGATCATGTCCCTGACTGACGACAACAATGGCCTGCCTAACGGCCCGATGGCCCCATTGCTGATTGGTCTGCTTATTGCGGTGATTGGCAGTTCGATGGGCCCTCTGACCGGTTTTGCGATGAATCCGGCCCGCGACTTCGGTCCCAAGCTGATGACTTTCTTCTCCGGCTGGGGTGAAATTTCCTTCACCGGCGGTCGCGATGTCCCCTACTTCCTGATTCCGATTTTTGCACCGATTGTCGGTGCCTGCCTTGGTGCTGCAGCGTATCGCGGGCTGATAGCCCGTCATTTGCCCAGCGCCGAACCTGCTACAAAGGACGCAGCACCGGCCATTGACGGCAAACCAAGAACTTCTTGATACCGTAGGCGCGTGATCCTGCCCTCGTGATCCCGCGCCCGACCTCTCCTCTATTTCGTGCAAGGCAATCGACATGACCGACATTCAGAATAAGAACTACATCATTGCCCTTGATCAGGGCACGACCAGTTCGCGCGCGATCATTTTCGATCGCGATGCGAACGTGGTCTGCACCGCACAGCGCGAATTCGTTCAGCATTACCCACAGGCGGGTTGGGTCGAACATGACCCGATGGAAATCTTCGCCACGCAAAGCGCGGTAATGGTCGAAGCTTTGGCGCAGGCCGGCTTGCACCACGACCAGGTCGCGGCCATTGGCATCACCAATCAGCGCGAAACCACCGTGGTCTGGGACAAGACTACCGGTCGCCCGATCTACAACGCGATCGTCTGGCAGTGCCGCCGCAGCACCGAAATCTGCCAGCAACTCAAACGCGACGGCCACGAGCCATACATCAGTGAAACCACCGGACTGGTCACCGACCCGTACTTCTCCGGCACCAAGCTCAAGTGGATCCTCGACAACGTCGAAGGCAGTCGCGAACGCGCACGCAACGGCGAGCTGCTGTTCGGCACCGTCGACAGCTGGCTGATCTGGAAATTTACCGGCGGCAAAGTACACGTCACCGATTACACCAACGCCTCGCGCACCATGCTCTTCAACATCCATTCGCTGGAGTGGGACGCGAAGATGCTGGAGATTCTGGATATTCCGCGCGAGATGTTGCCGCAAGTGAAGTCCTCGTCGGAAATTTACGGCCACACCAAAAGCGGCATTGCCATCGGCGGTATCGCCGGCGACCAACAGGCTGCTTTGTTCGGTCAGATGTGCGTCGAGCCAGGCCAGGCGAAAAACACTTATGGCACCGGCTGCTTCCTGCTGATGAACACGGGCGACAAAGCCGTAAAGTCCAACCACGGCATGCTCACCACCATCGCTTGCGGTCCGCGCGGCGAAGTGGCCTACGCGCTGGAAGGCGCGGTGTTCAATGGCGGTTCGACCGTGCAATGGCTGCGCGATGAACTGAAAATCATCAACGACGCTCATGACACCGAATACTTCGCCAGCAAGGTCAAGGACAGCAACGGTGTGTATCTGGTACCGGCCTTCACCGGTCTGGGCGCTCCGTATTGGGACCCGTACGCCCGTGGCGCGTTGTTCGGCCTGACTCGCGGCGTGCGCGTGGATCACATCATTCGTGCCGCGCTGGAGTCGATTGCCTATCAGACCCGCGACGTGCTTGATGCCATGCAACAGGATTCCGGCGAACGTCTCAAGGCGCTGCGCGTTGACGGCGGCGCAGTAGCGAACAACTTCCTGATGCAATTCCAGGCGGACATCCTCGGCACTCAGGTTGAGCGTCCGAAAATGCGCGAAACCACAGCGCTTGGCGCGGCGTACCTGGCAGGTCTGGCGTGCGGTTTCTGGGGCAGCCTGGATGAACTGCGCAACAAAGCGGTGATTGAGCGCGAATTCGAACCGACTCTGGACGAAGGCGAAAAGGAAAAGCTTTATAAAGGCTGGAAGAAAGCAGTCAGCCGTACTCGCGACTGGGCACGTGAAGACGCTGAATAAGCCGCAAACCTGGATGGTAAAAGGTTGTAACTGGTCGGGAGCGGATTCCTGCGTCATCATGGGCAAATTTTGCACGGCAGCCCAAAGGACGCCCCATGAATCTGCCTCCCCGTCAGCAACAAATCCTCGAGTTGGTCCGTGAACGCGGCTATGTCAGCATTGAGGAAATGGCTACGCTGTTCGTTGTTACACCACAAACCATCCGCCGTGACATCAATCAGCTCGCAGAAGCCAATCTGCTGCGCCGCTACCACGGCGGCGCGGCCTACGATTCCAGCGTCGAGAACACTGCGTACGCGATGCGCGCCGATCAGATGCGCGATGAGAAACAGCGTATCGGTGAAGCCATCGCCGCACAGATTCCCGATCACGCCTCGCTGTTCATCAATATCGGCACTACCACCGAATCGATTGCCCGAGCGCTGCTCAATCACAATCATCTGAAGATCATCACCAATAACCTGCACGTAGCCTCGATGCTCAGTGCCAAGGATGATTTCGACGTGCTACTGACCGGTGGCAATGTGCGACGCGACGGTGGCGTGGTTGGTCAGGCGAGTGTCGACTTTATCAATCAGTTCAAGGTCGATTTCGCCCTTGTCGGGATAAGCGGCATTGATGAAGACGGCAGCCTGCTGGATTTTGATTATCAAGAGGTGCGTGTATCGCAGGCGATCATTGCCAACGCGCGGCAAGTGATTCTGGCGGCGGACTCGAGCAAATTTGGACGCAATGCGATGATTCGCCTGGGGCCGATCAGCCTGATCGATTGCCTGGTCACCGATCAGCCGCCCTCCCCGGCCCTGGCGCAACTGCTAACGCAGCACAAAATTCGCCTGGAAGTCGTTTAAGCCCCCAGCCATTAGGCGCCTGAACCGGCGCCTTCGCGGGCAAGCCACGCTCCCACAGGTTGTATGCATGCCCTGTGGGAGCGGGCTTGCTCGCGAATACGCTCGCCCATCCGCCACACCTATCCCGCCTTAGCGCTCACCTAAATGTTCGGAAATTTTCCTTTAAGCGTCCTTCGATCAGTATTTTCAATCGAAGTAGACTGGCTGTGCGCGTCTTTATGGGCTACCATTTTCGCAAATGAACATTAATGTTCGAATTCCAAACAGAAAATCAATAAAGCCCGAGGCCAGCCGATGTCAACTTCTACCTTGCCTACGCCCCCTCTTGCAGAGGTCTACGACGTCGCCGTCATCGGCGGCGGTATCAATGGCGTTGGAATCGCAGCAGATGCAGCCGGCCGCGGTCTTTCTGTGTTCCTCTGCGAAAAGGATGACCTGGCCAGCCACACCTCGTCGGCCAGCAGCAAGCTGATCCACGGTGGCCTGCGCTATCTCGAACACTATGAATTCCGCTTGGTGCGTGAAGCACTGGCAGAGCGCGAAGTGCTACTGAAGAAAGCACCGCACATCGTCAAGCAAATGCGCTTCGTGTTGCCGCACCGTCCGCATCTGCGTCCGGCCTGGATGATTCGCGCCGGTCTGTTCCTGTACGACAACCTCGGCAAACGCGAGCAACTGCAAGGTTCGAAAAGCCTGAAGTTTGGCGCGGACAGTGCGCTGAAAAGCGAAATCACCAAGGGCTTTGAGTATTCCGATTGCTGGGTCGACGACGCGCGTCTGGTGGTGCTCAACGCCATGGCCGCCCGTGAAAAAGGCGCACACGTACATACCCAGACCCGCTGCGTCAGCGCTCGTCGCACCAAGGGCTTGTGGCATCTGCACCTGGAACGCGCCGATGGCAGCCTGTTTTCGATTCGTGCCAAAGCGTTAGTGAATGCGGCCGGCCCCTGGGTCGCCAAGTTCATTCGTGACGACTTGAAGATGGAATCGCCCTATGGCATCCGTTTGATTCAAGGCAGCCACCTGATCGTGCCGAAACTCTACGAAGGTGAACACGCGCATATCCTGCAAAACGAAGATCAGCGCATCGTTTTCACCATTCCGTACCTGAACCAGTTCACACTGATCGGCACCACGGACCGCGAGTACACCGGCGACCCGGCGAAAGTGGCAATTACCGAAGGTGAAACCAATTACCTGCTGAAAGTGGTCAACGCCCACTTCAAAAAACAGATCAGCCACGACGATATCCTGCACAGCTACTCCGGCGTTCGGCCGCTGTGCAACGACGAATCCGATAACCCGTCGGCCGTCACTCGCGATTACACACTGGCACTCTCGGGCGCCGGCGAAGAGGCGCCGCTGCTGTCGGTGTTCGGTGGCAAGCTCACCACTTACCGTAAGCTTGCCGAGTCGGCGCTTGCGCAACTGGCGCCATACTTCAAACACATCAAACCAAGCTGGACAGCGTTAGCGACGCTGCCGGGGGGCGAGGACATGACCACGCCTCAGGCATTGAGCTCGCGTATTCGTGACCAGTTCGACTGGATTCCGAGCGAAATCTCGCGGCGTTGGGCCACCACCTACGGCAGCCGCACCTGGCGTATGCTGGAGGGTGTGCAGAGTCTGAAGGATCTGGGTGAGCATATTGGCGGCGGTCTCTACACCCGCGAAGTGGATTATCTGTGTAGTGAAGAGTGGGCAACCACTGCGCATGACATTCTGTGGCGGCGCAGTAAGCTGGGCTTGTTCACTACAGTGGATGAACAGCAGAAACTGGCGGATTACCTGAGCAAGGTTGAACACAATCGCAGCAAGATCGAAGCGGCCTGATCCGATATCGGCATTGAGCAAAGCCCCTGGAATCTTATGATTCAGGGGCTTTTTGCATTTGTCGCCAGTTTGCGCAGGCATCGCGCTGCATGCCCATTCGGTTTTCCGAACGCAATCCACCAGCCGATTCGGTTAACCGGATCAACCGACTTCAATAATCACAGTTAAAATATTTAATCTCTTTTAAAATCAATAACTTGTTTGATTGAAGCTGGCCTGGCACGAGTCATGCTCTACACTCTTAAGCGAACGCCTGTTGTGCATCCTTCCGGAAGCCAATGGACAGTCGAAGCACAAAAGGGCCGATGAACTGGCTCCATAAAAAAAACAATGTCGAGGAAAATTTGATGCGCATCGTTCCCCATATCCTGGGCGCAGCCATTGCTGCCGCTCTGATTACCACTCCAGTTTTCGCTGCCGAACTCACCGGCACGCTGAAGAAGATCAAAGAGTCCGGCACCATCACCCTCGGGCACCGTGACGCCTCCATTCCTTTTTCCTACATCGCGGATGCTTCCGGCAAGCCGGTTGGTTACTCCCACGATATTCAGCTGAAAATTGTCGACGCCATCAAGAAAGACCTCGACATGCCAGACCTGAAGGTCAAGTACAACCTGGTCACGTCGCAAACGCGTATCCCGCTGGTGCAGAATGGCACCGTTGACCTCGAGTGCGGCTCCACCACCAACAACGTCGAGCGTCAGCAGCAAGTTGACTTCTCCGTGGGCATTTTCGAAATCGGCACCCGCCTGCTGTCGAAGAAAGACTCCCAGTACAAAAACTTCGCCGACCTGAAAGGCAAAAACGTGGTGACCACTGCGGGCACCACCTCCGAGCGCATCCTCAAGTCGATGAACGCCGACAAGCAGATGGGCATGAATGTCATTTCCGCCAAAGATCACGGCGAGTCCTTCCAGATGCTGGAATCGGGCCGAGCTGTAGCGTTCATGATGGACGACGCACTGCTGGCAGGCGAAGCGGCCAAAGCGAAGAAGGCCGCTGACTGGGAAGTGACCGGCGATCCGCAGTCGTACGAAATCTACGGCTGCATGGTTCGCAAAGGTGACGCGCCCTTCAAGAAAGCCGTGGATGACGCGATCGTTGCCACCTACAAATCTGGCGACATCAACAAGATCTACGAAAAATGGTTCATGCAACCGATCCCGCCAAAGAACCTGAATCTGAATTTCCCGATGAGCGACGAGCTCAAAGCACTGATCGCCAATCCGACCGACAAAGCGGCTGACGACAAGAAATCCTGATTTCTGACTAACCTGTCTCCTGAGAGGGTTGTTGCCCTTTCAGGAGTTTGTCACTCCCTGCTGGTATTTTTGGAAACACTCGAACCGGTGGCTGTCGAGCCGTTCGTGTGTGTCTGACCGTCGAGGTTAGACGGGAAGGGATTTTCCCCAAGCGGGCACTTGTATATCGATCGAATGCGAGGGGAGACCCCTGATGAATTACAATTGGGACTGGAGCGTGTTCTTCAGATCCACCGGTGTGGGCAGCGAGACATATCTCGACTGGTACATCTCCGGTTTGGGCTGGACCATAGCCATTGCCATTGTGGCCTGGATCATTGCCCTGCTGCTGGGCTCGATTCTGGGCGTCATGCGCACCGTGCCTAACCGCTTCGTTGCGGGCATCGCGACCTGTTACGTCGAACTGTTTCGTAACGTACCGTTGCTGGTTCAGCTGTTTATCTGGTACTTCCTGGTACCGGACCTGCTGCCGCAAAACCTGCAGGACTGGTACAAGCAGGACCTCAACCCGACCACATCCGCTTACTTGAGCGTGGTCGTCTGCCTCGGCCTGTTCACCGCCGCCCGCGTCTGCGAGCAGGTGCGCACAGGCATCCAGGCTCTGCCGCGTGGCCAGGAGTCGGCGGCCCGCGCGATGGGCTTCAAACTGCCACAAATCTACTGGAACGTACTGCTGCCCCAGGCTTATCGGATCATCATTCCGCCGCTGACCTCCGAATTCCTGAACGTGTTCAAGAACTCATCGGTAGCGTCGCTGATCGGCCTGATGGAACTGCTTGCGCAAACCAAACAGACTGCCGAGTTCTCTGCCAACCTGTTTGAAGCCTTTACCCTGGCGACCTTGATTTACTTCACGCTGAACATGAGCCTGATGTTGCTGATGCGCATGGTCGAGAAGAAAGTCGCCGTGCCGGGCCTGATCTCCGTAGGGGGTAAGTGATGGAATTCGACTTCTCGGGCATCATCCCTGCCCTGCCGGGCTTGTGGAACGGCATGGTGATGACCCTTCAACTGATGGTGCTGGGCGTGGTCGGCGGGATCATACTGGGTACCATCCTGGCCTTGATGCGTCTGTCCCACAGCAAACTGCTGTCGAACATCGCTGGCGCCTACGTCAACTATTTCCGCTCGATTCCGCTGCTGCTGGTCATTACCTGGTTCTATCTGGCGGTGCCGTTCGTGCTGCGCTGGATCACCGGCGAAGACACCCCGATCGGCGCGTTCGCCTCGTGCATCGTCGCTTTCATGATGTTTGAAGCCGCGTACTTCTGCGAAATCGTCCGCGCCGGTGTGCAATCCATTCCAAAAGGCCAGATGGGTGCAGCCCAGGCGCTGGGAATGAACTACAGCCAGGTGATGCGCCTGATCATTCTGCCGCAAGCGTTTCGCAAGATGACGCCTTTGTTGCTGCAGCAGAGCATCATCCTGTTTCAGGACACCTCGCTGGTTTACGCGGTCGGTCTGGTGGACTTCCTCAATGCATCGCGCGCCAGTGGCGACATCATCGGCCGCTCCAATGAGTTCCTGGTCTTCGCAGGTCTCGTGTACTTCATCATCAGCTTTGCCGCCTCGCAGCTGGTCAAGCGTCTGCAAAAAAGGTTCGCCGTATGATCTCTATCAAGAACGTCAACAAGTGGTATGGGGACTTCCAGGTACTGACTGATTGCAGCACCGAGGTCAAAAAAGGCGAAGTGATTGTGGTGTGCGGGCCATCGGGTTCCGGCAAATCCACCCTGATCAAATGTGTCAATGCGCTGGAACCGTTCCAGAAGGGCGATGTGGTGGTGGATGGCACGTCCATCGCAGATCCGAAAACCGACCTGCCGAAACTGCGCTCGCGCGTCGGCATGGTGTTCCAGCATTTCGAGTTGTTTCCACACCTGACCATCACCGAAAACCTGACCATCGCGCAGATCAAAGTGTTGGGACGCAGCAAGGAAGAAGCGACCAAGAAAGGCATGCAGCTGCTTGAGCGTGTCGGCCTCTCGGCGCATGCCCACAAGCATCCAGGTCAGCTCTCCGGGGGTCAGCAACAGCGTGTGGCAATCGCCCGCGCGCTGGCGATGGATCCGGTCGTCATGCTGTTCGACGAACCAACCTCGGCCCTGGATCCGGAAATGGTCAATGAAGTGCTCGATGTGATGGTGCAGCTGGCCCACGAAGGCATGACCATGATGTGCGTGACCCACGAAATGGGCTTCGCCCGCAAAGTGGCCGACCGGGTAATCTTCATGGACCAGGGCAAGATCATCGAAGATTGCCGGAAAGAGGAATTCTTTGGCGACATCAGCGCCCGCTCCGAACGTGCGCAGCATTTCCTCGAGAAAATCCTGCAGCACTAAGAAGCACACCGCTCCCCTGATGTGGGAGCGGGCTCTGTGGCGAGGGGGCTTGCCCCCGTTCGGCTGCGCAGCAGTCGTAAAATTGTACTGTTGCTGCAATTTTGGGCCGGCTTCGCCACCCAACGGGGGCCAGCCCCCTCGCCACGGGCCAGCTCCCACAGGGACCGCTGGTGGTGCTCCAAGTAAGTGTTGTGGTTGACCCAAGGCATCTGTGATGAAATGCGACCCCACTCTTTATCGCGCCGCGCCGCCATCACTCGCCGTGAAACCCCGTCTGATCCGTCATCTGTTCCTGCCGCCGCTGGTCATCGCCCTGATGATCGGATTGGGCTACGTCGGCTATTGGGTCAGTGAACATTACGGCATTCGCAGTCTCAGCGAAAACGGCCAGCGACAGCTCGAACTGCATGCTCGCGCCGTGGAAAGCGAGATCAGCAAATACACTTACCTGCCCAGCCTGCTGGAACTCGAATCCAGTGTTTCCGACTTGTTGGCCGAGCCTTCTGCGGCGAACCGGCAAACGGTCAATGAATACCTCGAAGGCCTCAATCGGCGCAGCCGCAGCCGGGCCATTTACGTGATGGACACCACCGGGCGTGTCATGGCCAGCAGCAACTGGCGTGATTTCGACAGCTATCTTGGTGAAGACCTGTCCTTTCGTGCTTATTTCCAGGACGCCGTGCGCGGTCAACCGGGACGCTTTTATGGCATCGGCAGCACCAACGGCGAGCCCGGTTACTACCTCGCCCACGGCCTGGAGGAACAAGGCAAGATCATTGGCGTCGCCGTGGTCAAGGTGCGCCTGGAAGCCATGGAAGAACGTTGGCAGCGTGCACGCCTGGAAGCCTTTGTCAGCGACGAAAACGGCATCATCATTCTCTCCAGCGACCCGGCGCGACGCCTCAAGTCAGTCATCCCGCTGAGCGACGAAACCAAGGAAAAACTGGCGCGAAGCCTTCAGTACTACTGGTTTCCGCTGAACGAATTGCAGCCGCTTGCCCGGGAGAAACTTGCCGAAGGCGTAGAGAAACTGACTTTCCCCGCCAACAGTGAAGTGGAATCCGAGGTGGAAGACATCAGCTACCTCTCGCAAACCCGCCCGCTGAGTGACACGCCGTGGAATTTCACCCTGCTCACGCCGTTGCAGGACCTGCGCCGTGAGGCGATCAATCAAGGCATTCTGGTGGCGGTCGCGTTTGCCCTGGTGGCCTTCCTGCTGATTGCCTGGAATGAACGCCGCAAGGTCATCGCCACCCGCCTCGCTGCCCGGGAAGCCTTGCAGCAAGCCAACAATCAACTGGAGCGTCGGATTACCGAACGCACCAGCGATCTACGCGCCAGCAACGATCGGCTCAAGAGCCAGATCCGTGAGCGGCGGCAGGCGGAAGAGACCTTGCGCCGAGCTCAGGATGAACTGGTGCAGGCCGGTAAACTCGCGGCCATCGGGCAGATGTCCACCAGCATCGCCCACGAACTGAACCAGCCGCTGGCGGCGCTGCGGACCTTGTCCGGCAACACCGTGCGCTTTCTCGAACGCGGTCAGCTGGACGTCGCCAGCACCAACCTTAGAACCATCAATGAATTGATCGACCGCATGGGCCGGATTACCGCCAGCCTGCGCTCCTTTGCCCGCCGCGGCGATGACAAAGGTCAGGCCAGCCTCGGCAAAGCCGTTGAAGCGGCGGTGCAACTGCTGGGCAGTCGTATCGAAATCGCGCACTTGCAAGTGCATCGCAATTTCACCGACGTCCAGGTACAGATCGACCAGACACGGCTGGAGCAGATTCTGGTCAACCTGATCGGTAACGCGCTGGATGCGATGCAGGCGCAGGCAATGCCAGAGCTGTGGCTGGAAGGCGACATGCTCAATGACAAGTATCGCCTGAGCGTACGCGACAACGGCCATGGCATTGATGCCGAAGCGCGCAAGCACCTGTTCGAACCGTTCTTTACTACCAAACCCGGCGAACAGGGTCTGGGCCTCGGCCTGACGCTTTCCGCCAGCCTTGCCGCTGCCACAGGTGGGCATTTGGGTGTCGAGCATCCGTCCAGCGGCGGTACCACTTTCGTTCTCAGTTTACCGTTGGTAAGCCTTTCTCCCGCCGAGCCAATATGAATAAAGACCTGAGTGTATTGATCGTCGAAGATGATCCCCATGTGCTGCTCGGTTGCCAGCAGGCCCTGAGCCTCGAAGACATTCCCTGTGTGGGCGTCGGCAGTGCCGAAGAAGCGCTCGAACGCGTTGGGGACAACTTTGCCGGCATCGTTATCAGCGACATTCGCCTGCCAGGCATTGATGGTCTGGAACTGCTGACCCGTCTCAAGGCCCGCGACCGCAGCCTGCCGGTGGTGCTGATCACCGGTCATGGCGACATTTCCATGGCCGTCGGCGCAATGCAAAAAGGCGCCTACGATTTCATGGAAAAACCGTTCTCCCCGGAACGTCTGGTCGACGTCGCCCGCCGCGCGCTGGAGCAGCGCAGTCTGGCGCGGGAAGTCTCGTCGCTGCGGCGACAACTGGCCGAGCGTGATTCCCTCGAAGGCCGAATCATTGGCCGCTCGCCGGCCATGCAGAACCTGCGCGAACTGATCGCCAACGTCGCCGACACCTCGGCCAATGTGCTGATCGAAGGCGAAACCGGCACAGGTAAAGAACTGGTCGCCCGTTGTCTGCACGATTTCAGTCGGCGCCACACCAAGCAGTTTGTTGCGCTCAATTGCGGCGGCCTGCCGGAGAATCTGTTCGAAAGTGAAATTTTCGGCCATGAGGCCAATGCCTTCACTGGTGCCGGCAAACGGCGGATCGGCAAGATCGAACACGCTGACGGCGGCACGTTGTTTCTCGACGAAGTGGAAAGCATGCCGCTGCCGCTGCAGATCAAATTGTTGCGGGTCTTGCAGGAACGCACCCTCGAACGCCTCGGCTCGAACCAGAGCGTCGCGGTGGATTGCCGGGTAATCGCCGCGACCAAATCCGACCTGAATGAATCGAGCAAGGCCGGCGAGTTTCGCAGCGACCTGTATTACCGGCTTAACGTGGTGACCCTCGAACTGCCGCCGTTGCGCGAACGTCGCGAGGACATCCTGCAACTGTTCGAACATTTCCTGCAGCAGTCATCGCTGCGTTTCGACAGGGCGGTGCCGGAGCTGGACAACCAGACTCTGTCGAACCTGATGAGCCACGACTGGCCGGGCAACGTGCGCGAGCTGCGCAACGTCGCCGAACGCTTCGCCCTCGGCCTGCCGGCCTTCAAGAAGAGTGGCCCGAGCGGCAGCAATCAAGGCCTGGTATTTGCCGAAGCGGTCGAAGCATTTGAACGCAATCTGCTCATCGATGCCCTGCAGCGCAGCGGCGGTAACCTGACTCAAGCCAGTCAGGAACTGGGCATGGCCAAAACCACGCTATTCGACAAAGTGAAGAAATACGGGTTGAGCCACTGATGGACCTGATGTTCAAAGCACTCCTCGGCGCGGCGGTGGTTGTGATCCTCGCCGCACTGGCCAAGACCAGAAACTATTACATCGCCGGGCTGGTGCCGCTGTTTCCGACCTTTGCGCTGATTGCGCATTACATCGTCGGCAAGGGGCGCTCGCTGGAGGATCTGAAGACCACCATTGTGTTCGGCATGTGGTCGATCATTCCGTATTTCATCTACCTGGTGACGTTGTACGTGATGGTTGACCGAATGCGCCTGGAGGCGTCGCTCGCGGTAGCGGCCGTAGCTTGGCTGATTGCAGCAACGGCGCTGGTATCGATCTGGATTCGAATTCACGGCTGAGAAAAATCTGCGTCTACAGAAGGTTGCGCTCCGGCACGGGATCAATCTGCGCCCAGTGCGACGTGTCCTCGCGATGCGCTTGCAGATACGGCAACACCGCCGCAAGCAATGGCACCTTGAATGCCTCCTGAAAACGATGGGCCAGTCCAGGAATCAATTTCAACTGACTGCCACGGATGTGCGCCGCCAGATGAACGCCGTGCATCACCGGTAACAAAGGATCTGCCGTGCCATGCACGACCAGGGTCGGCACGCGTAGCTGATTGAGCAGCGCCACCCTGCTCCGCTCGGCGAGAATCGCCATGATCTGGCGCTTCACGCCCTCCGGATTGAACGCCCGGTCATAGGATTGAGCCGCTTGCTGCAGCAACGCCTGCCGGTCATCGCTGATCGTCGGGCTGCCCAGTGCCGCGAGCAAATCCGCCTGCTGCTCAAGGGCCACTTCGCGATTCGGCGCACTGCGGCGTGATAGCAATTGCACCAATGCCGCGGTCGGCGCCGGTAGCCCTTCGGCACCGGACGTGGTCATGATCAGCGTCAGGCTCTCGACCCGCGCTGGCGCCATGGCGGCCATGTGCTGGGCGATCATGCCGCCCATGCTCGCGCCCAGCACGTGGAATTGCTCGACGCGCAACGCGTCCATCAAACCGAAGGCATCACCGGCCATGTCGGTCAGCGTGTACGGCGCCGCGACGGGCAAACCGAGCTTGTAGCGCAACACTTCGAAGGTCAGGTTGGCGTCCACCGGTGAGGTCCGCCACGTGGACAGGCCGACATCGCGATTGTCGTAACGAATGACCCGAAAACCTTGCTGACACAGCGCGACCACTACCTCATCCGGCCAGTGAATCAACTGCCCGCCGAGGCCCATCACCAACAACAGCGCTGGATCCGACGCACGGCCGATGCTCTGATACGCCAGACTTACCTGCGCCAGATCGACCCTTTCAGTGGGAACATCGACATCACATCGCGAAGCCGCAAAGGACGGCACGCCGAAAAACAACGCGACCACAAATATGGCCGTTGATAAAAACAAAGCACGCATGAAAAAACACCGAAACGCAGAACCCCAGTAGAGCGCGAGTCTGATGAATTTTGCTCAAGCGCGCTGCCACAGTTGCATGACAGTTTGATGAAGAAAGCCGAGCGGTACGATTATCGTCGTCCCGATAACTAGGTATCGCCATTGCGCGCGGCAATTTCTCTTGATTGGCCCAGGCATGGAGCGGACTTCCCGCTCCCTCATGAGCCACGTTACCCATGATCGACAAAAGTTACCTTGACCTCGCGTTTACCCCGACCACCCTTGCGCCTTCCGACGCAAGCTTGCCGCCTTTTTACGACGACAGCCTGATCTCCATAGCCTCGACCCGGCTGCGCGACAGCAGCCGGGATATGAAGCAACTGGTCGCCGCCTCTCCGCAGGTGCGAGAACCCCGACCTGCCTTATGCAGACATCGGCAGACACTCAACCGTATTTGCGCACTTCGAGCCCCCTTTGAGGTTCCAAGGGAGCGGCGACAAACTGCTCCCTTGGTTGAATTCACGCCAACTGACTACGCAACTGCCGCGCCGCCGCCACCATGTTCACCAGCGCCGCCTCTGTCTCCGGCCACGCCCGGGTCTTCAGTCCGCAATCAGGATTGACCCACAGGCGTTCGGCCGGAATCCGCTGCACCGCTTTGCTGATCAACTTGACCATCTCCGCTGTGTCCGGGACCCGTGGCGAATGGATGTCGTACACCCCCGGACCGATATCGTTCGGGTAGTCGAACGCTTCGAACGCCTGCAACAGTTCCATGTCCGAGCGTGAAGTTTCGATGGTGATCACATCCGCGTCCATCGCCGCGATCGACTCAATCACGTCATTAAATTCGCTATAACACATGTGGGTATGGATCTGGGTCTCGTCGCGTACTCCGGAGGCGCTCAAGCGGAAGGCCTCGACCGCCCAATCCAGATATTCCTGCCATTGTCCGCGCCGAAGTGGCAGACCTTCACGGAACGCGGCTTCATCGATCTGCACGATTTTGATGCCGGCCGCTTCCAGATCCGTTACTTCGTCGCGCAGGGCCAAGGCCAATTGCTGCGCCTGGACCTTGCGCGAAACATCCTCACGCGAAAACGACCACATCAACATGGTCACCGGCCCGGTGAGCATGCCTTTCATGACTTTGTCGGTGAGGCTTTGCGCATAGGTGATCCAGTCGACCGTCATGGCTTTAGGACGGCTCAGGTCGCCGTAAATGATTGCCGGCTTCACGCACCGCGAACCGTAACTTTGAACCCAGCCGAAGCGGGTGAACAAATAGCCATCCAGTTGTTCGGCGAAGTACTCGACCATGTCATTGCGTTCGGCTTCACCGTGCACCAGCACGTCCAGGCCCAGGCGTTCCTGCACCTGAACGGCATGGCGGATTTCGCTGTGCATGGCGTCAGTGTAATCGTTGGCCGAGAGCTTGCCTTGCTTGAACGCCTGACGAGCCAGGCGGATCGCAGAGGTTTGCGGGAATGAGCCGATGGTGGTCGTGGGAAATGCCGGCAACTGCAAACGCTCACGCTGGCGCTCGAGACGTTTGGCAAATGGCGAAGGCCGCTGACTGTCAGCGGCGCTGATAGCTTGCAACCGCGCCTGAACAGCGGCTTTATGAATACGCGGCGACGCTGCGCGGCTGAGCTTGACCGCACGACTTTGCGCCAGGGCTGCATGCACATTTGGCGCGTGCGGATCGTTGAGGGCATCACGCAACACTGCGATTTCGCCACACTTCTGCACAGCAAAAGCCAGCCAGCTTTTCAGTTCCGGGTCTAGCTTGTTCTCGCGCTCGAGGTCCACCGGGCTGTGTAGCAGCGAACAGGAACTGCTGACCCACAGGTTGTCGCCGAAGCGCTCCTGCGCCGGTCGCAGTTGTTCCAGCGCCTGCTCCAGTTCGCAGCGCCAGACGTTGCGCCCGTTGACCAGGCCGACCGAGAGAATTTTGTAAGTCGGCAGTCGATCCAGCACCTGCCCAAGCTGCTCCGGGGCGCGCACGGCGTCGATGTGCAAGCCTTGCACCGGCAGGCTGACCGCCAGCCCGAGGTTGTCTTCCAGACCGCTGAAGTACGTGGCCACGAGTTTCTTCAACGGCGAATATTGCAGGATGTGATAAGCGCGCTCGAAGGCGCTTTTCCAGGCTTGCGGCAAGTCGAGCGTCAGGATCGGTTCGTCGATCTGCACCCACTCCACACCTTGCCCGGCGAGGCGCACGAGGATTTCGTTATAGACCGGCAGCAAACGTTCCAGCAGATCGAGCTTATCGAAGCCGTCGGGATGGACGTTGGATTTGACCTTGCCCAGCCACAGATAGGTCAGCGGGCCGATGATCACCGGTTTGACGGAGTGACCCAGCGCCTTGGCTTCGTCGACTTCATCAAACAGTTGCTCCCAGCTCAGCGTGAACGACTGCTGGGCGCTGAATTCCGGGACCAGGTAGTGATAGTTGGTGTCGAACCACTTGGTCAGTTCTTGGGCGTTCTGGACATTGTCATGTTCAGCGCCGCAACAGGCCGTGGTAGCGCCCCGCGCCATGGCAAACAAGGTATCAAGGGTCGGCAGGCCATTTTCAGCGGTCTTGGCGAAGCGTTTCGGGACGACACCCAACATCAGCGAGTGGGTCAGCACATGGTCGTACCAGGCGAAGTCACCGACGGACAACAAATCGATGCCGGCGTCTTTTTGCAATTGCCAATGGCTCGCGCGCAATTGGCGGCCGACGCTCTTCAATGCGTCCTGATCGAGATCACGCTTCCAGTAGGCTTCGAGGGCTTTTTTCAGTTCGCGGTCTGCGCCAATCCGTGGAAAACCAAGTGTGTGTGCCAGGGCCATGTTGAAATTGCTCTCCGTAAAAGATGTTGTAAAACATGGCGCCATTGTCGACAGCCACAGCAACATGAGACAAACTCAACCTTTTCGTGTTGATCACAAGTTTTCCTCATGGAGCCGCCGGTGCTTGAAATTCGTCACCTGAAAACCCTGCATGCCCTGCGCGAAGCCGACAGCCTGGTCGATGCGGCTGATCGCCTGCACCTGACGCAATCGGCGCTGTCGCACCAGTTCAAGGAACTCGAAGAGCGCATGGGCATGCCGCTTTTCGTGCGCAAGACCAAACCGGTGCGATTCACAAGCGCCGGTTTGCGCCTGCTGCAACTGGCCGACGCGACTCTGCCGTTGCTTCGCGGTGCCGAGCGTGACATTGCGCGGCTGGCTGGCGGCACTGCAGGCCGGTTGCACATGGCTATCGAATGCCACAGCTGTTTTCAATGGCTGATGCCGACCATCGATCAGTTCCGCGATGCCTGGCCGGAAGTCGAACTGGACCTGGCGTCAGGCTTTGCGTTCGCACCGCTGCCCGCCCTGGCCCGCGGCGATCTGGATCTGGTGGTGACGTCCGATCCGCAGGAACTGGCGGGCATTACCTACGTGCCGCTGTTCACTTATGAAGCGATGCTCGCCGTGGCGAATCAGCACCGGCTGGCCAGCAAGGCCTACATCGTCCCGGAAGACCTGCTCAGCGAAACCTTGATCACTTATCCGGTGGAACGCGATCGGCTGGATATCTTCACCCGTTTCCTCGAACCGGCCGATATCGAACCGGCGCAGGTACGCACCTCGGAGCTGACGGTGATGATGATGCAACTGGTCGCCAGCGGACGCGGCGTGTGCGGCATGCCGCACTGGGCGCTGCATGAATACAGTTCACGGGGGTACGTGAAAGCCAAGCGGCTGGGGGAGAAAGGTCTGTTTGCGACACTGTATGCGGGGATTCGCGCGGACATGCTGGATGCACCCTACATGCGTGATTTTCTGCTGACGGCGAAGGACACTTCCTTCTCGACGCTCGACGGGGTCAGCGCGGTTCGTTGATCACGCCACATCGATCACTGTGGAGGTTTCATAGCTCGCGCCACATGTGGATTTTGTCGAAGTAATCCTCGCCCACCCGCACGGCCATCGGCTCCAGACCGTATTGAACAAAGCCGCAGCGCTGGTACAGCTTGAACGCAGCCTCGTTGCCGGCCGTGACGGTCAGCTGGATCAGCCTCAGCTTCGGATGGCTTTGCGCTTCAGCCAGTGCCGCCTGCACCAGTTGAGCACCCAGGCCACGCTGACGGGCTCTGGCGGACACGTACATGCCGAACAGAGTTACCTTGTGACAGGCTTTTTCACGGGGTTCGAACGCAAGACCGACTATACCGGTCAACCCCTCCTCGTCGAACGCGCCGAGCACCTCATCCAGTTTCCTGGAGAGACGCGATTCCCACCAACTCAGCGGCATCACCGCGCGCTCGCGGACGCTGGAAGTGAACGCCTGGGGATGCAAGTCATAGGCTTCCAGCATCAGTGCCCGATAATCCAGCGCATGGCTGACATCCAATCGCTCGATCCACATTTTCAAGCCGTCCTGCGTTGCTCGAGCATCAGCCGCACCGCCAGCGCAGCCAGCACGAACCCCATGAAGTAGCGCTGCACTGCCAGCCACGTTGGGTTGCTGACGAACCAGGAAGCAATGCCCGCCGCGAACAGCGCAATCAGCAGGTTGACGCTGAAACTGACGCTGATTTGCGTCAGCCCCAGCACAATGCTCTGGGCGAACACCGAACCATGTTCCGGTGTGATGAACTGAGGAAACACCGAGAGATAAAAAATTGCGATTTTCGGGTTCAACGAACTGGTGAGGAAACCCATCGTGATCAGTTTTCGCGAGGAGTCCGCCGGCAATTGCTGCGCTTCAAACGGCGAACGGGCGCCCGGTTTGACCGCCTGCCACGCCAGCCACAACAAGTACAAAGCGCCGGCCCACTTGAGCACTTCATAAGCCATCGGCACTGCCAGAAAGACTGCGGTCAACCCGGCGGCTGCGGCAAACAAATGCACAAAAAAACCTGCAGCCACACCCAGCAGCGACGTCACGCCGGCCCTGCGGCCCTGACAGATCGAACGGGAGATCAGGTAGATCATGTTCGGCCCCGGCGTGAGCACCATGATCAGTGCGGCGGCGGCGAAGATCAGCAGATCCTGAAGCGGAATCATGGCGAGTCCTTTTGGCATGAATGAGCAAGCGGTCGCGTCGGCGAACTCCGATCAAACGGCAGGATGAGGTTTGTGTCAATGGCGCCGGCGTGACATCACGGGCAAGGCAAGACGGTCTGCAACGGCCGGGAAATGATTCGTCGCACTCAGTTGCGCGAAGTTGCAGCCGGGCGACTATGCTCCATGGACTCGGATCCATAATCTCCCCTTCGGCCAGGTGATCAGGGAAAGGATGCCCCGCATGAATGCTTTGCACCCAATCGCTGCCGTTGCAGGCAGATGTCGATGAGCAGACCGCTGGCCCGGACCAATCGGCGCATTCTGATCGTCGACGATACACCCTCCATACATCTGGATTTTCGCAAAATCCTCAGTCCGGCACCCGAGGGCGAGCAATCTCTGGCAGACACCGAAGCGGCACTGTTTGGCACCTTGCCGCCACAACGGCCGACATTCGAACTCGATTCCGCCTATCAGGGCCAGGAGGCCTTGCAGTTGGTGAAACGCGCGCTGGCTGAGGGAAGACCTTATTCGCTGGTATTCACCGACATGCGCATGCCTCCGGGCTGGGACGGTCTGGAGACGATCGAACAGCTGTGGAAAGTCGATCCGCAGCTGCAAATCGCCCTGTGCACGGCGTATTCGGACTACAGCTGGGAAGCCATGGCTGACCGGCTGGAGTTCGGCGACCAGTTGCTGGTGTTGAAAAAGCCTTTCGACAGTCTGGAAATCCGCCAGATGGCCAGCGCCCTCACCTGGAAATGGCAGATGGCCCAGGACGCGGCCAGCAAGATGCTCAGCCTGGAGCAGACCATCGAGGCCAGAGTTCACGAACTGCTCAAGGTTTCGCATCTGTTGCAATACGACGTGCTCACCGAACTGCCAAACAGCACTTTGCTCGGCGATCGCCTGAATCAATCGCTGGCCCTGTCGCGCCGGCATGACAAGCAACTGGCGGTGATGTTTCTCGGGCTCGACCGCTTCAAACGTATCAACAATGCCCTCGGGCATCCGGCCGGGGACGAAATGCTCAAACGGGTCGGGCAAAACCTGATTGCGACCGTGCGCGAGTCAGACTCGGTGTTTCGTTACGGCTCGGACGAATTCGTGTTGATCCTTGCCGACATTCGCCATCCGCAGCAAACCAAGGGCATTGCCGAAAAGCTGCTGAAGTCCATCCGCCGTCCGCAGCACATTGCCGGCCACGATTTGAGCGTTACTGCTTCCCTGGGCATCAGCATTTACCCTGACGATGGCCTGGACGCTATCGACCTGATCAAAAAAGCCGAAACCGCGATGCGTAACGTCAAGGAAAGCGGCCCAAACGAGTTCAGCTTCTTCATTGAAGAGATGAATCAGCGTGCCCGCGACCAGCAAAGCATCGAGACCGGCATTCGGCTGGCGCTGGAGCGCAATGAATTTGTCTTGCATTACCAGCCAAAACTGGACCTTGGCAGCGGCCAGGTGGTAGGCGCCGAGGCCTTGATCCGCTGGGAAAAACCTGACCAGGGATACGTCTACCCTTCGGACTTTATCGGAGTTGCCGAAGACAGCGGGCTCATTGTCCCGCTCAGCCGCTGGGTGTTGGCCCAGGCGTGTCGACAAACGTGTGCCTGGCTGGCGGCCGGTCTACCGCGGATCTGCATGTCAGTAAACGTCTCGGCGATCGACTTTCGCCAGCGCGATTTTGTTGAAGGTATCGAACAGATCCTCCAGCAAACCGGAATGGATCCGACCTGTCTGGAGCTGGAAATCACCGAAGGCGTACTGATGCAGAACGTCGAAGCTACGGTCGATACGTTGAAGCGGATCAAGGCATTGGGGGTTCGCCTGGCCATTGACGATTTTGGCACCGGCTATTCCAGCCTCAGCTATCTGCGTCGGTTCCCGATTGATGTGTTGAAAATCGATCAGTCATTCATCCGTGGTTTGAGCAGCGACAGCAATGACGCAGCACTGGTCAGCGCGATCATCAGTCTGGGCCGCAGTCTGAACCTGACCATCATTGCCGAAGGCGTGGAAACCCTTGAGCAACTGGAATTCCTTAAAGCCCGCCAATGCGAGGAAGTGCAGGGTTATTACTTCAGTAAACCGGTCACACCGGACCTGTTCGTGCAATACCTGCGATCGGTGAAGACCGCTTAGTCTGCCCCACTGTGATAGGTGCGCAACGGCACGCGGGCGTTCAACCAAGGAATCATCTGATGTCGCCGTCCCTGATTTTGCTGATTCTGATGCTGTTCGGCCTCAACCTGAACGCCCGGGCCGGGATGCTCGAAGAACCGATCAAACCGTTGCCTGCGGTGCCGCCGCTGAATGCATTGCAAGTAGAGCTGGGACGTCAGCTGTTCAACGAAACGCGGCTGTCAGCCAACAACACGCTGTCTTGCGCTAATTGCCATCAACTTAACAAAGGTGGTGCTGATTCCGTGGCATTTTCCATAGGCGTGCTCGGTCTGCCGGTTTCGGTGAATACCCCCAGCATTTTCAACGCTGCCCTTAACTTCAGGCACTTCTGGGATGGCCGCAGCACGACGCTGCCAGCCCAGGTTCACGAAGCAGTTCAGAGCCCGGGCGAAATGAGCGGCAACTGGAGGGACGTGGTGCGGATGCTGGGCGCCGATGCCACCTACCGGGCATCGTTCGAAAAGGCGTACCCCGACGGGGTGACTGAAACCAACGTGAAAAATGCCCTCACCACTTACGAACGAACGCTGATCAGCAGCAACTCGCGTTTCGATCAGTACCTGCAAGGCGACACCGGGATCCTCACTCAGGAGGAAAAGTCTGGCTACCAGCGCTTCAAAAGCAGCGGCTGCATTGCTTGCCATCAAGGCGTGAATATTGGCGGCAACATGCTGCAGAAATTTGGGGTAATGGACGATTACTTCAAGGCTCGCGGCAATGTCGTCCAAGTTGACCTGGGACGCTATCAGATTACCCGGGACGAGATGGATCGCAACGTGTTCAAGGTGCCGAGCCTGCGCAACGTCGCCGTGACCGCACCGTACTTTCATGACGGCTCGGCCGAAACCCTCGAAGAAGCGGTAGAGGTCATGTTCAGGTATCAGCTGGGGCGCATTCCATCGGCCGAGGACAAGACCCTGATCATCAAATTTCTCAAGACCCTGACCGGTGAATGGGAGGGCAAACCCTTATGAAAATGTCCCGCGGACGCAGCCTGATCCTGCTCAGTCTGGCAGCTGTTCTATTGGCGTCGACCCTGCTGTTTCTGTACCTCAAGTCGAATTCGAATCAGACATCCACCTACGCCGACTCTCGAGACCTCATCGGCCGGATCAAGCAGTTGAACGCACAGTGGGAGTCGCAGATTCTCAAGGCCAGGGTCGCTACCGATCCCAACTACGATCCGCTGGTGATGCCTTTGGTCCAGATCACCGAGTTGTGGGAACGCTTCAACACCATGGAATCGAATCATGGCCGCAACGTCTCGCCGGTCTGGCGCGCCAGTCACGCGGCCTTCAGCGATGCACTCGCGGAAAAAATCCGTCTGGTCGAGCAGTTCAAATCCCACAACGCCCTGCTGCGCAACTCACTGGCCTTTTTACCGGCCGCCGAAGACGATATTCAAGAGCAACTCGCCCAGCTCGTCGATGGCGACAAACTGCAGCTGCAAAATATAGCTACTGACACTTACGATCTGCTGCTTAGCAGCCTCGAGTTTGCTCAGGTCACTTCCGACGAAAAAGCCGCCGACATTTTCCTGGGCCTGAACAAACTGGCCGTGAACAAACTGCGCTTGCCCGAACAGTTTCACAGCCCGATCGAGATTCTCAGCAGTCACATCGCGCTGATCCTGCGCGAGCAACCGGTGGTCAACGACCTGCTCGAACGCATCGAAGCGATCCCGGTGGCTGAACGCCTCGATGAGATCACCCGCTTGCTGAATCTGGATCAGCAGCAGGCTGACGCGGTCGACCAGCGCTACCACTTCCTCATGCTGCTGTTCTCGGTGCTGTTGGTGTTGCTGCTGGTGTACCTGGCGATTCGTCTGATGCACAGTTTCGCGGTAATTCATCGAGTCAACACTGACCTGCAGACCGCCAACGACGAGCTGGAGTTGCGGGTTGAACAGCGCACGCGTGAACTCCAGGACACGCAAAGCGAACTGCTTGACACCGCGCGCCTGGCCGGCATGGCAGAGATCGCGACGAATGTGCTGCACAACGTCGGCAATGTGCTCAACAGCGTCAACATTTCGGCTGATCTGGTCAGTCGCAAACTGCGTGGCAGCAAAGCCCTGGGACTGGCTAAAGCCATGCAACTGATCAACGAACATCCCGATGATCTCGGCACCTTTCTGACCCGCGACGAGAAGGGCAAGTTAGTGATCAATTACCTCAATCAACTGGTCGAGGCCATTGCGCTGGAGCAACGCGACATGGCCGACGAGCTGGCGCAATTGAGTAAAAGCGTCGACTACATCAAGGACATCGTTTCCACTCAACAATCCTATGCCGGCGCCAACAGCTTGATGGAGCCGCTGAACATCAGTGAATTGCTGGAAGATGCCTTGCGCATGAATGCCGGCGCGCTGACCCGCCATCAGGTGGTCGTGGTCAAGGATTACAGCGATGTACCGCCGATCATGGGCGACAAGCATCGCCTGCTGCTGATTCTGATCAACCTGATCAGCAACGCCAAATACGCGATGTCCGACCTCAGCAAGCGTCCGCGCGCAATGACGCTGAGTGTCAGTATCGTCGACAAGACAACCCTGCAAATCAGCGTCAAGGACGACGGCGAAGGCATTGCTGCGCAAAACATGACGCGGATCTTTGCGCATGGGTTCACCACCCGCAAAGAAGGTCATGGTTTCGGTTTGCACAGCTGTGCCCTGGCCGCGATCGAAATGAATGGACATCTCACTGCGCACAGCGATGGACCGGGCAAAGGCGCCCGGTTCACCTTGCAGATCCCCCTGACGCCGGTGCCCTTGGAGGCGTGACTGAAACAGCGATCAAGTCGCTTCCTGAAAATCTATTTCCGGCGGTTGACGTCGGAATCCACCGGTCAACACCGCGAGGTACACCACGCCGATCGCCAGCCAGCTCAAGCCCAGATAAATCGCCAGATGATCGAGGCTGACCATCAACCACAGGTCCGCCGCCAGGCCGATGAAGGGGAACAGGAGAAACAATGCAAATTCGCGCAGTCCTTTCTTCTCGCCGCCGATCCAGTAATGAAAAATCACCGACAGGTTGACCAGGCTAAAGGCAAGAAACGCACCGAAGTTGATGAACGAAGTCGAAGTGGTCACATCCAGTTTCAGCGCCAGCAACGCAATCACGGCGCAGAGCAGGATGCTATTGACCGGCGTGCCGAAGCGTTCGTGCAACGTGCCGAAGAACGATTTCGGCAGGACGCCGTCGCGGCCCATGGCGAACAATAACCGTGAACCGCTGGCCTGGGCGGAGAGACCCGAGGCAAACTGGCCGACGATCAGGCCGATCAGAAAGATCGACACGAACAGGTCACCGCCGATGTTGCGGGCAATTTCATAGGCGGCCGAATCGACGCTGTCGAACTGGAACGAGGGATGAGCGATCTGCACGAAGTACGACACGCCGACGAAGATCAGGCCGCCAATCAACGTGATCAGCATGATCGCCCGTGGAATGGTCCGGCGTGGATCGCGGGTTTCTTCGGTCAGGGTGCTGACTGCATCAAAGCCTAGAAACGAGTAACAGGCGATGGCCGCGCCGCTCATGATCAACGGCATCTGCATGTCGCCGTTGAAAAACGGTTTGATCGACCACAACGGCGTACTCGCGTCGCCACCAATGTAGTGAACGCACAGCGCGATGAAGGCGATCAGCACCAGAAACTGCACGAGCATCAGCAAAGCGTTGATGCCGTTGGCCAGCTTCAGGCCGACAATGTTGATCGCGCTGGTGATGCCGATGAACGTCAGCACCCAGATCCACTGGGGTACGCCTGGAAATGCCGAATGCAGATACGCTGCGCCGATCAACCAGATCGCCATGGGCAGAAACAGGTAATCGAGCAGCACCGCCCAGCCGGCAATGAATCCGAGTTTGGGGCTGATGGCTTTGCGTACATAGCTGTAAGCCGAGCCGGCAACCGGGAATGCGGCAGCCATGCGAGCGTAGCTCATGGCGGTGAAAAACATTGCCACCAGTGCCGCAAGGTACGCGGCGGGCACCATGCCGGCGGTGGATTGAGCGAGAATGCCAAAAGTGCCAAGCACGATGATTGGCGTCATGTAGGCGATGCCGAACAGCACCACCGAGCCTAATGAAAGGGTGCGTTGTAAACGAGCCATGAGCGACTACTCCGAATTTTATTGGATTTATGGCAGAGCCGAGTTCGGCGCAAAATTTCGGGTGTTGCGTTTGTTGTTCTTGGGTCAAGCGCAAACAGTTGTGTCGTAGCCAAGGCCCCATCGCGAGCAAGCTCGCTCCCACACTGGATCTGAGTCACAACATCAATCCCTGTGGGAGTGAGCCTGTTCGCGATGGCGAGGTTGGAAACACATAGAATCAGGATCAACCCCGAGGGATCAGCAACTCCCGCAACCCACCGGCGTGCTCAACGATTTCCCCCGGCAACTTCAGGCGCTGATCATCCAGATATCGGTAATGCTGCCGCGCCGCGTTCAGCTGACTGAAGTTCAGCTCTACGACAAACTGTCCTTCATCACGCCCGGCCTCGAACAGCAACGTCCCCGACGGATCCACCAGTGCGCTGCCACCGGCGAAGACCAGTCCGCCATCGCCCTCTGCCACCCGATTGACCATCAGCGCAAACGCCTGATTCTCCTGCGCGCGGGCCATGATTGCGGTGCGGTGCGTCGGCCCGTACGGGTCCATGTTGCCGTTGGTGACGATCAGCAGTTCGGCGCCCAGTTGCGCCAACGCGCGCGCAGTTTCAGGAAATTCGATGTCGTAGCAGATCAGCAAACCGACGCGCACGCCGTTCCATTCGCACGTGGCGTAACGGTCACCGGCCTCGAACACGCCACGGTCTGACGCCCAGAGGTGCGTCTTGCGGTATTTCAACGCGATACCATCCGGGGTGATCAACAGCGTGGTGTTGTAAAAGCGGCCGTTATCGTTTTCGGCCATACCGATGACCACCGCTATGTTGCGTTCACGTGCCGCCGCTTGCACCGCACTGACGGTCGGGCCATCGAGTGGCTCGGCGGTTTCGCTCAATGCTTGCAGGGACGGGAAACCCATCAAGTGAGTTTCGGGAAACACGATCATTTGCGCGTCGGCGGCGCAAGCGGCAATCGCCGCCAGTGCACGTTCCAGGTTGTACGCCGTGTCGTTGTCACGGCCGGCCAATTGGGCCAGTTCGACTTTCATGGGTAGTCCTTGTTATCTGCGCCGGGGTGGCAGAAAGATTGCCCGGCCGCTGTCTGTGCGCCAGTATGCGCAGCAAGTAACCGGCCAGGGAATCACGCGGCCGGGGTAACCCGATAGGGGTAGAAGCATGACACTTTCACTGGATGACATCGCTTGGCACCGTTCGGTCGGGCAACTGATCGACGCGCTCGACAAGCCCAACTTCTGGACGCAATTGGTGCGCCTGCTGGATCAATACGTGCCGTTCGACAGTTGGGTGGCGCTGCTTTTCAGCGCTGACCGGCACCCGCAAGTGTTCGCCGAATGCCCGGGGGCGGACGGCAGCCCGGATCAGCTGTTCCAGGATTATTTGCGCGGTTTGTATCTGCTCGACCCGTTCTATATCGCCTGCCGCGAACAGTCGCGCACCGGGCTTTATCGCTTGTCGGAAGTGGCGCCTGAGCACTTCGAACTGACCGAGTACTATCAGCGATACTTTCGTGTGAATGTGGTCGCTGACGAAATCCAGTTTAATTGCCAGCTCGAAGGCGACCGTACGTTATGCCTGTCGCTGGGCAGCAGACAGCGCTTCAGCAGTGAACAGATTGCCTTGTTGTCGCTCATCCAGCCGTGGGTGCTGGGCCTTCTGCGTCAACGTCTGCCTTATGAAATAAACGAGGTTGTCGCACTCGCGCCCGCCCCGGTCCATAACGACTGGCGGGTCCAGCTGGAAGCATCGGTGCAGCAGCTCAAAGGCGCGCAATTGACTGCCCGCGAACTGGATGTCGGACGGTTGATGCTCAGCGGTTGCTCAAGCAAGGAAATCGCCCGCAAGCTGGAAATCTCTGTCGAAACCGTAAAGGTCCACAAGAAACACATGTACAGCAAGCTGGGCATCAAATCGCAGTCCGAGCTTTTTTCGATATTTCTGCAGGCGCAGAACGCCTGAATGCCTGAATGCCTGCAATCAGTGTGGGAGCCGGGCTTGCTCGCGATAGCGGTCTGCCTGCTACGTCAATGTTGACTGAACCAGCGCTATCGCGAGCAGGTTCGCTCCCACAGGATTTCTGTCTCCATGCACCTGTTGTGTTAAACGCAGTCAAGTCCGAACACAAGGAAACCTTATGAGCCTGTCACTCCTGAGCCGCTACGCCTTTTTTGCCGCTTGCGTGATCTTCACCCTCGCGAGCCTGCCATTTCTGGCGCACGACTGGCTCTGGCCGATCACAATGGTCACCGGCATCCTCAGCCTGATCGGCTTGTTCGACCTGCTGCAAAGCCCCCACGCGGTGCGCCGCAACTACCCGATCCTGGGCAACATCCGATATCTGGTGGAAGGCATTCGGCCGGAAATCCGCCAATACCTGCTCGAGTCCGACAGCGATGCCCTGCCCTTCTCGCGCGCGCAGCGCTCGCTGGTGTATTCGCGAGCCAAAAATGAAAGCGCCGATAAACCCTTCGGCACACTGATCGACGTCTACCAGTCGGGTTTCGAGTTTATCGGCCACTCCATGCGCCCGGCGCCATTGAGCAATCCCGACAGTTTCCGGGTGATCGTCGGCGGTCCGCAATGCACACAGCCTTACTCCGCGTCAGTGTTCAATATCTCGGCGATGAGTTTCGGCTCGCTGAGTGCCAACGCCATTCGCGCGTTGAATCAGGGCGCCAAACTCGGCGACTTTGCCCATGACACCGGCGAAGGCAGCATCAGTGCCTATCATCGTGAAAACGGTGGCGACCTGACCTGGGAACTGGGCAGCGGCTATTTCGGCTGTCGCACCGCCGACGGTCGTTTCGATCCAGAACGCTTCGCCGCCCAGGCGCAGACACCGCAGGTGCGGATGATCGAAATCAAGATGAGCCAAGGCGCCAAGCCCGGCCACGGCGGCATTCTGCCCAAACACAAAGTGACCAAGGAAATCGCTGAGACCCGCGGCATCCTGATGGGCGAAGATTGCATCTCGCCGTCACGCCACAGCGCATTTTCCACGCCGATCGAATTGATGCACTTCATTCAGCAACTGCGCGAGTTATCTGGCGGTAAACCGGTGGGTTTCAAGTTCTGCCTGGGCCACCCGTGGGAATTCATGGGCATCGCCAAGGCCATGCTGGAAACCGGGATTCTTCCGGACTTCATCGTCGTCGACGGCAAGGAAGGCGGCACCGGCGCGGCGCCAGTGGAGTTCACCGACCACATTGGTGTGCCGATGCGCGAAGGTTTGCTGTTCGTGCACAACACCCTCGTCGGGCTGAACTTGCGGGACAAGATCAAACTCGGCGCCAGCGGCAAGATCGTCAGCGCGTTCGACATCGCCAGCGTTCTGGCGATCGGCGCCGATTGGGCCAACTCGGCGCGGGGCTTCATGTTCGCCATCGGCTGCATCCAGTCGCAAAGTTGCCACACCAACAAATGCCCGACTGGCGTCGCCACTCAGGACATACTTCGCCAGCGCGCGCTCGTCGTCCCGGACAAAGCCCAACGCGTTTTCAATTTCCATCGCAATACCCTCAAGGCGCTCGCAGAAATGCTCGCTGCGGCCGGGCTGGATCACCCTTCGCAACTGTCAGCCAAGCATTTGGTGCGGCGCATGTCGGCGACCGAAATCAAGTTGTTCTCGCAGCTGCATGTGTTTCTGAAACCGGGTGAACTGCTGACCGGTGAGGTCAACGGCGAGTTTTATTCACGGATGTGGCAGATGGCGCGGGCGGACAGTTTTGAGCCCAACGAGGTAGCTGCTGCCTGAAACCCCACTGGCGTAGATTTGTAGGCAGATGAGCCCGCACGGCGGTGGTAGAGACATTCAGTAATAGCCGTTTTTTTGCAATTCTCTGCAATTCGCGCCACCCTGCGCGCCGCCGATGTGCGGCGAGCAACCTTTGGCATCGCCTGGCACCTATGGTGAAGGCGCTTGCCCACGTTCGCCTGACACCTGTGGTGAGGGGCCTTGCCCCGTTCGCCTGGCACCTGTGGCGAGGGGCCTTGCCCCCGTTTGCCTGGCACCTGTGGCGAGGGGGCTTGCCCCGTTTGCCTGGCACCTGTGGTGAGGGGGCTTGCCCCGTTTGCCTGGCACCTGTGGCGAGGGGGCTTGCCCCCGTTCGGCGGCGAAGCCGTCGTAAACCTGCTTGCACGATATGCCTGAAACCAACGACTCATTACTCAACACCCGTTCACGAGCCCGCAGCCATGACGTCTGAACGCGATCACCGAATCGACTTTTTTCGAGGCCTGGCGCTGATCTTCATTTTCTGGGATCACGTGCCGCACAACCCGCTGGGGCAAATCACCCCGCGCAATTTCGGCTTCAGCGATGCCGCCGAGATCTTCGTGTTTCTCGCCGGTTATGCGGCCGTTCTGGCTTACGGGAAAATCCTTCAGCGCGACGGTCATCTGATCGCCTGTGTGAAAATCCTGCGCCGCGCCTGGGTGCTTTATGTGGTGCACATTTTCCTGCTGGCGATGCTCATGGGCATCGTGTTTTTCGCCAACAGCCACGTGGAGACCCGCGATTTGGTCGAGGAAATGGGCCTGCAGCACTTCATCACCAATCCTCAACAGGCGCTGACGGACGAGTTGCTGCTGCGCTTCAAACCGAACCTGATGGACCCGCTGCCGCTGTACATCGTGCTTCTGGCTGGCCTGCCGTTGGTGCTGCCGTTGATGATGCGCAACGCCTGGGCGGTGGTTGCGGCATCAGTGACAGTGTATTTGCTCGCGCCTGCGTTCGGCTGGAACCTTGCGGCGATCAAAGACGGCGTGTGGTATTTCAACCCGGTGACGTGGCAGTTGCTGTTTGTGCTGGGCGGATTTGCGGCGATTCAGGGGCAGCGACCACGCTTGCGGGAGATTCGTCCTGTGTGGCGTCAGCCGCTATTTATAGCAGCGGCGTCGTACGCGTTGGTGACCGGGATCATTACGCTGCTGTGGCGCTGGCCGGACATTCACGACGCGTTGATGCCGGCGAGTCTGAGTAATGTGTTGTACCCGATCAGCAAGACCGATCTGTCGCCGGTACGCCTGCTGCACTTCCTGGCGATCGCTTATGTCACTGCAAAGCTTTTGCCGGACACTGGCTGGACGCAAAACTGGCTGGCACAGCAGAGTTGTCGCATGGGGCGCTATTCGCTGGAGATTTTTTGCCTGGGTGTGCTGCTGGCGCCGTTGGCGGATATGGTCAATGCGATGACCAATGATGCTGTTGTCATGCAGGTGATGACGGCTCTGGTGGGTGTCTGGTTGATGGCGTTGCTGGGGGCATGGCTTGATTTCAATAAGCGCTTGAATCGATCGCTGAGTGCCGTGCCGGCGTGAAGATGGCGGATACTGGTTCCGCTACTTGTACGCATATCCTGTAGGAGCCGAGCTTGCTCGCGATGGCTTTGTCTTGGGCGACCTAGGTTTTGAGGGTGTACATATCCGTTGCTGCGGTCAGGGCTGCTATCGGTTCCGCTTTTACAGCGGGTCACTTGGAAGAGCGCCAAGTAACCAAGCGCAAGCGCCCCTGACGTACGGTGGCTCGCCTAGGCTCGCCATACCCTCGCTTCGGTCCTGCTCCGTGGGCCCGCCGCCATCGGCCATCCATGGCCGGGGGCGGCTAACCCGGCATCCTTGCCGGGTTGCCCACTGCGCAGAACCTGCGCTCGGCCTTCCGACGGGGCAGATCAAGATCAAGATCAAGATCCAAAGCAAAGCAAAGCAAAGCAAGGCAAAGCAAAGCAAAGCAAAGCAAAGCAAAGCAGCTCACAAATTTCGTCTGCGAGACCCATTCAGCCCGTCGCACCACAGGACCTGTAGCAGCTGGCGCAGCCTGCGTCCGGCTCGGACCGCGATCGGATGCAGCAGTCGTCGTCGATCCCGAGCATGGGGTTATCTATTCAACCGCGCCGCATGATTTGCGACTGCTGCGTCCGATCGCGGCCCGAGCCGGACGCAGGCTTCGCCAGCTGCTACAGGGATTTGTGTGGTGGCGGAATACCGCGAGCCAGGTCGGCTATCAGGCCGCCTCGGCGGCTGTGGCGGTTAGCGTCCCGTCGGGAGGCTGAGTGGAGGTTCTGCGCAGTGGGCAACCCGGCATGGATGCCGGGTTAGCCGCCCCCGGCCATGGATGGCCGATGGCGGCGGGCCCACGCAGCAGGACCGGAGCGAAGGCATGGCGAGCCTAGGCGAGGCACCGGACGTCAGGGGCAAGAGCACTTGGTTACTTGGTGTCGGGCCGCGCAGGCTCTTCCAAGTGACTCGCTGTAAGAGCGAAACCAATATCAGCAGCAACCTCAGCAACGGATATGTAAACCAGCAAAAACCAAGCCGCCCAACACGTAGCCATCGCTGACAAGCCAGCGCCCACAATGGACCGATCACGCCGCCCTCTGTGAACAAATTCCATCCCCCAATCCACAAAAAAGCCCCAGCCAAGGACCAAGGCTCATCACCGAACCCGCTCAACTCAATCCCGCAAATCCGACTCATGAATCGGCTGATCCCGATGCGTGGCCCGCTGATACTGCGCCGGCCAAATCGCCTTGCGCCCACCCAGATCATCATCCGCATGCAACGCCCAATACGGATCGCGCAACAACTCACGCGCCAGGAAAATAATGTCCGCCTGACAGGTTCGCAAAATATGCTCAGCCTGCGCCGGCTCGGTAATCATCCCCACTGTCCCGGTTGCCATACCCGACTCTTTGCGCACGCGCTCGGCAAACCGCGTCTGATAACCCGGCCCCGTAGGAATCTCCGCATTGGCCGCAGTGCCACCCGAAGAAACATCAATCAAGTCCACGCCCAGATCCTTCAGCCGCCGCGCCAACTCCACAGTTTCATCCGGATTCCAGCCATCCTCCACCCAATCGGTAGCCGACACCCGCACGAATAGCGGCAACTCCTCAGGCCATACCGCACGCACCGCTTCCGTCACCTGCAGCACCAGGCGAATTCGGTTTTCAAATGAACCGCCATAGTGATCGCGGCGCTGATTGCTCAGCGGCGAAAGAAATTGATGCAGCAGATACCCATGCGCCGCATGAATCTCCACCACTTTGAAACCCGCCGTCAGGGCCCGCTTCGCCGCATCGACAAAAGCCTGGATGACGTCGGCAATCGCGCCCTCGTCGAGTGGCGTGGGCTGAGTATGCTGCGGGTCGAAGGCAATCGGCGAGGGGCCGACCGGGGTCCAGCCACCGTCGTCCGGTTTGACGCTGCCATGCTTGCCCAGCCACGGCCGGAAGGTACTGGCCTTGCGCCCGGCGTGCGCCAGCTGAATGCCAGCCACCGCACCTTGCGCTGAAATAAAGCGAGTGATGCGTTGCAGAGGTTCGATCTGTTCGTCGTTCCACAGACCGAGGTCCTCGGCCGTGATACGACCCTCGGCAGTGATCGCCGTAGCTTCGGTGAAAATCAGCCCGGCGCCGCCGACAGCGCGACTGCCGAGGTGGACCAGGTGCCAGTCATTGGCCAGGCCATCGACGCTGGAGTACTGACACATGGGCGACACTGCGACGCGGTTAAGCAGGGTCAATTGGCGAAGTGTGTAAGGTTCAAGCAGCAGACTCATGGGGCACCTCTCGAATCAGTGGGCAGGCTCCAGGGTTCTGTTTGAAAAGTCGACAAGTGACAGGAAAGAAGGCGCAGCACCCGCCCCCGCGGGCAAAACATTCGACAAGACGTCACAAGGATTTCAAGCAGTGCTTAGAGCCTAGTCGACATCGGGGGATGAGCGAGGGTTCATAGAGATTCGGTGTGAGGGAAATCACTTTCGCGGGCAAGCCCGCTCCCGCAGTGGATCGGCGTCGTGCACAAAACCAACGGGGAAGCGGGCTTGCTCGCGAATGGGGTCAACGAGGCTCGATATGAGCAATCATCAACTGCACGGTTTCATTCCCGCGAAATTCGTTGAGGTCCAGCTTGTACGCCAACTCCACCCATTTGATGGTCGGATTGGGCCACACCTCGCGGTCGATGCCGAACGCGATGCCGTCCAGTTTCACCGCACCGCATTCGCTTTTGAGCACCACTTTCAGGTGTCGCTCGCCGACCACTCGCTGCTCGACCAGCTGAAACACGCCATGAAACAGCGGCTCCGGAAAATGCTGGCCCCATGGCCCGGCATGCCGCAGCGCGCGGGCCAGTTCCAGATGGAACTCCTCCACGGCCAGCGTGCCGTCCGAGAGCATCCTTCCGGTCAGGTCTTCCTCGCGCAACTGCCGACGCACTTCTGCATCAAATGCTTCGGCGAACAGCGGAAAATTCGCCTCTGGCAGGGTCAGACCGGCCGCCATGGCGTGCCCCCCGTATTTGCTGATCAGGTTAGGATGCTGCGCCGCCACCACGCTCAGGGCGTCGCGGATATGGAAGCCCTGAACCGATCGTCCCGAGCCTTTGAGCAGGCCGTCTCCCGCATCAGCGAAGGCAAAGGTCGGACGGAAATAGCGCTCTTTCATACGCGAGGCGAGGATACCGATGACGCCCTGGTGCCATTCGGGATCGAACAGGCACAAGCCGAACGGCATCGAATCCACCGGCAAATCCTTGAGCTGAGCCAGCGCTTCGCGTTGCATGCCCTGCTCGATGGATTTGCGATCCTGATTCATGCCGTCAAGCTGCGCCGCCATTTCCCGCGCCAGCGCTGCGCTGTCAGTCAGCAGGCATTCGATGCCCAGACTCATGTCATCCAGCCTGCCTGCCGCATTCAGGCGCGGGCCGAGGATAAAGCCCAGGTCGGTGGACGTAATGCGCGCATGATCACGCTTGGCCACTTCCAGGATCGCCTTGATGCCTGGCCGCGCACGCCCGGCGCGAATCCGCTCCAGCCCCTGATGCACCAGAATGCGGTTGTTGGCGTCCAGCGGCACCACATCGGCGACGCTGCCCAAGGCCACCAGATCGAGCAACTCACCGATGTTCGGCTGCGGCGTGTTGTCGTACCAACCGAGGCTGCGCAATCGCGCACGCAAGGCCATCAGCACATAAAAAATCACCCCGACGCCGGCCAGCGCCTTGCTCGGGAACTCACAGCCTGGCTGATTGGGATTGACGATGGCATCGGCCAGCGGCAACTCGTCGCCGGGCAAATGGTGATCGGTGACGAGCACCTGAAGCCCAGCCAGTTTCGCAGCGGCCACACCTTCGACACTGGAGATGCCATTGTCGACCGTGATCAGCAGCTGCGGGGTGCGTGTGAGCGCCACTTCGACGATTTCCGGTGTCAGACCGTAGCCGTATTCGAAGCGGTTTGGCACCAGATAATCGACATGAGCCGCGCCCAGCAACCGCAGGCCCAGTACGCCAACGGTACTGGCCGTGGCGCCATCGGCGTCGAAGTCGCCGACGATCAGAATCCGCTGACGCTGCTCCAGTGCAGTCACCAGCAAATCAACCGCGGCATCGATGCCTTTGAGTTGCTGGAACGGGATCAACCGCGCCAGGCTCTTGTCCAGTTCGGCTTCAGACTGCACGCCCCGCGCCGCATACAAGCGGGTAAGTAGCGGCGGCAGATCACCGAGAAATGGCAGGGTGTCGGGCAACAGGCGAGGTTCGATGCGCATGGGGTGACAGGTGCTTCTCTTCAAGACGTAGGATAAAACCGATTGAAGCGGCGAAAATCAGCCGCGTTCGCCGCTCAGCCACTGCAACTGTACTTCGTGTTGACCACGATCGTCGGTGACGAACATCGTCCCTTCGCTGATCATCACATCCCACTTGATAACACGCGGCATGTCTTTGGCCAGGGTTTCGAGGATTTCCTGAGGCACGGCCGCGATGTGCACATTCTTCAGGTTCTTGATTGCCGGGATCACTTTGGTTTCCCAGACGCGCAGGCTGCCGTAGGCCAGCAGACTGGTGCGCTCGGTACGCCGCGAACACCAGGTCAGACGGTCGGCGTCAGGCTGGCCGACTTCGATCCAGTGAAGAACGCGATCGTCCAGACTCTTTTCCCACAGGGCAGGCTCGTCCACGTCTGACAGACCACGGCCAAACGACAGCTGCTCGTTGTACCAGAAGGCGTAGGCCAGCAGTCGCACAGTCATGCGTTCTTCGGTTTCCGAAGGGTGGCGGGCAATGGTCTGCTTCACGTTCTCATAGACGCTACGGTCGAGGTCGGTGAGGTTCAGTTCGAACTTGTAGGTGGTGGACGGCTGGGCCATGAACGGGCTTCTTGATACGTGGAAAGGCGGCAAGTCTAACCGATGCAGCGGACAATCATCGAATAGAAGGCGATCAAGCCCGAGCGACTGACGACAGGCTGTGCTAAAACCCTCTACCAGCCAACCATTGCCCTACAGGATCCAGCATGCCGCTCACCGCCAAACCGCTCTCAGGCCTGAAAGTCATCGAATTGGGCACCTTGATCGCCGGCCCCTTTGCCTCGCGCATTTGCGGCGAATTCGGTGCCGACGTGATCAAGGTCGAGTCGCCCGACGGCGGAGATCCGTTGCGTAAATGGCGCAAGCTGTATGAAGGCACGTCGTTGTGGTGGTTCGTCCAGGCACGCAACAAGAAATCCCTGACGCTGAACCTGAAGCACCCTGAGGGTCTGGCCATCCTCAAGAAGCTGCTGAGCGAAGCCGACATTCTGATCGAGAATTTTCGTCCCGGCGTGCTCGAGAAACTCGGCTTGGGCTGGGACGTTCTGCACGCCCTCAATCCGAAACTGGTGATGGTGCGCCTGTCGGGATTCGGTCAGACCGGTCCCATGAAGGACCAGCCAGGTTTTGGCGCGGTCGGCGAATCCATGGGCGGCCTGCGTTACATCACCGGTTTCGAAGACCGCCCGCCGGTACGCACCGGAATTTCCATCGGCGATTCGATCGCCGCGCTGTGGGGTGTGATTGGCGCGCTGATGGCGTTGCGTCATCGCGAGGTCAATGGCGGTCTCGGCCAAGTGGTCGACGTGGCATTGTATGAAGCGATCTTCGCGATGATGGAAAGCATGGTCCCGGAGTTCGACGTGTTCGGGTTCATCCGCGAACGCACCGGCAACATCATGCCCGGCATCACGCCCTCCTCGATCCACACCAGCGCCGACGGCAAACATGTGCAGATTGGTGCCAATGGCGATGCGATCTTCAAACGTTTCATGCTGATCATCGGCCGTGAAGACCTCGCCAACGATCCCCTGCTGGCCAGTAACGACGGCCGCGACAGCCGGCGCGACGAGCTCTATGGCGTGATTGATCGCTGGGTTAATTCGTTGCCGCTGGACACCATCATCGAGCAATTGAATCAGGCCGAAGTGCCGGCCAGTCGTATCTTCAGCGCCGAAGACATGTTCAGCGATCCGCAGTATCTGGCGCGGGAAATGTTCCTCAAGGCAAAACTACCGGATGGCAAAGATTTCAAGATGCCGGGCATCGTGCCGAAACTGTCTGAGACACCCGGCAGTTCGGAATGGGTCGGACCGCAGTTGGGCGAACATAATGCGCAGGTACTCCACGACCTTGGCTACGACTTGGACCAGATCGCGAAGCTTCGTACAGACGGAGCCATTTAACCTGAGACGCCTGCTTGCCCGCGCAATGCTTGGCCAGCGTGCGCTCGCCGTTTTTTTTCTGCTCGCCACGCCGACTTCGTCAGCGGCGCAACCCAAAGAAACGCTCGTCTGGTTACTGCGCGATCTGCCGCCGCTGATGATTTTCGAAGGGCCGGAAAAAGGTCGCGGCGTCATTGATCAATTGTTGCCGTTGCTGATTGCGCGGATGCCGCAATACCAACACACCCTGATGCGGGTGAATCGCGCGCGCGGTTTGCAGATGCTTCAGGAGCAGACACTCACCTGCGATGCGGCGCTGAACCGGAGCAAGGAGCGCGAACAGTGGATTGCCTTCACCGCCCCGGTTTTTCTAGCCATGAGTAACGGCCTGGCAGTGCGTCGCTCCGATCAGGAATTTTTGAAACCGTTCATCAAGGAAGGCGCAGTCGACCTGGCGGCGCTGCTGGCCGATGGTGGCGAAAAGCTCGGCATCATTGCCGAGCGCAATTATGGCGAACATCTTGATGCCCTGCTCAAACAGGCTCCGGCCAACTCGCTGATTCTGCATTACGGTAACGATGCCCTTGGCAGTCTGTTGCAGATGCAGCGCCTGAGTCGTTTGCGAATGCTCCTTGGTTATCGACCGGAAATCCGCTACCAGGCCCGGCAGCAGGGAATTGCAGAGGACGAACTGCAGTTTTTTCCGATTCGCGACACAGGCAAATACCTCTCCGGCTACATCGGCTGCAGCGCCACTGCACGAGGTAAGCAGGTTGTACGGGAAATTGACCAACTGCTGCGGACCCTGCCTCGCACACCTGTGAGCGAGGCCTACGCGGCTTGGCTCGATCCTGAGAGTCGACCGGATTATCTGGAAACCAGCAGGTTGTTTTTTGTCCAGCAGGAGGGACATTGGTAAATCGCAGACAAAAGAAACCCCGAGAAGTGGGGAGACAACTCGGGGTTAAACGTGGTCTACATAAAGACCAGTAACGACAGGCCACAAACAACGGAGCACAATGCTTGATCCCGTCGTTACATGCTCTGACTGACGTCAGCGCCGGAAGTTTCGTGAAATAAACAATTCAGTTAGGGCCGGCCAGCGCCTTGTTCTGAGCGGCATTGCGCAACGCTGCGATGACGCAAGGTTCCAGGCGTCCTTCGGCAATCATCAGGTCGCGACGCAAACCATCGACCACATCCGTGAGCAGGCGTTTGTCGCTCAGTTGTGCCTGGTTGAATTCGCGCTCGACCACGATTGCGCCTGTTGAGCTCTTGAGTGTCACGAGGCATTCGCCCTGCGCGCCCGACGGTGTCAACGAAACCTGATACGGGCTCAGAGCCTCACCGAGCAATAGACTGATACTTTCCATCTCGATCACCACTCAATAGTCCGAAAACAATGTGCCTGGGGCGTGTCCACAGTAAATGACCACCGGGCCGTAAGGAAAGTTCTGGATTCGCGCTGTGAGCGCATCGATGTGTTTGGTTGACTGAGCATGCATGGTGAATATGACAGGGAGAAAACAGTGGCTGCGTGGTGTGTTTTGCTCTGGTGGAATCGAGTCCGCTGGCGATGGCGATAGGTCTGGCGACCATCTCCTTGCGCATGCACCATGACCAACCAGAGGAGCTGAGCTTGCTCGCGATGGCTTTGTCTTGGGCGACGTAGGTTTTGAGGGTGTACATATCCGTTGCTGCGGTCAGGCTGCTATCGGTTCCGCCCTTACGGCGGGTCACTTGGAAAAGCGCCAAGTAACCAAGCGCAAGCGCCCCTGACGTACGGTGGCTCGCTAAGGCTCGCCATACCCTCGCTCCGGTCCTGCTCCGTGGGCCCGCTGCCATCGGCCATCCATGGCCGGCGGCAGCTAACCCGGCATCCATGCCGGGTTGCCCACTGCGCAGAACCT
>NZ_CABVGX010000029.1 GCF_902497625.1 Pseudomonas fluorescens | reverse complement strand
GGTTCAGCGCTCAGCGTTTCGAGCACATGACGATGGCCCGGTTCGGCACCGCAATGCCCGAACAGCAGCCACGCACGGCATTCAGGATTCAAGCGCACCGCAACCAATGCCGCGACACTGCAAATGAAGCCGTCCACCAGCACCGCCACACCTTGCTGCGCACACGCCAGATAGGCGCCGACCAATGCCGCGATTTCAAAGCCCCCAAGATTGAACAGAGTTTGCAAGGCATCGCCGCGTTGCGCTCCGTGCAGCGTCAATGCGCGCTCGATGACCTGTGCTTTATGGCTGACACCGGCTACGTTCAGGCCTGTGCCCGGCCCTGTCAGATGCACCACCGGGCAGTCCAGCAACGCACACGCCAGCGCACTCGCTGCGGTGGTATTGCCGATGCCCATCTCGCCGCCGATGAACAACTGGCTGCCCGCCGCCACGGCGCGCAACACGCTGTCACGCCCGGCCTGCAACGCGAGTTCGCCCTGAGCAACCGTCATCGCCGGGCCCTGGACGAAATTGGCGGTGCCGGGGCCGATGTTGAGGTGACGTACGCCCGCCAAATCCAGCGCCGGGTTGACGGTACCCAGATCCACCACTTCCAGCGACGCGCCGAGCTGCCGCGCCAGCACGCTGATCGCCGCACCGCCGCTGACGAAGTTGTGCAGCATCTGCGCGGTGACTTCCTGGGGATAGGCCGACACGCCCTCGGCCACTACACCGTGATCTGCGGCGAAAATGGCGATCCACAGTTGATCGACGCGAGGTTTCACCTGGCCTTGCAGGCCGGCCAATTGCACTGCAACTGTCTCCAGACGGCCGAGCGAACCGGCCGGTTTGGTCAGTTGCTGCTGGCGGGCCTGAGCCTGCTCGACGATGGCAGCGTTGATCGGCTGGCACGGGTTCAGCCACCAGGAATGAGTCATAAAGCAGTTCCTTTCAGAGTCAGAGGCAGACCGGCGACGGTCAGGACGACGCGTTGGCAGCGTTCGGCCAGGGCTTGATGCAGCCACCCGGCCTCATCGACGTAGCGGCGGGTCAGCTCGCCCAGCGGCACAACGCCCATTCCGGTCTCATTGCTGACAAAAATGATTTCACCCGGCAGTGATGCCAGGCAGTCCAGCAAGGCCTCGCGCTCGGCGATCAGGCGATCATTGTCTTCGAGCATCAGCAGATTGGTCAGCCACAGCGTCAGGCAATCGATCAGCAGGCAACGCTCAGCGCTGGCATTTTCGCGTAGAACGCGGGCCAGCTCGACGGGCTCTTCGATCAGCAACCAGTCGGCCGGGCGACGGGCTCGGTGATGGGCGATACGCTGGTTCATTTCGCCGTCGAGGGGTTGGCTGGTGGCGATGTAGGAGACCTTGAGCCGGCTGTCTGTGGCGAGTTTTTCGGCGAGACGGCTCTTGCCGGAGCGGGCGCCGCCGAGGATCAGTTGGAGCATGGTTTATTCCTTGAAATCTTCGCAGACGGTGAATGCCTCATCGCCAGCAGGCTGGCTCCCACAGGTTTTATGCCGCTCACACCATTCAATTCAACACAAAACTTGTGGGAGCCGGCCTGCTGGCGATGGCATTCTGGAAAGCACCTCAAATCCCACACAGCTCACGCAACAATCCGGTATCCAGGTGCTGCTCCACCAAATCCGCCAACCGCTCGATATCGCGCTCGCGCAAAGCGTGGTAATCGACGTCTTCCACGTCCTGCAAGCCGGCCCAGCGCAACAGCGCGCAGCACGCCTGCGGTGATTCGAACAGCCCATGCAAGTAAGTACCGAATATCTGCCCGTCGGCACTTAGTGCGCCGTCACACCGGCCATCTTCGAGCTGCATGGCGGGCTGCTCCAGCGCCGGTCCGATCGTCACCCCGGCATGAATTTCGTAGCCGCTGACCGGCGCATCTTCCAGCGCCAGATGCCCGCGCACATTACGCAACTGCTTCTCTTGCTCGAGTTGCGTCTCGAACGCCAGCAAACCCAGTCCGGCACTGGAACCCGGCGCGCCCTCCAGACCCAGCGGATCGTGCACCTGCCCGCCAAGCATTTGCAGACCGCCACAAATCCCCAGCACTTTACCGCCGTAACGCAGGTGGCGGGCGATGGCACTATCCCAACCGTTGGCGCGCAGAAAAGCGAGGTCGCTGCGCACGCTTTTCGAGCCGGGCAGAATAATCAGGTCAGCAGGTGGAATTGCCTGACCGGGGCCAACGAATTGCAGATCGACTTGCGGATGCAGGCGCAGCGGATCGAAATCGGTGTGGTTGCTGATGCGCGGCAGCACCGGCACCACGACTTTGAGGACATGCTCGGCCTTGCCGGTCTGACGCTGATCGATGCCATCTTCGGCTTCCAGATGCAGGTCCATCACATAGGGCAAAACGCCAATCACCGGTTTGCCGGTGCGCGCTTCCAGCCAGTCGAGACCCGGTTGCAGCAGCGCAATGTCGCCGCGAAATCGATTGATGATGAAACCCTTGATCCGCGCCTGTTCGCTGGCCGAGAGCAACTCCAACGTACCGACAAGGTGAGCAAAAACGCCGCCGCGATTGATGTCGGCGATCAGCACCACCGGGCAGTCCACCGCTTCGGCAAAACCCATGTTGGCGATGTCCCCGGCGCGCAGGTTGATTTCCGCCGGCGAGCCGGCGCCTTCGACCATCACCACTGGATAGGCAGCGCTCAGCCGTTCATGGGACGCCAGCACCGCTTGCATGGCGATGGTTTTGTAGTCGTGATACGCGACCGCGTTCATCGTCGTCACCGCGCGACCGTGAATGATCACCTGTGCGCCGGTGTCACTGTTGGGCTTGAGCAGCACCGGGTTCATGTCGGTGTGCGGCGGCAAAAAAGCCGCCTGCGCCTGCACTGCCTGGGCGCGACCGATCTCGCCACCGTCCGCGGTCACGGCACTGTTGAGCGCCATGTTCTGCGGCTTGAACGGCACCACGCGCACGCCCTGGCGCGTGACCCAGCGACACAATGCCGTCACCAGTGTGCTTTTACCGGCATCGGAAGTGGTGCCCTGCACCATCAACGTGGTCATCGGGTTTCCTTGTTGAACGCAACGAATGCCTGCTCCAGGCGCTGCCAGTCGCCAGCGTCTGCGGGCAGACCGAAACGCAGGCTGCCGTTGTGAACGAACAGCCGCAGAAGGATGCCGCGACGGGCCATGAACTCGTGCAACTGTTCGGCACGCTCAGTGACCACCCATTGAAATAACGCACAACCGCCCTGCGCCGGGAAGCCGGATTTTTCCAGCAGCAGGCGCAACTGTTCACTGGCTTGTTCGGTGCGCAGCCGCTGGCGGGCGTGCCCGTCGGTGTCGAGCAGACAGGCCTGGCCGATAACACGAGTCGGTCCGCTGACGGCCCAGGGCCCGACCTGTTCGGCGAGCAATCTGAGCAATTTGCGCTCGGCCAGCACGAAGCCCAAACGTACGCCGGCCAGACCGAAAAACTTGCCAAACGAACGCAGCACGATCAAACCGACCTGATGGGCAAACGGCGCCAGGCTCAACGAGGGTGTGTTGTCCATGAACGCTTCGTCGACCACCAGCCAGCCACCGCGTTGCGCCAGTTTTGTATGCCAGTCGAGCAGTCGGCGCGGGGGCAGGCTCAGCCCGGTGGGATTGTTCGGGTTGACTACCACCAGCACATCTAGGCTATCGATATAGAAGTCGACTTCCTGCTCCAGCACTTCACGCACGATGTAGCCGCTGCGGCGCCAGGCCTCGGCGTGTTCGGCGTAGCACGGCGACAACACGCCGACCTTGCCGATGCGACGCAAACGCGGCAGTAATTGAATTGCCATCTGAGAACCGGCCACCGGCAACAAGTGCGCAGCACCGTAATATTCGCAAGCCGCCTGCTCCAGGCCGTCGTCGATCTCCGGCAAGCGAGCCCAGGCGCGCAAGGGAATTTCCGGGACAGGAAAAGGCCAGGGCGCGAGCCCGCTCGAGAGGTCCAGCCACTCGGTTTCGGCGATGCCATATTCGAGTGCGGCTTTGCGCAAGCGTCCACCGTGTTCAAGCATAAAATTCAGCTCCGACGCAGAGAATCAGCAGCCATAACCATACGCCGCGCTGGACCAATTGCCAGCCACGATCAATCGAATCAGCGTCTGCCGGCACGCCTTCGCCCAGCTGCGGACGCTGATGCAGTTCACCGTGGTAAATCGCCGCCCCGCCCAGCTCGACCCCCAAGGCACCGGCACCGGCCGCCATCACCGGACCGGCGTTCGGGCTGTCCCACTGAGGCGCCTGGGTGCGCCAGCATTTCAGCGCGAGGCGGGTTTTGCCCAGCAGTGCGTAGGTCAGTGCCACCAAGCGGGCAGGAATGTAATTGAGCACGTCGTCGATCTTCGCGGCGGCCCAGCCGAAGCGCTCGAAGCGTTCGTTGCGATAGCCCCACATGGCGTCGAGCGTATTACTCAGGCGATACAGCACCACCCCGGGTGCACCGGCCACGGCAAACCAGAACAGTGCGGCGAAGACCGCATCGCTGCCATTTTCCAGGACCGATTCGGTGGCGGCCCGGGCGACTTCGGTTTTATCCAGCTCGCTGGTCTGGCGACTGACCAGATAACCGACCCGCGCGCGCGCTTCGTCCAGGTCATCGCTGCGCAGCGCCTTCGCGACCGGTTCGACATGCTCACCCAGACTGCGCATGCCGAGTGCGCAATACAGCAGCGCAATTTCGATGATCCAGCCGATGTAGGGCGCCCAGGAAAACGCCGTGGCCAGCAACGTCAGCGGCACCACCGCGATCACCCACGCGGTAACGCCATGACTGCGCCAGCCGCGACCCTCACCGTTGAAACGACGCTCGATGCGATCGGCAAGACGGCCGAACGCTACCAGCGGATGCCAGCGTTTCGGTTCGCCCAGCAGCGCGTCCAGCGCAACCGCAGCGACACTCAATAACGCCACACTCATTGCCTCGCTCCCCAAAAATTTTCATACAGCATTTCGTTCAGCGGACGCGCCTGCGCCCAGCCTTCGAGCACCAGCATCGGCGCCGGATAGAACTCCTTGACCGGGCCCAGGCAAATCACGGCAAGGGGCTTGGCGCCGGGCGGCATGCCCAGCAGAGCCGCCAGTGCCTGCGGCTCGAACAACGACACCCAGCCCATGCCGAGCCCTTCGGCCCGCGACGCCAGCCACAGGTTCTGGATCGCGCAGGACAGCGAGGCCATGTCCATTTCCGGCAGGGTGCGACGACCGAAGATGTGTCGCTCGCGGTCATCCATAAGCGCCGCGACCAGCACTTCGGCGCAGTCGTTGATGCCTTCGACCTTGAGTTTCATGAACTCGTCGCTGCGCTCGCCGAGGGCTTCGGCGGTGCGGATACGTTCTTCTTCCACCAGTTGCTGGATCTCGCCACGCAAGGCCCTGTCGCTGATGCGGATGAAGCGCCAGGGTTGCATCAGGCCGACGCTGGGGGCCTGGTGAGCGGCTTCGAGCAGGCGTTGCAGGAGCTCGGGATCGACGCTGCCGCCGATGAAGTGGCGCATGTCGCGGCGTTCGGCGATGGCGCGGTAGACCGCTGCGCGTTCGGCTTCGGAAAAGGCGTTGTCAGTCATGGCCTCTTCGCGAGCAGGCTCGCTCCCACAGTGGAACGAGTTTGTTCAGGCGCCACATCTTCAACTGTGGGATCGAGCCTGCTCGGCCCTACAGTGGAACGAGTTTCTTCAGGCAACACATCCTCAACTGTGGAATCGAGCCTGCTCGGCCCCACAGTGGAACGAGTTTCTTCAGGCAACACATCTTCAACTGTGGAATCGAGCCTGCTCGGCCCTACAGTGGAGCGAGTTTCTTCAGGCAACACATCCTCAACTGTGGGAGCGAGCCTGCTCGCGAAGGCGTCCTTAAGGTCGGGAAGAAAGAGTGCAGCGATCGCGTTGGGATTGGACGGGAAATAGAAGTGCACGTAGGAAGCTGTCATTCGCCCTTCACGATAAACCGCCTCCGCCCCGCGCCCACCATTCGGGCTCAGCCCACGGGCAATCGGCTCAAGTTCGGTGGTGGTCAGCGAGTGATGATAAGTGTGGCCACGCAACAGGCCTTCCGGCAGCTCGACCGCTTGCAAAGCCAGCGCGGCGAGGCGCTTTTGCATCACCGCGCCGCCGCGCAGCAAGCCGACCAGTTCAGCGCGAGTGCCCTCGACATCGATCAGCGAATCGAGCAGATACAACATGCCGCCACACTCGGCCAACAGCGGTTTGCCCGCCGCGTGATGGTCGCGAATGGCCTTGAGCATCGAGGTGTTCCGTGACAATGCCAGGTGGTGCAATTCCGGGTAGCCACCGGGCAGATAGAGACTGTCCGCTTCAGGCAGTCCGGCATCGCGGATCGGCGAGAAATACCGCAGTTCGGCACCCATGGCTCGCAGCAGATCCAGGCTCGCGCCGTAGGTGAAGGCAAACGCTTCGTCATGCGCAACCGCAATCCGCACGCCGGCCAGTAATGGCTCGACCGCGATAATGTCTGGCGCGGCAAATTCCACCGCCGGTGGCAGCGCGACTTCGCAACTGCTGGCCAGCGCGTTGGCCGCCGCATCGAGGCGCACGTCGAGGTCGTTCAATTCACTGGCCTGGACAAGGCCGAGATGGCGACTTGGCAATTCGATCCCGGTCTCTCGGGACAAGGCGCCGTACCAGCGCAAACCCTCGGTCAGGCTGCCTTCCAGCAATTGCGCGTGACGCAGGGTACCGACGCGATTGGCCAGGACGCCGGCGAACGGCAAATCCGCCTGATATTTCGCCAGCCCCAACGCCAGGGCGCCGAAGGTCTGCGCCATGGCCGTGCCGTCGATGACGGCGAGCACCGGCACACCGAAGTGGCGCGCCAGGTCGGCGCTGGACGGCGTGCCGTCGAACAGCCCCATGACCCCTTCGATCAGAATCAGGTCGGCTTCGGCGGCGGCTTCCCACAACAGTCGGCGACTTTCTTGCTCGCCGACCATCCACATGTCCAGTTGATACACCGGCGCACCGCTGGCGCGCTCGAGAATCATCGGGTCGAGAAAGTCCGGTCCGCATTTGAACACGCGTACCTTGCGCCCCTGATTGCGGTGCAACCGGGCCAACGCGGCGGTGACGGTGGTCTTGCCCTGACCGGAAGCCGGCGCGGCAATCAATACCGCCGGGCAATGACGTGGCTGATTCACAGCTCGACGCCTTTTTGCGCTTTGATCCCGGCCTGAAAAGCGTGCTTGATCACACCCATTTCAGTGACGGTGTCGGCCAGTTCGATCATCTCTGGTTTGGCACCCCGACCGGTGACAACCACGTGTTGCATCGGTGGACGCGCTTGCAGGTCGCTGAGCACTTGATCGAGATCGAGATAGCCATGCTTCAGGGCGATGTTCAATTCGTCGAGCACCACCAGGCCAATCGACGGATCGCGCAGCAGTTCGCGGGAGACTTGCCACGCGGCTTCGGCGGCGGCGATATCACGCTGGCGGTCCTGGGTTTCCCACGTGAAGCCTTCGCCCATTACATGAAAGCGCACCTGCTCCGGGAAGCGCCGGAAGAACAATTCCTCGCCGGTGCTGTGGCGCCCCTTGATGAACTGCACCACGCCGCATTGCATGCCGTGGCCCATCGAACGCGCCAGCATGCCGAACGCCGAACTGCTTTTGCCTTTGCCGTTGCCGGTCAGCACCAGCAGCAGGCCGCATTCATTCGGAGAATTGGCGATGCGTTCGTCGATCACGGCTTTTTTGCGCAACATGCGCGCCAGATGACGTTCGTCACGATCAGGGGAATCGGTCATGGGGGAGCTCTCCGTTGAGACTGGATAACGGCGGGCAGGCACAAGAATAGACGGCAAAAGCCTGGCATCGCCCACCGTGATGCCGTTGGATGAATCAGGCCGGTCTCCGGGCTCATGAGCGGCTTGCGCCTGACTGCGCGCCTTCCCATGCCGACAATCGACTCAGTGGCTCAAGACGCAGTGTTCACTCATTTACCGTTGCGGGGGCAGCGCCGGGATTGTGCTGATTGGAGGCTGAAACAGCCAGCTGGATCTACGCACTCACCGGTTTCCCTGTTTCACTCTGTCGGCCGTGGCCACAGAGCACCTGAAACAAGCGGCGAAGGTTAGAGGGTTGGGGGTGGAGCGTCAATTGAAGCCGGGAGGCGGCGAGGTAAATAACTGCCGTCGATCCATTTGCTGGCGACGATCTTGTGCCACACTTCAAGCAGTGATATCAAAGAGCCACATCTGCCACATTACAATAACAAGGGTGAGCCACATGCAAGGCATGATCATCAGCAATCCGAAGCTGGAATTCCTGCGCCCGGCGCTCGAACGCTGGTTCGATTGCATCGACCGTTTCAACGCTGTGCGCGGCGATAATGAAACGCCTTACTGGCATGACGAAAAAGCCAATCTCAGCGTGCTCTCAGCCGCCGCATGGATGGCGGAAATGGTCACGCTGCAGCAAACACCGACCCGCAAACAGAATGAGGAAGGTGAACGCAACGCTCGCGCCGACTTGCTGATCGCCACCAGCGAAGAGCGGGCCTTCCTTCAGGCCTCGCAACGCTGGCCGAAGGTCAACAACTTGAACCTGACACAGGCACTGGCCGACATCAGCAGCGACGCGAGGAAAATCAGCTACGCCAGCGATCTGAAACTCGGCTGCCTGTTCGTCGCGCCGCAAAAATCCCAGCACAGCGCCACTCCGGAAGAACTCCAGGACATGGTCGACGACTTGCAGAAGGAACATACCTGCGCCGTCGCCTGGTATTTCCCGTACGCCTACCGCAAGTTGCGCAACGAAGCCGGAAACTATCACCCGGGCATCGCTCTGCTGCTCAAGGAAGCGCGCGGCTGATCGGTTGAACCATCGCGGGTTTGCGCTTCTCTACTGATCAAGCCACTGCATTCATAGGGAAGGTCAGCATGCGCAAGCCCCAGCTCGCTCTCGTCATCGCATTCGCCGGAGGGCTCGGTGCCTGTGGTGAAACGTCCACGCTGCAGGTGTCCGACGGCACCGGCCCATCGCCAAAATTGCCGGAACCGAACAAGACCCTGATACCTACGGTGAACATCGCGCCCGCGATCGGCTGGCCTGAAGGGGCCAAACCGGTTCCGGCAGCGGGAACGCAGGTGGCGGCGTTTGCTGAAGGCCTGGATCATCCGCGCTGGCTCTACGTGCTGCCTAACGGCGACGTGCTGGTGGCCGAAACGAATGCGCCGCCCAAGCCTGACGACAGCAAAGGCATCAAAGGCTGGGTCACCGAGAAAGTCATGGGCCGTGCCGGTGCCGGCGTGCCCAGCGCGAATCGCATTTCTCTGTTGCGCGACGCCGATCACGATGGCGTTGCCGAAACACGCACGGTGTTTCTGGAAAACCTCAACTCTCCTTTTGGCATGACGCTGGTTGGCACTGACCTGTACGTTGCGGACACAGACCGCTTGCTGCGTTTCCATTACGAAGCGGGCGAGACGGCGATCAAGTCGCAGCCGATCAAAGTCGTCGATTTGCCAGGCGGCACGCTGAATCATCACTGGACCAAAAACGTCATCGCCAGCAAGGACGGCAGCAAGTTGTACGTAACGGTGGGCTCGAACAGCAACGTCGGCGAAAACGGCATGGATCAGGAAGAGGGTCGCGCAGCGATCTGGGAAGTCGACCGGGCCACGGGCAACCACCGGATTTTCGCCTCAGGCATTCGCAATCCGAATGGTCTGGCCTGGGAACCCCAAAGCGGCGCGTTGTGGACGGCAGTTAACGAGCGTGACGAAATTGGCAGCGATCTGGTCCCCGACTACATCACTTCGGTGAAGGACGGTGGCTTCTATGGCTGGCCGTATAGCTATTACGGTCAGCATGTGGATGTGCGGGTGACACCGCAGAATCCTGAGCTGGTGGCGAAGGCGATCGCCCCCGATTATGCGGTTGGGCCGCATACGGCTTCGCTGGGTTTGACGTTTGCCGAAGGCAGTAAGCTGCCGGCTCAGTTCAGGGAAGGCGCTTTCATCGGTCAGCATGGTTCATGGAACCGTAAGCCGCACAGTGGTTATAAGGTGATTTTTGTGCCGTTCTCTGCGGGCAAACCGACCGGGCAGCCCGTCGATGTGCTGACTGGTTTCCTTAATGATGAGGAAAAGGCCATGGGCCGGCCGGTGGGTGTGGTGGTTGATCAGCAGGGGGGGTTGTTGGTGGCGGATGATGTGGGGAATAAGGTTTGGCGGGTGTCGGCGGCTAGGTAACCCTTGGCTCCCAAGCCGTATGGCCATGCGCTGTGGGAGCAAGGCTTGCTCGCGAAGACGGACTTGAATTTTTGCCGGATTCTTCAGAATGACCCGGTCCGCCGTAGGAGCTGGCTTGCCAGCGATGGCCGTGTCTTGGGCGGTTAGGTTTCGCGGGTGTACATATCCGTTTCTGCGGTGATGGCTGCTATTGGTTTCGCCCTTACGGCGAGTCACTTGGAAAAGCCCCAAGTAACCAAGGGCTCTTGCCCCTGACGTCCGGTGGCTCGCTAAAGCTCGCCATGCCTTCGCTCCGGTCCTGCTCCGTGGGCCCGGCGCGATCGGCCATCCTTGGCCGTGCGCGCCTAACCCGGCATCCATGCCGGGTTGCCCACTGCGCAGAACCTCCACTCAGCCTCCCGACGGGACGCTAACCGCCACAGCCGCCGAGGCGGCCTTATAGCCGACCTGGTTGGGGGTTTTGTGCTCTATCGCTTACGACACAACGTCAAACCATCGCCCAACGGCAACAGTGACAAATCAACCCGCGCATCGTTCTTCAGGCTCAAATTGAGCGCCTGGATCGCGCGGGTATCTGCACTTTCCGGATTCTCCTCAAGCACTCTCCCGCTCCACAGCGTGTTGTCGAAGATCGCCAGCCCGCCAACGCGCAGCAGGCGCAACGCGTGTTCGAGGTAACTCGGGTAATTGGCTTTGTCGGCGTCGATGAAGATGAGGTCGAAATGCTCGGGCTGGTCGATCTGGGCCAGCGTTTGCAGCGCAGGTGCGAGGCGTAAATCGATGCGGGCGCTCACTCCGGCTTCGTGCCAGTAACGCCGCGCAATGGCGTTGTAGTCACCGGGCATGTCACAGCAAATCAGCAAGCCGTCCTCCGGCAGCGCTGCCGCCATGCACAGCGCGCTGTAGCCGGTGAAGGTACCGACTTCCAGTAAACGTTTTGCGCCGATCAGTTTCACCAGCAATGCAAGAAATTGCCCCTGCTCCGGGGCCACCTGCCAACGCGCCATGGGCATCGCCTGGGTTTCGTCGCGCAGACGCTTGAGCAACGGCGTTTCCCTTAGGGAAACGTCGAGCAGGTATTGATAAAGGGAATCGTCGAGGTTGAGCGTGCGAGCGGTCATGACCACCTCGGCCGGTTAAGGGTTGCGCGCCAGGTGCTCAGGTTGCAAGACGCGCTTGGCGCTGAGGTAGGCTTTCTGCCAGTAAGCTTTCGACAAACTGTCGAGCTTCACCGTGCCGCCCGTGGCGGGCGCATGCACAAAGCGTCCTTCGCCGACGTAGATCCCGGCGTGGCTGACTTGTGAGCCGCCGTTGGTGGCGAAGAAGATCAGGTCGCCGGTCTGCAGGCCTTCCTTGCCAACACTGGCGGCCTGCATGCTGATCATCTCGCGGGTAGTCCGCGGCAAGGCGATGCCGGTGACGTCACGGTAGACGTAACCGATCAGCCCGCTGCAATCGAAACCCGAATCCGGGGTGTTGCCGCCCCAGCGATAAGGCGTGCCGACCAAGCCCAGCGCCCGGAATAGCACGTCCTGGGCTTCGGGGGAGAAATCCCCGGCAGGGGCGAAGACGATGGGCGCGCGGATCACCGGCGCGGGCGGCGGCGGTGTACGGCTGGCGCAGGCGCTCAGCAGCGCGGCGAAGATCATGATTGCGAGGCGGGCCGACGTGGTCATGGCAGAACATCCTGATCTGGCTGCGGCTTTTTCCACCGTAATGGCAGAAAAGAAAACCGCCAGCGCAGGGCACAGGCGGTTTGCCATCAATAATAGATCGGATTCTAGCGGTTACGCGGCAAACTTCAAGTAAGACTTTAAGTTCGCCTTACAGAGTGTCCGCCTACTCCGTTGCAGAGAGGCGTTTCTCGCCACCGAAGTGGCGATATCACACGCTTATTTGCGTGCTGTGACAACAGTCGGGGCCATCGCGAGCGCGCGCTTGGCCTCAATGAAAGTCTTGCTCCAGTAGCTGTCACCCAGGCTATCGACCCGTACACCACCGCTGCGGCTGCTGCTGGAGTGAATGAACTGGTTGTCACCCAAGTAGATTCCGGCGTGACTGACACGACCGCGACGACCGTTGGTCGCGAAGAACAGCAGATCACCCGGCTTGAGATTACCGCGCGTAACCAGCGGCGCCTCTACGTTGATCATTTCACGGGTTGAGCGCGGCAGATTCATGCCGGCCTCTTCGCGAAACAGATAGCCGATGAAACCGCTGCAATCGAAACCGGCTTCGGAGGTGCCGCCGAAGCGGTAACGGGTACCAATCAGGGACATGCCGCGTTCGAGGATGCTGTCGGCCAGAACCGGGAGCTGGTAAGACTTGCCATCGGCGAAGCTGGCCAGTTCCTTGTCTGTCGCGAGCTCCTGCTCATCCAGTTCACGCTGGAAAAGTACCGAAGTAGATTGGGCTGTAGCGGAGTTTCTAACCTGCTGCTGAGGTGCTTGCTCGACCACGGGAGTGTGGGAGGCGCAACCAAACAGTAGGCTGACGAGTGCGAGTGGCACGAGGGGTGCGAAGCGATTTAGCATGGGCACGACCGTGGCTGAAAGTTGTAAAAGAGCCGAGACTATGCCCGCTATCATCCTCATTTGCAAATTCAATCGAACTTTATGTGACTTCCCGGTTCCGGCTTAACATCTAAGCGCTAAACCCTCATCCAGACCATTCGCAGCGTTTTACTGGCAGGAAAGCGGACTTTTTGACGTCTGAAAACTGCCGAAAATCCGAAAAATTTGCGCTCTACCAGCCTAAGGTTTCTTTCAGAAACGGGATGGTCAGCTTGCGCTGGGCTTGAAGTGAAGCCTGGTCCAGCCGTTCCAGCAACTCGAACAGCGCACTCATGCTGCGAGTCCCTCTGGTCAAAATGAAATGACCCACTTCGTCGGTCAGGTGCAGCCCGCGACGGGATGCACGCAGCTGCAAGGCACGCAATTTATCTTCGTCGGAAAGGGGGCGCATTTGAAAAATCAGCGCCAGGGTCAGGCGGGATTTGAGGTCTGCCAGCTTCACCGGCAGTTCCCTTGGTGAAGTCGATGCCGCGATTAGCAGCCGCCGGCCGCTATCGCGGAGTCGGTTGAACAGATGGAACAATGCCTCTTCCCAGTCTGCACGCCCCGCTACTGCCTGCAAGTCATCCAGGCACACCAGTTCGTATTGCTCAAGATTGTCGAGGATGCCAATGCCGCGATCCAGCAACTCGGCCAGGGGCAAATACACGGCGGGCTCACCCAACTGCTCGAAACGCAGGCAAGCCGCCTGCAACAGATGCGTCCGCCCTACTCCGTCCTTGCCCCAGAGATAAATCAGACTCTCTGTCCAGCCGGCGTCGGCTTCGCACAGCCGCTCGACATAGCCGAGTGCAGCGGCGTTGGCGCCTGGGTAGTAATTGATAAAGGTGGCGTCGTCACGCAGACGCACACCTAGGGGCAGCTGAATCGGTTTCATGCTGACTGAACAGTTCCAAAGGAACCGTTAGTGGCCTCTGTGTAAAGTTCGCGAAGTTTATACCCGTGAAGCGGACCGCACAATGCGACAGACTCCAAGCAAAATCAACGGTTTGCGTAATTGTGACGTTTGGGTGACGGTTTCATTGACAGCATATGCGAACCACTTGGCCGATCAAGGCCGGCCCGGTGGTTAACCAGACTGGCCCGCTGACGCAGCAAACGCGCTTACAGTTCAGGATCCTCGGCACCGCTGTACATTTCCGAATCCTTGTACAAATCATGTACATGACGCACCAGCACCATAATCACTGCAGCCACTGGCAGTGCGAGCAACACGCCGGTGAATCCGAACAATTCACCACCGGCCAGTATCGCGAAAATCACCGCCACCGGGTGCAGACCGATACGGTCGCCGACCAGCAAAGGCGTGAGCACCATGCCCTCCAGTGCCTGGCCGACCATGAACACTGCAACGATGCCGATCATTGGATAGAGGTCGCCACCGAACTGGAACAGGCCGGCAACCAACGCCGCGCCGATGCCGATGACAAAACCCATGTATGGCACGATCGCCGCGAGCCCGGCGATCAATCCAATCAACAGCCCAAGCTCCAGGCCGACAATCATCAAGCCCGCTGCGTAAATGATGCCCAGGGCCACCATCACCAGCAGCTGCCCGCGTATGAACGCGCCCAGTACTTCATGACATTCGCCGGCCAAGGTGACGATGCGTTCTTCACGGTCACGCGGCAACAGGCTGCGGATCCTGGCCATCATCAGGTCCCAGTCCCGCAGCAGATAGAAGGCCACCACCGGGATCAGCACCAGGTTCGCCAGCCAGCCGATCAGCGCCAGGCCTGAAGCCGTCGCCTGACTGAGCACCACCCCGACGATATCCGTGGTCTGGCCCATGTGTTCGCTGATGGCGGCCTTCAGCTTGTCGAACTTCCAGAAACCGTCCGACAGGCCGAATTTCGACTGCGCCCAAGGCAGCGCGCTGTGCTGCAGCCAATCGAGCATCTGTGGCGCCAGCTCGTACAGACGGATCAACTGCTTGGCGAGCATAGGCACCAGTACCAGCAACAGCGCGGTAAAGATCAACGTGATCAGCGCGAACACTGCCACCACCGACCAGGTGCGGGACAAGCCGGCCTTTTCCAGACGATCCACCAACGGGTCGAACATGTAGGCGAGCAGCAGCGCCACCAGAAACGGCGTGAGAATCGGATGTAACAGCCACAAAAATGCGCAAAGCAGGACCAACCCACCGAGCCAAAACCAACGCCGCGTATCGGCCATGTAAAACTCCTGCTTTATATAAGGAAAAAAATCTACCAACGGAAACGCAATTGCGGAGTCACGACCGGTGTCGGCGCTACGACGGGAGCCGTGCTGCCGTCGACGGGCTGAACCGGTGCGACCGGCGCAGCAACTTCACCGGCGGGCATCTCTTGCAACTTGGCCAGTGATAACTGGGCTCGCAACTGTTCGGCACTGCCATTGACGCGATAAAGAATACGATCGCCATCGACACTTTGCAGGCGCCCGCGAAAGGGTTCGAGCAAGCGGCCCAGTGCTGCATAACGTTCCAGATTCATGCCCTGCACTTCCAGCAATTGCTCGCCGCTGGCGCCCGGCTTGACCACAAAACGCGGGGCCAGACGTTGATTGACGGCCAGCATGACCGCATCGGCCAGCGCGGCCTGGTCCGCGCCCTCGACACTGCCGGCCTCCTTTTTGTCGCCCAGCCACAGCTGCCATTTTGCCTGCCATTGACCGCCCTCCTCGCGGGCATGCACCGCCAGCAAGGCGTCGGCGTTGTAGCGGTCTGATGCATCGCGTAACGGCGCCGGATCTGCGCCCTCCAGATTCGGCGCAGTGGCCACCAACTGCTCACTCAGATCAGCCAGCGGCAAGCGCAGTGGCAGACCACGATGCTGAGCTGCCCGCCGCAGCGGCGCGGCACTGGCCTGACCGTCGCCCACCAGGCTCGAGCCTTCGGTGGACTCATTCAACCACCAACTCAGGATCGTCGGCCGATTCGCGCCCCACAGTGACAAGCCGGCGCGCCGCAAGGCCGCCTGGGTGGAGGCTGGATCGAAATCGACTTTCAGCACCTCCGGCGGCCCGGCTTCAAAGCCATATTGACTGATGATCTGCTGCGGATCCTTCTGAATCGCCGCCAGGCCCGGATTCTGCACGGCCTTGGGATCGCCGGTCAGGCGTATCACCAGCGTTTCCAGCGCACGCTGGGTCGCCTGGGTACGCTCCTCGGGCGCCTGACTGCTGACAGGCTCGCGCACCTGATAAAGGCCTTTAACGGTTTCTGCCTGACTGGCCAAGCTGATCAGGGACAAACATCCTGCAAACAACAATCCGGAAAAACGCATGGAAGATTCCTGACGACAAGGGCGGCTGGAACAGGCCGCGTGAAGACAATCGAGCAAGGCTGTGACCATCGCCCGGCGCAAAACATTCACACGTCCCGGTTAAGTTTTCGCACTGCCCTAACGATAGACGGTAATGACACCACCTTATACCGCGTTGAGCATTGCAAAACTGCTCGCATACTGGAGCTTTTTTGAGCGGATATGTCCCTGCTGTCGGCGTGAGGATGGCCGCTGTCCCTCAAGCCTGATAAAATCGCGCGCCTTCGCAGACCGGCAACAGCCGGGCAGTGTCGGAACAGCGCGCAAGGCTCTCGCCTGCGCAGTTTCGGCGTTCCCGCTGGAATCTGGTCGTTACCCCTGAATCCCCCCTAAAGGCCTGGATCATGAGCAAGCAACCCTCCCTGAGCTACAAGGACGCCGGTGTAGACATCGACGCCGGTGAAGCATTGGTCGAACGCATCAAGAGCGTCGCCAAGCGCACTGCGCGCCCGGAAGTCATGGGCGGCCTGGGCGGTTTCGGCGCCCTCTGCGAAATCCCGGCCGGCTACAAGCAGCCCGTACTGGTTTCCGGCACCGACGGTGTCGGCACCAAGCTGCGTCTGGCGTTGAACCTGAACAAGCATGACAGCATCGGCATCGACCTGGTGGCCATGTGCGTGAACGACCTGGTGGTGTGCGGCGCCGAGCCATTGTTCTTCCTCGACTACTACGCCACCGGCAAGCTCAATGTTGAAACCGCGACCCAGGTCGTGACCGGCATCGGCGCTGGCTGCGAGTTGTCCGGCTGCTCCCTGGTCGGTGGCGAAACCGCTGAAATGCCGGGCATGTACGAAGGCGAAGACTATGACCTGGCCGGCTTCTGCGTCGGTGTCGTGGAAAAATCCGAAATCATCGACGGTTCGAAAGTCGCTGCCGGCGATGCCCTGCTCGCCCTGCCGTCTTCCGGCCCGCACTCCAACGGCTATTCGCTGATCCGCAAGATCATCGAAGTGTCCGGTGCCGACATCGAAAACATCCAGCTCGACGGCAAACCGCTGACCGACCTGCTGATGGCCCCGACCCGTATCTACGTGAAGCCGCTGCTCAAGCTGATCAAGGACACCGGCGCTGTCAAAGCCATGGCCCACATCACCGGTGGCGGCCTGCTGGACAACATCCCGCGCGTGCTGCCAAAAGGCGCTCAAGCGGTGGTTGACGTGGCGAGCTGGACCCGTCCGGCCGTATTCGACTGGCTGCAAGAGCAAGGCAACGTCGACGAGAACGAAATGCACCGCGTGCTGAACTGCGGCGTCGGCATGGTCATCTGCGTGGCACAAGAGCATGTCGAGACGGCGCTGAACGTCCTGCGTGAAGCCGGTGAGCAGCCATGGGTTATCGGTCAGATCGCCACCGCTGCAGAAGGCGCGGCGCAGGTCGAGCTGAAGAACCTCAAGGCTCATTGATGTCCCAGACCTGTGATGTGGTGGTGCTGTTGTCCGGCACCGGCAGTAACTTGCAGGCCTTGATCGACAGCACGCGGACCGGCGACAGCCCGGTCCGCATCGCCGCGGTGATTTCCAACCGCGCCGATGCTTACGGCCTGCAACGCGCCAGGGACGCGGGTATCGACACCCGCTCCCTGGATCACAAGGCGTTCGAAGGCCGCGAAGCCTTCGATGCCGCGCTGATCGAACTGATCGACGCCTTCAATCCCAGACTCGTGGTACTGGCCGGTTTCATGCGCATTCTCAGCGCTGACTTCGTGCGCCATTACGCGGGTCGCCTGATGAACATCCACCCCTCGTTGCTGCCTAAATACAAAGGGTTACACACTCATCAGCGTGCGCTGGAGGCCGGCGACACTGAGCATGGCTGCTCCGTGCATTTCGTCACCGAGGAACTCGATGGCGGACCACTGGTCGTACAGGCAGTAATACCGGTAGAGTTGCAGGATTCGCCGCAGAGTCTGGCGCAGCGAGTCCACACCCAGGAACACCTGATCTACCCGATGGCTGTGCGCTGGTTTGCCGAGGGTCGTTTATCGCTCGGTGAGCAGGGTGCTTTACTGGACGGCGAGTTACTCGCGGCCAGCGGCCACTTGATTCGAATCTAGGAGATATTATGCGTCGCGCCCTGCTCCTCGCTTGCGCCCTGCTCGCCCTGCCTTTTGCGCAGGCGGCAGACCTTCAACCCTTCTCCGCCAGCTACACCGCCGACTGGAAACAGCTGCCGATGAGCGGCACCGCCGAACGCAGCCTGACCAAGGAAGCCAATGGTGTCTGGAAGCTCAGCTTCAAGGCGTCGATGATGATCGCCAGCCTCACTGAAGAAAGCACCCTGACCGTGGACAAGGACGCTCTGCTGCCTCAGTCCTACCACTTCGAACGTGGCGGCCTGGGCAAAGCCAAGAAGGCTGACCTGGATTTCGACTGGACCAACAAGATGGTCACCGGTACCGATCGCGGCGACGCGGTCAAGATCCCGCTGAATCGTGGCATGGTCGATAAATCCACTTATCAGCTGGCTCTGCAACATGATGTCGCCGCTGGCAAGAAAAGCATGAGCTATCAGGTCGTTGATGATGGCGAAATCGATACTTACGATTTCCGTGTGCTGGGTCCGGAGAAAGTCGATACCAAAGCTGGCCAGATCGATGCGATCAAGGTCGAGCGCGTGCGCGATCCGACCCAGAGCAAGCGTATTACGGTGCTGTGGTTTGCCAAGGATTGGGATTATCTGCTGGTTCGTCTGCAGCAGGTTGAGACGGACGGGAAGGAGTACAACATCATGCTGCTTGATGGGACTGTTAATGGGAAGGCTGTTAAGGGTAGTTGATAGCCGGCCTGGCTCGCAGACGTTGCGCCCACCCTACGCACAACAGAACCTTTGTAGCAGCTGGCGAAGCCTGCGTCCGGCTCGGGCCGCGATCGGACGAAGCAGTCGTAAAATCAGGCGGCGCGGTTTGATAGATAACCGCATGCTGGGAATCGACGACGACTACTACGACGACGACTGCTGCGTCCGATCGCGGCCCGGGCCGGACGCAGGCTTCGCCAGCTGCTACACGTTCTGTGGCGCGTCGGGCTGAATGGGTCTAGCAGACGAATCTGGGAGCTGCTTTGCTTTGGATCTTGATCTTGATCTTGATCTGCCCCGTCGGCAGGCCGAGCGCAGGTACTGCGCTCAGCCTCCCGATGGGACGCTAACCGCCACAGTTCGCCGAGGCGGCCTGATAGCCGGCCTGGCTCGCAGGCGTTGCGCCCACCTATGCAGCAACAGAACCTTTGTAGCAGCTGGCGAAGCCTGCGTCCGGCTCGGGCCGCGATCGGACGAAGCAGTCGTAAAATCAGGCGGCGCGGTTTGATAGATAACCGCATGCTCGGAATCGACGACGACTACTACGACGACGACTGCTGCGTCCGATCGCGGTCCGAGCCGGACGCAGGCTGCGCCAGCTGCTACACGTTCTGTGGCGCGTCGGGCTGAATGGGTCTAGCAGACGAATCTGGGAGCTGCTTTGCTTTGCTTTGGATCTTGATCTTGATCTGCCCCGTCGGCAGGCCGAGCGCAGGTTCTGCGCTCAGCCTCCCGATGGGACGCTAACCGCCACAGTTCGCCGAGGCGGCCTGATAGCCGGCCTGGCTCGCAGGCGTTGCGCCCACCCTACGCACAACAGAACCTTTGTAGCAGCTGGCGAAGCCTGCGTCCGGCTCGGGGCCGCGATCGACGAAGCAGTCGCAAAATCAGGCGGCGCGGTTTGATAGATAACCGCATGCTCGGAATCGACGACGACTGCTGCGCAGCCGGACGCAGGCTTCGCCAGCTGCTACAGGTCCTGTGGGGCGGCAGCTTGATGGGTCTTGCAGACAAATCTGTGAGCCGCTGGCTCCGCTTTGCTTTGCTTTGGATCTGCCCCGCCGGCAGGACCGGCGCGAGGGTATGGCGAGCCTTAGCGAGCCACCGTACGCCAGGGGCAAGAGCGCTTGGTTACTTGGCGCTCTTCCAAGTAACCCGCTGTAAAAGCGGAACCGATATCAGCCATGACACAACAAACGGATATGCACACCACAATCCAAAAACTCAGATCCGCCCCAACGCCCGTCCCAGATCCAACCTCAAATCCTCAACATCCTCAACCCCCACCGACATCCGCACCAACCCATCCCCAATCCCCAGCTGCGCCCGCGTTTCAGCCGGGATACTCGCGTGCGTCATGATCGCCGGATGTTCGATCAGACTCTCCACCCCACCCAAACTCTCCGCCAACGCAAAAATCTCAACCGCCTCAAGAAACCGCCGCGCACCGGCCAGATCGCTGTTCAGATCAATGGAAATCATTCCACCGAAACCGCGCATCTGCCGCCGCGCCAGCTCATGCTGCGGATGCGATGCCAACCCTGGGTAATACACCCGCGAGACCTGCGGCTGACGCTCCAGCCATTGCGCCAACTCCAGCGCGTTACTGCAATGACGCTCCATGCGCAGCGCCAGCGTCTTCACCCCACGCAATGTCAGAAACGCATCAAAAGGCCCGGCAATCGCCCCGACCGAATTCTGCAAAAACCCCAGCCGCTCGGCCAACTCGGCGTTCTGCCCAACCACAGCAATACCGCCAATCACATCGGAGTGACCGTTCAGATACTTGGTAGTCGAATGCAGGACGATGTCAAAACCCAGCTCCAGCGGTCGCTGGATCCAGGGGCTGGCGAAGGTATTGTCGGCCACGCAGATAATCCCGCGATCCCGACACATGCGCGCGACCGCCTCGAGGTCAGTCAGACTGAGCAGGGGATTGCTCGGCGTCTCGACCCAGACCATCCGCGTGTCGTCCTGCAGCGACGCTTCGAAGGCTGACAGGTCGGTCAGATCGACAAAACTGAAGCGGTGCCCGGCACTGCGCTTACGCACTTTGTCGAACAAACGAAATGTACCGCCATATAAATCATTGCCCGACACCACGTGCGCTCCGGCATCGAGCAGTTCCAGCACATTGGCAATCGCCGCCAGCCCGGACGCGAAGGCGAAGGCCTGAGTTCCGCCCTCCAGGTCCGCCACGCAACGCTCCAGGGCAAAACGCGTCGGGTTATGCGAGCGCCCATAATCAAACCCCTTGTGCACACCGGGACTTTGTTGCAGGTACGTGGAGTTGGCGTAGATCGGCGGCATCAGCGCGCCGGTGGTCGGGTCCGGCACTTGTCCGGCGTGGATCACCCGGGTGGCAAATGCGCGCGGCGCGCCGGTTTCATCATGCTGACTCATGTGAGGGATCTCCGTAAATGGTTGAGCAGGTCAAACCGGGTTATCAGGCCATGAAATCCTGAGGCATCGGCAATGATCGCCACGAGGCCGCGGTCGAGTTCAGCCTGCAGCCGCGCCAGACTGGCGTCGGGCGGCAGGGTTTGCACCTTGTCGGTCATCGCGCTGGCGACACTCATGCGAAAGTGCGAAGCATCCTCCTGCATGCCAAGCAAAATGTCAGATTCGTCAATCACCCCGACCAGGCGCTCGCCATTTTCCAGTACCGGCAGCTGTGAGACATCCGCCAGACGCATGCGCTGGAAGGCCGTGAGCAACGTATCGTCAGGGCCGACGCTGATCACCCGACCGTCTTCGAACCGTCGCGCGATCAGATCGCGTAAATCTCCATAACGCTTGTACTGCAGCAGGCCCTGATCGTTCATCCACTGATCGTTGTAAACCTTCGACAGATAGCGCGTACCGGTGTCGCAGACGAAACTCACCACCCGCTTCGGTTCGGTCTGCTCACGGCAATAACGCAACGCCGCCGCCAGCAAGGTACCGGTCGAGGAGCCGCCGAGAATGCCTTCGGCGCGCAGCAGCTGGCGGGCATGGTCGAAGCTTTCCTCATCGCTGATCGAATAGGCGTGGCGCACGCTGGACAGGTCGGCAATCGAGGGGATGAAGTCTTCGCCGATACCTTCAACCGCCCACGACCCGGGTTTTCCGACAGTGCCGCTGCGGCTGTATTCGGCCATCACCGAGCCGACCGGGTCGGCCAGCACCATTTCCAGATTGGGTTGCACACGACTGAAAAAACGGGTGAGCCCGGTCAACGTGCCAGCCGAGCCGACACCGACCACGATGGCATCCAGATCGTGTTGAGTTTGCGCCCAGATTTCCGGCGCGGTGCTGCATTCATGGGCCAGCGGGTTGGCCGGATTGTTGAATTGGTCGGCGAAGAACGAGTCGGGAATATCTTTCGCCATGCGCGCCGCCACATCCTGGTAATACTCGGGATGGCCCTTGCCGACATCAGATCGGGTGATATGCACCTCCGCACCCATGGCTTTCAAGTGCAGGATCTTTTCAGTCGACATCTTATCCGGCACCACCAGCACTACCCGATAACCCTTGGCGCGACCGACCAGCGCCAGACCGAGGCCGGTGTTGCCAGCCGTGGCTTCGACAATGGTGCCGCCCGGACGCAGGCGACCGTCGCGTTCAGCGGCATCGATCATCGCCAGGCCGATGCGATCCTTGATCGAGCCGCCGGGGTTTTGCGATTCAAGTTTGAGAAACAGCGTGCACGGCCCGGTATCAAAACGGTTGACCCGGACCAGCGGCGTATTGCCGATCAGTTCGAGTACGGCAGGGCGTAAATCATTCGGCATGGCGTCACCTCGCTGCGGAGAATCCGCACTGGATGGACAGAAACCTGCGATCGGCAATTCATTGCCGTCGCGGGTAATACCTCGTTTGGACCATAGGCCCGGATGGCGTGACCCGCAACCGCCGCACGCCGTTGGGTAGATCAACGGGTCGTGTCACCTCACCGTGCGCGGCAGGACCGCGAGGAAGTTATCCCGAGCGACCTTTCTTGCAATCTCCTCAGGCAAGGCATCAAGAAACGGCTCGAAACTGTGCAGTTCCTTACCGAGCTTGTTGAATCTTCCTACCACGTCCGAGCCGAGCATGAAGCGGTAGGGGAAACGCTCTACCAGGCTCAGCCACTCTTTGCGTGGCGCGCCCTGCTCGTCCAGCAGGTAAGGCGTGAGCATGCTCCAAGACAGGTCGATAAACAGATTGGGATAGGCTTCGAGCATGCGGTTCAGCGTCGGCAGAAGAAAATCCAGCTGAGTCTGGTGCCGGTGAATCTCCGCACTGGTGCCAGCGTGCGCCCAGATAAACCGGGTGTGCGGATGATTGCGCAGAGGCTCTTCGATTTCCGCCAGGTACAGCGGATTTCGTTCACGCTTGGAGGTGATGTTGGAGTGCACCATCACCGGCAAGTCGTTCTCGGCAGCGAGGTGATAGATGCGCGTCATCGCTTCGTTATTCGCTCGCGGTGTATCGCCGGACGTCAGCGCGGTCAGGTCGTCGTGCCGGGTGAACACTTCGCCGATACCCTGCCAGAGCCCGGGATTGAGATCGAGCATGCGCTGGATATGCGCAGCGGAGTTTTTGTCGTTGGGATTGAAGCCGGACAGGAACGGGTGAAAGTACGGGCGTTGGTCAGGCGTCAGTTTGTTCACCGCCGCAGCGACAATCACGTCCGTCGCACTGTACCAGTAGGCATCGGCGTCATCGCCGGCGTAATAACGTGGGCGCTTGGGCTCGTCTTCGTGCCATTTCTTCGCCACCGGGATGCCGGAAATCATCACGTGCTCGATGCGATTTTCCTTCATCGCCGTCAGTAATTTCGGCATACCGGCGCTTTCCTGGAAAAAATCCACGTAATGCAGATGCGCATCGCTGTAGGCGTATTCGCGGGCGCCAGCATTCGCGCAACAAAAGGCCAACAGGCAGGCAACGCTGGAGCGAATCAGGGGCACGGGCGATCTCCGACAGTCAGGAACAGCGTAGACCCCGCCGCGCGGTTGAGGGTTCACCGATACAAGCTTTGTGGAACGCGCTTGCGTGAGAATGCTCTATAACTTCGGGGGCGCACAGCCACTGCGCGCGTTCCAGGTCGATCGAATTCCCTACATCCTGCGAGGTTTCACATGACTGTCACCGTCAACACCGTAACCGCCGAAGGTCTTCGTCACAGCGTGCAGATCGATGAGCACGAACTGTTTACCGATGCGCCCACCACCGCGGGCGGCGAAGGCTCGGCGCCGGAACCGCACGATTATTTCGATGCCGCGCTGGGCGCCTGCAAGGCACTGACCTTGAAGATATACGCCAAGAAGAAGGAGATCCCGCTGACCGGCGTCACTGTCGAGGTCAAGCGCGACAATAGCGAAGAACAGAAAGGCAAATACGCCCTGCATGTCAAGCTGACCTTGAAAGGTGTGCTCACTGATGCCCAACGCGATGAACTGCACCGCGTGGCCGACCGTTGCCCTATCCACAAGCTGATGACCACCACTGACGTCAGCATTGAAACCCATTTGTCCGAAGGCGCATTCAGCCAATAGCGGCAACGTCCGGGCCGGCGGGTTATGCTCCCTGTGTCTCCCGCCCAGCCTGGAAAGCACCATGAACACTTTGCTAGTGATTCGCCCCCGCGCCGAAGATGTCGAAGGTCAACCGATTCTTCGTCCTTTGCCGTCAGCCAAATGCCGCAGCGTCGGGCCCTTCGTGTTTTTCGACCACATGCTCGAAACCGATTACCCGGCTGGCAAAGGCATGGATATTCGCCAGCATCCGCACATCGGGCTGTCCACCCTCACCTACCTGTTCCAGGGGCAACTTCAGCACAAGGACAGCCTCGGCTCCGATCAAATCGTGGACGCGGGCGATGTCAGCTGGATGACTGCCGGCAGCGCGATTGCCCATGTCGAGCGCACACCGCAAACGCTGCAGGAAAGCGGTTTCAGAATGCATGGCTTGCAAGTGTGGCTGGCGTCCCCCCGGGAACGTGAACAGGGCCCCGGGCACTACAGCCATCACCCGGCGGCGACCTTGCCGGTCAGCGATAGCCTGGGTGTGCGGATTCGGATGATCGCCGGGTCAGGATTTTGTCTGGAATCGCCGGTACCGGTGCTTTCTCCTACCCTATATGCCGAGTTACACCTGCAAACGGCTACGACCTTGTTGATCCCGGCCGAACATGAAGAGCGCGCCCTGTATGTGCTGAGCGGTGAAGTGCAACTGGGGGGCGAGCTCATCGAGCCGCACGCCTTGGTGGTGTTGCCTGCCGGAGAAGAACTGAGCCTGTTCGCCGAAAGCGACTGCCACGCCGTGCTGTTTGGCGGGGCTGCCCTGGACGGTCCACGGCGGATCAACTGGAATTTCGTCGCCAGTGACCCGGCGGCGATCGATGAAGCGCGGCGGCGCTGGGCAGCCGGTGACTGGCCAACGGTGCCGGGGGAGACGGAGCGCATCGAGTTGCCATAGTGGTGTGTTGAGCTTAAAAGACGCCTTCGCGAGCAGGCTCGCTCCCACAAGGATTGGCGGCGGATGCGCAGTAGGTGGATGACATATGAACCCTGTGGAAGCGAGCCTGCTCGCGAAGAGGCCTGAAGGGCAGCGTCTGCGCAATCACCCGCCAAGGATCAGAGGGTCGAGGAGTCAAAAAAAACCCGCCGAAGCGGGTTTTTTCTTATGTAGCGATTAAACCGACAGTTCAACCAGCAGCTTGTTAAGACGGCGCACGTAGGCCGCCGGATCCTTCAAACTGTCGCCGGCCGCCAGGGCTGCCTGATCGAACAGGATGTGCGAGAGGTCACCGAAGCGCTCTTCGCTCTGCTCATTGTCGAGTTTCTCGATCAGCGGGTGAGCCGGGTTGAATTCGAAAATCGGCTTCGACTCTGGAACCTTCTGCCCGCTGGCTTCGAGAATCTGGCGCATTTGCATGCCCAGGTCCTGTTCGCCAATCGCGAGGATCGCCGGCGAATCGGTCAGACGGTGCGAAACCCGCACTTCAGCAACGGAATCGCCCAGCGCGGTTTTCAGACGTTCAACCAGACCTTCTTTGGACTTGGCCACTTCTTCCGCGGCTTTCTTGTCCTCTTCCGAGTCAAGGTTGCCGAGGTCCAGATCACCGCGCGCCACGTCAACGAAGCTCTTGCCGTCGAAGTCGGGGAGGTAGCTCATCAGCCACTCATCGATGCGGTCAGTCAGCAGCAGCACTTCGATGCCTTTCTTGCGGAAGACTTCCAGGTGCGGGCTGTTTTTAACCTGCGCGTAGGTTTCGCCAGTGAGGTAGTAAATCTTGTCCTGACCTTCCTTGGCACGCGCCAGGTAATCGGCCAGACCTACGACTTGCTCGCCTTCCTCACCGCTGGTCGATGCGAAACGCAGCAGGCCGGCGATTTTCTCTTTGTTGGCGAAGTCTTCAGCCGGGCCTTCTTTCATGACCTGGCCGAAGTTCTTCCAGAAACTCTTGTATTGCTCTGGCTCGTTCTTCGCCAGCTTCTCCAGCATGTCGAGAACGCGCTTGGTCAGCGCCGACTTCATGGAATCGATAATCGGGTCTTTCTGCAGGATTTCCCGCGACACGTTCAGGGACAGGTCGTTGGAATCCACCACACCCTTGATGAAGCGCAGGTACAGCGGCAGGAACGACTCGGCCTGGTCCATGACGAAAACGCGCTGGACATACAGCTTCAGGCCTTTCGGCGCTTCTCGCTGGTACAAATCGAACGGAGCGCGGGCCGGCACATACAGCAGCGAGGAATATTCCAGCTTGCCTTCGACCTTGTTGTGGCTCCAGCTCAGCGGGTTCTCGAAGTCATGCGCGACGTGCTTGTAGAACTCCTGATACTCCTCGTCTTTCACTTCAGTACGAGGACGGGTCCACAGAGCGCTGGCGCGGTTAACGGTTTCCCATTCAGCGGCAGGTTGCTCCTCACCTTCAGCAGCGGCGACTTCTTTCGGCAGCTCGATCGGCAGTGCGATGTGGTCGGAATACTTTTTGATGATGTTGCGCAGACGCCAGCCATCGGCGAACTCGTCTTCGCCGGATTTCAGGTGCAGGACAATACGGGTACCACGGTCGGCTTTCTCGACGGTGGCAATTTCGAACTCGCCTTCACCTTTGGACGACCAGTGCACGCCTTCGCTCGCCGCGAGGCCGGCACGACGGCTGAACACGTCAACCTTGTCGGCAACGATGAATGCGGAATAGAAACCAACGCCGAACTGACCGATCAGGTGCGAATCCTTTTTCTGATCGCCGGAGAGGTTTTTCATGAAATCGGCAGTGCCCGATTTGGCGATGGTGCCCAAATGGGTGACAGCGTCTTCGCGGCTCATGCCAATGCCGTTGTCTTCGAGAGTGACGGTGTTGGCGTCCTTGTCGAAGCTGACACGGATTTTCAGCTCGGCGCCACCTTCCAGCAGCTCAGGCTTGGACAGTGCTTCGAAGCGCAATTTGTCGACAGCGTCAGAGGCGTTCGAGATCAATTCGCGAAGGAAGATTTCCTTGTTGGAATACAGCGAATGGATCATGAGGTGCAGCAGTTGCTTCACCTCGGTCTGGAAGCCCAGGGTTTCCTTTTGAGTTTCCACACTCATGGTCATCAAACTCCAATCAGATGGCAATGGCCTCGACCTTGAGGGTCGACGGCGGGTTGTCATCAAAGTTGGGGGCTCAGATCAGGATTTCAAGGGCTCTTCGATTTTGAAATGCGCGCGGGCGGTGGCAATGGGCTCCGATTCAACGCTCTGCCAGGCTGTCACCGCCACATTAGCGACGCGCCGCCCCTGGCGACAGACCTGACAGCGGGCCCAGGTGTCGCGAAATTGCCCGGCACGCAAATAGTCGAGGGAGAAGTCGATGATTTTCGGCACGCCCGGCGAACCGGTGAAAATCAGCAAATGCAGGGCGGCGGACAATTCCATGAACCCGGCGATTACACCACCATGGATCGCCGGCAATAAAGGGTTACCAATGTTGTCCTTGTTGGCTGGCAGTCGAAACAGCAACTCGTCGCCGACCCGCGAGCATTCGACGCCAATCAGCCCGGCGTAGGGAATCATTTGCAGCAGCGGTGCGTAATCCCCCCGCGCGTGGGCCTGTTGCAATTGTTCCTTGAATGTATCGGTCATTGCGCGCCCCCGGCGATAGCGCCACCAAAACCTTTAGTGCCTTTAATGGCTTTGCCCATGCGCATGAACGTGCCCACTACGTGTGCGATAGGTTGCTCTGGATCGTCCTGGTAGGCGAAACCGCGAGCGAAGATCACGTCGGTTGTGACCCGATAGCACTGGGCGAATCCATACACATCTTTATGAGGTTCGGCGGCGTGCATGTAGTCGATGCGCAAATCGAGGGTCGGGCAGACTTCGAATTCAGCCAGCACACACAGGGTCGACATGCCGCACGCCGTGTCCATCAATGAAGTCAGTGCCCCGCCGTGGATCACTCCGGTTTGCGGGTTGCCGACAATTTTTTCGCTGTATGGAAGGATTACGGTAAGCCCTTCAGTGCTGGCGCTGTGCACGCGTAATCCAAGCACATGACAATGGCGCAATGCCGACAGGAATCGCGTCGCACGCTCAAAAACAGGGTTTTCAGACATTTGATAAACATTCTCGTCAAAGCCGGTATTCAGCAACGTGCCAAGCGGCAAAAGTTCAACTGCAAAACAATCTTATATATCTGAACGAATTGAGGAACTTAACCGAGAGGGCCATGCTCGAAAGGCCAGTAGATATTTTCCATAAGGAGATACACCCCATGCGTAAGACTTTTGCTATTGCCTTGATGTTGACCGCTTCCCTCGGTCTCGCTGCCTGCGATAAAAAATCCGAGGACAAAGCTCAAGATGCCAACGAACATGCTGAGCAGGCTCAGCAAGATATGAACAAAGCTCAGGATAAAGTGAACGACGCTGCGAAAGAAAACGCCGAAGCTGCCAAAGCTCAGGCTGAATCGAACGAAGCCGCTGCAAAAGAAGCACCTAAAAACTAATACAGTTTTTAGCGTGATAAAGAAAACCCGCCGAGTGCGGGTTTTCTTTTGCCTGCATTTTTCTGAAGTGGCGTTAGAGCAAGACAGTTCTAAAAGTCGGACTAATCATCAACAACAGCGAACACACTAGTCCGACCACCCACACCAGGCTGCGCTGCCAGGCCAGATCGGCCCAATAGCACAGCAGGTAGATAATTCGAGCGATGACGAAGATGATCGCCAGCGTGTCAATCAACCAGCCCGCAGTTTGCGTGGTATGAGCCATCAACACCCCCACTGCAAACAGCATGAACGCCTCGATACTGTTCTGATGCGCCGCCAGTGCGCGCGCACCGAAGCCAGTCAGTTGGGCCTGTTGCTGGCGTGGCAGATGGTTGTTGTAGCCGCCCTGCTCCTTCATCGCCTTGGCCACCGGCATGCGGGCCACGTAGATCAGCAATGCACTGATCAATACACACCAGAACGGAATACTCATCAAACAGCCTCCTTGTTTGCTTCAGGCAAAGGCGCCTCTGTAGGTGTATACACCATCACGTCGAGTACGTCGGAATGAAACTCGCGGCGGTACAGCACCAGCACTACACCGGCACTCATCAACATGAACAGCCACGGACTGACGAACCAGGCCAGCATGGTCATTCCGAAGTAATAGGCCCGCAGGCCAAAGTTGAACTGGTTGGCCGCCATGGAGATGACGCGTGCGGCACGGGCGGCGAACGCCTTGCGCTCTTGCTCGGATACATGGCGCTCACCCACCATCGGCGCCGAGCCAATCAGAATCGCCGCGAAGTTGTACTGGCGCATGCACCAGCTGAAGGTGAAAAACGCATAGACGAATACCAGGGCCAGGCACAGCAGCTTGATCTCCGACATGCCTCGAGATGCCTGCTGCACCATGGGGATATCCGCCAGCAGCGACACCGCTCGTTCGGAGCCGCCCAGCACGGTCAGAATACCGGCCAGAATGATCAAGGTGCTGGAGGCAAAAAACGAGGCGTTGCGTTCGAGGTTGCCGACAACGCTGGCGTCAGCGATGCGGTTATCGCGCAGCAGCATGCGGCGCATCCAGTCTTTCCGGTACAGGTGCAGCACGCTGGCCAGGCACGCGGTGTCGCGGCCCTTCCACGTCGCGTACCGGGTATAGCCACCCCAGCAAATGACGAACCAGACGGCGGCTAGAATGTGGATCAGGTTGCCTTGGATGAACGACATGCGGGTCCTTGTGGTGTAGAGACGCTGTACATATTACCTGCAGGAGTGAGCCTGCTCGCGATAGCGGTCGAACATTCAACATCTTTGTTGGCTGTAATAACTCTATCGCGAGCAAGGCTCACTCCTACAGGGTTCAGGCAGTGATTCGACGTTAGCTCAAGCAGAAAGACACTGCATCACACGCAAAAAAAATGCCCCGTATCGATTGATACGGGGCATTTCGGGACACCTCAGAAGCGCCTCAGGCCAGCGCCTCTTCGCGCTTGCCCAGCAGACGGTCACAGATCACTGCGACCACCAGGGTCATCACCGATGGCACCAGCCACGCCAGGCCCTGCTCGCTCAGCGGCAGGTGGGCCAGTTGCGCCGGCAGCCAGTCCGCCAGACCTGCACCCTTGAGCGCATCGATCAGGCCGAAGATGAACGACACCAGCATCACCGGACCGACGATGCGCGTCTGCTCATGCCAGAAATCCTTGCAGAAGCTCAGCGCCACCAGCGCGATGCACGGCGGATAGATAGCGGTCAGCACCGGAATCGAGAACGCAATCAGGTTGGTCAGGCCGAGGTTTGACACCAGCAGGGAAAACGCCGCGAGGATGATGACCAACGTCTTGTAGGACAGCGGCAACACACGGCTGAAGTACTCTGCGCAAGCACAGGTCAGACCGACCGCTGTCACCAGGCAGGCCAGGGAGATCAGGACCGCAAGGAACCCACTGCCCAGCGAGCCGAAGGTATGCTGCACGTAGGCGTGCAATACCGCCGCACCGTTGGTTGCACCGGCCGCCACTTCATGGCTGCCCGAACCGAGACGGAACAGGCTGACGTACACCAGCGCCAGTCCGACGCCGGCGATCAGCCCGGCGATGATCGCGTAACGGGTGATCAGTGCCGGCGACTCGACACCGCGCGAGCGAATGGCATTGACGATAACGATACCGAACACCAGCGCGCCGAGGGTATCCATGGTCAGGTAACCATTAATGAAGCCTTGGGAAAATGGTGCTGCGACATATTCCGGCGTCGCTACGCCGATATCACCGGCCGGCAACGCGAATGCCGCAATGCCCAGAATCGCCAGAGCGATAATTTTCAGCGGCGCAAGGAAACGCCCTACGGTATCCAGCAACCGACCTGGATACAGCGAGATGAAGAACACCAGCAGGAAGTACACAGCGCTATAGAGGAACAGCGCCAAAGGGCTTTCACCGGTCAACGGAGCCAGGCCAACTTCGAACGACACGGTCGCCGTGCGCGGTGTGGCGAACAACGGGCCTACCGCGAGGTAGCACGCCGCCGCGAGGATGCCGCCGGCCACCTTGCCGATCGGGCTGCTCAACGCATCCATTGCACCGCCGACTTTCGCCAGCGCTACCACGGTGATCACCGGCAGACCGACTGCTGTGATCAGGAAGCCCAATGCCGCCATCCAGACATGAGGCCCGGACTGCAAACCGACGATAGGCGGGAAGATGATGTTGCCAGCCCCGACAAACAGGGCAAACGTCATAAAACCAAGTGCCAGGATGTCCTGACCTTTCAACACTTTCATTCGGGAAATACCACACTACTGAAATCGGAATTTAGAGAGGGATTTCCCTTATGGGTGAGGGAAATGCTGCCGAACCGCATAGGACCGACCCTTTAGCGCGAAGCTTCCTTGTGGGACGCGGACGCAAAAATGGCGGCTAGCCTAACGAATTTGCACGACAAACGCACTGTTAGAGGGCGAACATTCCGATCTGCGACATTTCTGTGTCGCATTTACATATATAAAGGTCAAAAGATCGCAGCCTCGTTGCACTCGACAGCTCCTACACAACCCCGACAAGATTTCGGATTTCTCGTAGGAGCTGTCGAGTGCAACGAGGCTGCGATCTTTTAATCTTCGAAAACAACAAAGACCACCCGAGGTGGCCTTTGTCTGGTGAAGCGTCTTTCAAGAACCGTCCAACACTGCTGCCCTTAGCTTGCGGCTTAAAGCTTGCAGCTTGAAACTGCTCTTACTTGACCGCCCAACCGGTCAGCTCGGACAAAGCCTTGCCGATGTCTGCCAGCGAACGCACGGTTTTCACGCCTGCGTCTTCCAGGGCAGCAAACTTCTCGTCTGCAGTACCCTTGCCGCCAGAGATGATTGCGCCAGCATGGCCCATGCGCTTGCCCGGAGGAGCAGTCACACCAGCGATGTAGGAAACAACCGGTTTGGTCACGTGTGCCTTGATGTAGGCAGCCGCTTCTTCTTCAGCCGAACCGCCGATCTCACCGATCATGACGATCGCTTCGGTCTTCGGGTCTTCCTGGAACAGCTTCAGGATGTCGATGAAGTTCGAACCCGGGATCGGGTCACCGCCGATGCCGACGCAAGTCGACTGACCGAAACCGGCGTCAGTGGTCTGCTTCACAGCTTCGTAGGTCAGGGTGCCGGAACGGGAAACGATACCGACCTTGCCTGGCAAGTGAATGTGACCTGGCATGATGCCGATCTTGCATTCGCCTGGGGTGATCACGCCTGGGCAGTTAGGGCCGATCAGGACTACGCCCAGCTCGTCGCACTTAACTTTAGCGTCCAGCATGTCCAGGGTAGGAATGCCTTCGGTGATGCAGACGATCAGCTTGATGCCGCCGAAAGCCGCTTCCAGGATCGAGTCCTTGCAGAAAGGAGCCGGAACGTAGATCACGCTGGCGGTGGCGCCAGTTTGAGCAACAGCATCTTTCACGGTGTTGAACACTGGCAGACCCAGGTGCTCGGTGCCGCCTTTACCAGGAGTTACACCACCAACCATCTTGGTGCCGTATTCGATGGCTTGCTGGGTGTGGAAACTACCTTGCGAACCGGTAATGCCCTGGCAGATAACTTTGGTGTCTTTATTGATCAGGACGCTCATTATTTGCCCTCCGCAGCTTTGACAACTTGTTGAGCAGCGTCGGTCAGGCTGGTAGCAGCGATGATGTTCAAACCGCTTTCTGCCAGTACTTTAGCGCCCAGCTCAGCGTTGTTACCTTCAAGGCGAACAACAACCGGGATTTTCACGCCGACTTCTTTCACAGCGCCGATGATGCCTTCGGCAATCATGTCGCAGCGAACGATGCCGCCGAAGATGTTGACCAGTACTGCAGCGACGTTAGTGTCGGACAGAATGATCTTGAACGCTTCAGTTACGCGTTCTTTGGTAGCGCCACCACCTACGTCGAGGAAGTTGGCTGGCTTGCCGCCATGCAGGTTGACGATGTCCATGGTACCCATGGCCAGGCCAGCACCGTTGACCATGCAGCCGATGTTGCCTTCCAGTGCTACATAGTTCAGTTCGAACTTGGCAGCGTGCGCTTCGCGCGGATCGTCTTGCGACGGATCGTGGAAAGTCTTCAGCTTAGGCTGACGGTACATTGCGTTGGCGTCGATGTTGATCTTGGCGTCGAGGCAATGCAGATCGCCGTCAGCCTTGATCACCAGCGGGTTCACTTCCAGCAGAGCCAGGTCGTGATCCTTGAACAGCTTGGCCAGACCTACGAAGATCTTGGCGAACTGAGCAACTTGCTTGCCTTCCAGACCCAACTGGAATGCCAGCTCGCGACCCTGGAATGGCTGAGCGCCGACCAGTGGATCGATAGTGGCTTTCAGAATTTTTTCTGGAGTGTCGTGAGCGATTTTCTCGATGTCCACGCCACCTTCGGTGGAAGCCATGAACACGATGCGACGGCTCGAACGGTCAACGACAGCGCCCAGGTACAGCTCTTTAGCGATATCAGTGCACGATTCAACCAGGATCTTGGTGACTGGCTGACCATTGGCGTCAGTCTGGTAAGTCACCAGACGCTTGCCCAGCCACTGCTGTGCAAAGGCTTTGGCGTCTTCTCTGCTGCGAACCAGCTTTACGCCGCCCGCTTTACCGCGACCACCGGCGTGAACCTGGGCTTTGACAACCCACTCGCTGCCGCCGATCTTGTCGCACGCTTCTGCTGCTGCTTCCGGAGTGTCTACTGCGTAACCGGTCGAAACTGGCAGGCCGTATTCAGCGAACAGCTGCTTACCCTGATACTCGTGAAGATTCATGCTTATTACCGTCTTCGTTAGGTACTGCGCATTCGGTGCTGCACTTGTTCAAGTGCCGCACCACCTGTGACTGCTGCTTGCGTAGCCTTTCCGGACAACCGGTACAGCTACGCAAGGCTGCGTCCAGCGGACTTTCCGCGGTGAGCTTTGCATGCAAGGCTCACGACGGGCCATGCCGCCGTGGTTTCTTATTGTCTTTTCTTAACGCTTCTTGCGGTTGGCAATGTGGATGGCGCCGCCATTCACTGCCAAAGCTGCTTCGTGCAAGGCTTCAGACAGGGTCGGATGGGAGAAAACCATCATGCCCAGGTCTTCAGCGCTGGTGCCGAATTCCATACCGATCGCGCCCTGCTGAACCAGTTCTGCAGCGCTCGGGCCAATCACGTGGACGCCCAGTACGCGGTCAGTCTTGGCATCTGCGATGACCTTGACGAAACCACCGGTATCGTTGGCTGCCATGGCACGGCCACTGGCTGCGAACGGGAAGGTGCCGACGTTAACTTCAACGCCTTCGGCTTTCAAGGCCTGCTCGGTTTTGCCAACCCACGCGATTTCCGGGTGAGTATAAATAACCGAAGGGATCAAGTCATAGTTCATCTGGGCTTTGTGGCCCTTGATGCGCTCGACAACCATGATGCCTTCTTCCGAAGCCTTGTGCGCCAGCATCATGCCGCGAACCACGTCACCGATAGCGAAAACGCCCGGTACGGTGGTGGCGCAGTGATCGTCAACGTGCACAAAGCCGCGCTCGTCAAGGGTCACGCCACTGTCGGAAGCCAGCAGATCAGTGGTCACTGGACGGCGACCAACGGCTACGATCAGCTTGTCGAACGTGATGGTCTGTTCGCCGTTGGCATCGGTGTAGTTCACAACGACTTCATCGCCGTTCACTTTCGAGCCGGTTACGCGAGCGCCCAGCTTGATGTCCAGACCCTGTTTGGTCAGGGTTTTCAGCGCTTCCTTGGAAACGGCGGTGTCCGCTGCCATCAGGAAGGTGTCCAGAGCTTCCAGGACAACCACTTCCGAACCCAGACGCGACCATACCGAACCCAGCTCCAGACCGATCACGCCGGCGCCGATGACGCCCAGACGCTTGGGTACAGTCTGGAATTCCAGTGCGCCAGTCGAATCGACGATGACATTCTGGTCGACCGGAGCCGGAGGAATGTCGATCGGACGCGAACCTGGGGCCAGGATTACGTTCTCGGCTTCGATGATTTCTACCGAACCGTCAGGCTTGGTGACCTCGACTTTCTTGCCGGCCAGCAGTTTGCCGTGGCCCTGGATCGAAGTAACGCCGTTGGCCTTGAACAGCGTGGCAACACCGCTAGTCAGGTTCTTGACGATGCCCGCCTTGCGGCCAACCATTGCCGCCACGTCCATGCTCACGCCATCGTGGTTGATACCGTGGATAGCGAAGCCTTCTTTGGCTTCCTTGTATTTCCAGGAGCTGTCCAGCAGCGCCTTGGAAGGAATGCAGCCAACGTTCAGGCAGGTACCGCCCAGGGCCAGCTTGTCTTCCTTGTCGGTGTACTTCTCGATGCAGACAGTCGACAGACCAAGCTGCGCTGCTTTAATGGCAGCCACGTAGCCGCCAGGGCCAGCGCCAATCACTACCACGTCAAATTTCTGAGTCATGAAAAAGGTTCCCTTTTAGCAGCAAGCTTCAAGCCACAAGCTGCAAGATAAAAGCCCACTCACTCGGCTTGAGCCTGGGGCCTGAAGCTTGCAACTTGCAGCTGCTTTTTAGATATCCAGAAGGAGACGAGCCGGGTCTTCCAGCAGGTTCTTGATGGTAACCAGGAAGGTCACAGCTTCTTTGCCATCGATCAGACGGTGATCGTAGGACAGAGCCAGGTACATCATCGGACGGATAACGACCTGACCGTTGATCGCCATAGGGCGCTGCAGAATGTTGTGCATGCCCAGGATGGCCGCTTGCGGCGGGTTGACGATCGGGGTCGACATCATCGAACCGAAGGTACCACCGTTGGTGATGGTGAACGTACCGCCGGTCATTTCGTCCATGGACAATTTGCCGTCGCGAGCCTTCTTGCCGAAGGTGGCGATGCCGCCTTCGATTTCAGCCAGGCTCATCAGTTCGGCATTACGCAGTACCGGTACGACCAGACCACGGTCGCTGGACACGGCAACACCAACGTCGGCATAGCCGTGATAAACGATGTCGGCACCGTCGATCGAGGCGTTGACTGCCGGGAAGCGTTTCAGCGCTTCGGTAGCGGCTTTGACGAAGAACGACATGAAGCCCAGGCGTACACCGTTATGGCTCTTCTCAAAGAGATCCTTGTACTTCGAACGCAGGGCCATGACTTCGGTCATGTCGACTTCGTTGAAGGTGGTCAGCATGGCCATGTTCGACTGCGCTTCAACCAGACGCTTGGCAACGGTCGCGCGCACGCGGGTCATTGGTACGCGCTTCTCGATGCGGTCGCCGGCAGCGAACACTGGAGCGGCCGCAGCCGGTGCAGCAGCCTTGGCAGGCGCAGCAGCAGGAGCAGATTTTTTCGCAGCAACAGCCGCCACCACGTCTTCTTTGGTAACACGACCGCCTTTGCCAGTGCCGGACACGGAAGCGATGTTGATGCCGTTTTCTTCAGCCAGCTTGCGCGCTGCCGGTGCAGCAACCGGATCGTCTTCGCCTTCAGCGGCAGGAGCAGCAGCTTGTGCAGCAGCCGGAGCAGCAGCTGCGGTTGCGGTTGCAGCTGGAGCGGCAGCAGCGCCGCCCGCTTCGATCGAGCCCAGAACTTCGTCGGACAGAACGGTGTCGCCCTCGTTCTTGACGATAGCGCCCAGCACGCCGTCGGCAGTCGCAAGCACTTCCAGCACAACCTTGTCGGTTTCGATGTCGACGATCAGGTCGTCACGCTTTACAGCGTCGCCCGGTTGTTTGTGCCAGGTGGCAACGGTGCCGTCGGCAACCGATTCCGGAAAAGTGGGGGCTTTGATTTCGATAGCCATTATCTGTGGGTCCTTAAATTCGGTTTCAGGTGCGCGAAGGCGTTAAACAGTAAAGGCGTCTTGCAGCAGTTTTTCCTGCTGCTCAGCGTGCATCGATGCATAACCACAAGCAGGTGCAGCAGAAGCATCACGGCCGGCGTATTCGAGTACGAGCGACTTGTTGTGATTGCCAACGATGCGGCGCATATGGTGTTGGCTGCAGTACCAGGCACCCTGGTTCATCGGCTCTTCCTGACACCAAACGATATGTTTGAGGTTGGTGTACGGAGCCAGGACTTCGTTCAAGTCGTCCTCAGGGAATGGGTACAGCTGCTCGATACGCACGATGGCGATGTCATCACGACCTTCGGCACGGCGTTTTTCCAGCAGGTCGTAGTAGACCTTGCCGCTACACAGAACAACGCGCTCGACCTTGCTCGGTTCCAGTGCATCGATTTCCGGGATAACGGTCTGGAACGAACCTTGAGCCAGATCTTCCAGGGTGGACACGGCCAGTTTGTGACGCAGCAGCGACTTCGGTGTGAGCACGATCAGCGGCTTGCGCAGCGGACGGATCACTTGACGACGCAGCAGGTGGTAGATCTGCGCCGGGGTAGTCGGTACCGCTACCTGAATGTTGTGCTCGGCGCACAGCTGCAGGTAACGCTCCAGACGTGCCGAGGAATGCTCCGGCCCCTGCCCTTCATAACCGTGCGGCAGCAGCATGGTCAGACCGCAAAGACGGCCCCACTTGTGCTCGCCACTGGTGATGAACTGGTCGATCACGACCTGGGCTCCGTTGGCGAAGTCGCCGAACTGGGCTTCCCAGATCACCAGCGCCTCAGGCGTGGTGGTCGAGTAACCGTATTCGAACGCCAGAACGGCTTCTTCAGACAAGAACGAATCGTACAGGTCGAAACGTGGCTGGCCTTTGTACAGATTCTGCAGCGGCACGTAGGTGCCCGCGTCTTTCTGGTTGTGCAAGACAGCGTGACGGTGCGAGAACGTACCGCGACCGATGTCCTGACCCGTCATGCGGATCGGGTGACCTTCGAACGCCAGGGTCGCGTACGCCATGGTTTCGGCGTAACCCCAGTTGATCGGCAGGCCGCCGGCTTGCATTTTCTGACGGTCTTCGTAGATTTTCGAAACCTGGCGCTGAACCACGAAGCCTTCCGGAATTTCCAGCAGCTTGGCAGACAGTTCCTGCAAGGTTTTCAGGTCAAAGCTGGTGTCGTGACGCGCGGTCCAGGCGTGGCCCAGATACGGACGCCAGTCCACGAACAACTCTTTGTTCGGCTCTTTGACCAGGCTCTTCACAACATGCAGACCGTTGTCCAGAGCGTTGCGGTATTCATCGACTTTCGCCTGAACACGCTCTGCGTCGAGCACACCGCCCTGGGTCAGACGATCAGCGTACAGCTCACGGGTGGTGCGCTGCTTGGTGATCTGCTGATACATCATCGGCTGGGTGCCGCTAGGCTCGTCGGCCTCGTTGTGGCCGCGACGACGGTAGCAGACCAGGTCGATGACCACGTCACGCTTGAACTGCATGCGGTAATCGATGGCCAACTGAGTCACGAACAACACGGCTTCCGGATCATCACCATTCACATGGAGAATCGGCGCCTGGATCATTTTGGCAACGTCGGTGGCGTACTCGGTGGAGCGCGAGTCGAGCGGGTTGCTGATGGTGAAACCGACCTGGTTGTTGATCACGATGTGCACGGTGCCGCCGGTTTTGAAACCGCGGGTCTGCGACATCTGGAAGGTCTCCATCACCACGCCCTGACCGGCAAATGCCGCGTCACCGTGGATGGAAATCGGCAGCACCTTCTCGCCGGTAGGATCGTTACGACGATCCTGACGAGCGCGAACCGAACCCTCGACCACTGGAGATACGATTTCCAGGTGGGACGGGTTGAATGCCATGGCCAGGTGAACTTCGCCACCGGTGGTCATCACGTTGGACGAGAAGCCCTGGTGGTATTTGACGTCACCGGAACCCAGCTCGACCTTCTTCTTGCCTTCGAACTCGTCGAACAGCTCGCGCGGGTTCTTGCCGAAGGTGTTGACCAATACGTTGAGGCGGCCACGGTGGGCCATGCCGATGACGATTTCCTTGGTGCCGTAGGAACCGGAACGCTGGATCAACTCGTCGAGCATCGGGATCAGGCTTTCGCCGCCTTCCAGACCGAAGCGCTTGGTACCGGGGTATTTGGTGCCCAGGTATTTTTCCAGACCTTCACCGGCAGTCACGCGCTCGAGCAGGTGGCTCTTGACGTCGGCGGAGTAGACCGGACGGCCGCGTACGCTTTCCAGACGTTGCTGGAACCACTGGCGCTGCTCGGAATCGGTGATGTGCGTAAATTCAGCGCCGATGGTGCGGCAATATGTCTGCTGCAACGCTTCGTTAATTTCGCGTAGGCTCGCCTCCTCTTTGCCGATGAACAGGTCGCCGGCACGGAAGGTCGTATCAAGATCGGCATTGGTCAAGCCGTAATGATTGATTGACAGGTCTGCAGGTGCAGGACGCTGCCACAGCCCCAGCGGATCAAGCTGGGCTGCCTGGTGGCCACGCATACGGTAGGCCTGGATCAATCGCAGCACTTCAACTTGCTTCTTCTCGTGCTCACTGCTCACGCTGCCGGCGGAAACCGGTTGGGCGCGGCGCTGGTTCTTTGCCAGCAAGACGAAATGATCGCGAATTGTGGAGTGCGAAACATCGGTGGCAGAGTTGCCGTCAGCAGGCAACTTCTGGAAGTAGGTGCGCCACTCTTCTGGCACAGCGTTAGGGTCGTGCAGGTAGAGCTCGTAGAGCTCTTCCACATAGGCAGCGTTACTACCGGACAGGTAGGCGCTGTTCCACATGCGCTGCATCACGCTTTCTTGCATGCTTGGTCACCCTCGGTTAGGGGAACACCACCGGCGTCGACACCGAGCAAACTTGCAGAAGTCCGAATGCAGCGACCAAAACAAGCCACCTAGGATCACGCTGATAGTCCGGGTACCAGCCCGGATGCCCCTGCTTGTCTCATTTCTTCAAAATAAGAGCCGCAGCCTTGTAAGCTGCTGCCCAGGTTAAAACTACGGCGCCGGTTGAAGCCTGCGCCGTAGCATCTACGGTGTTGCGGTGTTGCGGTGTAGCAGTTAAAGCTGCCGAATCACACGCCGCTTTGCAGCAACATGTTACGGATGTGACCAATGGCCCTGGTCGGGTTCAGGCCTTTGGGACATACGTTGACGCAGTTCATGATGCTCCGGCAGCGGAATACACTGAACGGGTCATCCAGCGCAGCCAGACGCTCGGACGTCTTGGTGTCGCGACTGTCTGCCAGGAAGCGATACGCCTGCAGCAGAGCGGCCGGACCCAGGAACTTGTCCGGATTCCACCAGAAGGACGGGCAGGAAGTCGAGCAGCAGGCGCACAGAATGCACTCGTACAGACCGTCGAGCTTTTCACGTTCTTCAGGGGACTGCAGACGCTCGATGGCCGGGGCCGGCGAATCGTTTTGCAGGTAAGGCTTCACCTTCTCGTATTGCTTGTAGAAGATGCTCATATCGACGACCAGGTCACGAATGATCGGCAAGCCTGGCAGCGGACGAACGATCAACTTGTTACCTTTTACAACAGCAGACAGTGGCGTGACGCAAGCCAGACCGTTCTTGCCATTGATGTTCATGCCGTCGGAACCGCAAACGCCTTCACGGCAAGAGCGACGATAGGAAAAACCTTCGTCCTGCTCTTTGATCAGGGCCAGCACGTCCAGCACCATCAGGTCTTTACCACCGGTATCGACCTCGAATTCCTGCATGAACGGCGCGGCGTCCTGATCAGGGTTGTAGCGATAAACACTGACTTTCAACATGGCAGCCACCCTTAATAAGTCCGAATCTTGGGTTCAAAAGTCGGAACCGTTTTCGGCGAGAAGTTCACGGCACGCTTGGTCACGCGCTTGTCACCCGGGAAGTACAGGGTGTGGCACAGCCAGTTTTCGTCGTCGCGATCTTCAAAGTCTTCACGGGCGTGAGCACCGCGGGACTCTTTGCGCACTTCGGCGGCGATGGCAGTTGCTTCAGCCACTTCCAGCAGGTTTTGCAGTTCCAGCGCTTCGATACGAGCGGTGTTGAAGGCCTGGGACTTGTCGTTGATCTTGACGTTGGCGATGCGCACGCGCAGATCGGCCAGCTGGGCAATACCCTTCTGCATGTATTCGCCGGTACGGAATACACCGAAGTAGTTCTGCATGCAGCTTTGCAGCTCGCGACGCAAGGTTGCCACGTCTTCGCCATCGGTACGCTCGTTGAGAGCGGACAGACGCGCCAGTGCAGCAGTGATGTCAGCGTCAGTGGCGTCATCGTATTCGATGCCGTCGGTCAACGCTTTTTCCAGGTGCAGACCGGCCGCGCGACCGAACACTACCAGGTCGAGCAACGAGTTGCCGCCCAGACGGTTGGCGCCGTGAACCGATACGCAGGCCACTTCGCCTACAGCGAACAGGCCCGGGATGATGGCGTCAACGCCGTCATCGCCCTGAGTGATCGCCTGACCGTGAATGTTGGTCGGCACGCCGCCCATCATGTAGTGGCAGGTCGGAACAACAGGAACCGGAGCAACCACCGGATCAACGTGCGCAAAGGTCTTGGACAGCTCGCAGATGCCTGGCAGACGGCTGTGCAGCACTTCCTCGCCCAAGTGGTCGAGTTTGAGCATCACGTGGTCGCCATTGGGACCGCAACCATTACCGGCGATGATTTCTTTAACCATCGAACGGGCAACTACGTCACGACCTGCAAGGTCTTTGGCGTTCGGAGCATAACGCTCCATGAAACGCTCGCCGTGCTTGTTGATCAGGTAACCGCCTTCACCACGGCAACCTTCTGTAACCAGTACACCGGCGCCGGCGATGCCGGTCGGGTGGAACTGCCACATTTCGATGTCCTGTACCGGCACGCCAGCACGCAATGCCATGCCGACGCCGTCACCGGTGTTGATCAGGGCGTTGGTGGTGGATGCATAGATACGACCGGCACCGCCGGTGGCCAGCACGGTAGCCTTGGCACGGATGTAGCTGGTTTCGCCGGTTTCGATGCAGATCGCGATCACACCAACGAACGCGCCTTCCTGGTTTTTCACCAGATCGACTGCGTAGTATTCGTTGAGGAACGTGGTGCCGGCTTTCAGGTTGCCCTGATAAAGCGTGTGCAGCAGCGCGTGACCGGTACGGTCGGAAGCGGCGCAGGTACGGGCAGCCTGGCCACCTTTACCGTAGTCCTTCGACTGACCGCCGAACGGACGCTGATAGATGCGGCCCTGTTCGGTACGGGAGAACGGCAGACCCATGTGGTCCAGTTCGAAAACCGCAGCCGGACCTTCCTGACACATGTATTCGATTGCGTCCTGGTCACCGATGTAGTCGGAACCCTTGACGGTATCGTACATGTGCCAGCGCCAGTCATCGTTTGGATCCGCAGAAGCGATGGCGCAAGTGATGCCACCCTGGGCCGAAACGGTGTGCGAACGGGTCGGGAAAACCTTGGTGATCACGGCAGTCTTGTGACCGCCCTGTGCCAGTTGCAGCGCAGCGCGCATGCCAGCACCGCCACCACCAATGATGATGGCGTCAAAAGAAATCGTTGGAATGTTAGCCATGAATCAGATACCCCAGAGAATCTGCACACCCCAGACGAAGTAGGCGAACATCGCAATGCCGCATACTGCCTGGAAAAGGAAACGTACTGCAGTCGCGGACTTGCCCAGCGCCATTGGCGTCAGGTAGTCGGTCGCGATGGTCCACATGCCGACCCAGGCGTGAGCGCCCAGAGCAACAAGGGCCAGCAGACTGAAGATACGCATCCCGTTGTGGGCGAACAGGCCGTGCCACTGGTCGAAGCCAATGCCCGGGTTCGCAACGAGGTATCCGATCAGGAAAATGAAATAAGCCGCGAGAACGACCGCAGACACACGCTGCGCCATCCAGTCGTAGAGGCCTGAACGCGACAGGTTCGTAACGCTGGTTACCATATCCAAACTCCCGCCAGAACGATCAACACCGCAGACACGGCGATAATGATTTTCGAGCCCAGCGCGCCGCCTTCCAGCGTCTCACCGATGCCCATGTCCATGATCAGATGGCGCACACCGGCAACCAAGTGATACAGAAGGGAGGACAGGAGGCCCCATGCTACGAACTTGGCCAGCGGGCTGGTCAAGGTTGCCTTCACGTCGGCAAAACCTTCCTCGGAACCCAGGGATTTGCCCAATGCGTAAAGCATGAAGCCAAGGCCCAGGAAAAGGATGATGCCGGAAACACGGTGAAGAAACGACGTAACGCCGGTGATGGGGAGTTTGATGGTCCTTAGGTCTAGGTTTACAGGTCGTTGGCTATTCACGGCTTTTTTTCACACTGAAGAGCCCCTAACAATCAGGGCAAAGTTGTTGGGGAGTGCACTGGTCAGGTAACCACCACCCAGGGAGGCGACCCCCAAGAAAGCAGGCCCAAAAGCCCCTGGCGGTCGGTGGCCGAGTATAGACAGTTAGGCTACTAATGACAACGCGTTCACCTTCCCCTAATAGCGGATTGCACAAGTTGAATAAAAGGCGTAAATGGCAGGCAATTTCGAGGAAAAAGTACGGTTAAAGCCCTCTGGAGCAGGACTTTAGGCAAATTGACATTCGAATTTATCTCACTATAGTGGTGCGGGCCCTGCGTGGGGGGTCTGTCTGATGATTTGAAGCATAAATAGGAGGCCACATGGCTGACAAAAAAGCGCAGTTGATCATCGAGGGCGCAGCCCCCGTCGAGCTGCCCATTTTAACCGGCACCGTTGGTCCCGACGTTATCGATGTTCGGGGCCTTACGGCCACGGGCCGTTTCACCTTTGACCCTGGTTTCATGTCGACCGCTTCCTGCGAATCGAAGATCACCTATATCGACGGCGACAACGGCATCCTGCTGCACCGCGGCTACCCGATCGAACAGCTGGCTGAAAAGTCGGACTATCTGGAAACCTGCTATCTGCTGCTCAACGGCGAATTGCCGACGGCAGAACAGAAGGCTCAGTTCGTCAGCACCGTGAAGAACCACACCATGGTCCACGAGCAGCTGAAGACTTTCTTCAACGGCTTTCGCCGCGACGCCCATCCAATGGCCGTCATGTGCGGTGTAGTCGGTGCCCTCTCGGCCTTCTACCACGACTCCCTGGACATCAATAACCCGCAGCATCGCGAAATCTCGGCGATCCGTCTGGTTGCCAAGATGCCGACCCTGGCAGCGATGGTTTACAAGTACTCCATGGGCCAACCCATGATGTACCCGCGCAACGACCTGACGTACGCGGAAAACTTCCTGCACATGATGTTCAACACGCCGTGCGAGATCAAACCGATCAGCCCGGTACTCGCCAAGGCCATGGACCGGATTTTCATCCTCCATGCCGACCACGAGCAGAACGCATCGACGTCTACCGTGCGCCTGGCCGGTTCTTCGGGGGCCAACCCGTTTGCCTGCATCGCCGCCGGCATCGCTGCTCTGTGGGGCCCTGCCCACGGCGGCGCGAACGAAGCTGTTCTGACCATGCTTGACGAAATTGGCGATGTGTCGAACATCGACAAGTACATCGCCAAGGCCAAAGACAAGAATGATCCGTTCAAACTGATGGGCTTCGGTCACCGGGTTTACAAAAACCGCGACCCACGCGCCACAGTGATGAAGCAGACCTGCGACGAAGTATTGAAGGAACTGGGCATCAACAACGATCCGCAACTCGAACTGGCCATGCGCCTGGAAGAGATCGCCCTGACCGACCCTTACTTCATCGAACGTTCCCTGTACCCGAACGTCGACTTCTACTCGGGAATCATCCTCAAGGCGATCGGCATTCCAACCAGCATGTTCACCGTGATCTTCGCGTTGGCGCGTACGGTTGGCTGGATCTCGCACTGGAAGGAAATGCTCTCCAGCCCGTACAAGATTGGCCGCCCGCGCCAGTTGTACACCGGTTACGAGTCGCGTGATATTTCCAAGCTGGAAGATCGCAAGTAAGCACTTTCTTGCAATACACGTTGTAGCTGCATAAAAAAACGGCCTCTATTGATAGAGGCCGTTTTTTTATGCGGTGAGAATAATTGAGGCGTCAAGCGTCCCGCGAACTGCTGCGATACATGAAAACCAGCGCCAATCCCAGAAGCACCATGGCCAGGACGCGACTCCCCGACAACTCAATCGCCGGATTTCCCAGCCAGCCGAAGTTATCGATCAACATGCCCATACCCAATTGGCCGACAATGACTGCCACCGTCGCCACAGCAGTTCCAACGCGAGGTACGGCGCCGACCATCACGATCATGTAGACCACGCCGAACAATGCGCCGCCGAGCTGCCACTTCGGCACGTCCAGCAGGCTCATCGCGTGCGCCGGTTCAAAGAACAGGATCAGCAACCCGGTCACCACAGCACCCACTGCAAACGTCAGCAAACTGCTGCGCAATACGCCGACCGTCTCGCCCAGACGTCCGTTGATTGCCGCTTGCACACTCAGTACCGCACCCGCCGCCACCACTACCGCCAACAAAATAATCAGATTCATCATCAACCCCGAGCAATCAGAACAAGCGCTGCGACGATCAGCAGCAAGGCCAGCCAACGTTCACCGTTGACCTTTTTGCGCGTGGCGCCGAACCAGCCAAAGTGGTCGATCAGCACGCTCTTGCCGACTTGTCCGGAAAGAATCGCGATCATGGTCATCGCGACGCCGATATGCGGGGTCGCCAGCGTCAGCACCACCACATATATCGGCCCGAGAAACCCGCCGATCAATTGCCAGCGCGGCAACTCGCTGAGCGCCGGGCCTTGTCGCGGACCGCTGAATAACAGCAGCAGAAACAGAATCGCGGTGCCGACGCCAAAGATGCTCAGCGTCGCCCATAAGTGCCCGACCTGCACACCGAGCGGTCCTAACAGGCCTGCCTCCACTGAAAGGCCCATGCCGGCCAGAATGACCAGCGGCAGTAGTAACACCCGAAGCCCCGGTTTTACCGCTGGCGCTGCAGCGGTTTCAGTTGATGAAGATTGCATTGGCGAACCTACCCGTTATCAAGAAAGCACGATCACCAGGGATGTGCAGAAGTGCGCGCATTATCGGATGGTCGTGCTTTGCGATAAATGGGATCATCCCGACAACACCTTTGCGCGATACGCACAGCAGGACGGCCTATGCACGGCTTCAATGATTTGGGATTCAAGGCGCTCCGCCTGTTCGTGGCCGTGCTCGACCACGGCAGTTTTTCCGAGGTCGCTCGCCGTGAGGGCCTGGCGCCCTCTTCGATTTCCCGACAGATTCAATTGATGGAGCAAGCCTTGAGCCAGCAATTGCTCTATCGCCACACTCGCGCGGTTATGCCGACTGAGGCCGGGCGAATGCTCGGCCACCACGCCAGACTGGTGCTGGCGCAACTGGAGGAAGCCGAACAAGCCTTGCAGGAACAGCAAAGCGAGCCCGGCGGACTGGTGCGAATCAATGCACCGGTGGTGTTTGGCCAGCGGCACCTGACCCCTTGGCTTGGGCAATTGTGCGAGCGGTATCCGAAACTGCACCTGGATATTCAGCAGACCGACCACTACATCGATCCGCTGCACGAAGGCGCCGACCTGCTGTTTCGCATCGGCCCGCTGCATGATTCAAGCATGCAGGCGCGGATCCTGGCGCCACACCGTTTTCTGGTGGCGGCAAGCCCGACCTACCTGGCCCGCCACGGTACGCCGCAACATCCGCAAGATCTGGCGGCTCATCAATGCCTGGCCTACAAAGGCGCAGCGGGCCAGCAGCGCTGGTTTTTCCGTCGCGATCAGCAGGACTGGACGCCCTACTCTGTCAAAGGACCGATCACCGGTAACCATGCCGATACGCTCACGCAAGCCGCCGAACAAGGATTAGGGCTGGTGATGTTTCCGACATGGCTGATTGGTGAAGCGGTGCGTAATGGCACGCTGGTGCCGGTGTTGAGGGAATATGAAGCGTCCAACAGCTTCGAACCGCAGCAGATTGCCGTGTTGTGGCCAGGGAGTCGGCGGCTGTCGGTGAAGGTGCGCACGGTGATTGATTTTTACCTGGAGTGTTTTGGCGCGGTGCCGTATTGGGACCGGCAGTAGCCGTCGAGTTGAAGACTGTGGAGAAGGGCGGCTTCTGTGGCGAGGGGCGCTGTGGCGAGGGGGCTTGCCCCCGTTGGGCTGCGTAGCGGCCCCAAATCTGGCGAGCGCTGCGCACTCGAACGGGGGCAAGCCCCCTCACCACAGGTAAACCTCTGCCAATGAGCGCTGCAGACTCGAACGGGGCGACGCGGCGTTCCGACAAGCCCCCTCACCACAGGTAAACTTCTGCCAATGAGCGCTGCAGACTCGAACGGGGCGACGCGGCGTTCCGACAACCCCCCTCACCACAGGTAGTCCTTTGCCGAGGATTGATTTCTACCTGGAGTGTTTTGGCGCGGTGCCGCATTGGGACCGGCAGTAGCCGGCGAGTTGAAGACTGTGGCGAAGAGCGGCTTCTGTGGCGAGGGGCGCTGTGGCGAGGGGGCTTGCCCCCGTTGGGCTGCGTAGCGGCCCCAGAATCTGGCGAGCGCTGCGCACTCGAACGGGGGCAAGCCCCCTCACCACAGGTAAACTTCTGCCAATGAGCGCTGCAGATTCGAACGGGGCGATGCGAGGTTCCGACAAGCCCCTTCACCACAGGTAAACCTCTGCCAATGAGCGCTGCGCACTCGAACGGGGCGACGCGGCGTTCCAACAAGCCCCCTCACCACAGGTAGTCCTTTGCCGGGGATTGATTTCTACCTGGAGTGTTTTGGCGCGGTGCCGCATTGGGACCGGCAGTAGCCGGCGAGTTGAAGACTGTGGCGAAGAGCGGCTTCTGTGGAGAGGGGCGCTGTGGCGAGGGGGCTTGCCCCCGTTGGGCTGCGTAGCGGCCCCAAATCTGGCGAGTGCTGCGCACTCGAACGGGGCGATGCGGCGTTCCGACAAGCCCCCTCACCACAGGTAAACCTCTGCCAGTGAGCGCTGCAGACTCGAACGGGGCGACGCGGCGTTCCGACAAGCCCCTCACCACAGGTAATCCTCTGCCAATGAGCGCTGCGCACTCGAACGGGGCGACGCGGCGTTCCGACAAGCCCCCTCACCACAGGAAATCCTTTGCCAATGAATGATTTTTACCGGGAGTGTTTGGCGCGGCGCCGTATTGGGGCAGGCGGTAGCCGCCCTCTCCACCTGTAGCAGCTGGCGCAGCCTGCGTCACGCTGTGTACAGCGGCGCAGCAGTCTAAATTTTCGAATCTGATTTCACGACTGCGGCGCGACCGGACGCAGGCTTCGCCAGCTGCTACAGGGCTTGCGTCATTGTCAGATCCGGAACTGACCGACCAGGCCGCCCAGCCGTTGGCCGAGGTCGGCCAGGCTGCGGGTGGTCTGGGCACCGAGTTGGGTTTCGTCGGCGACGCTGTCCACCGCGACAGCAATTTGATGCACGCTGCGGTTGATTTCTTCCGCCACGGCGGTTTGCTCCTCGGCGGCGCTGGCGATCTGCGCATTCATCGAATTGATCGTAGCAATCAACTGCGCCATGGTGTCCAGCGACGCACCGGCTTCGTTGGCCTGCGCCGACGTACCATCCCCCGCCTCACTCGAACGACGCATGGCTTCCACCGCCGATTGCGTGCCGGCTTGCAGGCGGTCGATCATGCCCTGGATTTCCTGGGTGCTGATCTGCGTGCGACTGGCAAGCGCCCGAACCTCATCGGCGACCACCGCAAAACCACGCCCGGCCTCACCGGCACGCGCCGCTTCGATGGCGGCATTGAGCGCCAACAGGTTGGTCTGCTCGGCAATCGAACGAATCACCCCGAGCACACTGACAATCGAGGACACATCCTTTTGCAGGCTGTCCAGAGACACGCCGCTGCTGCGGATGTCGTCGACCAGCGCATGAATCTTGACGATGCTGCCGGCGACCACGCGCTTGGCGGCCTGGCCTTCTTCATCGGTCTGTTGTGCGGCAACCGCAGCGTTTTGCGCGCTCTTGGCGACTTCCTGTGCGGCGGCCGACATCTGGTTGATCGCCGTGGCCACCTGATCGGTCTCGTGACGCTGACGCTCCATCGCCTGATCCGAACGCTGCGCCTGAGCGGACACCTGATTGACCAGCCCGGTCAGTTGCGAGGTCATCTCGGTGATCTGCCGCACCAGGCCATGAATCTTGTCGACAAAACGATTGAACGATCCGGCCAGCTCGCCGAGTTCGTCCTGGCTGGAAATAGTCAGGCGCCGGGTAAGGTCGCCCTCGCCCGCCGCAATGTCGTCCAGGTTGGCTTTCATTTGGTTCAGCGGGCGCAGGATGGTATTGGCCAGCAGCATCCCGGCAGTTGCGATCACCAATAGCGCCACCGCGGCGAGGCCAACGATCGTCAGCACCACCCCTTCCATGCGCGCTTCGACCTTGGCCTCAACCAGCGCGACTTGCGCCTCGATACCGTCAAGATTGACCGAGGTGCCTACTGCCATGTCCCACTTCGGCAGGTAGTCGGTGTAGCCGAGCTTGGGCACCAGCACCTGGCTGTTGCCCGGCAGCGGCGAGCTGTATTGCAGGTAGTGAGTGCCGTCCTTGGCGACTTTCACCAGGTCCCGGTTGACGTACACACCATTAGGATCGCGGTTTTCCTTGAAGCTCTGACCGACGCCTTCCGGGCTGTCAGCCTTGAACAGGCGCACTGTTTGCGAATCGTAGCCAAAGAAGTATCCCTCCTTGCCGTAGCTGATGCTCGACAGCAACTTGATCGCTTGAGCCCGAGCGGCGTCATCGCCGGGGGCGGCGGCTTCGTAAAGGGGTTTGATCGTGGTCATGGCCACGGCGACATAACTTTGCAGGGTCGCCTTGGCGTCGCTGAGCAGGCGCTGGCGAGTTTCGTCGACTTCGTTGCGCGCCTGCTCCTGCAGAATGAGCAAGGTGGCCACGCTGATGACCAGCGCAAAGAGCAACACCGGGAGAACGGCGAGGGACAGGACTTTAGCCTTGAGGCTCATGCGCATGACGGTTCACTCTTTTGATTTTATTGGCGTGCCTGAAGGCTTTAACGGCAGACCGGATCAAAAGTTGAATGCGCAGGGTATTGCGCCTTCCCCTGTGGGAGCAAAACCTGGTTCGGACGGCATTCCGTCGATGGTGGTCAGCTGAACATGAGTCGACTGACACACCATCGCGAGCAAGCTTTGCTCCCACGGGGCAAGTTTTTACAACACCATCGCGGCCACCCAGCCGAACGCCAGCAACGGCAGGTTGTAGTGCAGGAAGGTCGGAACAACGGTGTCCCAGATGTGGTGATGCTGGCCGTCGACGTTCAGCCCGGAGGTCGGGCCAAGGGTCGAGTCCGAGGCCGGCGAACCGGCATCGCCCAGCGCACCGGCGGTGCCGACGATGCAGACAATGGCAAGCGGGCTGAAACCCAGTTGCATGCACAGCGGCACGAAGATTACTGCCAGGATCGGCACGGTGGAAAACGACGAGCCAATGCCCATGGTCACCAGCAAACCGACCAGCAGCATCAGCAGCGCGCCGATAGCCTTGCTGTGGCCGATCCAGGATGCCGAGGTTTCCACCAGCGACTGCACGTGTCCGGTAGCCTTGATCACTTCGCCAAAGCCCGAGGCGGCGATCATGATGAAGCCGATCATCGCCATCATCTTCATGCCTTCGGTGAACAGATCATCAGTCTCGCGCCATTTGACGATGCCCGACGCCGAGAAAATCAGAAAGCCCGCCAGCGCGCCAATGATCATTGAATCCAGCAGCAATTGAACGACAAACGCCGCCGCGATGGCCACACCGGCGACCATCAGGCTCAGCGGATTGTACTGCACCGCCACCTGCTCGACCCTCTCGATCCTGGCCAGATCGTAAACGCGCTTCTTGCGGTAGCTGATGAACGCCACACCCAACCCCACCAGCATGCCCAGTGCCGGGATGCCCATGGCGTGAGTGACGTTAATGCCACTGATATCGACGCCGCTGCGGGCGACATTGGCCAGCAGGATTTCATTGAGGAAGATGTTGCCGAAGCCTACCGGGAGGAACATGTACGGCGTGATCAGACCGAAGGTAATCACGCAGGCGATCAAACGGCGATCCAGCTGTAGCCTGGTCAGCACATAGAGCAGTGGCGGTACCAGCAGCGGGATAAACGCGATGTGGATCGGCAGGATATTTTGCGAGGCGATGGCCACTACCCAGAGCAAACCGATCAATAGCCATTTGACCCGACCGCCGCCGCTCGCATGATGGCGATCGACCATGGCCAGCGCGCGGTCCGCCAGGGCATGGGCCAGGCCGGATTTGGCAATCGCCACGGCAAAAGCGCCGAGCAGTGCGTAGGACAAGGCCACGGTCGCACCGCCGCCGAGGCCGCTATTGAATGCTTTGAGCGTCGCGTCGATGCCTAGCCCCCCGGTCAAACCACCGACCAGCGCGCCCACGATCAGCGCAATCACGACGTGCACGCGGCACAGGCTGAGTATCAGCATGACGCCAACCGCGGCAATTACTGCATTAATCATCTTTACCTCAGGCCAAACGAAATGAGTCCGCCCGGCAGACTGCGAAGCGTCGCCAGCGGGTGAACAACGGGTTTATCAGAGGGCGCGCACTGTGCCGCAGAGTGGGGCCGGTGTCAAAGTGCCCGGTATCCGAAGAGATTCATCTATGGCGAGGGCGCAGCGCAGCAGTGTCGATGACCTGGCCGCGAATCTGAGTGCGGCGATGGTGCAGGTCGAGCGGTGACCGCCGGCATTAACCTGCATATTGCCAGCGATGGCAATTCGGAAAACGCCATCGCCAACAACCCGGTGCCTACGGTAAAGGGGCGTTCGCGGGATGGATGGTTTCAGCGTTTCGGGAGTTCGATGACGACCTTGAGCCCGCCCCACTCGCTCGCTTCCAACTGCATCACGCCGCCCCACGTATCGACGATGTCACGCACGATGCCCAGTCCCAGTCCATGGCCGTCGGTCTGCTCATCCAGTCGTGTGCCGCGGCTCAGCACCTGATCGCGCTGCGCTGCGGGGATGCCCGGCCCGTCATCTTCCACACTCAATTGGTAGCTTGCGGCCGTCTCGACCACACTGAGGCGGACCTCGGCATCCGCCCATTTGCAGGCGTTGTCCAGCAGGTTGCCCAGCAACTCGAGCAAATCCTCACGATCCCAAGGCAGCAACAAACCGGCCGGGGCGCGATAGCTTAGCTGCAGATGATCGCCATGAATCATGTTCAAGGTCGCGAGCAAACCGGGCAGTTCGGTGTCGCAATCGAACAACGCCCCCGGCAGTGCATCGCCGGACAAGCGCGCGCGATTGAGCTCGCGGTTGAGGCGCTGCTGGACCTGCTCCAGTTGGTCTTTGATGATTTTGCGCAGCTCGGGATTGGCATCCAGTTTTTCGCTCGAAGCCAGACTCAACAACACCGCCAACGGGGTTTTCAAAGCATGGCCGAGATTGCCCAAGGCATTACGCGAGCGCTTGAGGCTGTCTTCGGTGTGGGCCAGCAAATGGTTGATCTGCGCCACCAGCGGTTCCAGTTCCGCGGGCACTTGATCGTCCAGCTGCGAGCGCTGGCCCTGCTGCAACTGAGCGATCTGTTCGCGGGCCTTTTCCAGCGGCCGCAACGCACGTCGCACGGTGATCCGCTGCAATAGCAGAATCAACAGCAGCCCCGCCAGGCCGAGGCCGAGGCCGATCTGCTGCATGCGCTGAAAACTTTCCCGCACCGGGGTGTAATCCTGCGCCACGCTGATTGAAATCGACTGGCCGAGGCGCCGGTAATCCGAGCGCAACACGAGCAGCTGCTGGCCGTCCGGGCCCAATTGCAGATTGCTGTGCAGGCCGGGGTGATCCAGGCGTGGCAGCTCCTGATCCCATAATGAACGGGAACGCCAATGGCTGTCGGCGAAATCGATGCGGAAATAATGCCCCGAAAACGGGCGCTGGTAGGCCGGCGACAAATGCCTTTCATCCAGTTGCAAACCTTGCGGCCCGCGTACCAGCGCCACCAACAGGCTTTCACTGTCGTTACGCAGCCCGGCTTCGAGGTAGCGCTGCAAGCCCATTTCGAACAGCCACAAGCTGGTCTGCGCCAGCACCAGACCAACGATCACCATCACGCTGATCAGCCCCAGGCTCAAGCGGCGCTGGATCGATCTCACTGCGCTTGCCCGCCGAACAGGTAACCCTGGCCGCGACGGGTTTCGATCACGCTGCGCCCAAGCTTGCGCCGCAAGTGGTTGACGTGGACTTCCAGCACGTTGGAATCGCGCTCGGTTTCGCCGTCATACAGGTGCTCGGCGAGGTGGCTTTTCGAGAGGATCTGTTCCGGGTGCAGCATGAAATAGCGCAGCAAGCGAAATTCTGCTGCGGTGAGCTGGATGTCAGCGCCATCGCGCGTGACGCACTGACGCCCTTCATCCAGGTGCAAACCGGCCGATTGCAGCGTCGGCTGATTAACCTTGCCGTGGGAGCGGCGGAGCAACGCCTGGATGCGCAAATGCAGTTCTTCGGGATGGAATGGTTTGGTCAGATAATCATCGGCACCGGCCTTGAGCCCTTCGATGCGCTCGGCCCACGAGCCGCGCGCCGTGAGGATCAGGACCGGGGTGGCCAACCCGCCGGCGCGCCACTGCGCCAACACATCGAGCCCGGGCACACCGGGCAGGCCGAGATCGAGAATGATCAAATCGTAGGGCTCGCTGCAGCCCTGATAAACGGCGTCGCGACCGTCGGCCAGCCAATCGACCGCGTAACCCTGGCGGTTCAGGCCGGCGATCAGTTCGTCGGCCATGGGCACGTGGTCTTCCACCAGAAGCAAACGCATCGGTCAATCTTCCTTGTCTTTCAATAACTGGCCAGTGGTGGCATCGAGGTCGAGCTCACGGACCACACCTTCGCGGGTCAGCAGTTCGACTTCGTAAATGTACACGTCATGTTTTTCTTCAAGCTCGGCTTCGAGCAATTTCGAGCCGGGATAACGGTCCAGCGCCTGCTTCAACAACTGCTCGAGCGGCAGGATCACACCTTGCTGACGCAGGCGCAGGGCTTCGTCCTGGTCCAGGTCGCGCGCCATCGCCAATGAGCAAAACGTCAGGAGCGCCAGGGCCAATCGACCGCTGACGCGCCATTTCGAGGAAAACACCTTCATTACGTGTCCTGATGATCCTTGAGCACCTGCCCACTCACCGCGTCCAGTTCCAGGTCCCACTCGATGCCTTGCGGGTCGCGCATTTCAACCTGATAAATGTATTTGCCGTACTCTTCTTCCAGCTCGGTTTCAGTGATATTCGAACCTGGATGCTTGGTCAGGGCGGTGGCGTTGAGCTTTTCGAAGGACACAATGGTACCAGCGTCGCGCAGCCTGAGGGCCTCGTCCGGACCGAGGTCGCGGGCTTGAGCGATGCCGGCAGTCATGGCGATGATGGCGGCGGTGAACAGGGCAGGCAGGATTTTCATGGTGTCTCCGTATTTTTTATGCGTTGCGTACGGGGGCCACCTTAGTCAATCGAACTTAATTGAAGCTGAATTGCCACCATCGTCGCATCGCCTCACCCGTAGGAGCCGGCCTGCTGGCCATGGCGGCGTCCGCATTTCCTCGCCAGCGCTATCTCCAGCGCTATCGCCAACAAGCCGGGTCTTACGGTTCGGGCACAGCCGTCACCTTCTGCGGTGCGCTGTATATAATGCCCACTCGCCAGACACCGAGGCCGGTATGACCGCCATCCATATCAAATTCCCTTCCTTGACCCTCAAGGCCGGCCCGCGCGCTTTTGCGCGCATCCGTGAAAACGGCTTGAGCGCCACCGACGTAGGCACGCTGCCCGGTGCTGCGGGAGGGCCCAAGGCCTTGGGGATTCAGGGTCTGGACCTGGCACTGTTCGGTGAATGGCTGCCCGCCGCGCCGCGGGAACGTTCGCTGATCGGCGCGTCGGTGGGCTCATGGCGCTTCGCCAGCGCCTGCCTGCCGGATGCCGCAGAAGGCATTCGCCGCCTTGGCCATTTGTACACCGAGCAGCATTTCACAAAAGGCGTGACCATGGCGCAAATCAGCCAGAGCTCGCAGCGCATGCTCGATGAGCTGCTTGATGGTCGCGATGCATCGATTCTGGACAACCCTCACTATCGCTTGAACATCATGGTCGTCAAAAGCCACGGCCTGCTGGCGGCCGATCACCGCGGTCGCCTGGGCCTCGGCTTGTCATCGGTGATCGCCGACAACCTGCGGGGTCGCGCGCGGCTTTCGAAGCATTTCGAACGCTTGATCATCCACGATCCACGTCTGGCACCACCGCTCGAGGCGCTCACCGATTTCCCCTCACGCTTCGTCGCACTCAATGCTGGCAACTTGCGTCAGGCCCTGCTCGCCTCAGGCTCGATTCCGATGGTGATGCAAGGCGTCAGTGATTTGCCGGGGGCCGGCGCAGGGATGTTCCGGGATGGTGGCCTGCTCGACTATCACCTCGACCTGCCCTACAGCGGCAGCGACATCGTGCTCTATCCGCACTTCACCGACCGGGTGATTCCGGGCTGGTTCGACAAAACCCTGCCGTGGCGCCGCGCCTGCCCTGCGCGCCTGCAGAATGTCCTGCTGCTGGCGCCGTCCAGGGAATACCTGGCGCGTCTGCCCTACGGCAAACTGCCGGACCGTAACGACTTCAAGCGCTTCATGAGCGATGCCCCGGGACGGCAAAAATACTGGAGCGCAACAATGGACGAGAGTCGCCGGCTGGGCGACGAGTTTCTCGAACTCGCCGCCTCGGGAGGTTTGGGCGAGCGCTTATTGACCCTTTAGTCAGTGTTTTCCCGCAAGCCCAAACACAAGCTGTTAAACTCGCCGCCTGCCCATATCGCCACGGCGATCGCCACCTGACAGAGCTGAAAACACTGTGGAAATCTTCAAGGAATTTACGTTCGAATCCGCCCACCGCCTGCCCCACGTCCCGGACGGCCACAAGTGCGGTCGCTTGCACGGTCACTCGTTCAAAGTGGCGATTCACCTGAGCGGCGACCTCGACCCGCATACGGGCTGGATTCGTGATTTCTCCGAGATCAAGGCAATCTTCAAACCCCTGTATGAGCGTTTGGACCACAACTATTTGAACGACATTCCGGGCCTGGAGAATCCTACCAGCGAAGTGTTGGCCAAGTGGATCTGGGGTGAGCTGAAACCTTTGTTGCCAGAACTCAGCGCGATCCGTATCCACGAAACCTGCACCAGCGGCTGCATCTATCGCGGCGAGTAACGGCAGACCCGTGCGTTTCATCAGGTACGCATCAAACCACCTTCAAAGGTGGTTTTTTATGCCTATGCTTTTTACCTATCACCGACCGAGAAGGATCTCTTTCATGGCTGACTGGCCGCTGCCGCAAACCTATCGCTTCAACGGGCACTCCGTTCGCTTCGCTGTGCGTGGTGACGGGCCGCCGCTGGTGTTTGTGCACGGCACGCCATTCTCTTCTTATGTGTGGCAGCGCATTGCGCCGCATTTCATCGCCACGCACCGGGTACATTACTTCGATCTCTTGGGTTATGGCCAGTCGGAAAAAATCGACGGTGATGTCTCGTTGGGCGTGCAGAACGAGCTGCTGGCGCAACTGCTGGATCACTGGGGACTGAAGCAACCTGACGTAGTCGCTCACGATTTCGGCGGGGCCACGGCGTTGCGGGCGCATCTGTTGAATGGCAAGGACTACCGTAGCCTGACGCTGATCGACCCGGTCGCCCTGACGCCCTGGGGTTCGCCATTTGTGCAGCATGTCCGCCAGCACGAAGCGGCGTTCAGTGGCGTGCCCGATTACATCCAGCGAGCGATTGTCCCGGCCTATATTCGAGGCGCGATCAAACGGCAAATGACCGAAGATGAACTCGCCCCTTACGTGCAGCCGTGGCTGGGCACATCTGGACAAGCTGCGTTTTACCGGCAGATTGCGCAGATGGACCAACGTTATACCCGCGAAGTGGAGCCGCTGTACCCGACCATTCGCTGTCCTGTGCAGATTCTCTGGGGTGAGGACGATCAGTGGATCCCGATCGAGCGCGGGCGCGCCCTGCAGCAGATGATGCCGGGCGCGCAGTTCCAGGCAATTGCCAATGCCGGGCATCTGGTCCAGGAGGATGCCCCGGAGGCGATTGTGGCGGCGCTCTTGAGGTTCTTGCCGCTTACCAAGCCTGCTGGCGCGGCCGGGGCTCTGTAGGAGCAGGCTTGGTCCGGGCGGCGTCGCGACGACAACGGACTTTCGGTCTGCATTGATGTTGCCTGTCATTGTTTATCGCGAGCGCTTGCGCCTACAACGGGCCAGTGTTTCATCCGTTGCACCGGTTTTGTGCTCTTGTGCTTTGAGGGACCTTCGAGCCTCCCCAATACAGTCAGTCTGAATTCTGGCACGACCACTGCAACCCTTTGCGCGTCTCCCCATTCGCAAGGACTGCTCCATGACGCAGAACGACGCTGGCAACGATTACCCCCTCAGCGAAGTCCCGATGCACGCACGCAAAGGCCTGGCCTCCACGGCCATGGTACTACTGGGCTTCACGTTTTTTACCGCGACCATGTTTGCCGGCGGCAAGCTCGGCGTGGCGTTCAGCTTCGGCGAGATGATGGCAGTGATCATCGTCGGCAATCTGCTGCTGGGTCTGTACGCCGCTGCACTGGGGTACATCGCTTTCAAGAGCGGTCTCAATTCGGTGTTGATGGGGCGTCTGTGTTTCGGCGAAGTGGGCAGCAAGCTCAGCGACCTGATCCTCGGGTTCACCCAAATCGGCTGGTATGCCTGGGGCACGGCCACCGCGGCGGTGGTGCTGGGCAAGTATTTCGAGTTGAGCCAGGGCACTGTGCTGGCGCTGATGGTGCTGTTCGGCCTGGGTTTTTGCGCGACGGCATATATCGGTTATCGCGGCCTGGAAATACTGTCGTACATCGCAGTGCCCGCAATGGTGTTGCTGCTGATGCTGTCGATGTGGGTCGCCACCGTCAAAGTCGGCGGGCTCGACGGTTTGCTTGCCGTGGTGCCGACCGGCAGCCTGGACTGGTCGACCGCCATCACCCTGGTGTTCGGCACTTTTGTCAGCGGCGCCACGCAAGCGACCAACTGGACGCGCTTTTCCCGCTCGGCGCGGGTTGCGGTGCTGGCGAGCCTGATCGGTTTCTTCATCGGCAACGGCCTGATGGTGCTGATCGGCGCGTACGGAGCGATCGTGTATCAACAGCCGGACGTGGTCGAAGTGTTGCTGTTGCAAGGTTTCGCCATGGCGGCGATGGCCATGTTGCTGTTGAACATCTGGAGCACTCAGGACAACACCATCTACAACTTCGCCGTCGCCGGGTGCAATTTGCTACGCACCGGGCGGCGCAAAACCGTAACGCTGGCCGGCGCAGTGATCGGCACCCTGCTGGCGTTGCTGGGCATGTACGACATGCTGGTGCCGTATCTGATTCTGCTGGGCACGGTGATACCACCGATCGGCGGGGTGATCATGGCGGACTTCTTCTACCGTCACCGCGGTCGATATCCACGCCTGGACGAGGCGCAACTCCCGGCCTTCAACTGGCCGGGCCTGGGCGCCTACGCCGTCGGTACGATCGCAGCCTTCAGTTCACCCTGGGTTGCACCACTGGTAGGGATTGCCACTGCCGCGTTAACGTATGTGCTATTGACGGGCGTACTCGGCGTTCGCAGCGCCAACGCACCACTACAAGATCTCTAAAAGGATTCGCCTGATGCACATCATCAATGCTCGCCTGCGCAACCAGGAAGGTCTGCATGAACTGCACCTGGAAAACGGTCTGATCAGCAGCATCGCCCGTCAGACCGAAGCGCCGTCCCTGGGCCCCGAAGACCTCGACGCCGGCGGCAATCTGGTGGTGCCGCCCTTTGTCGAACCGCACATTCACCTTGATGCGACGCTGACCGCCGGCGAGCCGCGCTGGAACATGAGCGGCACGCTGTTCGAAGGCATCGAGTGCTGGGGCGAACGCAAGGTCACCATCACCGAGGAAGACACCAAAGCCCGCGCGAAGAAAACCATCCAGAGCCTCGCCGCCCACGGCATCCAGCACGTGCGCACCCACGTCGACGTCACTGACCCGCAGCTCACCGCGCTCAAGGCGATGCTCGAAGTGCGCGAAGAAAGTCGCCACCTGATCGACATGCAGATTGTCGCGTTTCCCCAGGAAGGCATCGAGTCGTACCGCAACGGCCGTGAGCTGATGGAAGAAGCGATCAGCATGGGCGCTGATGTGGTCGGCGGCATTCCGCATTTCGAGTACACCCGTGACCAGGGCGTGAGTTCAGTGAAATACCTGATGGACCTGGCCGAGCGCACCGGTTGCCTGGTGGACGTGCACTGTGACGAAACCGACGACCCGCATTCGCGCTTTCTTGAGGTGCTGGCTGAAGAAGCCCGCAGCCGTGACATGGGTTCACGGGTTACGGCCAGTCACACCACCGCGATGGGCTCCTACGACAACGCCTACTGCGCCAAACTGTTTCGCCTGCTCGGGCATTCCGGCATCAGCTTTGTTTCCTGCCCGACCGAAAGCATTCACCTGCAAGGACGCTTCGACAACTTCCCGAAACGCCGTGGGGTAACCCGGGTGAATGAGTTGCTGGAAGCCGGCATGAACGTGTGTTTCGGCCAGGATTCCATCGTCGATCCGTGGTACCCGCTGGGCAATGGCAACATTCTGCGGGTGCTGGAGGCCGGTCTGCATATCTGCCACATGCTCGGCTATCGCAACCTGCAAAGCGCTCTGGATCTGGTCACTGATAACAGCGCCAAAGCGATGGCGCTCGGTGATCGTTATGGGCTGGAGCGCGGGCGCCCGGCCAATCTGCTGATTCTGTCGGCGGACAGCGATTACGAAGTGATCCGCAGCCAGGGCTTGCCGCTGTACTCGGTGCGCGGCGGCAAAGTGCTGATGAAGCGGCAGATGCCGGTGGTGGAATTCAGTGGTTTGAGCTAAGCAACAGGGTGACTTGACTGGCGCCTTCGCGAGCAGGCTCGCTCCCACATTCGGTCTGCAGTGGACACCGATCATGTGTCAGACAGAGATCAACTGTGGGAGCGAGCCTGCTCGCGATAGCGGTGGGTCAGGCTACGTCTGTTTTGAGGGTGTACATATCCGTTATTGCGGTGATGGCTAATATGGGTTCCGCCTTTACGGCGGGTCACTTGGAAAAGCGCCAAGTAACCAAGCGCAAGCGCCCCTGACGTACGGTGGCTCGCCTAGGCTCGCCATGCCCTCGCTCCGGCCCTGCTCCGTGGGCCCGCCGCGATCGGCCATCCCTGGCCGTGCGCGGCTAACCCGGCATCCTTGCCGGGTTGCCCACTGCGCAGAACCTGCGCTCGGCCTTCCGACGGGGCAGGTCAAGGTCACAAGCCAGATCAAGATCACCAGCAAAGCAAAGCAAAGCAAAGCAAAGCAAGATCGTGTGCGGTCACTCTCCGTCTGACCGTGCTGACGCTGCGTGGGATGCCGCCTTGGCCTTTTCGCGCTCCGGGGCTGCGTCCCGCCGGATTGAATGCTGCAACATATCGCGAAACAGCGCCGGGCTGTGCAAGGATGTCGGCCTGACTGACCCACTGATCGAACCACCCCGGTCAGTCACTGTCCCTTGGGGACGCGACGATTTTTGCCAAGGATTGATATGACCAGCCTCAACACCCAGACCACTTTCGTGCCCGGCCGCCTGGAGCAAATGTCCACGCGCGTGGCGTTTTTCATTGCCGGTGTCGGGATTGCCGCATGGGCGCCGTTGGTGCCGTACGCGAAGGCCCGCGCCGGCCTGGATGAAGGCACGCTCGGGCTGCTGCTGTTGTGCCTCGGCGTGGGCTCGATTCTGGCGATGCCCATGGCCGGCCTGCTGGCCACTCGCTTCGGCTGCCGTCGGGTGGCGGTCGGCGGCACTTTGCTGATCTGTGCGGCATTGCCTTTGTTGGCGACGGTGACTTCGATACCGGCGCTGATCGCGACATTATTCATGTTCGGCGCAGGCCTGGGCACGGTGGACTCGACGGTGAACCTGCAAGCCGTGATCGTCGAACGGGCCAGCGGCAAGAACATGATGTCGGGTTTCCACGGGCTGTTCAGCCTTGGCGGAATTGTCGGTGCGGCGGGTGTCAGCGCGCTGCTCGGTTTGGGCCTTTCGCCGTTGGGGGCGATGGCGGTGGTGATTGTCGTGTTGTTGCTGGCGATGCTCAAAGCCGCGCCGCATATGTTGCCGTATGGCAGCGAAAGTTCAGGGCCGGCGTTTGCCGTGCCGCACGGCATCGTGCTGTTTATTGGCGGGATGTGTTTCATCGTGTTCCTCGCCGAAGGGGCGGCACTTGACTGGAGTGCAGTATTTTTGACCCAGGAACGCGGGATCGACACGGCCTACGCCGGGCTCGGTTATGCCGCGTTTGCCTTGACCATGACCATCGGCCGCTTGACCGGCGACCGTATTGTGCGTCGCCTCGGCGCGACGCGGGTGATCGTATTCGGCGGGTTGACCGCCGCTGCGGGATTGTTCCTGGCGACCTTTGCGCCGACCTGGCAACTGGCACTGGTTGGTTATGCCTTCCTCGGCGCCGGCTGCTCGAACATCGTACCGGTGCTGTACACGGCGGTGGGCAAACAGACCGTCATGCCGGAAAGTATTGCGGTGCCGGCCATCACCACCCTGGGCTATGCAGGGATTCTGGCCGGGCCGGCAGTGATCGGCTTCATCGCCCACGCCAGCAGTCTGAGTTTTGCCTTTGGGTTGATGGCCATTTTGCTGGTGGCGGTGGCGATCGGTGGGAAGGTGTTGAAGGTTTAGGGCTTTGGTGAATGTCACGCCGTCTTCGCGGGCAAGCCCTGCTCCCACAGGATTCGTGCCGGACACGGGATTCGTGGTCGCCGCAGTTCCTCTGTCGGCCAGTCAGAACCCAACACTCGCCTGCACGAAGAATGTGCGAGGCGCGCCGACGTACATGCCCGCGTTGTTGTCGCTAGAGCGGGTGAAATATTGCTTGTCGAAGATGTTCTTCACCCCGGCGCCGAGTTTCAGGTTCGACAGCTGCGCGCCGAAATCATAACCACCGCGCACGTTCCAGGTGACGTAGCCCGGGATATCGCCGTATTGACCGTCCGCCGTGCCTTCGGTGATGTAATCGCCGCTGAAACTGCCATCGGCATTTACCGCAGTACCCGGCGAGCGCTGTTTCGATTGGGCGAACGCATCGACGTTGTAGGTCCAGCGGTCGATGTCGTAACGCAGGCCGGCAGTCACTACCTGGCGCGAATAGAATGGCAAGTCACGGCCCTTGAACGCAGGGATCTCCCCTTCATACACCGCGCGGGTGTAAGTGAAACCGGCGTTGGCCGTCAGCCCGTCCAGGCGCGGATCGAGTGCCGCCAGGTCGTAATGCACCGACGCTTCCAGCCCTTGGTGGGTCGTCGCGCCGAGGTTGGTCCAGCCGGCATCGTTGCTGATGTATTGCAGCTCTTCGTCGAAATCGATGTAGAACAGCGTCACCTCGCCTCCCCACACATCGTCGTTGTAACGCGTGCCCACCTCATAGGTCTTGGCCTTTTCCGGGGTCAGACCGTTAGCCGGCTCGTCCCCGATACCGCCCTGACCAAGCTGGAAATACTGCAGGCTGCCAAACGACGTTTCGTAGTTGGCAAATAACTTCCACGCTTCCGACAAGTGATACATCACGCTCAGGGCCGGCAGCGGCTCATTGCTTTCGATGCTGCGATTCTTCTCCGTGACCGGCCGCCCCGCCGTATCGAGCACCGGACGGTCATGCCAGTCAGTACTGATGTGTTCAAAGCGGATGCCCGGCGTAATGGTCCAGTTACCGACGTCAATCTTGTCGTCAATGTAGACAGAGTTGGCCTCGGTGCCGCCGGTGCGATCCTGATACACATGGCCATCCGACCCCGGACGCACCACCGGCTGGTTGTTGACCAGCGCCAGTCGGCTCGCCTCTTCGTGCATGCCTTCCTTGAGGTAGCGATAACCGATGCTGACTTCCTGAGTGGTCGGGCCGACGTCGAACACATGCGAAACCCGCGGCTCGATGCCGAAGGTGTAGTAAGTGCGCGGAAACGAGCCGAGGGTGCGCTGATCGCGGGCGGCGATATTACTGCCGCGGAAGCTGTCGGAATAATAGGTCAGCACCTCGGCCTGAGTGCGCTCGTCGATCTGCCGCGCCCACTTGAAGGAAACATCCTTGCGGCGTCCGCTGAAGTTGTCGTTATTGCGATCAGACTGAAACGGATCGGCGTCGTATTGCGCCTGAGTGAGGCCGCCGGGCATGTCGGCGCTGGCATCGTAGTAATGAAAGTTCAGACTGAAATCGTCGACATCGGTAGGCGCCCAATGGGTTTTGAGCAGCACGTCGTCGATGTCGTTGCCGTGGTTACGCTCGCGGTAACCGTTGCCATTCACGCCCGAATACAGCAGCGCGACGCCGATGCCGTTGTCCGCCGTGCCGCCGACGAACGCCGTGTCGATGTGTTTCCAGCCACCGTGTTGCGAGGTCTCCAGGGTTGTGCCGATTTGCGCAGTGGCCTGCTCCGGAATCGCCCGCGTAACGAAGTTGATCACCCCGCCGACGTTTTGCGGCCCATAGCGCACGGACCCGGCGCCGCGAACCACGTCGATGCTGTCGAGGTTGCCGGAAGAAATTGGCGCCATCGACAGCTGCGGCTGGCCATACGGCGCGAAAGCAGCCGGCACGCCGTCGATCAACACCGTGGAGCGTGGCGACAGGCGCGAGGTCAGGCCGCGCACACCAACGTTCAGGGAAATGTCACTGCCGCCGGTGCCGTTGGCTTCCTGCACCTGCACGCCCGGCACCCGGCGCAGCACATCGCCGACGTTCATCGCCCCCTGCTCAAGCATCGCTTCGCGGCGGATCACCGTGCGTGCACCGGGATGGTTTTGCACCACGGCGGCGTCCGCGTCGCCGAGCCAGTCACCGACCACTTTGATGTCGGTCACGCCCAGTTCCAGCGGACCATTGCTTGCGGAAGTCGGCGCCTTCGTCAGGGTCACCGAGCCTTCGCTGATCTGGTACTCAAGACCGCTGCCCTGCAGCAATACGCGCAGGGCCTGCTCCGGCGAAAGGTTTCCACCCACCGCCGGCGCCTGCTTTCCTGCCACCAGTTCCGGGCTGAAAAAAACTTGCAGCGAGGTTTGCTGACCCAGTTCGCTCAGCGCCTGACCCAGCGGTTGGGCCGGAATGCGAATAGCGTCAGCGGCGAAGGCCTGCGTCGTTGCAACGTTGATCGCCAGCGCGAGGGTCAACGGCATCCAGAAGGATTTATTGTTTTTGGCAGAGGTTATTTTCACGTCGAACGGTGTCCTGTGGATCGCAAGAGTGTGCGTTTGTTAATGCAAACCAGTTGCAGATGGACAAGAAGACGAAGAACTCGAAAAAAACCTGAATCTATTTTGAAATTATCTGCTGACTGCCGTTGTCCAGCGTTCGCACGGCCACTGGCAAAATATTCGGCAAGGCTTTGAGCAACGCGTCGGTGTTGTCGGAGCTGAACACGCTGGTCAGGCGCAGACTGGCCACTTTTTCATCGCCGACGGTCAGCGGTTTGGCGCGATAACGCGACACCTCTCCGGCCACCTCACGCAAGCTGGCGTTGTTGAACACCAGTTTGCCGCCGCGCCATGCGGTCAGTTCCGCAGGATTGACCGCATAGGCTGCGGTCACTTTGCCTTGGGCATCGACCCGCGCCGCAAGGCCGGCGGTCAGGCTGGTGAAATCGCCGACCGCAGCCTCTCGCCCCTGCACCTTGACCGTGCCCTGCTCCACCACGACGCGGGTTTCGCCGACATCACGGCGCACATCGAAACGCGTGCCAGTCACGGTGATCCTGCCGCTGCCTGCATCCACTACAAACGGCCGGTGACTGTCGTGCTCGACGCTAAACATCGCTTCGCCAGCCGTCAGTTCGAGGCTGCGCAGGTCTCTTGCATAACGCACCTGGAGCAGACTGCGACTGTTCAGATCCACCACCGACCCGTCCGGCAGCGTGACTTGCCGCCGCTCACCGAATGCGGTCGCATAATCGGCGCTGTACGTCCCGGAGGAATTCGTCCCCTTGAACAGTACGAAACCGAGCGCCCCCACCAACACACTGGCGGCCACTGCATAACGCAACAGCGGGCGCCGTTTGCTGGGCACCGACGGGGTTTCGCACAGTGCTTGCAGACGCGCAGCCGGTAACAGGTCCGCCGCTGCCCACATCCTCTGCAGTAGCTGGAATTCGTCGGCATGTTGCGGGTGTTCCTGCAGCCAGCGCTCGAAACACTGACGCTCGTCAGCGTCCATCGCCGGTTCCTGCAGACGCACAAACCAGCGCGCCGCCTCATCGCGAACCGCAGTTTGCCCGCATGCGCAGTCGCGAGTATCCGTCATGGAAGTTCCTGTTGAGCTGGAGGTGCGAAGGCGCTGGAGATCATGGCTGCAAACCCTCCAGACGATCGCGCAGATGCCGCAGGGTGCGGATCATATACTTTTCCACCATGTTCCTGGACAGGCCCAAACGCTCGGCGATTTCCGCTTGGGTCAGCTCTTCGATCTTCTGCCAGATGAATACCTTGCGACAGTTGATCGGCAGTTCGGCCAGTGCACGCTCGATGGAATCAGCCAACTGAATCGCCCGCATGAAATGCTCCGGGTCGCCGGACGACGACACGCTCTGATCAATCGTCTCCGACTCCATGGCGCCCCGCCGATCCTCACGCCGATAACCGTCCACAGCGATATTGCGCGCTGTCTGGTGCAAGTAGGCCCGGGGCTGCTGCACCGCCGTCGAATCCGACTCGAGCACCCGCACGAAGGTGTCGTGGGCCAGATCCTCAGCCTGCTGACGATTTCTCAGGCGTCGGGTCCAGGTGCCAACCAACTCTTCGTAATGCTCGAAAAAGCCGTGTCTGCGGGGCAACTTGGGAGTCATTGCGGCGTGCTGCGCAAAAGGGGCGTGAATAGTAATGCTTCCTATTAACGGGAGGCAATGGATTCCCGAACAGGTTTATCGATGGTCTTGCGCTCGTTCCGACGACTGGCGTCACACAGCGAAGCGCAGACACAAACCTGCGGCGACGCATTTTTGATAATCGGGGTGTGTTTTGTCATCGCCACGGCGATGGTGCCCTTGATGCGCAAGGTGCAACCACCGGCCGCGCCATCAGCGGAGGCTCATTGATCGGCTGCAGGCATTTTGCGAAAGCCCACGGCCAGACGATTCCAGGCGTTGATGGTGGTGATCGCCACGGTCAGGTCGACCATTTCCTTGGGCGTGAACTGGGCCAGGGCGAACTCGTAGTCTTCGTCCGGCGCATGCGTCTGGCTCAGCAGGGTCAACGATTCGGTCCAGGCCAGCGCGGCGCGTTCGCGCGGGGTGAAGAACGGCGTTTCACGCCAGGCCGACAACGTGTACAGGCGACGTTCGGTTTCGCCACCCTTGCGCGCATCGGCGGTATGCAGATCGAGGCAGAACGCACAGCCGTTGATCTGCGAAGCACGCAGCTTGACCAGTTCGATGAGGCTATTTTCCAGGGGCAACTTCGACACGGCGCTTTGCAGCGCGATCATGGCTTTGAGGGCGTCGGGGGACGCGGTGTAGAAATCGATACGAGGTTTCATGGGAGGCTCCGGCTACCAAGTGAGTAGAACCAAGTTAGTCGCCCGGGCCTCGCAGGCAAATAGCCAATAGCGCAGAAATCGTGTAGACCACCCGCGACTGCGATCTCGACGCTCCAAATGACATGTGGCAATGTTGCCAGCGATGACGGTCTTCGATCCAGGCTGAATTCGCTATGTACTCTAGCCCGTGGGAACACAGCTTGCTCGCGAACCCGCGCTGCGGCCATTCGCCGACGCCCCTAAGCCCGCCGCCGCAGCCACTGTAAAAAACCCCTCTTCTGTACAACCGGCGGGATTTCCTGGGTCAGGGTCTGCGCCTTGTTCAAGCGGTAATCCAGCAATGCTTTCATGGCGTCGCCAATGTCCTGCCGCGCATCGAGGTACGGTTTGAGATAGTCCTTCTCCAGGCGGTACACGCTGCAATAGGTCTTGGCGGTAAATTCCGCCGGCAGTGACGTATCGGACAAAATCCCGCCTTCGCCGATCACCTCGCCCGGCCCCATCCGGCCAGATTCGAACCTGACGCCGCCACGGCTTAACTCTACCGAGACCACACCGGATTCGATGATCAGCAAGTGATCGCTAACCTCCCCTGCCGGCATAATCAATTCACCGGCGCGGAATGTCTGCAGCGTCATGTTTGCGCAAAACGCCTCTTTCTCTTCGTCGCTCAGGCTCGAGAAAATGCTTGAGCTGTCCAGCAGCGCCCTTGGCTGCGACAGGCCGACCGGCGCATTTGACTCGACGCTGGACAGCAGGGACACGCCGCTGGCCTGCAACTGGCGGAAGGCAAGGTCGTAGAGTTGATTGCGCACCATGCGTTTCTGATCCATGGACACCACAAAACCGCTGATCTCATATTCCACACCGCTGCTGGTGGAGCTCTTCAGCGAAACTTTGGGTGCCGGTTTGCTCAACAACTGGCGGCACCCCTGCATGGCCCTTTCCAGTGCTTCGATCACCGTATTCGGGCGAACGTGCGGGCTCAGTTGCAGGCTGATCGAGAGGCCGAAGATGTCGATCGGTCGACTGAAATTGATGATTTTCGCTTTGGCTGCCAGCGAGTTGGGAATCACCGCCATGCTGCCTTGGGAGGTTTGCAGGCGTGTGGCGCGCCAGTCGATGTCGGTGACCCGGCCTTCCATGCCGTCAATGGAGATCCAGTCATCCAGTTGATAGGGTTTGGTGGTGTTGAGCACGATGCCGGAAAACACGTCGCTGAGGGTGCTCTGCAAGGCCAGGCCGACGATGATCGCCAGTGCCCCGGAAGTTGCCAGCACGCCTTTGACCGGCAGTTCCAGCACGTAGGCCAGTGCAGCGATGACCGCGATGAGGAAAATCACTGCACCAAGCAGGTCCTGTAGCAATCGCCCGGTATGGCCGACGCGCTGCATCATGACGGCGCCGATCAGCACCGTCAGGGTTCGCGCACCGAACAGCCACCAGCCAATCTGCAAACCGGTGGCGGCCAGGTGCAGCGGCACATTGCCGGCAAACGGCGCGGGTTGCAGCGGGTTCATGCCGGCATTGAACAGCACCATGCTGAACAACGCGAACACCAGCAGGCGTACCACCAGTTTCCACTGACTGCCGCTGGCACTCAGCAAATGCCAGAGGCTGAGGTCAATGAGGATCAGCAACAGCGCGCAAACCAATGGATGATCGGTGAGCAGTGACAGCATCGAACAAACTCCAGCAAAGGCTCATGGCGCGAAGATTCCACGCATTGGCCACAGTGTAGGAGCAATTGAACGGGTCCAGAACTATACGAAAAAATGTATTGGCGGCTGATTTCCCCCTTCAACCTCCTCAGACACTGGCGAGATATTGGTCCAGTCGTGTCATGGCCTGCTGCAACTGATCGACGGCGGCATTGACCAGCGCAGTCTCACCACTGCCGCAGGCTTGCTCCAGCGCCTGGCAACATTGGATCAGGCCATCCGCCCGCACCATCAGCGCACCGCCCTTGATGCGGTGAGCCAAGGTGTGCAATTCATGCTGACTGCCGCTGGCATGGGCCTCGAGCAGTGCTTGCCTGTCACTGCGATTGGTCACGGCCAGAGCGCTGAGCAATTGATTGATCAACTCTCGGTCCGCGCCAACGTAGCGTTCCAGGCCACTCAAATCGATCTCGGCAAAGGCAGACGGGTCCACCTTTACCCCGCCTGCGAAATGCGCGGACAACCAGGCACTGAGGTCAGCCAGGCGAATCGGCTTGAACAGGCAGTCGTCCATGCCTGCTGCCAGGCAGCGGGTTTTTTCCTCGGGCTGGGCATTGGCAGTGAAGCCCAGAATCAGTGTGCGCGGCCGTCCTCGAGCGCATTCCTCATCACGGATAGCTCTTGCCAGTTCATAGCCACTGAGCACCGGCATGTTGCAGTCCGTGATGAGCACGTCGAATGCGTTATCTCGCCACTTTTCCAAGCCGTGCTGGCCGTCCTCGGCGTCCATCACGCTGTGGCCCAGATAGCTCAATTGCCGCGACAGCAATAGACGATTAGCCGGGTAATCATCGACTACCAGAATCGCCAATGTCCGGCTCGTCACTTGCGTCGAAGCGGACCGCTCGCTTGGCGGCAATGCTTCCATGGCAGGCAGATCCAGGCAGAGTTCGAGCCGCGTACCTCGCCCCAGCGTGCTGTCGAGCTGCAACGTGCCATCCATCATTTCACACAGAGTGCGACTGATCACCAGCCCCAGACCGGAGCCGTGTCGGGCCGAGTGGGGATTATTGCCGGCCTGCACGAACGAGCTGAACAAACGCTGCTGATCAAATTCGCTGATGCCGATGCCAGTGTCTTCAATCCACACGCGAACCTGCAGATGCCCCGGTGCGCCGGGTTCGATATGCAGCGTCAACTTCACTTCACCTTCGCAGGTGAATTTGATGGCGTTGCTCAGCAGATTGGACAGCACCTGTTTGTAACGCGTGGGGTCTACCAGCACTGCCTGGTCGCTGCGCTCGTCCAGTTCGACACGCCAGTCGAGCTCTTTCTGACGGGCCAGACCTTCGAATACCCGGCACACCGACTCGGTCAGTGATCGCAGATTGGCCCGCTCCGGAGCCAGCGAAAGATGCCCTGATTCAATCCGCGCAATATCCAGAATATCCCCGATCAATCCCAACAGCTGCTGCCCGGCATTGGAGGCCACCTCAATCGCCGGGCGGTCAACGAACCCTTCATCCGCCCGTTTCAACGCCAATTCGAGCATGCCGAGCAAGGCATTCATGGGCGTACGGATTTCATGGCTCATGGTCGCCAGGAACGTGGTTTTAGCCCGATTGGCGTCGTCGGCAACGTCTTTGGCATCCTGCAACTGGCTGAGCAACTGTTGGCGCTGCCGAATCTGCCTGCGCTGCCATCCGATCCATGCCAGCGCCAGCAAAAGCAACGCGCCAGCAGCGGCGAACGCCTGGAAAACATCCTGGCGATGCCGCAGCCAGAAGCTCTGCTCCACAATCTGATCGTTGCGCCAATACAGTGTGAGCGCATCAAATTCCTCCGGAGCGATGCTCAGCAGCGCTTTGTCGAGAATCGCCTGCAGCTCCTCGGACTCGCGAGCGGTGGCCAGCGTGGCGCGGGCCGGATCGGTGCCGACGGTCGTGGTGACCTGCAGCTTGTCCCGGTATAACCGGGAAATCATGTAGCGCGCGCTGATCAATGAATTGATGCCGCCATCGGCCTCGCCCGAGGCAACCATCGCCATTACATCCCCGGTCAATGGCGCGTCGACCAGTCTGATCGCCGGAAAATGCTGACGAATGAACTCACCTTCACTGCTGCCCTGGGTGATGGCGAGCGTCTTGCCGGCCATATCGTCGAGCGTCGCCGGATTCTCAGGGCCGATGCGCGTGACCAGCACGCTGGGGCTGGTTAGAAACGGCCGGGTGAAACGCAGCTGGGTTTCACGCTCGATGCTGGGTCCGATGCCCGCCACCAGATCGACCTGCCCGGTGCTGATCCAGCCGAGCACTTCGGCCACTGACTTGGTCGGCCTCATGTCAAATTGCAGGCCGGTACGCAGGCTGATTTTCGCCAGCACATCGGCGACGATGCCGATCAATTTGCCTTCGCTGTCGTAAAACGAGATCGGCATCAGGTTCGGGTTGATGGCCACGCGCAAGCGCGGATTCCGGTCGAGCCATTTTTGCTCGGCGATGCTGAAATTCATTGTCTGCGTCGCCGCAATGGATGCCCCGTTCGCCCCCCAGCGACGCAGGATGTTCAGGCGCTCGTTAGTCGGCACCGATGCCAGAGCCTTGTTGACGATGCGCTGCAGTTGACGGTTGCCGTCCCTCATCGCAAAGGCGAAACCACCCGGCTCAATGTGCGAAAAATCGGCCAGTTGTACGTTATTGAGGTAGTTCTTGCTGATGAGATGATGGGTACTGATTGCATCACCCAGGTAGACATCGGCCTGACCGAAGGCCACCGCCCCCACTGCCTCCAGCGTCGAGGGGAAGAGCTGGACGTTCGCGTTGGGGTAGAAGGCCTGAACCTGCTTTGCCGGCAAGTAGTGATAGAGCATGGCGAGCCGTTGCCCGGCAAGCTTCGGTTGCAGGGCGTGCGGCATATCGATACGCGTGACCAGTACAGGTTGATCGTCGGCGTAGACAGCGGACATGGACAACAGCGGGTCCTCCACCTCGTACCGATTGGCCGTTCCGAGCAAATCCGCAGAGCCCAGTTTGATCGCCCGCACCGCCTCGCCACGGCTGGCATAGCGCTGAACGACAATATCGACTTGCAACAACTGCCTGAGCAGACCGGCATAATCCGCAGTCAGTCCTTCATAGTCCGATCCCGTGGTAGTGATGTCGAACGGCGGGTAGTCCGGAGCGGAAATTGCCAGCACCAACCGGCCCTTTTCCCGCAGCCAGCGAGCGTCGTCTTGCGCAAGCTTGACGTTCTGGCCGTCGACGCTGGAGCGACCCAGCAGCGTCAGGGTGCGCGGATCGGCGCACACGCTCGATGCCCACAGCAAAGCGCTGAAGACAAATGCTGCGAGACGCTTCACTGAAGTCTTCATTCGATCAGATTATTGCGCTTGGCGAAATCCCTCAGGTGTACAGCGGAATCGACGCTGAGTTTTTCGATCAACCGGGTCTTGTACGTGCTGACGGTCTTGTGGCTCAGGTTCATCAGGGCGGCTATTGCCTTATTGCTCATGCCTCGGGAGATGTGTTGGAAAATCGTCAGCTCACGGTCCGAGAGCCTCTCGATCATCTGCGTTTCGGTACGCTGCAGGGTGTTCAGCGACACCGAACTCGAGGGTAGTTTGACAAAGTAGCTGTAGCCGGCCATGACTGCCCCCACTGCCTTTTGCAAATGATGCAGATCGTTGGTCTTGGAGACATAGGCTTGCGCCCCGGCACGCATGCAGCGGTCCTGATAGAACAACGGCTCCTGAGAGGTAAATACCAGCACTCGGCACTTCACCCCGCACCCCTGAATCCGGCCCAGCACATCCAGGCCATCAAGGCCGGGCATGACCAGGTCGAGCACCACAAGATCAGGTTTGTGATCACGAATCTTCGGCAGCACCTCGATACCGGTGCGCGCTTCGTGGATGTCGTGAAAACCTTCATTTCTCAGCAGCATGGTAACGGCGGCACATACCACCGGATGATCGTCTGCGATCAGCGCAATCATGAGAACTCCTGTCAGGCCAAGCAGTACGCAGCGCTGCGCAGTGACTCTTGCATGGAAGTCAACCGGCGACTACCTGACAGAAGCGACTGTACCGACGAACGGCAAGGGTGGATCGAGTGACTTCATCACTTGCTCGATTGCGCGCAGGTCCGGCAACGGCGAGTGACTGATCTCGACCTTGTGCTGCACGCCGGCAGGGATTGACGGCAACGGCTCGCGCTCGCAGCCATAGATAAACGCGTGACGAACCTGGAAGTTGTGCAGAAAAAAATCCGCCAGGTCCATGGACTCACGGGTCATCGACTGATTGATCACCACCAGGTCCAACGGCTCGCTGGCGTATTCCACCAAGGTAAGAAGCTCGTCGAGCCCGCGCACGGGAGCGATGCGATAATAACCCAACTGATTGAACAATCGCTCGATGCGCATTCGATGAAAGTGCTGCTCATCGGCGATCAGGATACGTAATGTTTTAGTCTGCAAGCGGCCCCCGGAAGACGTCGGATCGTGAGGGCGCCAAGGCTACTGAAGTGCCTGCATGCTTTCTGTAGGACTATTCCTAAATTTTACAGAACTCATTCAACGATATCCCGTAGGAAGGCATTGATGAGTTCGCCGGCAAATGATCGTTCCCACGCGCGCGGGAACGATGCTTTACCAGCCTCAGCTGGCTGCCGCAAGCAACACGTCCATTACCGAACGATTGTGCGTGCGCAACTTGCCATGCTCATACAGCGAGCTGGCAATTTCATCGGCGCGAATCGGCAGGATCGACAGCAATGTGTCGCTCAAACCGTGGCTTGCCTGACAGAAACCCTGCATGTAGATGCCGGCCTTGCAGCGCTCGTCGGTGATCAGTTTGTAGTGGCGGTCGACTTCGAAGGCGCCCAGATATTCTTCCAGCGGGGCCAGCAGTTGACGGTGCATCTGACGTTCGTAACCGGTGGCCAGAACGACTGCGTCGTAATGCCGAACCGTTACCTCACCGGTGGCATTGTTACGCACCGCCAGGTCAATGCCGCGTGCGGTGGCCGTGGCCTTTTCGATGGTGGTCAGGGTGCGAAATGCGTGGCGAGCAATGCCCGAGACTTTCTGGCGATAGAATATTGCGTAAATACGTTCGATCAGATCAATGTCCACCACCGAGTAATTGGTATTGTGGTACTCGTTGACCAGTCGTTCGCGTTCGCTGCTGTGCTGCTGAAACACCAGGTCGGTAAATTCCGGCGAGAACACCTCATTGACGAATGGGCTGTCATCCGCCGGCTTCAGCGCCGAGCCACGCAGGATCATGTCGACCTGCACGGACGGGAAGCTGTCGTTCAGATCAATAAATGCTTCCGCTGCGCTCTGCCCTGCACCGATGATCGCAATGCTCATCGGCTGATTGTTGACGCACGGCTGCCTGGCCATTTGCGTCAGGTACTGCGAATGGTGAAACACCCGCCCGTCATCCTTCAGCGCCTTGAACGCTTCTGGAACACGCGGTGTACCGCCGGCACTGACGACCACCGAGCGTGTGGTGCGCACGTGCTGCTGGCCTTGAGTATCACGGGAAATCACGCGCAACGCTTCGACTTCCTGGTCGTGCAGGACAGGCTCGATGGTCAACACCTCTTCACCGTAGCGGCTCTGCGCAGCAAACTGCCCGGCGACCCAGCACAGGTAGTCGTTGTACTCCATGCGACACGGATAGAACGTACCGAGGTTGATGAAATCCACCAGACGTCCGTGATGCTTGAGGTAGTTGACGAACGAGTAAGGGCTGGTCGGATTGCGCAGGGTCACCAGGTCCTTGAGGAAGGAAATCTGCAATTCGCTCTGAGTGACCAACGTATTGCCGTGCCAGCGATAGTCCGCCTGCTTGTCGAGAAACAGCACATCCAGTGCGCCCTGACTTGGCCCCCGTTCCTGCAGAGCAATAGCCAATGCCAGGTTTGAAGGACCGAAACCGACGCCGATCAGGTCGTGAACGATGGGCGCTGCATTTGCCTGTGTCATTTCCAGTGTCCTCTGGATGAACCCCTCAACAGTGGGGTGAAAGCCTAAGTGACCTGAGCAGCGTTGCGCCGCACTGCAAGTCGTCTGTTGAATAGGAACGAGGACAATGAAATAAAATTTACCACTACTTTGCGCAAGCACTTGTGATCAATGCGCGTCCCACTGCTGCATGCGCAGACGGCAGTGTTTCATGGCATTGACGATGTGCTTTTCGACCAATGTGCGGGAAATGCCGAGGCGTTTGGCGATTTCAAGATGAGAAAGGCCATCGATCTTGCGCAGCATAAAACTTTCACGACACAGACGTGGCAGTTCGTTCAAGGCTCGCTGGAGCATTTCCAGGCGCTGGCCGTGATCGAGGCTGTGATGGGGCGAAGGCGTAAAATAGCGCTCTTCGCTATCGAGTACTTCCAGCGATTCAACCTGCCGCAAGGCATTACGACGATGGTCGTCAATCACCAGATTGAGCGCGGTGCGATAAAGGAAAGCCCGCGGCTGCTCGATCGGCGTTTCGCTGGAGCGCTCCAGAATTCGCAGATAAGCGTCATGCACCACATCTTCGGCGACCTGACGGTTGCCTAGCTTGGCATTAAGGAAACACACCAGTTCGCGGTAGTAGTTTTCCAACATGACTCCCGGCCACACAGGGTGCGGTTCAGTGCTTGAGCCATATCCGTGACCGTCGGAATGGACGATGGCAGGATGGTGGCAATTTCGAATGCGTAATTTATAGTAATTCTCATATAGATTTAAAGTGTTGTTTCGATTTGCCTGACAAATCGTTGTAATCAGGCATTACCTGCCTCTGCCAGACAGTTACCTGACTGGTCATGGGCTAAATCCCCGAAGACCTGCCTCGTCTACAGGACAGCTCCCCGTCCACCCTTCTGACGGGCCGAACTCCATTGGCCGGAACCCTGCATGAAACGTCCCCGTCATACCCGACGCGCCCTGCTTGTAGCCCTGTGTCTGCTTCCGCTGATTGCCATCGCCACCTGGCAGGTCTTGCCCCCCGGGCGTGATCAGTTCAACACCGTACAAGTTGCTCGCGGTGACATTGAAAGTAGCGTCACGGCCCTGGGCACTCTGCAGCCGCGGCGTTATGTCGACGTCGGCGCGCAGGCGTCCGGGCAGATCCAGAAAATTCATGTAGAAGTCGGCGACGTGGTCAACGAAGGTGAGCTTCTGGTCGAAATCGACCCGTCCACCCAACAGGCCAGGCTCGACGCAGGACGCTTCTCGATCGATAACCTCAAGGCGCAGCTGCTGGAGCAACGAGCCCTGCACGATCTGGCGCAGCAAAAACACAAGCGTCAGCAGAAGCTCGCGGCCGGCGGCGCCACCCGCGATGAAGACGTGCAAGCCGCCCAGGCGGAACTGCGCACCACCCAGGCCCGCATCGACATGTTCCAGGCGCAGATTCGTCAGGCGCAGGCCAGCCTGCGCAGCGATCAGGCCGAACTGGGCTACACGCGCATTTACGCGCCGATGTCCGGCACCGTGGTTGCACTTGATGCGCGCGAAGGCCAGACCCTGAACGCGCAACAGCAGACGCCGCTGATACTGCGCATCGCCAAACTGTCGCCAATGACCGTCTGGGCCGAGGTCTCGGAAGCCGATATCGGCCAGGTCAAACCGGGCATGGTCGCCTGGTTCACCACGCTCAGCGGTGGCAACCGGCGCTGGAACAGCACGGTACGGCAGATTTTGCCAATCCCGCCGAAACCGCTCGATCAGACCAGTCGGGGCGGCGGCAGCCCGGCCAGCTCGGGTAAAAGCGGCAGCGCTCGTGTGGTGCTGTATACCGTGCTGCTGGATGTCGACAACGCTGACAACGCATTGATGGCGGACATGACCACGCAGGTGTTCTTCGTATCCGATCAGGCCAAAAACACTCTCACCGCACCGATCGCTGCGGTGCAAAGCGACGCGCAATCCGCCAGGCAGACCGCACAAGTGGCTGCGAGCAACGGTGACGTGCAGTCCCGGGTGGTACGCACTGGCATCAGCGACCGCTTGAAGGTGCAGATCCTCGATGGCCTGGAAGAAGGCGATCACTTGTTGATCGGCCCGGCGACCGGGAGCGGCGGCTGAATGCAGACGCCCCTGATCGACCTGCAGGATATCCGCAAATCCTACGGTGGCGGCGACGCTCCACAGGTTCACGTGTTACGCGGTATTGACCTGGCGATTCATGCCGGTGAATTCGTTGCGATTGTGGGTGCCTCCGGTTCCGGCAAGTCGACCCTGATGAACATACTTGGCTGCCTCGATCGCCCGACCTCGGGCGAATACCGCTTCGCCGGAGAAGACGTCGCCGGGCTCGACAGCGATGAACTGGCCTGGCTGCGCCGCGAAGCCTTCGGTTTTGTGTTTCAGGGCTACCACCTGATCCCGTCCGGCTCGGCTCAGGAAAACGTCGAGATGCCGGCGATCTACGCAGGCTTGCCCGCCGCCGAGCGCCATGCC
>NZ_CABVGX010000028.1:35112-80817 GCF_902497625.1 Pseudomonas fluorescens | reverse complement strand
CTGCGTCCAGCGAGTCAGCGGACTGTCCGCCCCGGAGAACTGCTTCTCGAAACTGGCCAGTGTGCCGCCGATCAGGCCGAGCACACCTTGTTCCGGTGTCGGTTGAGCTTGCGCTGTGGCGTCACGCAGTTTTTTCAGGTCGGTCAGTAACTGGGTGCGTTGCTGATCGTTCTCCAGCGATTTGATCACTTCGTCCAGAGATTGCCCCAGGGGTTGCTCGGCTTGCGGTTGGGTCTTGGCGCCGCCGTTGAGCAGGCCGGGCAAACCGACCGCTTGGGCAGGCGCTATTGGTAGCAGCGTCAGCAGGCAGAGAAAGAGAAAATACGGGAGGGCGGGAAAACGAGCGAACACTGGACGGTCAACCTCGGGGTAAGCGGATCGAACGAGTGTACGAGCCCGTCAAAATCAATGCGAGCCGGGCGGCGATTATTCGTTGAGTTTGGCGAGGATCTTGAACACCACGGTGCCGAGGATGGTGAGCATGCCGATCCACATCGCGAAGATCCCGGCGTTCTTGTCGCGGAAGTTGTAACCGATCGCCAGCAGGATCATCCCGGTGAGGATCGGGATCAGCATGGCGTTGAAGGATTGCGGCGAGATCATGGGCGACTGCCTTGTCGGAGGGGGTGTTGGAAGTCTAGGTGGGTTTTGCCGGGCTTGGGTGATACGGGTTGAAAATGCGTCAAGAGTGAAGCGCAATATCCGTGGCAGGAAGCTCCTGTGGTGAAGGGGCTTTTTGTGGTGAGGGGGCTTCAGTGGTGAGGGGGCTTCAGTGGCCAGTAGGCTTCCGTGGTGAGTGGGCTTCCGTGGTGAGTCGGCTTTTGTGGTGAGGGGGCTTGCCCCCGTTGGGCTGCGCAGCAGCCCCAAAATAACCGTGAAGCTTCAGGCAGTTCGCATTTACTCGCTTGGCGACTGCTGCGCAGCCCAACGGGGGCAAGCCCCCTCACCACAGAAGCCCTCTGACCAAAGGACCCACACCACACAAACCCACAAACCCACAAACCCACAAACCACACAAACCCACAGACCACACAATCCACCGAGCACAGAAGCCCCCTGAGCACAGAAGCCCTGTGACTAAAAAAGCCCCCTCACCACACAAACCCACTAACTACAAAAGCCCTCTGACTACACACAAGCCCCCACCACAGATGTTTTTATCCACCTACAAATCAGCGGCTGTTTCAGGGAAGTTCCTGGCAGGCGTAAAACGCGCTCAGCACTTTGACCAGGTGCGCAAGGTCGTGGCTGCCGCAGAGTTCGCGGATCGAGTGCATGGCGAATGTCGGCAGGCCGATATCCACCGTGCGTACTCCCAGGTGGCTGGCGGTGATCGGGCCGATGGTCGAGCCGCAACCCATGTCGCTGCGCACCACGAAGCTTTGTACCGGGACTTCTTCGGCCATGCACAGGTGGCGGAAGAAGCCGGCGGTTTCGCTGTTGGTGGCGTAGCGCTGGTTGCTGTTGACCTTGATTACCGGGCCGGCGTTGAGTTTCGGGCCGTGGTTGGCGTCGTGCTTGTCGGCATAGTTGGGGTGCACGCCGTGGGCGTTGTCGGCCGAAACCAGCAGAGATTTCTGAATGGTCCGTACGAATTCGTCACCTTCGGGCAGCAGGCGCCGCAGGGTTTGTTCCAGCATCGGCCCGTCTGCGCCGCATGCCGAGCAGGAGCCAACTTCTTCGTGGTCATTGCAGACCAGCACGCAGGTTTCCTCGGTGTCTGCGGTGAGCAAGGCTTGCAGGCCGGCGTAGCACGACAGCAGGTTGTCCAGACGCGCGCCGGCAATGAAGTCGCCATTGAGCCCAATCACCGCCGCGCTTTGCGTGTCGTAGAAACTCAACTCGTAATCGAGCACTACGTCGGCGTTCAGGCCATGCTCCAGCGTGAGCTGATTGGTGAGCACGGCGCGGAAGTCCACGCGCTCGTCACCGGCAAATTGCGCGAGGATCGGTGGCAACTCAGTCTGGGCGTTAATCGCCCAGCCCATGTTGGCTTCGCGGTTGAGGTGAATGGCCAGGTTGGGGATGGTCGCAATCGGCGCCTTGAAGTCGATCAGCTGGCTCTCGACCTTGCCGTCGCGGCGGAAGGTCACGCGACCGGCCAGGGACAGGTCACGGTCGAACCACGGAGCCAACAGCGCACCGCCATAAACTTCAACTCCCAGTTGCCAGAAGCCCTGACGTTGCAATTCTGGCTGGGGTTTGACTCGCAGGCAAGGGCTGTCGGTGTGCGCGCCCACCAGGCGAATGCCGCCGTGAAGTGGCGAGTGGCGGCCCATTTTGATGGCGACGATGGAAGAGTCGTTGCGGGTGACGTAGTAACGGCCGTTGGCCTCGGTGGTCCAGGGCTCGCGTTCGTCGAGCCGCTGATAACCCGCCGCTTCCAGACGCTGGACGAGGCTGGCGGTGGCATGAAACGGGGTAGGGGAGGCCCGGAGAAAATCAATCAGGCCTTGGTTCAACTCTTCGCGCATAAGTAGCTCCAGACAGCAATGGCGCCAGTTTAACGTATTGGTCAGAGAATTGGCGGGTGGCCTGCTGGAGCGGATGTCGTCGGGAATGAATCTGCCGGAGACCCACTGTGGGAGCGGGCTTGCTTGCGAGAGCGGTTTATCAGTCAGCATCGACGGGGGCTGACACAACGCCTTCGCGAGCAAGCCCGCTCCCACAGGTTGTGCAGGGTGTTTAGAACGGTGCAGGGCACTCGAAGCGCAGGCGCTCGCCGGTCTGCGGATGCGTGAAGCTCAGCATGCTCGCGTGCAGACATAAACGCGGCCAGGCTGCCAGCGCCTGTTCGTGGGCATAGAGCCCGTCGCCCAGCAATGGATGACCGATGGACAGCATGTGCACGCGCAGTTGATGGGAGCGGCCCGTGATCGGCGTCAGCTCGACACGGCACCAGTCTGCGCAACGCTCCAGAACACGCCAGAACGTCAGGGCGTTCTTGCCAAATTCATGATCCACCACGTGACGAGGTTTGGTCGGCGGATCGTAGCGCAAGGGCAGATCAATGCTGCCACTGTCCAGTTCCGGCTGCCCCCAGCACAGTGCGGTGTAGGCCTTTTCTGTTTCCCTGTCATGAAATTGCCGAGACAGTTCCCGGTGAGTGTCCGGATCACGGGCCAGCAGAATGATGCCGGACGTCTCCCAGTCGAGGCGATGGACAATTCGCGCTTCCGGGTAGCCGTTTTCCTGCAGGCGGGTAATCAGACAGTCCTTGTTGTCCTCGGCGCGGCCGGGGACGGAAAGCAGCAAAGTCGGTTTGTTCACCACCAGAACGGCGGCGTCCTGATGGATGATGCTGATGTTGGACAGCGGCATTAAACAGCCTCGTTACAAACGCCAACGGCGGCGCAGGGCACACCGATATCCATGTAGGAGCTGCCGCAGGCTGCGATCTTTTGACGTTGCTTATAAAAACAAGATCAAAAGATTGCAGCCTGCGGCAGCTCCTACACAGGAGGTGCGAACCTGAGCCGCCGTGGCTCCCATCGGATCGATCAGCGATCCGGCAGGGTGATATTGAGTTCCAGAATCGAGCAGCTGCCCTGGTTTTCCAGAGCGACGTGCACGTCATCGGACCCGATGTTGACGTACTTGCGGATCACTTCAACCAGTTCCTTCTGCAAGGCTGGCAAGTAGTCCGGCGTACTGCGTTGGCCGCGTTCATGCGCCACGATGATCTGTAGACGCTCTTTCGCTACCGAGGCGGTACTTGGCTTCTTGTTAGCACGAAAGAAGTCAAAAATATTCATTACCGGCCTCCAAACAGACGCTCAAAGAAACCTTTCTTGGTGACATCGAGGAATCGATGCTCCACGGTTTTGCCCAACAGACGATCAACTGCATCGCTGTACGCCTGGCCGGCGTCACTCTGGTCGTCGAGAATCACCGGCACGCCCGAGTTGGAAGCCTTGAGCACGGCTTGCGACTCTGGAATCACGCCCAGCAGGGTCACGGCGAGGATTTCTTTTACGTCTTCAACGCCGAGCATCTCGCCATCGCTGACGCGTTGCGGGTTGTAGCGGGTCAGCAGCAGGTGTTCCTTGATCGGGTCTTCGCCGTTCTCGGCGCGGCGCGATTTGCTGGCCAGCAGGCCGAGCATGCGATCCGAGTCACGTACCGAGGACACTTCCGGGTTGGTCACGACGATCGCTTCATCAGCGAAATACATGGCCAGGTGAGCACCTTTCTCGATGCCGGCCGGGGAGTCGCAGACCACGAATTCAAAGTCTTCCTTGAGTGCCATCAGCACTTTTTCCACGCCTTCGACGGTCAACGCGTCTTTGTCGCGGGTCTGGCTGGCGGCCAGTACGTAGAGGTTTTCCAAACGCTTGTCTTTGATCAGCGCCTGTTGCAGGTTGGCTTCGCCATTGACCACGTTGACGAAGTCATACACCACGCGACGCTCGCAACCCATGATCAGGTCGAGGTTACGCAAACCGACGTCAAAGTCGACGATGACTGTTTTGTGACCACGCAGTGCGAGGCCGGTGCCGATAGCAGCGCTGGTGGTGGTCTTACCCACACCACCCTTGCCGGATGTAACCACGAGAATCTTGGCCAAGGTGTTTCACCCCTAAGGAAAAAGGACATTTAGCCCCTGAAAAACATCTCTATAAAAAACTGATGCAGTCGGACAGCCTTGGCTGGAATCCGGTCTTGAACGGCGCTTACCTCGGGTAAACACTGCTGATGGCCTTTTTCCTACTTCGTTTGAGCCGTTTTCGCTACGTTTTAGAGATGCTTGGAAAATGCGGCAGTATCCGTTAAAGACGAATGATGTTCAACACATCGCCCGACAGGCTGACCTGCACGCCCGCACCCCATAAAGGGTCGCGTCGCAAGTCCTCCGAAACCTTGTAGTGGCCTGCGATGGAGACCAGTTCAGCGCTCATTTGCTGACAGAAAATCCTGGCCTTCTTGTCGCCTTTGACGCCGGCCAGTACACGACCGCGCATCGGGCCGTATACATGGATGTTGCCATCGGCGAGAAGTTCCGCACCTGGACTGACCGACGAAATGATCACCAGATCGCTGCCCTGGGCATAAATTTGCTGGCCGCCGCGTACAGGGGAGGTGATGACTCTGGTTGGTTTGATCATCGGCTCAGGGGGCTTTTCCGGTTTTTTCGCCACCGCGCCTTCCAGCGGATCGAGCGCGCGTTCGCGGGCGCCCGACGGCGGCAGTACGGGCAAATCGACGGCGATGGCGGCAGCGATGTCCTCGATACGACTGGCGCGGATTGCCAGCGTGCGCAAGCCATGCTGGCGGCAGACGCGCATCAGCCCGGGCAGATCGACGGCGCCTTCGCTGGCAGGAAGCTTGTCCAGTGCCAGGACCAGCGGCGCGTTGCTGAAGAAACCCGGTGCCTGAGCGACCTTGGCGGCGAGTTGCCGATCGAGGCTGGCAAGGTTGTTCCGGGCCAGTTCAAGCACCGTAATGGCCAGCATGCTGCCCTTCAACTGGAACACGGGATCCTGGTCTTGCAGTTCGGTTTGGCTCATGGTCGGCATACAACGGCTTGTCACTAAAAGTGCCGAGACTTATAACGAGAACGCACGCGAGCCGCAACCCGGTTCGAACGATGTAGAATGCGCGGCCATCGTCTTTCCGGAACCCTTAATGGATCGCCCGCGTTTTCGAAAATCCTTTCTGATGCCACGTTTCTGGCCATTGTGGTGCGGCTTGGGGCTGTTATGGCTGATCGTTCAGTTGCCGTATCCGGCGTTGCTGTTTATCGGACGTGCGCTCGGCGCCGTGATGTATCGCGCAGCGGGCGACCGACGGCGCATCGCCAAGCGCAATCTGGAGCTGTGTTTTCCCGAAAAATCCGCAGCCGAGCGCAAGCGCCTGCTCAAGGAAAACTTCGCCTCCACCGGCATTGCGTTTTTTGAAATGGCCATGAGCTGGTGGTGGTCGCCTGAGCGTCTGGCAAAACTGGCCCATGTCGAAGGGCTCGAGCATCTGCAAAAGGCCCAACGCGAAGGCAAAGGCGTGATTCTAATGGCGGTGCATTTCACCACGCTGGAAATCGGCGCGGCGTTGCTCGGCCAGCAGCACACCATCGACGGGATGTACCGCGAGCATAAAAACCCGCTGTTCGACTACATCCAGCGCAGCGGCCGCGAGCGGCACAACCTCGACTCGCTGGCGGTGGAGCGTGAAGACGTGCGCGGCATGCTCAAACTGCTGCGTTCCGGGCGGGCGATCTGGTATGCACCGGATCAGGATTACGGTGCCAAGCAAAGCATCTTCGTCCCGCTGTTCGGCATTCAGGCGGCCACTGTCACGGCCACCAGCAAGTTTGCGCGGCTCGGCAAGGCGCTGGTGGTGCCGTTCACCCAGGAGCGGCTGGCGGACGGCAGCGGTTATCGGCTGACAATTCATCCGCCGCTGGAAGGTTTCCCCGGCGAAACCGAAGAGGCCGATTGCCTGCGGATCAATCAGTGGGTCGAAGGCGTGTTGCGTGAATGCCCGGAGCAGTACCTGTGGGCGCATCGGCGCTTTAAAAGCCGTCCGCCGGGCGAACCGAAGCTGTACGCCAAACGCGGTTGAATCTTCGTTCCCCTGTGGGAGCGAGCCTGCTCGCGAAAAACCTGAGAGCGCTGTGGGGTGTCAGGCTGCCAGCTCTATCGTTGACGACCTTCGTCGGAACGCCGCCCGGATCAGACTCGCTCCCACAAGGGAGGCGGTTGGCAATGAAATCCCATCAAGCACCAAGGAGCGTTGTGCATGATTCCAGGTGAACCGGTCACAGGTTTGATTCTCTCTGGCGGCGGGGCTCGGGCGGCCTATCAGGTGGGTGTGCTCGCGGCCATTGCGGAATTGTTGCCGGAGGGGGCCAACAATCCGTTCCCGGTGATCGTCGGCACTTCGGCCGGGGCGATCAACGCGGTCAGCCTGGCCAGTGGCGCACTGGATTTTCGCGCCGCGATCGAACGGCTGACCGCTTTCTGGCAAGGCTTTCGCAGTCATCTGGTGCTGCGCAGCGATTGGCCCGGTGTGGTCCATCAGGCCAGTCGTTTTGTCAGCCGCAGCTTGCTGGGTATCGGGCCGCAAGTCCCGGTCGCCCTGCTCAACAGCTCGCCGCTGCGCGGGTTGCTCGAAGAAAAGCTCAACCTCGACGGCGTCAGCGAGGCCATCGCGCAGAAGCAGTTGCAGGCGGTGGCGGTGACGGCATTTGGCTATGAATCCGGTCAGGCGGTGACGTTCTATCAGGGTGGCGGTACCATTGACGCCTGGTTGCGCCATCGCCGTATCGGCGTTCCTACGCAACTGACAGTCGATCACTTGCTCGCCAGCTCGGCCATTCCGCTTTTGTTCGAGCCCGTTAAAATCGGCGAAGAATATTTCGGCGACGGCGCGGTTCGGCAATCGGCGCCTATCAGCCCGGCGCTGCATCTGGGCGCCAGCCGTGTGCTGGTGGTAGGTGTCAGTGGCAATCCGCGCGGCCTCGATCCGCAGCAGCCACTGCAACGCGCTTACACCGGTCAGCAGCCCTCGCTGGCGCAGATCGGCGCGCATATGCTCAACAGCACGTTCATTGACAGCCTTGAGAGTGACATTGAGTTGCTGCAGCGCCTGAATCAGTTCAGTCATCTACTACCCGACGGCACGCCCACCCGAGCGCTGGGTGTGGCGCCGGTTGAAGTGCTGGTGATTTCGCCGAGTCAGCCCATTGATGAGATTGCAGCGCGGCATCGGCAGGAATTGCCGGCGGCGTTACGCCTGTTTCTGCGCGGTCCGGGGGCGACCAAGACGAGCGGGGCGGGGGTATTGAGTTATTTGCTGTTCGAGGCGGGTTATTGCAGTGAATTGATCGATCTGGGGCGGCGTGATGCGCTGGCCAAGCGCGAGGAGTTGCGGCGGTTTTTGGGGATATCATAAAAGCGAAAGATCGCAGCCTTCGGCAGCTCCTACAGGTGTAGGCGTTCTGGTGTAGGAGCTGGCGAAGCCTGCGATCTTTTGATTTAAATCAGAAGTGAACCTTCACCAAAAAGCTCGTCACGTTCTGATTGGTCTTGAATGCACGGCTGTCTTCAATCCCGTACTTGTCCGACCAATAGTCGTACTCCACACCCACATACAACTGCTTCTCGCCGAAATTCAGCGCTTTGCCCAGGTCGTATTTAACCTGCGGGTTGAAGTGCAGGTTGGCGTGGTAGTCGCCTTTGGAATTGGAGTCGTTATCCACGACCCAGTCCATGAAACCATCGATCAGGATGGTCGAGTCGCCGACCGGAATGCTGTAAGCCCAAACCGGAGTGATTTGCCAGACGTTGTCACCTGCACGCGAACCGTCGGTGTGGCGCTGGTAGAAGTTCACCTGGAAGTAATCGAAGCCGGGTATCGCCAGGTCGAAACCAGGACCGATCAGGTAGGACTCGGTGTCACCTTCACCAAACTCGTAAGTCATCGCCAGCAGCACGTCAGTGACCGGGCCGAATGCGATCTTCTGATCGAGGACCTTGCCCAGGGAGATGCGTGGACTGAACTCGCCGTAGTAGGTGTTCGGGCCCACGTTGAAATCATCTTCGCCGTTGTAAAAGATCTTGTCGACGAAGAGGAAGTTGTCCCCGTATTTCCAGCCATCGGCGTGTTCGAAAGTCACGGTTTGCTGAATGCGCGGGTTGACCTGGAAGTCTTTGCCATACAGGTAGGTCAGACTGTTGTCCTGCCATTGCAGCAAGTCAGCTGCCATGGCCTGGCCCGCGGCCAGCAACGATCCGGCCAGCATCAGGCTAGTGCACGTACGTTTCATTCAATTGCTCCCAAAAAGTAGGTGTTTCACGTTATTTTTTAAGATCGGCGCTCTGGTGTGGCGCCTTTTGCTCAAGCGGTAAAAATCGTCCAATCGGTCAGCTTCAGTGCTGTTGGCAAGCACTGCACCAAGGCTTTCAAAACGCAAAAAAACTCCCGCTCGACGGCTCGCGAGCAATCGATTGAGAGGTGTGTCGGCGTGCCTTGGAACCGTCCAGAGCCGGGATAAGTTGGCTTTCTGGTCAGGAATTAAATCCGGGCTTTTTTTTAAAGCGGATTCGGGCGGCGGCGGAGAATACTGACTCCTTGGCCAGGTCTCAAGTGCTCCGCAACGGCACACCGACGACAGGTCTGGGGCACGGTTGCGGATCATTTAGAAATGCACCTTCAGCAGCAGGCTGGCGGTGTTTTGATTGGTGTCCAGATTTGAACTGTTGTCGATGCCGTACTTGTTTTTCCAGTAACTGTATTCGGCCCCGACATAAACCTGTTTCTGACCCCAGCCCACGGCCTTGCCGAGATCGTATTTGATCTGTGGATTGATGTGCAGGTTGGCGTGATAAGTGCCGCGACTGTTCTGATCGTTGTCGACGACCCAATCCAGATAACCGTCGATCAACAAGTCCGACTTGCCCAGAGGAATGCTGTAAGACCAGGCGGGGGTAATTTGCCAGACGCCATCGCCGGGGCGTGGGCCGTCGGTCTGGCGGCGGTAGAAGTTAAGGGTGAAATAGTTGAAGCCCGGTATGGCGAGGTCAAAACCGGGGCCGATCAGATAGGCCTCGCTGTCGCCTTCGCCGTACTCGTAAGTCATGGCCAACAGCACATCCTTGATTGGGCCGTATTCGAAGCGACGGTCGAAGATCTTGCCAAACGAAAGGCGCGGGCTGAATTCGCCATAGAAGGCGCTGGGCCCTTTGTTACGATCTTCCGCGCCGTTGTAGAAGATCTTGTCGACAAACAGAAAGTTATCGCCGTACTTCCATTTGTCAGCGTGCTCGAAGGTAACCGTCTGCTGGATTGACGGATTTATCGCGAAATTCTTGCCATACAAGTAGCTCAGGCTGTTGCTTTGCCATAACAGCAAATCACCGGCCATGGCCTGGCTGGCGACAACCAGGCCAGCGCCCAACAGCAGGTTCTTTTGAGTCCGAATCATCTGTTGCTCCCTCTTGTTTTTATTGTTTGAGGCACAGGCAGCCACCGACCCTGTGGGAGCGGGCTTGCTCGCGAAAGCGGTGTGTCAGTCAACGTGGATGTTGAAGCTGATGGCCTCTTCGCGAGCAAGCCCGCTCCCACAGGGGGAGGCGGTGTTTTGTGTTAATGCGGGTGAGCGTGGCAGTCGTTGATGGCGGCGCGTTCCTTGCCGCCGAAGATGTTGAACAGCACGTTTAAAGCCAGTGCGCTCAACGTCGCCATTGCAATGCCGCTGTGAGTGATCGGGCTCATCCAAAGCGGCAGGTGCGCGAAAAATTCCGGACGCACCACCGGGATCAGTCCCATGCCGATGCTCACCGCCACCAGCAACTGGTTACGGCGGTCACCGATATCGGCTTCCTGCAGAATCTTGATCCCGGTCGCAGCGACCATGCCGAACATGGCGATGGCGGCGCCGCCCAGTACGGCCGGTGGAATCGAGGCGACCAGGAACGCTGCTTTGGGCAACAGGCTCAACACAATCAACAACCCGCCAGCTACGATGGTCACCGAGCGGCAGCGCACGCCGGTCATTTGCACCAGGCCGATGTTCTGCGCGAACGAAGAGTGCGTGAAGGTGTTGAAGAAACCGGCAAAGAACGAGGCGCCGGCATCGCACAACAAGCCCCGACGCAGCATGCGCGGGCAAACTTCCTGACCGGTGATCTTGCCCAGCGCGAGAAACATGCCGGTGGACTCGACGAAGATGATGACCACCACCAGGCACATGGACAGAATCGGTGCCAGTTCAAACTTGGGCATACCGAAATGCAACGGGGTCACGAATTGCAGCCATGGCGCTTGAGCCATGCCGCTGAGGTCGACCATGCCAATCACGCCGCAGATCATGTAGCCCAGGCACATGCCGATCAGCACGGAAATGTTGACCCACAAACCGCGCATGAAGCGGTGCACCAGCAGAATCGTCGCCAGCACGACAGCGGCGATGGTCAGGTAGATCGGCGAGCCGAATTGCTCTGCGTCGGCACCGCCGCCAGCCCAGTTCACGGCAACGGGGAAGAGCGATAAACCGATCGAGGTGATGACCGTGCCGGTCACCAGGGGCGGGAAAAAGCGTACAACTTTGGACATGAACGGCGCGATGAGCATGCCGAAGAACCCGGCGGCAATGGTCGCGCCGAAGATCCCTTGCAGACCGATGCCGGGCATGCCGGCCATAGCCACCATGCTGCCGACGGCGGCAAAACTGGCGCCCATCATCACCGGCATGCGAATGCCCATCGGGCCGATGCCCAGCGACTGGACGATGGTGGCGATGCCGGCGACCAGCAGGTCGGCGTTGATCAGGAAGGCGATTTCTTCACGACTCAGGCCAGCGGCCTGTCCGATGATCAGCGGCACCGCGATGGCACCGCCGTACATCAGCAGAACATGCTGCAAACCGACCAGGATCAGTTGCAAAAGGGGCAAACGCTGAATGGCGGGTGCGTCGGGGATGCGCGCTTCGGGTAGCTCGGACATGCAACACCTCGGATCTTTTTTATTCTTGTGATTTACAGCTGCAGTGCTGCTGGCAGCTGTTTTTTGAATCAGGTGGACCGCAGCGCGGCCATTCGCGAGCAGGCTCGCTCCCACATTGGCAATGCAAAACCTGTGGGAGCGAGCCTGCTCGCGAAGATTTCAGCGGTTAGTTGGTCTGAGCCCCCTGCACGATCCACGCGCCGATCAGGTCGCGCTCCTGCTGGGTCATCTGCGTGATGTTGCCCAGCGGCATGATCTGGCTGGCAACAGCCTGAGCCTGAATGCGCGGGGCGTTCTGGCGGATCTGTTCCGGCGTGTCGAACATCACACCGCCCGGGGCCGCACTGAACAGCGGACTGGTCGGTTTGGCCGAATGGCAGACTGTGCAGCGTTCCTGGATCACGTTATGCACCTTGTCGAAGCCGGGGCCAGCATTGGATGCCTGAGCCGGTGCGGCCGTTTCGGGCGCAGTTGCCGGAGCCGCTTCAGCCGGTTTCTTGCCACCACCAAGGGCCGTTTCCGGCAACGGTTGATACTCGATCGCGCCCGGTGCCTTCGCAACTTCCGGCGCAGTCGACATCGGCTTCGGACCCGACACATAGGCCAGGCAAATCATGCCTACCGCTGCCACTGGCAGGGTCCAGGCGTATTTGTGGCTGTCGTGACGGGTGTTGAAGTAATGGCGCACCAACACCGCCAGCACCGCGATCCCGGCCAGGATCAGCCAGTTGTACTGGCTGCCGTAAGTGCTCGGGAAGTGGTTGCTGATCATGATGAACAGCACCGGCATGGTGAAGTAGTTGTTGTGCCGTGAACGCAGCAGACCTTTGGCCGGCAGTGCCGGATCGGGCGTGCGGTTCTCGGCAATTGCAGCGACCAGTGCGCGTTGCGCCGGCATGATGATGCGGAACACGTTGCCGACCATGATGGTGCCGATGATCGCGCCGACGTGCAGGTACGCACCACGACCGCTGAACACTTTGCTGAAGCCGTAAGCCGCTGCAATGATCAGCACGAACAGGATCAGGCCGAGCAGGGCCGGGCGTTTGCCAAGGGCCGAGTCGCACAGGAAGGAGTAAACGAACCAACCCACGAACAACGAAGCAATGCCCAGCGCGACCCCTTCAGGACCGGTCAGGCTGCTGCCGGGTGCCAGCAGGTACAGCGTTGGATTGGAGTAGAACACCACGCAGAGCAGCGCGACGCCCGACATCCAGGTGAAGTAGGCTTCCCATTTGAACCAGTGCAGGTTATCCGGCATGGATGGGGGAGCCAGCTTGTATTTTTCCAGGTGGTAGATACCGCCGCCATGGATCGCCCATAAATCACCGGCCAGACCACTTTTCGGGTTGACCCGATTGAGGTTGTTTTCCAGCCAGACGAAATAGAACGACGCACCGATCCAGGCCACGCCAGTAATCATGTGAACCCAGCGCACGCTCAGGTTCAGCCATTCCAACAGATGTGCTTCCACAGTCTTTACCTCTCGCCTGTCACTCTGTCGTCGAGTGATCAGACCTTCTCTTATTGGTGGGGGGCGAGGATCAAACGCTCATCCTCTTTGAAAAAATGCTCATCGCAGTTATTGCTTGTGCCACTGCGATCAACCACCAGGAAGTCATCCCGCTTTTCGATCGTCAGCACCGGGTGGTGCCAGACGCCGCGATGGTAATTAATGCCCTGCCTGCCGTTACTCACGAAGGCGCGGACCAAGCCTGATACAGGTTCATCGCCAAGTGGCGCGACCACGATCAGAAAGGGGTTGCCGAGCAGCGGAATGAAAGCCTGGCTGCCCAGCGGATGACGCTCCAGCATGCAGACGGTCAACGGCATGTCCTGCGCGTCGGCGCGGAAAATACTGATGATCGCGTTATCTTCTGGCGTGGCGGTTTGCACCGTCGCCAGTTTATGAAAGCGCATGGTCGAACCGTTGTTGATCATGAAGTGATCGCTGCCGTCGGTTTCGATCACGTCACCGAAAGGGGCGAAGGCTTCTTTGGTCAGCGGTTCAATCTGTAATGTGCGCATGCTGTTCTTCTTATCTTCAAATGTATGTTCGATTCACTGCGTTCCCTGTAGGAGCTGGCGAAGCCTGCGATCTTTTGAGTTTGCTTCTTAAGAACAAAAGATCGCCGCCTGCGGCAGCTCCTACAGGCTCAGCATTACTTCGCGACCTTGCCCAAAACGCGCAGGCGGCTCACACCGCCGTCCGGGAACACGTTCAGGCGGATGTGGGTGATCGGGCCCAAGGCCTTGATCTGCTCGGCGAAGGTGTGCTCGGCGTGCATTTCCAGCTTTTGCGCCGGCAACAATTCACGCCAGAACAGCGACTGGGTTTCGATCTGGCTGTCGGTACCGCCCTTCACGAACGCGCCCTGGATTGAGCAGGTGTCCGGGTAGTTGCCCTTGAAGTGCAGGGTATCGACGACGATCTTCTCGATCTCGCCCGGATGACCCAGCGCAACAATCACCCAGTCATTGCCTGGGGTGCGACGACGTGCGGTTTCCCAGCCGTCGCCCATGTTGATGCCACGGCCCGGGTTGAGGATATTGCTCATGCGGCCGAAGTGTTCGTCGGAGCAGGCGAGGGCGCGGCCACCGTTGAGGGCTGCAGCCAGGTCAACCTGCTCGTTGTCGCCGACAGCGGACCAGTCGCGGAACGGAATGCCGTACACACGCAGGCGAGCCACGCCGCCATCCGGATAGATGTTGAAGCGCAAGTGGCTGAACGCCTGGTCGTTGTTGATTTCATGGTAGTGATGATTGTTGCCTTGCAGCTCGACGGCTGACAGGACTTCAGTCCACTGAGTCTTTTCGTCCGGTTCGCCCGATGCCAGGAAGCAGGCTTCCAGCGAAGCGGACGGCGGGAAGTTGCCGGTGAAGAATGAAGTGTCGATGTCCACGCCTTTGATCGAGCCGGGTACGCCCAGACGGATCACGGCGCTGTCGTAACCTTCGAAACGCTTGCGGCGCGACTCCCAGCCGTCCATCCACTTGCCGTTGTCATCGAACACGCCCTCCTTCCACACGGCCGGGGTCGGCTGAAACAGACGGTTGGCGTCTGCGAACCAGTCATCGGTGACCGAGATGATTTTGGTGCCCAGACGGGCGTCGGCCAGGTTGACGAACTTCTCGAAAGGTACGGCGTAAGCTTTCATTCTTCTTGTCTGCCTTTAATAAGTTGGCTTGGGATGCTTGCAAGGCGCTGGGCGACGAATGCGTTCAGTGTCGCCCCGGCCAGGCTCGCTATAGGGTCAGTAATCGGAACAGGGCGATCTTGTTGATCTCCGCCAGCGCGCATTTGAATTCGGTGTCGACCGAATTGTGAATGCGCGTTTCGAACGCCGCGAGGATCTGATGCCGGTTGCTGCCTTTTACCGCCATGATGAAGGGAAACTTGAACTTGGCTTTGTAGGCGTCGTTCAGCTCGGTGAAGCGAGAAAACTCTTCGGCCGTGCATTGGTGAATACCGGCGCCAGCCTGTTCATTGGTGCTGGCCTCGGTCAACTGGCCCTGGACGGCAGCTTTGCCGGCCAGGTCCGGGTGAGCATTGATCAAAGCCAGCTGACTGGCGTGATCGGCGCTCAACAGGATGTCGCTCATGCGCTGGTGCAGGGTTTCGATATCGTCTATCGAAGCGTCCTGGCCCAGATCGAAAGCCTTTTCGGCTACCCATGGCGAATGTTCGTAAATGTCGGCGAAGGCGTTGACGAAGGCGTCGCGGCTCAGGGTCGATGGTTTCAGCGTTTGAAAGTGGCTCATTGCGCGGCCCCTTGATGCGGGTGGGTTTCATGCCAGTGGCGAGCGATGTCGACGCGACGGCTGAACCACACCTGTTCATGACTTTTAGCGTATTCGATAAAGCGTTTCAGCGAAGCCAGACGCGCCGGGCGGCCGATCAGGCGGCAGTGCAGACCGATCGAGAGCATCTTCGGCGCTTCAGCGCCCTCGGCGTACAACACGTCGAACGCGTCTTTGAGGTATTCGAAAAAGTCGTCGCCCTTGTTGAAACCCTGAACCTGGGTGAAGCGCATGTCGTTGGTGTCCAGCGTATAAGGGATCACCAGGTGCGGCTTGCCGGTCGGGTTGTTGGGTTCCCAGTAGGGCAGGTCGTCGTCGTAGGTGTCGCAGTCGTAGAGGAAACCGCCTTCTTCCATCACCAGGCGACGGGTATTCGGCCCGGTGCGGCCGGTGTACCAGCCCAGCGGGCGCTCGCCAGTGATTTCGGTAAGGATGCGGATCGCTTCGAGCATGTGCTCGCGTTCCTGCGCCTCGTCCATGTACTGGTAGTCGATCCAGCGGTAACCGTGACTGCAGATCTCGTGGCCGGCCTCGACCATCGCACGGATCACATCCGGGTGCCGCTGGGCGGCCATGGCGACGGCGAAAATAGTCAGTGGAATGTCGAATTCCTTGAACAGTTTCAAAATCCGCCAGACGCCGGCACGGCTGCCATACTCGTAAAGCGATTCCATGCTCATGTTGCGCTCGCCTTGCAGCGGCTGCGCGGAGACCATTTCCGAAAGAAACGCCTCGGATTCTTTATCGCCGTGGAGGATATTGCGTTCGCCGCCTTCTTCGTAATTCAGCACGAATGACAGGGCGATCCGGGCATTGCCAGGCCAGTGGGGGTGAGGAGGGTTACTGCCGTAACCGATCAGGTCGCGTGGATAGTCAGCGCTCACTGCAGTCTTCCTTCTTGTTCGTGTTGACAGGTTGTGTGGCGGCCAGGGAACAGCGAGCAGGCTGGCGTCACAGCGATGGACTGATTGTATACAACTTTATATCCACTTTGTAAGCCTGATTTTTCGCATTTTTGCTGGAAGGTCTGCCTTCCTTGATGTTGCAAGAAATCTGCCTGATGGGTCAGCTCGTGGATTAAAGGTTGTTTAAATGCATGGATGGGGGCGGTTTTGCGTACGAGCCGGAGAGCGACGCGGACAAAGAGAAAAATGTCGTTTTTATTGTGTACAATTTTCTGTAAAAGTGTCTTAATCAGTCGCTCGCCGCAGCTTTTCGTGGTCCGAATTGGTGCGGTCTCCTTTCATCTGACTTCGGGAGGCGCGAGGTCTGACTGCTGAATGCAGGCAGGCGCGCAGAATCAATGGGACGTTTGACAACACACGTTTTGGACGCTGCACACGGTTGCCCGGGCAGCTCGATCAAGGTCGAGTTGTACCGCGTTGAAGGTTCGCAGCTGGAATTGGTCGCCACTGCCACAACCAACAGCGATGGCCGTGTCGATGCACCACTGCTGCAAGGCGATGACTACCGCAGCGGGGTTTATCAGGTTCAGTTTCATGCGGGCGATTACTACCGCGCCCGTGGTGTCCAGTTGCCGGAACCTGCCTTTCTGGATGTGGTGGTACTGCGTTTTGGTATCTCTGCGGAACAGGATCATTATCATGTTCCATTGCTGATTTCGCCGTACAGCTATTCCACGTACCGCGGCAGCTGATCCCCCAAGCAGCTGCCTCAACCTGGAAGCGACTGCGCATATAGCTTCTTTGGTCTTTTGCCCGCTCACACTGCGGGCTTTTTTTTGCCTCGAGAGACAGGGGGCATATGCCAGCGCCTTCGCGAGCAGGCTCGCTCCCACAAGCGTCTGCCTGCCAATGTGGGAGCGAGCCTGCTCGCGATGCTTTTAGCGGCTCAGAAGCGACGCCGCACCCGCCCCACTGAACAACCCCGCGCTCACCCGGTTAAACCAGCTCTGCCCCTTGCCGCTGCGCAGATACCGCGCCGCACCGTGCGCGCCGAGCCCGTAAGCCAACTTGCAGAGCAGGTCGAGCACGGTCCAAGTGGCAATCATCACCAGCAACTGCGGCAGGAACGGTTGTTCGGCACTGAGGAACTGCGGCAGAAACGCGGCGAAGAACAGGATGTCTTTCGGGTTGCTCGCACCCAGCACAAAGGCGCGGCCAAACAGTGCGCGGAAACGTGGGACCGGCGCCGCTTCCGGCACTTCGGCACCGACCGAGGGTTGCCTCGATTGCTGCCAGCTTTGCCAGGCGAGGTAAAACAGGTACAGCGCGCCAACGATTTTCAGCGCGCTGAACAGCTGCTCCGACGCCAGCAGCAAGGCGCCCAGGCCCAGCGCCGATGCGCTGAGCAGGCAGATCGAAGCAATCACGCCACCCAGAAACGCCGGGTAAGAGCGACGCAAGCCGTAATTCAAACTGTTGCTGATCATCAGCAGAGACAGTGGCCCCGGGATCAGGATCACTACCAGCGCAGCGCCGCTGAACAGCAGCCAGGTTTCCAGACTCATCACTTTCCTCCATTTGTGCAAAAGCCCCACCCGATGGGGTGAGGCTGATTTGGAACGCTTGCGGTGTAACGTTTACAAGTAAATAAACTTGGCGATGAAGATTGCGCAAAGCACCCACAAGCTGACGGAAATTTCCTTGTGCTTGCCAGTGAAGGCCTTCAGCACCACATAAGTGATGAAGCCTAGCGCAATGCCATCAGCCACCGAGAACGTCAGTGGCATCATGATCGCGGTGACGATCGCCGGAATGCTGTCGGTCGCTTCGTCCCATTCAATGTGCGCCATGCCGCCCATCATCAGCATCGCTACGTAAATCAACGCCCCGGCGGTGGCGTACGCCGGGATCATGCCGGCCAGCGGTGCAAAAAACATCGCGGCAATGAACAGCACGCCCACGGTCACGGCGGTAAGACCAGTGCGACCACCCGCAGCCACGCCCGCAGCACTTTCCACATAGCTGGTCACCGGCGGCACACCGACTACCGCACCAAATACGCTGGAAGCGCTGTCGGCTTTCAGGGCTCGGGAAAGATTTTCGATCTTGCCGTCGGCGTTGACCAGGCCCGCACGTTGCGCAACGCCCATCAGTGTACCGGCTGTGTCAAACATGTGTACAAAAAGAAAGGCCAGAACCACGCTGATCATGCTGATATTGAACACACCCGCCACATCCATGGCCATCCACGTCGGCGCGAGGCTTGGCGGCGCGGACATGATGCCCCCATAGGTAACCAGGCCCAGACCCCATCCCGCCAATGTCACGGTGATGATGCTGATCAGAATCGCACCGAATACCCGGTGGTAGCTGAGCACCGCGATCATCAGGAAGCAGATGGCGGCGAGCAGCGGGCCTGGTTCACGCAGCGAACCCAACTTGATCAGGGTTGCCGGGCTATCCACCACGATGCCCGCCGTTTTCAAGCCGATCAGCCCGAGGAACAGACCGACGCCAGCGCCCATGGCATAACGCAAACTCACCGGAATGCTGTTGAGCAGCCATTCACGGATGCGCGAAAAGGTCAGGAACATGAACAACACACCGGACACGAACACCGCGCCGAGGGCGGTTTCCCAGTTGTAGCCCATGGTGCCCACCACGGTGTAGGTAAAGAAGGCGTTCAGGCCCATGCCAGGCGCGAGGCCGACTGGCCAGTTGGCGTACAACCCCATCAACAGACAGCCCAATGCGGCGGCGATACAGGTGGCGACGAACGCCGCACCGTGATCGATACCGGCGTCGGCCATGATGTTGGGGTTGACGAAGATGATGTAAGCCATCGTGATGAAGGTTGTCAGACCGGCGATCAGCTCGGTCTTCACCGTGGTGCCATGCAAGCTGAGTTTGAAGATGCGCTCCAGCCAGCCATTACGGATTGGCGGCGTGAGTTCCAGCGTCGGGGCTTCGGATTTGCGGCTTTCCACAGCGAGGTACTCCTCAAGAGTTTTATTGTTATTTCCAGGACCGGACCCATGAGGGTGGCAGCGATCCTTTGAGGCACTTGCGAATTTGTTGACCGGATAGTCAAGAACTCGCTCGAAGTGGATTATGCTTTTGTATACAAAAAATGCAAATAATGTTTTTGAGTTTGTCGGCGGAAAGAATCGCATTTGGGCTATATCGGCGGCCGCGCCGGCTCCGCCGTGTTCGTACTGGCGAAAAAAAACCGGCGGATGGGGCCGGTTTTTTAGCAGGAAAGGGTTGGTCTGTGCGGGCCTCATCGCCAGCAGGCTGGCTCCCACAGTGAGTTGTAGCGGTCACCTAACCTGTAAGAGCCAGCCTGCTGGCGATAGGGCCACTAAACACGCCACACAATCCTCAAACTGCAGCGAACCGCTTGTCCAGATAATCAATGATCACCTTGGATTCATACATCCATGTGGTTTGCCCGTTTTCTTCAATGCGCAGGCACGGCACTTTGATCTTGCCACCTTGGTCCAGCAGGGTCTGACGATCCTGTTCGTTGTTTTTCGCGTCGCGCAGCGCCACCGGGACGTTCAGGCGGCGCAGGGTGCGGCGGGTCTTCACGCAAAACGGGCAGGCGTGAAACTGATACAGCGTCAGGCCCTTGGCCGCTGAATTGACTTGAGCCTGAACCTCGGCCGGCCGCTGTTTCTGGCCGGGGCGGGTGATGAAATCAACGAAGATAACCAGTTGGCCAAGGCCGACACGAAGCGCTTTTACGAACACGGTTTAAGCCTCTCAGGGGCAAACGAAGGCGCGCAGCTTACCTGATTTTTTGCGGACGAAAAAAAACCGGCGATGAATGCCGGTTCTCTTCGTCGAGCAGATTACTTGATCAGGCTGAGAAATTCGCTGCGAGTGGCGGCATTCTCGCGGAACTCGCCGAGCATCACCGAGGTAATCATCGATGAATTCTGCTTTTCGACACCGCGCATCATCATGCACATGTGCTTGGCTTCAATCACCACTGCAACGCCCAGTGCGCCGGTGACTTCCAGGACGGCATCGGCAATCTGACGGCTGAGGTTTTCCTGAATCTGCAGGCGGCGGGCGTACATATCGACGATCCGCGCAACCTTTGACAGGCCCAATACCTTGCCGCTGGGGATGTAAGCGACATGCGCCTTGCCGATAAACGGCAGCAAGTGGTGTTCGCACAACGAGTACAACTCGATGTCTTTCACCAGCACCATTTCGCTGTTGTCGGAGCTGAACAAGGCACCGTTGGTGACCTCTTCGAGCGTCTGTTCATAACCGCGGCAAAGGTACTGCATGGCTTTGGCGGCACGCTTGGGCGTGTCGAGCAGGCCCTCGCGGGAAACGTCCTCGCCCAATTGGCCGAGAATCGCGGTGTAATTCTGTTCCAGGGACATGAAACTACCTGTGGGGATTTTCGCAAAGGGCAAGGGTACGGTGGCGGACACGGCGCTGCAAGCTTGATCCGACAGCTTTACTCGTCGCGACCTTCCATCATGTTGCGTTTGAGCATCACGTAAACGGCGCCGGCACCACCGTGGCGAGGCTGGCATGAAGTGAAGCCGAGTACCTGTGAATGCTGGCGCAACCAGGTGTTGACGTGGCTTTTGATCATCGGGCGCTTACCGTCAAGCCGCACCGCTTTTCCGTGGGTAACCCGCACGCAGCGGATTTCGAATCTGGTTGCTTCGGCCAGGAACGCCCAGAGGGTTTCGCGAGCTTTTTCCACTGTCATGCCGTGCAGGTCGAGGCTGCCTTCAAACGGGATCTGGCCGATCTTGAGCTTGCGCATCTGGCTTTCCTGAACGCCATCGCGTGCCCACATCAGCTCGTCTTCCGGGCCGACGTCGATGACGAACTGATCCGAGAGGCCATCGACAGTGGTGGCATCGGTGCGCACAGTGGCGGCTTGACGCAGCTTGGCGATCTGCGCGCGGTCAGCTTTGGGTTTACCGGTTTCAGCGCGATCGTGCTTGATCGGCTTGACGCCTTGGATCGCGCTTTTGAACAGGGAAAAATCGTCGTCTTGCATGTCAGCCTCCGCGAAGGGCGGCCAGTTTACCCAACTCGACAGCTATACGGCGCGAGAAAACGTCCGGCACCGCTTCAATCGTGTTTTTTCATCAGGTGCGGCGACATGTTCAGCGCTCGCGACTGGCGCGCACGGCGTCGGCAGCGACGCCACAGCCATACACCGATGTAGAGCAGCAACAGTCCAACCGCCAGAATGATCGACGAGCCCAGTGGGCTGGCGTTCAGTTCGCCGAGAGCGGGTGGGCGGCCCAGCAGGCTGGCGGCACCGGCCATGGCCAGTAACACACCGCACGTTGCCAGCAGCGCAGCGAAGGCTGCGCCGAAGCGCAAACGCCAGTTGCTTGGGCCTTTAGGCCGCAGGCGGCGTGCGTCAAATCCATCGGATAACTTCATTCCGACCTTCCTTAATGGGTATCGGCCCTTCGACCGGGAGTTGACCGGGATGTTCCTGAGGCTAAGACAATTACGGCGCGCGAGAACCTTTTACAGATGAGCGGCGGCGTCGACCGCTCATCACTCGGCCATCAGGTCAGATCAACTCGCGGGTGAGGGCGAGCGTGGCGAAGTTGTCTGCCATGATCGCCATCTCAGTCTGTTGAACGTGATCGGCGCTCAGCACGCCATCCTTGTAGGGCAAATCGCGCGTGGCGCAGGCATCTTCGACGAGGGTGCAACGGAAGCCCAGATTCTTCGCGGCGCGCACGGTGGTGCTGACGCTGGAGTGGCTCATGAACCCGCAGACAATCAAGTCCAGCGAGCCCAGATTTTGCAGGCGCTCCAGCAGCTCGGTGCCGTGAAACGCGCTCGGCAGCAGTTTGCCGATGATGGTTTCATCGGCCTCGGGCTCCAGGCCCGGAATAAATTCGCCGCGCTCGCCTTGCGGATCAAACAGGCCACCGACGGTGCCAAGGTGACGCACATGCACGATAGGTCGCCCGGCAGCTCGGGCCGCCGTCACCAATTGCTTGATGTTTGCAACGGCAGCATCCATGCCGGTCAGGGCCAGCGGGCCACTGAGGTATTCCTTCTGCGCATCGATGATGACGAGGGTCGCATGACCCAGGTTGGCCGCTGCATAACCGCGGCCGCTGAGTTGAAACATCGTTTTTGGAACGGGCATTCTGGGGCTCCTTGGTGTGGGGCTTTTGCGACATTGTCCTCTGGCTGAGCGCTTCTGTGAATCGCTACCATCGCAGACGCCGTCGTTATTGGCCCGCAGCGTTGTCAATATCCCCATTTTGTTCAATGGCGAAAGCAAAATAGGGATAAGTCCTACATCTGTACGTTTGTTTTCCTGCGTCGTCGCGGGGTGTTTTGGCTGTTAGAATCGCCAGTCGTTTTTTCTGGAGTTTGCCCCCGTGATCACTTCCCGACTTCGTACCCTGCGTGACCATATTCGTTGGGCCGTCAGCCGCTTCCATGGGGAGGATCTGTTTTTCGGCCATGGGACCGACAATGCCTGGGACGAAGCCCGTCAACTGGTGCTGGGGGCTTTGCATCTGCCTTGGGAAATGGCCGACAGCTACCTCGACTGCAATCTGGAAGACGATGAACTGGTGCGTTTGCAGCGCATTCTCAAGCGGCGGATCGAAGAACGCATTCCAACCGCCTACCTGTTGGGCGAGGCCTGGTTCTGCGGGATGTCGTTCATCGTTGATGAGCGTGTGCTGATTCCGCGTTCGCCGATTGGTGAGCTGATCGAAAAACGGTTCGCACCGTGGCTGGGGACCGAGCCTGCACGCATCCTTGACCTTTGCACCGGTTCCGGCTGCATCGGTATCGCCTGTGCTTACGAATTCCAGCAGGCCGAAGTGGTACTGGCCGATCTGTCTTTCGAGGCGCTGGAAGTGGCCAACAAGAACATCGAGCGCCACGGCGTTGATGAGCGTGTGTACACAGTTCAGGGCGATGGATTTGGCGGACTGCCGGGCCAGCGTTTCGACCTGATCGTGTCGAACCCGCCGTATGTCGATGCGGAAGATTTCGCCGACATGCCGGACGAATACCAGCACGAGCCGGAGCTGGCCCTGGCTTGTGGCGACGACGGCTTGAACCTGGTTCGGCGCATGCTCGCGGAGGCGGCGGATCATCTCGCCGAGAAAGGTTTGCTGATCGTCGAAGTCGGCAACAGCCAGGTTCACGTCGAGGCGCTTTACCCGGAAGTCGATTTCGCCTGGCTCGACTTCGAACGCGGCGGGCACGGCGTGTTCATGTTGACCGCCCAGCAGTGCCACGAACATCAGGCGCTGTTTGCTTCACGCGTTTAACCCGCTCAGTCACCGGCCAAGGTTTCTGTGGCGAGGGGGCCTGCCCCCGTTGGGCTCCATCAGGCCCCATCATTCCCATCAGGCCCTGTCTGATCTACCGAGTGCTGGGATTAAACCTGCTGCGCAGCCTCACGGGGCGGTGCGACGTGTCGCCGAGCCCCCTCGCCACAGTGTTTGGGTTACCGCTGCGTCGCAATCCAGATCAACAGCCCCGCCTGAAACACCGCGAACGCCACCAGGCAGGTAATGGTGAAGCGCAATCCGGCGTCTTCGCGCTTGTACTTGCTGACTTTCTCTTCGTGTTTCTTCAGCTTCACTTCCTGCTCTGCCAGATTCTGCTCGGCCTGCTGAAGCATCTGCGCCGCCTCAAGAATTGTGACGTGCTGCACCTTCTCGGCATTCCACTCGGCGACCAAGTCGGCGACTTTCACTTCCTTGACGCTGCCCTTCAAATGCTGGGCGTCTGCGTACACCACCTCGAAACCGTGCGCTGTGAGAAAGCGGTCGCGGCGCAAGCGCGTGTCTTCGTTGAGGGCATCCTTGTTGTTCAGGTCGGCACCGTCGACGGTGTAGGCCGGCCAGCGCTTTTTCGCCCAGGTGATCGCCTGCGCCGCCAGATAGCGGCCGACGCCGCGGTTCATCGGCTCGACCTGCAAACCCGTGGCAGGCCCGAAATGCACGCGATGGGTGACATGGTCGACCCACACATCCAGGATGTTCTGTTCTTTGCGCACGCGCTGGCCGGGCAGCGCAATGCTCATGCGCAGCAGGCTGAGCTCCTTGCTGTTGCGCTCGGCATAGCCGAATTCAACAAAGCGCAACGGACGTCCGCCGGTGTTGCGGTCAGTCTGCAACGGGGCCAGACGGAGCAACTTGTGCTGCTCGACCTGGACGTCTGCCCACGGCTGCACGATCGCTGGAGGTGCATCCTTTTCAGCGGTGGTCTCGGGTGAAGTAGGGGTATCAGTCATAACGGCGAGGTCCTGTCCAAGCTCGGCTTGCCGCCAGTGGTAATGCTGGCGACACCGGCTTATCGGCCGTTTCTGGCCGGACTGGAGAGCAAACGGCGGTTATCGGGAGCGAAGTCCGTCAATAAAACCAAGGATGCGCGAGCCGAGTTCAGCGGCAAGGGGCAATTGTGGATCCTTGTAGGAGGCCAATTGCCGCTTGACGTCGTTGGGCACAATGCGCATCACGTGGTTCATGCCCTCGATCAGCGCCAGTTCCGCGTCCGGTTTGGCCGCTTTCAGCAGTCGCGCATCTTCGACGCCGACCTGAATGTCGTTACTGCCCTGAATGATCAGCGCAGGCATTTTCAGTTTGGCAAACGCCGCCGCCGGATCCTGGCGGAACAACGAAATCAGATACGGCTGCACGCTCGGGCGGAAAATCACCTCCAGCTGCGGCGGCACATTGCTGTCGGTTTTGCCGGCCTTGAGGCTATCGAGCAGCTCATTGCTGCGCAGCATCAATGGCGGTGGCAGTCGATTGCTTAACTGTTGGCGCAAAACCTGATCGATCGGCCGCGCGCTGCCGGACATGGAAATCACCGCAGCGGTGTCCACGCTCGGTGCTGCCAGCGTGGCAATCAATGCGCCCTCGCTGTGGCCGAGCAATATCAACTGGCCGAAACGCGGGTCAGCCTTGAGCTTGCGGCCCCAGGCTTCGGCGTCGGCAACATAGGCTTCGACCGACAGGTTGCGTTCATCCGGGGTCGCCGCGAGGCTCGCCGCTACGCCGCGCTTGTCGTAGCGCACGCTGGCGATGTTGTGTTTGGCCAGCACCCAGGCCAGTCGCTTGAGGCTATCGTTGCGTCCACCTTCGGGGTTGTTTCCGTCACGGTCTGTAGGACCGGAGCCAGAAATGATCAGGACAACCGGCACCGGCGTATCTGACTTGGGCAGCAACAGCGAGCCGAAAAGCTCACCGCTGCCGGTGTCCAGATTGATCGGGCGTTGCAGGACGGTGGCCTGGACGTAGCCGGTAAACAGGGAAAGGCTCAAGGCAAGAACTCGCAGCATCATCACGCCATCATTCACAAAGGTGCCGGTTGGACTCACGAGGCACCCATAAGGTTCGAGGATGAACTACTTGGGTTGCCTGCGTATACTGGCGCGCATCAAGTATTCAGGTTCATTTCACGGAGCGTCCTGCATGTCCGGCAATACCTACGGCAAGCTGTTCACTGTCACCACCGCAGGCGAAAGCCATGGTCCGGCGTTGGTCGCCATTGTCGACGGCTGCCCGCCGGGCCTGGAGATTTCCCTGGAGGATCTGCAGCGCGACCTCGATCGTCGCAAGCCAGGCACCAGCCGCCATACCACCCAGCGTCAGGAAGCCGATGAAGTCGAAATCCTCTCGGGCGTGTTCGAGGGACGCACCACCGGTTGCGCGATCGGCCTGCTGATTCGCAACACTGATCAGAAATCCAAGGATTACTCGGCAATCAAGGACCTGTTCCGCCCGGCCCACGCCGACTACACCTACCACCACAAATACGGCGAACGCGATTACCGCGGCGGCGGTCGCAGCTCGGCGCGGGAAACTGCGATGCGCGTGGCGGCGGGGGCCATTGCGAAAAAATACCTGGCAACCCAGGGCATCGTCATTCGCGGCTACATGAGCCAGTTGGGCCCGATCGAAATCCCGTTCAAGAGCTGGGATACGGTGGAAGATAACGCCTTCTTCTGCGCTGATCCGGACAAGGTGCCGGAGCTGGAAGCCTATATGGACCAGTTGCGTCGCGACCAGGATTCCGTCGGGGCGAAGATCACGGTCGTCGCTGAAGGCGTGATGCCGGGTCTAGGCGAGCCGATTTTCGACCGCCTCGACGCCGAACTGGCGCATGCGCTGATGAGCATCAACGCCGTCAAAGGCGTGGAGATCGGCGCCGGTTTCGCCAGCGTCGCCCAGCGCGGCACCGAGCACCGCGATGAAATGACTCCGCAAGGCTTCCTCAGCAATAATGCCGGCGGCATTCTCGGCGGTATTTCGTCCGGTCAGCCGATCGTTGCGCATCTGGCGTTGAAGCCGACGTCGAGCATCACCACACCGGGCCGTTCCATCGACGTCCATGGCAATCCGGTGGACGTCATCACCAAAGGTCGCCACGACCCCTGCGTTGGCATCCGCGCCACGCCAATTGCAGAAGCCATGATGGCCATCGTGCTGATGGATCACCTGCTGCGTCATCGCGGTCAGAATGCCGATGTGCAAGTGAGCACGCCGGTGCTGGGTCAGCTTTAATGGCTGATCTCACAGCCGTTGCGGTCTGACCCACGTGACGGCGCTCCCGTACTGGCGGCTGTCCAGTTTCTATTTTTTCTACTTCGCCTTGCTTGGTTCGACGGCGCCTTTTCTGGGGCTGTATTTCGACCATCTGGGTTTTTCCGCAGCACGCATTGGCGAATTGGTGGCGATCCCTATGCTGATGCGGTGCGTGGCCCCGAACATCTGGGGCTGGCTTGGCGATTACACCGGCCGGCGTCTGGCCATCGTCCGTTTCGGCGCGGTATGCACCTTGCTCACGTTCTGTTTGATCTTCGTCAGCCAGAGCTACGCCTGGCTGGCGATGGTCATGGCCTTGCATGCCTTCTTCTGGCACGCGGTTTTGCCGCAGTTTGAAGTCATCACCCTGGCGCACTTGAAAGGCCAGACCCAGCGCTACAGCCAGATACGGTTGTGGGGCTCGATCGGTTTCATCATCACTGTGGTTGCGCTTGGCCGGCTGTTCGAATGGCTCAGCCTCGACATTTACCCGGCGGCGCTGGTGCTGATCATGGCCGGGATCGTGATCAGCAGCCTGTGGGTGCCGAACGCGCAGCCGATTCAGGGCGAGCGCCTCTCGGCAGGCGGTTTTCTTCAGCAATTACGCGGTCCGGGCGTGCTGGCTTTTTATGCTTGCGTGGCGCTGATGCAGGTCAGTCACGGCCCGTATTACACTTTTCTCACCTTGCACCTGGAGCAACTCGGTTACAGCCGCGGGTTGATCGGTATGCTCTGGGCGGTCGGTGTAGTCGCCGAAGTATTGATGTTTCTGGCGATGAGCAGGATTCTTGCGCGTTTCTCGGTGCGCCGGGTGCTGCTGGCGAGTTTTCTGCTGGCGGCGTTGCGCTGGTTGTTGCTCGGCTCGTTCGCCGAATTCATCTGGGTGCTGCTGTTTGCCCAGGTCCTGCATGCTGCGACGTTCGGCAGCTTTCACGCAGCTGCCATCCAGTTCGTGCAACGTAGCTTTGGCCCGCGTCAGCAGGGGCAGGGCCAGGCGTTGTATGCCGCACTCGCCGGTACCGGTGGCGCGCTCGGCGCGTTGTATTCCGGCTACAGCTGGAACACCCTCGGCGCCAATTTCACGTTCAGTATTGCCAGCTTCGCAGCCCTCGCCGCTGCGATTATCATCGCCACACGTATGCAAGAGGACAGGCCATGAGCCTTACCCGTGAACACCTCGCCCAGGAAATCATCGACGCCGGGCGCTTTCTGTATGGCCGAGGCTGGTCACCGGCCACCAGCAGCAATTATTCGGCGCGTCTGTCGCCAAGCGAGGCGTTGCTGACGGTGTCCGGCAAGCACAAGGGGCAGTTGGGCTCCGATGATGTTCTGGCCACCGACATGGCCGGCAACAGTCTTGAGCCTGGCAAGAAACCCTCCGCCGAAACCCTGCTGCACACGCAGTTGTACCGTTGGCGCGCAGGGATCGGCGCGGTGTTGCATACCCATTCGGTGAATGCCACGGTGCTGTCCCGTCTGACGCCCGAAGATTTCATCGAGTTCGAAGACTACGAACTGCAGAAAGCCTTCTGCGGCATCTCCACCCACGAGTCGCGGGTGCGCGTGCCGATTTTCGACAATGATCAGGACATTGCACGCCTCGCCGCCAAGGTGCAGCCTTGGCTCGACGCTCATCCCGATTGCGTGGGCTACCTGATCCGCGGTCACGGCCTCTATACCTGGGGCGCGAGGATGAGCGATGCGTTGCGGCAGATCGAGGCCTTTGAGTTTCTGTTCGAGTGCGAGTTGAAAACCCGTTCGCTTACTAACCATAAAGCTTGAACCGTGAAGCCTGAACCTTTGAGGAGTTGCCCTGATGAGCAGCCTGTCCGTTTACCACGTCAGCAGCCCCGAACTGCCCAACAAGGTGCTGACCCATTTCGATGACATCGCCTCGACCCTGGCCGAGCAGGGCGTGCGTTTTGATCGCTGGCAAGCGGCGGCGAAAATTCAGCCGGGCGCCAGCCAGGAAGAAGTGATCGCCGCGTATCAGCAGCAGATCGATAAATTGATGACCGAACGTGGCTACGTCACTGTCGACGTCATCAGCCTGAACAGCGATCACCCGCAAAAAGCCGAACTGCGCGCCAAGTTCCTCGAAGAACACCGCCATGGCGAAGACGAAGTAAGATTTTTCGTCGCCGGTCGTGGGCTGTTCACCCTGCACATCGATGATTATGTGTACGCGGTGCTTTGCGAAAAGAACGACCTGATTTCGGTGCCGGCCGGGACGCCACACTGGTTCGACATGGGCGAGCACCCGCATTTCATCGCGATCCGCCTGTTCAACAATCCAGACGGCTGGGTCGCCAATTTCACCGGCGAAGACATCGCCGGCCGCTTCCCGCGTCTTGAGGACTGAACCCATGCCGATCAAAGCAATTCTGACCGACATCGAAGGCACCACCAGTGCAGTGAGTTTTGTCTTCGACGTACTGTTCCCTTATGCCGCCAGTCATCTACCGGCGTTCGTTCGCCAGCATGCCCACCGCGCCGATGTGGCCGAACAACTGGGCGCAGTGCGCCGCGACAGTAATGAACCGGACGCTGATGTCGAGCGGGTACTGGAGATCCTGCTGGGATGGATCGCCGAAGACCGCAAGGCCACTGCGCTGAAAGCATTGCAAGGCATAGTTTGGGAGCAGGGTTATCAGGCCGGTGAATTGAAAGGCCATGTTTACCCGGATGCGGTCGCAGCGCTGAAACGTTGGCATAACGAGGGGTATGCGCTATTTGTCTATTCCTCAGGTTCGATTCAGGCGCAAAAGCTGATTTTTGGGTGCTCGGAGGCGGGGGATTTGTCGTCGCTGTTCAGCGGGTATTTCGACACTAACTCCGGACCCAAGCGCGAAGCGCAGTCGTACGTACGCATCACTGAGGTGATTGGCCTGGACGCTTCGCAGATTCTGTTTTTGTCGGATATCGTCGAAGAGCTGGAGGCTGCGCGACTGGCTGGAATGGCGACCTGCGGTCTGGCCCGTGAAGGCGGGGAACTGGCCGGCCATGTGACCGTGGAGAGTTTCGCGCGGATCGATCCGTCCATGTTCTAATCGCTGAAGCCAAAAACCTGTGGGAGCGAGCCTGCTCGCGATGCGCAATTTGATCCGACAACTCAGCTGACTGACCCACCGCCACCGCGAGCAAGCGTGCTCTTACAAAAGCACGTTCGGCGTCTGCAGAAACAACTCAGGCCGTGAAGCGGAAGCTATCACGGCCTGTCTGTTTGCGGCTCTTAATGTTCAGAGCGAGGTCTTTACAGCGAGTGATACGTCGGCAAAGCGAAGCGTTGCTGGCTTTGCAGCATAGAAATTTGCGGCAGTTCGCTCGCCTGTTCGGCCAGATCGCGGCGGATCGCACTGATCACCCACGACAGTTGATCGCCCGCGTGCAGTTGCTGGTACGAAATCGAGCGTTTGAACACGCGGCCTTCGGTGCTGCGCAGCGTCAGCAGAATGCCGCCGTCAGGACGAGGCTGGGTATTCACTTCGAAGTTGGAGAAGAGGGACGAAAATTTTTCTTGAATCAGGCTCATGTCTTTCAGCTCCGTTTAACGTGATTGGCAAGCATGTAGAGGTAGTTGCAGCCTTTGTGCCAGTAACGCAGCTTTGAAAATCTTCTTTAAAATCAGAATCTTAAAATTTTCGTGAGATTTCACCTTCGTGCAATCTGCATGAATGGCCATCGTGCATCCTGCATTTTGAGAGATCTGCACCGATCTCACGGAACCAAATCTGCAACAGACACTCCCGCCCTTGCGTGGATACAAAACATTGCAAAATCCGCGTGTACAGCTTTCAAAGCCCTGACGTATTTTCGGGATCACGCCAAACGCCACCCGACAATAAAAAGATCCAACGGGAGCAACCATGAGTCGCACGTCAGACTTCATTACCTGGAGCATGATGCTCCGCAAGCTGCCTGCCATCGCCAAAGCCCTTCCGCGCGTGGTGAAGGGCATGAAAGCCGCCAATGTCACGGACCCGACCCAAGCGTGTGGACTGGCCTGGAGCTTTGAACAAGCCACCTTGCGCAATCCCGAAGGTCCGGCCTTATTGCAAGACGACAGGGCGCTGACCTACTCGCAAGTCAATCAGTGGGCCAATCGGATCGCTCATCATCTGATCGCGCAAGGTATTCGAAAGGGTGATGTGGTGGCGGTGTTCATCGAAAACCGCCCCGAACTGCTGGTGACAATTCTCGCGGTGGCCAAGACCGGTGCAATCAGCGCCTTGCTCAATACATCGCAAACCCGCGAACCGCTGGTGCACAGCCTGAACCTGGTGGCGCCGGCGGCGATCATTGTTGGCGAAGAATTGCGGGGGGCGTTTTCCAGCGTCCGCGAAAGAGTGGCGATCGAGCCGGCGCGTACCTGGTTCGTCGCTGATCAGGCCACTGACCTTCAGCCCGGCATTGCGCCCGATGGCTTCGTGAACCTGATCAGCGCGTCCGTCGATTGTTCTTCGGAAAATCCGCACAGCAGTGCACAGGTTTTTTTCGACGATCCGTGTTTCTACATTTACACCTCGGGTACGACCGGATTGCCCAAGGCAGGAGTGTTCAAGCAAGGCCGCTGGATGCGCAGCTCGGCGAGCTTCGGCATGATCGCGCTGGATATGCAGCCTGGCGACGTCGTCTATTGCACCTTGCCGCTGTACCACGCCACAGGGCTCTGCGTGTGCTGGGGCTCGGCGATCAGCGGCGCTTCGGGGTTTGCCATCCGGCGCAAATTCAGCGCCAGTCAGTTCTGGAACGACGTACGCCAGTACCGCGCCACCACCCTTGGTTACGTCGGTGAACTGTGTCGCTACCTCGTCGATCAACCGCCCGGCAGCCATGACCGCGAACATGGCGTAACCAAGATGATTGGCAATGGCTTGCGCCCCGGAGCGTGGGATGCCTTCAAGACCCGTTTCGGCGTGCAGCACATCTGCGAGCTGTACGCCGCCAGTGACGGCAATATCGGTTTTACCAACGTGCTCAACTTCGAAAACACCGTCGGGTTTTCCCTGATGGCCTGGGAACTGGCGGCGTACGATCACGACAGTGGCGCGCCAATCCGTCAGGCTGATGGTTTCATGCGCAAAGTGGCCAAAGGCGAGCAAGGGTTGTTGCTGGCGCGGATCGATGACAAAGCACCGCTGGACGGTTACACCGATCCGCAGAAAACCGAAAAAGTCGTGCTGCACGATGTGTTCGCCAGAGGCGATCGCTACTTCAACACCGGTGACTTGCTGCGCAACATCGGTTTCGGTCATGCGCAGTTTGTTGATCGCCTCGGGGATACCTTCCGCTGGAAAGGCGAAAACGTCTCGACCACCGAGGTCGAAAACATCCTCCTGCAGCATCCGCATATCTCCGAGGCCGTGGCCTACGGCGTGGAGATCTGCAATACCAATGGTCGTGCAGGGATGGCGGCCATTACGCCTGCCGAATCATTGGCGACTCTGGATTTCACCGAGTTGCTGGCTTTCGTCCGTGAACAGTTACCGGCGTATGCCGTGCCGTTGTTCCTGCGGGTGAAAGTGAAAATGGAAACCACCGGAACGTTCAAGTATCAGAAAACGCGGCTCAAGGATGAAGCGTTCGACCCGGACAAGACCGGCGACGATCCGGTCTATGCCTGGCTGCCGGGAACCGACACCTATGTGCAAGTGACCAAGCCATTGGCGGCGCAGATCAGCGATGGTCAATACCGCTATTGATTGTCGCTATCGCGATCCGTCAGAAAAAAGAAGTGACAGTCCCGGGAGCCCTCGGGACACTGTCGGTCTTGCGAATAATTGAAAAAGTGGAGCCCACGATGTCTGAACAAAGCCGCCAGATGACCCCCGAAGAAGCCGCTGAGTTTGCCGAACAGGTATTCAACAAGGCGCGTGAGGGCGATGCGGCCATGATGGCTGCGCTGCTTAGCAAAGGTCTGCCGCCGAACCTGCGCAATCACAAGGGCGACACCTTGTTGATGCTGGCCGCGTACCACGGCCACGTCGACACCGTGAAAGTGCTGCTGGAACACAAGGCCGACCCGGAAATCCGCAACGACAACGGCCAGACTCCGATTGCCGGCGCCGCGTTCAAGGGCGACCTGGCAACGGTCACGGCATTGGTTGAAGGTGGCGCCCAGGTGCAAGGCTCGTCTTTCGACGGTCGCACCCCGCTGATGATGGCGGCGATGTTTAACCGCGTTGCCATCGTCGATTACCTGATCAGCAAGGGTGCCGATCCTCAAGCCAAGGACGCCAATGGCGCATCCGCACTGGACGCGGCCAAAACCATGGGCGCAGTCGACACCACCGCGCAGCTGGAAAAACTGCTGGCCTGACCCAAGTCCTGTAGCAGCTGCCGAGCCTGCGAGGCTGCGTCCCGGCGGCGCAGCCGTCGTAAAGGCGGCCAACCGGGTCCTGTAGCAGCTGTCGAGCCTGCGAGGCTGCGTCCGGCGGCGCAGCCGTCGTAAATGCGGCCAACCGAGTCCGTCAGGCAAACCGCGTATTCAGGTTTGACGACGGCTGCGCCGCCGGACGCAGCCTCGCAGGCTCGGCAGCTGCTACACCTAAGTACAGACTGCGACGCGCCGACTCTTGATCCGGCTGACGCCACCATAATCGCCCGCAAATCCCCAAGCTCCGCACCCCTGTAGCAGCTGCCGAGCCTGCGAGGCTGCGTCCGGCGGCGAAGCCGTCGTAAATGCGGCCAACCGGGTCAGTCAGGCAAACCGCGTATTCAGGTTTGACGACGGCTGCGCCGCCGGACGCAGCCTCGCAGGCTCGGCAGCTGCTACAGATTCAGTACACCCAGACCTCGACGCGCCGATTCCTGATCCGGCCTTCATCCGCGCTATTTGTCGCCACCGGCATCTCGGCGCCGAAGCCGCGGATCTCGCGAAATACCACGCCGTTTTTCACCAGCTCCCGACGGACCGCCATCGCCCGCAATTTCGACAGCAGATCTGCGCGCGCCGGATCGCTTTTGGCGTCGCCGAAGCCTACCAATGTCACCTGCCGATCGGTTTTGCCGTGCTGCTTCAGATAGTCGAACACCCGCGACAAATCCTGGCGCGCCTTGTTGTCCAGCGTTGCACTGCCTTCCTCGAAGCGGAAATTCACCGTCAAACGCTGCGCATGACGGCTGAGCGCCTGATAGGCCTCGGGCATCAACGCGTTAGGGGTGACGCTCATGGCCTGCACGGTCTGCGCGATGAAACCGTTGGCGGCAACGATGGCCTGGCCCTCGCTGCTTTGGGCGAAGGCCACCAGCGCCTGAGCCCAGGGGTTGTCACCATGCGGTGGAAGATAGAGGAACAGGCGCCGTGACAGCGGATAATCTTCTGTGGCGATCAGGCTGCTGTGCGGCAACATCGCCTGGGAGCGACCGTCAGTAATCGCCAGGGCTTTGGCCTGGCGCACATAAGGCAGGCCAATGAAGCCGATGCCTTGCGGGTCGTCACTGACCGTGTCGGATAAGTGCTCGCTGGATTCGAACCGTCTCGCGGCATTACTCAGGGGTTTCCCATGGCGACTGAGGACAATTTCCTTGAACGTGTCGAACGTGCCTGACTGGTCATCGCGCGCGTACAGGTGGATCGTTCCGCCGCTGCCGCCGACGTCCTCCCAGGTTTTCGCTTCGCCACTGAAGATGCGCGCCAGTTGCTCGGTGTCCAGTTGGGTCAGCGGGTTTTGCGGATGGAGGATGATTGCCAGGCCATCAATGGCGATGACTTGCTCGGCGCCCGCAGATTTCAGATCTCCGAGGGATTGCAGCGCAGTGATCTCGGCGTCCTTGATGGGGCGAGATGAGGCAGCAAGGTCGGCAGTGGTATTTTTCAGCGCGGTGAAACCGGTGCTGGAACCGTGGGCGGCGATCTGCACCACTGCACGCTGACCCGCCGCGGTTTCACCCACCACGCTCAGTTCATTGGCCTGGTCAGACACCTCGCGATGCACCTTGAGCAGACCCTGCTCGCGCATCAGGCCTTCGACAAGCGCTGGACCGAGCGCTGCGCCAATGGTGTTGGAGCCCTGAATGCGCAGGACGACGCCGGGATGGACGATCGGCAAATCTGCGGCCGGCGCCGAGAGCGGCAGGACTGCGCAGAGTAGCCACAGGAAAAACACGCGCAGGGTCATGCCGGCACCTTATCAAGCCAGGAAGTGCGCGGAGATTAAGTCCGTAAGATGTCGCAAAGATGACAGATCGAAAGATCGTCCACGATCGGACGATCTTTCGTAGGGTCAGCTCAACTCAAGCCAGATCGGCGCATGGTCCGAAGGTTTCTCCATGGCGCGTAGCTCGTAGTCGACGCCGGCATCTTTTACCCGTGGCAACAGGCCGTGGGAGGCCATGATTACATCGATGCGCAACCCGCGCTTGGGCTCATCTTCGAAGCCGCGGCTGCGGTAATCGAACCAGCTGAAACGGTCGGCGACCTCCGGATTCAAATGACGGAAGCTGTCGACCAGGCCCCAGTTTTTCAAGCGCGCCATCCACTCGCGCTCTTCCGGAAGGAAACTGCATTTGCCGGTTTTCAGCCAGCGCTTCATGTTGTCCGCGCCAATACCGATGTCGCAGTCTTCCGGGGAAATGTTGACGTCGCCCATCACCACAACAGCTTGATCGTTGGTGAACTGGCCCTCCAGCAGTTGCTGCAGGTCGCCGTAGAATTTTTGCTTGGCCGGGAATTTGGTCGGGTGATCGCGGCTTTCGCCCTGTGGGAAATAGCCGTTCATGATGGTCACCGGTGCCCCATTGGCATCGGCGAAAGTGCCCCAGATGAAGCGGCGCTGGGCGTCTTCGTCATCCGTGGTGAAACCTTTGTGCAACGCCAGCGGTTTCTCGCGCGACAGCAGCGCAACGCCGTAGTGGCCTTTCTGGCCGTGGAAATTCACGTGATAACCGAGCGCCTGAACCTCCGCCAGCGGGAACTGGTCGTCGTGGACCTTGGTTTCCTGCAAGCCGATGACATCGGGTTGATGTTTATCAATCAGCGCCGCCAGCTGATGCGGGCGAGCACGCAGCCCGTTGATGTTGAAGGAGACGATCTTCATGGTCGGCAGTCCTTGGAAAAAGGGCGATGCTAGCCGACCTGTGGGAATCGGGCCAGTGCAGTCGATGAAGATCCATCGGTGGTCTATACCTGTGGGGAACTGTCACAGCCCGCAAAGGCTCGTACAACAAGAGCGCGGTCATTTGAGCTGCGCCAGGGGAGATCTACCGTTATGCCCGAAACCTCGACTGCCATCGCTGATATCCACATGCTCGACAGCGGCTACTCCCGCGAAGCCCGCTCCCTGCTTTACCAGGCCTACCGCCATGAACCGACCTTCGCGTTTCTGTTTGAAGCCGAACGCCCCGGTTACGAGCAGCGGGTCCGCGCAACCGTGCGTGAACTGGTCAAACAACACTTCCTGCAGGATTTGCCAGCCATCGGCCTGCTGGTCAACGACCGTTTGATCGGCATCGCCCTGATCGCGCCACCACAACGTCGTCTCGGCGTTACCGAAAGTTGGGCGTGGCGCTTGCGCATGGTGCTCAGCACCGGTTTTCGCTGCACGCGGCGTTACCTGGAATACCACGAGGCGGTGATGGCTTGCGTGCCGTCCGACTCGGTGCACCTGCTGCCGTTGCTGGGGATTCATCCGCAATTTCAGGGCCAGCATTTCGGCGAGCAACTTTTGCAAGCGGTGCATAACTGGTGCGCGGTGGATGAACATTCCCAAGGTGTGGTGCTCGACACAGGGAATCCTCGTTATCTGGAGTTCTACAAGCGTCAGGGCTATGAGGAAATCGGCGAGGTGGCTGTCGGCCCCGTCCGCGAACATGTGTTTTTTCACGCGAACCCCGTAGTGCTGCAGGCCGCCAGCTCTTAGGGATTTTGAGCCTTTCCTTACATGTCGATCTCTATCACGCGCTCAAGCTCGTGATAGCATCCGCCTATGAAGTTTCCACGAAGAATTACCAGCGGCGTGCTGATGCTGATCACCAGCTGCGCGGCGCTGGCGCAAAGCGAATTGGATGTACGGATCAAACCGTCCAACGATGAGCTCAAGGCCAATATAGAGGGCTATATCGGCAGTCTCGGCGATCGCGACGAAGAGGCCTTGCTGCGCTTCAGTCGTGGCGCTGAAGAACAGGCGCGCAAAGCCGCCCAGGCCCTGGGTTATTATCAGCCGCAAATCGACAGCAGCGTGACCGGTGGTAAAATCCCGCACCTGATCCTGAATATCGCCCCCGGCGAGCCGGTGCACCTGCGCAATGTCACCTTGCGCGTCGATGGCCCGGCGGCCAGCCTCAAATCCTTTCGTTTACCCAAAAGTGCTGCGCTGAAAACCGGCGCCGTACTCAACCATGGCCAATACGAAGACGCCAAGCGGCTGATCCAGAATCAAGCCTCGCGCTACGGTTTTTTCAGCGGACGTTTCACCCGCCAGAAACTGGCCGTCGACCCGCGCGCCGGTGTGGCCGACATCGAGTTGGTCTACGACAGCGGTCCGCGTTATACCCTCGGCAACGTCAGCTTCGAAGGCGACACGCCGTTTGATGAAGACTTGCTGCAACGCATGGTGCCGTTCAAGAGCGGTGCGCCCTATGACTCAGAACTGATTGCCGAACTCAGTCAGGCGCTGCAGTCGAGCGGCTATTTCGAAGGCGTGCGTGTGGATGCGGCACCCACCGCTTCAAAGCAGAATGTGATTCCGGTCGACGTCAAACTCGAAACCCGCAAGCCACGCACCCTGGGCCTGGGTGTCGGCTATTCGACCGACGTCGGCCCACGGGTCAAAGCCAACTGGACGCGCCACTGGGTCAACCCGCAGGGCCACAGCTACGGCTGGGAAACCGAGATCTCCGCGCCACGGCAGAACGTCGGCCTGTTTTACGACATCCCGCTGGACCCGCCGTTGACCGACAAGCTGCGCTTCGCCGGCGGTTATCAGAGCGAAGAAATCGCCGACAAGGACAGCCTCAGCAAACTGCTGACGCTTGGCCCGGAATGGCACAGCAAATTGCCCAGCGGCTGGCAGCGCGTGGTGTCGCTGAAATGGCAGCGCGAAGAATATCGGCTCGGTGATGATTCCGGTTTGAGCACGTTGCTGATGCCTGGCGTCAGTTATTCCTACCTGAAAAGCGACAACCGCATCGACCCGCATAACGGCTACCGTCTGCAATTCGAAACCAAAGTGGCCAAGGAAGGGCTGGGCTCCGACACCAACCTGTTATACGGAACCGCGCTGGTCAAAGGCCTGACAACGGTGTTCGACAAACACCGTCTGCTCGGTCGGGTGCAGGTCGGCGGCAGTGCCACCAACGGCTACAAATCAGTGCCGCCGTCGCTGCGTTTCTTCGCCGGTGGCGATCAGAGCGTGCGTGGCTATGACTACCAGAGCCTGTCGCCGGAGAACTCTGACGGCGACCGCATCGGTGGTCGCTACATGATTGCAGGCAGCGTCGAATATCAGTATTCGGTGGCCGAGAAGTGGCGAGTCGCGACGTTCGTCGACCAGGGCAATTCATTCAATTCGCTCGACCTGCCGGACCTCAAGACTGGCGTTGGTGTGGGCGTGCGCTGGGTCTCACCGGTGGGGCCGATTCGCCTTGACCTGGCCCATGCGCTGGACGATGAAGGCGGCATTCGGTTGCACTTTTCCATGGGGCCTGAGCTGTGACGCGTGGTTTGAAGATAACGCTGCTGGCGATTTTTACGCTGCTGATGCTGATCATCCTGACGCTGGCGACGGTGCTGGGCTCCGCGACCGGCAGTCGCTGGGCGCTGGGTTGGGTGCCGGGTTTGAGCGTTGACAATTTTCAGGGCCGGCTCGGCGGGCAGTGGAGCGCCGACCACTTGGTCTGGCAGCAGGACACCAGCCGCGTCGAACTGAGCAAAACGATTTTCGCCTGGTCACCGGCGTGCCTGCTGCGCATGACCTTGTGCATCGAGCAACTGAAAGCCGATCAGATCAGCCTGCAATTGCCGCCGGGACCGGAAGACGAAAGCAGCGGGCCGATCACCTTGCCGGACTTGAAGTTGCCCTTGACGCTGGAACTGGGCGACGTGCAGATCGGCAGCCTGATATTTAACGGCAGCGAAGAACTGAGAGGGCTGCAACTGGCGGCGCACTGGACCGAACAAGGTCTGCAGATCGATTCGGTGCGATTGCAGCGCGATGAGCTGAGTCTTGATTTGTCCGGCTTGCTGCAACCGTCGGGCGACTGGCCTCTGAAAGCCGAGGGCAAACTGACCCTGCCGGCACCGCAACCATGGTCGCTGAATTTGAAAGTGGACGGCAACCTGCTGAAAACCCTCAATCTCAGCGCCGACAGCAGCGGTTACCTGGATGGGAAACTCACCGGCGAGTTACAGCCCCTGGTGGAAAACCTGCCGGCCAAGGTACGCATCACCGCCAGCGGCTTCAAACCGGTTGCCGATTTGCCCGACACCTTGCAACTCAATAATGTGGAACTCACCGGCGAGGGTGACCTGAAAAAGGGTTACCAGTTGAATGGCGCCGCCACGCTGCCAGCGGAAAAAGGCCCGATCGCGTTGTTGCTGCAAGGCAAAGTCGACGCCAGCGGCGCGCAAATTGCGGGCCTTGACCTGAGCGCCAACGACAAACAAAACCTCAAGCTCAGCGGCGCTGTCGACTGGAGCAAAGGCCTCAGCGCCACGGCAAAAATCGACTGGCTGGACTTCCCGTGGCACAGCCTTTATCCGCTGATTGACGAGCCGGCGGTGGCGCTGCGCAGTTTCAACGGCGAAGTGTCTTACACCGACGGCAACTACCTCGGCAACTTCAAGGCGGCGCTGGATGGTCCGGCTGGAGCGTTCAGCCTGACCAGCCCGTTTGCCGGCGACCTGACGAAAATCCATTTGCAACAATTGCAATTGGTGGCCGGGCAGGGCAAAGCCGACGGGCACCTGAACCTGCAATTTGCCGACGGCATTGCCTGGGACACCGCGCTCGATTTGTCGGCAATCGACCCGGCTTATTGGGTGGCCGAATTGCCCGGCACCCTGGCTGGGCCGCTGCGCAGCACAGGCGAGCTGAAGGACGAAAAACTCAGCCTGAATGCGGACCTGGATTTGAAGGGCAAACTGCGCGGACAGCCGGCGGTGATCCAGGCCAAGGCCGATGGCGGCGGTGAGCAGTGGACGCTCAGCGCCTTGCAGATTCGTCTGGGCGACAACAGCATCACGGGCAAGGGCAGCCTGCAACAGAAGCTGGCCGGGCAGATCGACATCAAGTTGTCGCGCCTGGCCCAGCTCTGGCCGCAATTGCGCGGTCAGCTCAATGGCCGCGTCGATGTCGCCGGTACGCTCAAGGCGCCGCAAGGCAAGCTCGCCCTGCAAGGCACGCAACTGGCCTTCGAAGACAACAGTCTGCAACGCCTCAACCTCGACGCGACACTCGACAGCGCGCAGCGGGCGAATATCGATCTCAAGGGCAGCGCCATTCAGGCTGGTGAAACCTCGCTGGGCACCCTGACCGCCAGCGCTCAGGGCGATATCAAGAAACAGAAGCTGAGCCTGGATTTGCTGGGGCCGAAGCTGAAGTTGGCGCTCGGCCTCGACGGCGTGCTGGATCAAGGTAACTGGCGTGGTCGCCTTGCCAGTGGCGCTGTTCAGGCTGGAGGTCAGGACTGGAAACTTAAAAGTCCGGCAAAGCTTGAACGCCTGGCCGACGGTCAAATCAACCTCGGCGCGCATTGCTGGCTATCCGGTGCCGCCAGCCTGTGTGGCCAGGACCAGCGCCTGATGCCGGAACCGAAACTGCGTTATCAGCTCAAGCAGTTCCCGATTGAAAGCCTGGCGCAATGGATGCCCAAGGATCTCGCCTGGCGGGGCCGGCTGAATGCCGACCTGCAACTCGATCTGCCGGCCAGCGGCCCGAACGGCCAGATCAGCGTTGACGCCAGCGGCGGTATGCTTCGCATGCGCGACAAAGGGCAGTGGCTGGATTTTCCGTACCAGACGCTGAAACTCACCAGCAAACTGACGCCGAAACGTATCGACACCGACCTCAATTTTGTCGGTGGCAAACTCGGTGAACTGATGGTTCAGGCGCAGATCAATCCAATGCCGGCCGACAAGCCGCTGAGCGGTTCCTTCCGTCTCAGCGGTCTGGATTTGTCAGTGGTGCGGCCGTTTGTACCGATGGTGGAAACGCTGAACGGTCACTTGAACGGTAGCGGCACGTTGTCCGGCGGGCTGATGGCGCCGCTGGTCAACGGCAATCTGCTGCTCAGCGACGGCGAAGTGTCCGGCCCGGAATTGCCGATGGAACTGCGGGACTTGCAGGTGAAAGCGCTGATTGCCGGTGAAACCGTACAGCTCAATGGTGGCTGGAAAAGTGGCAAGACCGGTCAGGGCAGCCTGACCGGCGATATCGCCTGGGGTCAGGCGTTGCTGGTGGACCTGGCGCTCAAGGGCACACAGTTGCCGGTCACCGTTGAACCCTACGCCAAGCTTGAAGTGGCACCGGACCTGAAGATTTCGCTGAAGGACGACAAGCTGGCGATTGCCGGCACGGTCCTGGTGCCGCGCGGCGAGATCACGGTGCGCGAGTTGCCGCCGTCAACGGTCAAGGTATCCGACGATACGGTCATCATTGGTGCGCAGACCGAGGAGGGCAAACCGCCGATGGCCATGGCGATGGACGTTGACGTAGTGGTAGGCGACGACAAACTCAGCTTCAGCGGATTCGGCCTGACCGCCAACCTGAAAGGGCGCGTACACATCGGCGACAACATGGACACGCGCGGCGAGCTGTGGCTCAACGATGGCCGTTATCGCGCCTATGGGCAGCGCTTGACGGTGCGGCGTGCGCGACTGCTGTTTGCCGGACCGCTGGATCAACCCTACCTGGACATCGAAGCGATTCGCCAGACCGACGATGTCATTGCCGGTATCCGCCTGAGCGGCAGCGCCGAACAGCCGACCACGCAGATTTTCTCCGAGCCGGCGATGAGCCAGGAACAGGCGTTGTCGTACCTGGTGCTGGGCCGACCGCTGAGCACCACCGGAGAAGACAACAACATGCTCGCCCAGGCAGCCTTGGGGTTAGGGCTGATGGGCAGTTCGGGGGTGACCAGCAGCATGGCGAAGAACCTTGGCATTCAAGACTTCCAGCTCGACACCGAGGGCAGTGGCGACGCCACCAGCGTGGTGGCCAGCGGCAACATCACCGATAAACTCAGCCTGCGTTACGGCGTCGGCGTATTCGAACCGGCCAACACCATTGCCTTGCGCTACAAGTTAAGCAAGAAGGTCTACCTCGAAGCAGCGGGCGGCGTCGCGAGTTCGCTGGATATCTTCTACAAGCGCGATTTTTAGCCCCCTCAAGATCAAAGGATCGCAGCCTTCGGCAGCTCCTACAGAATCGTGTTCAACGCGATCCTGTGGGAGCTGCCGCAGGCTGCGATCTTATGATCGTGTCCGACCACTTATCAGTAAAATACAAAGCAAGCTAACTATTGCGTTGACATTCGCTGCCTAGGCAGTAACATCTCGTCATACATTCTCTGCCTAGGCAGCTAATCGGTGACCGGATGAAGCACTTCACGCCCGACGAATTCAAAAACTGCCACCTCGGCCTGTTGCTCGGGCGGGCCGCGTTGCTCAAGGACCGGATCCTCGACACGCACATGGAACCGCATGGCATCACCGCTGCGCAGTTCAAAGTGTTGATCATCATGGCGCAGATGGGGGTCGATACGCCGGCCGAGTTGTGCCGGCATTTGTCGATCGACAGCGGATCGATGACGCGCATGCTTGATCGTCTGGAACAGAAAGGCTTCCTCGCCCGCCAACGTTCTGCCGCCGATCGCCGCCAGGTGCAACTGGTGCTTACTGAGCAAGGTCAGCAACTGACCGACCGTCTGCCCGAGATTGGCGCCGATGCGATGAATGAACTGGCTGGTGCCATCAGCGCCGAAGAACTGAAAACCCTCGAAAACATTCTGCAGAAAATCCTGGTAGCAGCGGGTGATTCGATCACCCTGTTGCGGGTAGGCAAACCATGAACAGTAAACTCTTGCGCAGCGGCTTCAGTCTGGTGCTGTTGGCCATGACCCTGGCCGGTTGCGCCAGTTACAGCGGCTTGAACACCGAAGGCGTCAGCCTCGACGCGAAAAACCTCAAGGCCGGCCAATCGCTCAGCGGTGTCACCCTGTCCCCAGCCGCCTGGCCGAAAAGCGACTGGTGGCAAAGCCTCGGCGACCCGCAGCTCGACGGCCTGATCCGTGAAGCCTTGCAGGACAGTCCCGACATGCAGATCGCCGACGCCCGTGCCCATCAGGCCAGCGCCGCCGCTTACGCGGCCAACGCCGAACGCATGCCGACGGTGGATGCCAGCGCGGGCGTCAGCCGTTCGCGTCTGGCCCGTGATCAGGACCCAAGGGGGCAGGGCGGGGCGTATTCGACCTTGCGCAACCTCGGCGCCAGTTTCAATTACAACTTCGATCTCTGGGGCGGTCAGAGAGCTGCCTGGGAAGCGGCGTTGGGCGAGGCCCGTGCCGCCGAAGTCGACCAGCAGGCCGCGCAGTTGACCCTGTCCGCCGACGTCGCCCGCGCTTACAGCGATCTCGGCCAGGCGCACATTGTTCACGACCTCGCCAGCGAAGACCTGAAACGGACCCGGCAAATGCTGGAACTGAGCCAGCGTCGCTTGAGCGCCGGGATCGACAGCGATTACCAGTTCCAGCAGACCGAAAGCCTTGCCGCCACGTCCGAAGCCAGCCTGATCGACGCCGAGAAACGCCTGCAGACGGCGAAAATCGCCTTGGCGGTGCTACTTGGCAAAGGGCCGGATCGCGGCAACGAGATTGCCCGCCCGAAAGTCCTGCAGGCCAGCGCGGTAGCGCTGCCGTCGGTGCTGCCGGCCGAACTGCTCGGGCGCCGACCGGACCTCGTCGCTGCGCGGTGGCGGGTCGAAGCTGCGAGCAGGAATATCGATGCCGGCAAAACCCGCTTCTATCCCAACCTCAACCTGAGCGCGGCGGCCGGGGTCGAGTCGTTGCTGGGCGATGCGATGTTTGGTTCGGCCAGCCGTTTCTTCAATGTCGGGCCGACGATCTCACTGCCGATTTTCGACGGCGGCCGCTTGCGCGCCGACCTCGATTCTCGCGACGCCGACTACGATCTCGCGGTGGCGCAGTACAACAAAAGCCTGGTGCGTGCCCTCGGGGACGTCAGTGACACGATCAACCAGTTGCGCGACATCGCCCGGCAGATCGGTGCGCAACAGCACGCCACCGACATTGCCCGGGATTCCTACAACACCGTGGTCCAGCGTTATGGCTCCGGCATCGGCAATTACCTCGACGTGTTGAGCATCGAACAGCAATTGCTTCAGGCCCAGCGCCAATTGGCCAACCTGAATGCCGAACAGATCGACCTGTCGATTCAGCTGATGCAGGCGTTGGGGGGTGGGTTTCAGGGCGAAACCCTGACCGCCGCCGACGTTAATCCGCCACGCAGCACAACACTTCCAAGGTAATGGTCATGGCCACTGCAGAAAACCCACAAGCTCCTGGCAACAACCCAGACACCAGCAACCCGCGCAAACGCAAGATCATGCTGATCGTGCTGGCCGTCGTCGTGGTGCTCGCCGGCCTCGGCGTCTGGGCCTATCACGAACTCTACGGGCGCTGGAACGAAAGTACCGACGACGCCTACGTCAACGGCAACGTGGTGGAAATCACTCCGCTGGTAACCGGCACTGTGGTCAGCATTGGCGCGGATGACGGCGATCTGGTGCACGAAGGTCAGGTGTTGATCAACTTCGACCCGAATGATGCCCAGGTCGGGCTGCAAAGTGCCCAGGCCAACCTGGCCCGCACCGTGCGGCAAGTGCGCGGTTTGTACAGCAACGTCGACGGCATGAAAGCCCAGGTCAACGCGCAACAGGCGGAAGTGCAAAAAGCCCAGGACAATTACAACCGGCGCAAGAGTCTTGCCGCCGGCGGGGCGATTTCACAGGAAGAACTGTCCCACGCTCGCGATGACCTGGCCTCGGCGCAAAACGCCCTGGCCAACGCTCGCCAGCAGCTCAACACCAGCAGTGCGCTGGTCGATGACACGGTCGTGTCGTCGCATCCCGACGTGATGGCGGCCGCCGCGCAGTTGCGCCAGGCGTATTTGACCAACGCTCGCAGCACCTTGATCGCGCCGGTCACCGGTTATGTTGCCAAACGCACCGTGCAACTCGGTCAACGGGTGCAGCCGGGTACCGCGCTGATGGCGGTGATTCCGCTGGATCAGTTGTGGATCGACGCCAATTTCAAGGAAACCCAGCTGCGGGACATGCGCATCGGTCAACCGGTCGACATTGAGGCCGACCTGTACGGCAGCGACGTAAAATACAGCGGCACCATCGACAGCCTCGGGGCCGGCACCGGCAGCGCGTTTGCCCTGTTGCCCGCGCAGAACGCCACCGGCAACTGGATCAAGATCGTGCAGCGGGTGCCGGTGCGGATTCACATCAACGCCGAGCAACTGGCCAAACACCCGTTGCGCGTTGGCTTGTCGACTCAGGTCGACGTCGACCTCCACGACCAGAGCGGCCCGGTGCTGGCGCAACAGCCGCCGCAAAAGGCTTCGTTCAGCACCACGGTGTATGACCGTCAATTGGCCGAGGCCGACGAGATGATCACCCGGCTGATCCACGACAACAGCGCGACGATCAGCAAGACCGCACGCCGCTGACACCGACCTGTGGAAAGCGAGCTCAAGTGGTGAGCCTGTTGGGTGATCTCGAGTGTGAATTTATGTGGGGGGGCCGTGGTGAAGGGGCTGTGTTGAGGGAGCTGTGGCAAGAGTACTTCTGTGGTGATGGGGGCTTTTGTGGCAAGGGTGCATCTGTGGTGATGGGGCTTTTGTGGCAAGGGTGCATCTGTGGTGATGGGGCTTTTGTGGCAAGGGTGCATCTGTGGTGATGGGGCTTTTGTGGCAAGGGTGCATCTGTGGTGATGGGGCTTTTGTGGCAAGGGTGCATCTGTGG
>NZ_CABVGX010000028.1:0-34978 GCF_902497625.1 Pseudomonas fluorescens | reverse complement strand
AAAGCCCCATCACCACAGGAGCCCCTCATCACAAAGCCCTATCACCACAGGAGCCTCTTATCAAAAAGCCCCATCACCACAAAAGCCTCTCATCACAAAGCCCTATCACCGCAGGAGCCTCTCATCACAAAGCCGCATCACCACAGAAGCGCCTCACCACAAAGCCACACAAAGGATTGCTCACCTCATGAGCTCGCTCCCACAGGGTTTGCTGCGTTTTTAGCGCCCGTTCAGTTTCAAAGGATTCGCGATGAGCAATAAAGCGTCTTTCACGCCGCCCAGCCTGCTGCTAAGCACAATCGGGCTGTCGCTTGCGACGTTCATGCAGGTGCTCGACACCACCATTGCCAACGTGGCGCTGCCGACCATTTCCGGCAACCTCGGCGTGAGCTCGGAGCAGGGCACCTGGGTCATCACGTCTTTCGCCGTGAGTAATGCGATCGCGCTGCCGCTGACCGGTTGGCTCAGTCGCCGCTTCGGTGAAGTGAAGCTGTTTCTGTGGGCGACCATTCTGTTTGTACTGGCCTCGTTTCTGTGCGGGATTTCCACCTCGATGCCGGAGTTGATCGGCTTTCGTGTCCTGCAAGGGCTGGTGGCCGGCCCACTGTACCCGATGACCCAGACGCTGCTCATCGCCGTCTATCCACCGGCCAGGCGCGGCATGGCCCTGGCGTTGCTGGCGATGGTTACGGTCGTGGCGCCGATTGCCGGGCCGATTCTCGGTGGCTGGATTACCGACAGCTACAGTTGGCCGTGGATTTTCTTCATCAACGTGCCGATCGGGATTTTCGCGGTGATGGTGGTGCGCCAGCAACTCAAGGCTCGCCCGGTGGTGACCAGTTATCAGCCGATGGATTACGTCGGTCTGATCACCCTGATCATCGGAGTCGGCGCGCTTCAGGTGATCCTCGACAAAGGCAACGACCTGGACTGGTTCGAGTCCAATTTCATCATCATGGGCGCGGCGATTTCGGTGATTGCGCTGGCGGTGTTCGTGATCTGGGAGATGACCGACCAGCATCCGGTGGTCAACCTGCGGCTGTTCGCCCATCGTAACTTCCGGATCGGCACGATTGTGCTGGTGTTGGGCTATGCCGGTTTCTTCGGCATCAACCTGATTTTGCCGCAATGGTTGCAGACGCAGATGGGCTATACCGCCACCTGGGCCGGTCTGGCCGTGGCGCCGATCGGGATTCTGCCGGTCCTGATGTCGCCGTTCGTGGGCAAGTACGCGCACAAATTCGACCTGCGTTTGCTGGCCGGGCTGGCATTTCTGGCGATTGGCTTGAGCTGCTTCATGCGCGCCGGTTTCACCAACGAAGTGGACTTTCAGCACATCGCGCTGGTGCAGTTATTCATGGGGATTGGCGTGGCGCTGTTCTTCATGCCGACCCTGAGCATTCTGATGTCGGACCTGCCACCGAGCCAGATCGCCGATGGCGCCGGGTTGGCGACGTTTCTGCGGACGTTGGGCGGGAGTTTCGCAGCGTCGCTAACCACGTGGATCTGGATTCGCCGGGCGGACCAGCACCATGCGTACATGAGCGAAAGCATCAGCACTTACGAACCGGCAACCCGCGAGGCGCTGAATGCGCTGGGCGGCCCAAGCAATCCAGCGTATGCGCAGCTCGATCATGTGCTGACCAGTCAGGCGTACATGCTGTCGACCATCGACTACTTCACATTGCTCGGCTGGGCGTTCATGGGGTTGATCGTGATCGTGTGGCTGGCGAAACCGCCGTTTGCGGCGAAGGCGGGGCCTGCATCGGCAGGGCATTAAACCCAGCACAAGTCCCGGTGGGAGCGAGCCTGCTCGCGAATACGGTGGATCAGTCAATGAGAGGTTGAATATGACTGCGCCTTCGCGAGCAGGCTCGCTCCCACAAGGGGATTTGTGTTCGTCATTTAAACCGCGGCGGCGTGCAGGGACGAGCCCCCTCAGGTGGAAGGTGCTGCCAACTGCGCTGGCGGCGCGAAGTCGAAAGGCGCCAGGGCGAATCCGTTTTCGTCCACCTGCAACGCCCAGCCCTGACGATCCCAATCGCCCAACACAATCCGGCGAGCCGCCTGTTCGCCAATCTGCAGCTTGTGAATCGCCGGTCGATGGGTATGCCCGTGGATCAGCGTCTTCACGCCATGTTCCTGCATCACTCGCGGCACTTCTTCCGGTGTGACATCGACGATGTCATTGGCTTTCATCCGCGTTTGCGTACGGCTTTCACTGCGCAACTTGCGCGCCAGTTTATGCCGGGTGCCCAGCGGCAGATGGCGCAGAATGAACAGGGTGACGGGATTGCGCAGATAGCGACGCAGCTTCATGTAAGCCTCGTCGCGGGTGCACAGGCTGTCGCCGTGCATCAACAGCACCGACTCGCCTGCGAACTGCACGACACTCGGGTCCTTCAGTAGCGTACAACCGGCCTGTCTGCAAAAGGCCTGGCCGAGCATGAAGTCGCGATTGCCGTGCATCAGGAAAATCGCCGTGCCGCTGTCGCTGAGTTCGCGCAGGGCCTGGCAGATGGAACGCTGAAAGGGCGTCATGGCATCGTCGCCAATCCACGCCTCGAAAAAGTCGCCGAGAATGTACAACGCACTCGCCGAGCGGGCACGCCCGGCGAGCAAATCCAGAAACGCCCGGGTGATGTCCGGGCGCTCCTCTTCCAGATGCAAATCTGAAATCAGCAGTATCACTCAATGATCTCGGCTTTCTCGATGATCACGTCGTCTGCAGGTACGTCCTGGTGGCCGGCCTTGGAAGTGGTGGCCACGCCTTTGATCTTGTCGACGACGTCAGTGCCGGAAACCACTTTGGCGAATACCGCGTAGCCCCAACCCTGAGTGGTCTTGGCGCTGTGGTTCAGGAAGCTGTTGTCAGCCACGTTGATGAAGAACTGCGCGGACGCCGAATGCGGCTCCATGGTGCGAGCCATGGCGACAGTGTACTTCTCGTTCGGCAAGCCGTTGTCGGCTTCGTTCTGGATGCTTGGGCGCTTGTCTTTCTTTTCTTTCATGCCTGGCTCGAAACCGCCGCCCTGGATCATGAAATTACCGATAACGCGGTGGAAAACGGTGTTTTCGTAGTGCCCGGCTTTCACGTACTCGATGAAGTTGGCAACGGTCAGCGGTGCCTTTTCAGCGTTCAGTTCAAGGACGATGTCGCCGTGGTTGGTGGTCAGTTTGACTTGGGTCATGTTGGCTACTCTTTCAAGGAATTCGTGGGTTTCGGGGCAACGGGGCCCGCCACCGGTCCGGCCAGTGTCGGCCAAGGTGCGCAGTTTAGCGTGCCGGGCGCGAATTTCGAGGCTGTTTTTCATTTGCCGCCGATTAAATGCAGCCGTTTTCGGGCCTGCTCTGTCAGCGCCTTGACGGCATCGGCTATGATAGCGGCTTTGTTTTGTCTGGCTGTCTTCCGGCCGCGCACTTGTACGTTCAAGGATCCTATGAGCAAGCCCACTGTCGACCCTACCTCGAATGCCAAGACCGGCCCTGCCGTGCCGGTCAATTTCCTGCGCCCGATCATCCAGGCGGACCTGGACTCGGGTAAGCACACGCAGATCGTCACCCGTTTCCCGCCTGAGCCCAACGGCTACCTGCATATCGGTCACGCCAAGTCGATCTGTGTGAACTTCGGCCTGGCCCAGGAATTCGGCGGCGTCACCCACCTGCGTTTCGACGACACCAACCCGGCCAAGGAAGACCAGGAATACATCGACGCGATCGAAAGCGACGTCAAATGGCTGGGCTTCGAGTGGTCCGGCGAAGTGCGCTACGCCTCGCAGTATTTCGACCAGTTGCACGAATGGGCCGTCGAGCTGATCAAGGCCGGCAAGGCCTACGTCGATGACTTGAGCCCGGAACAAGCCAAGGAATACCGCGGCACTCTGACCGAGCCGGGCAAGAACAGCCCGTTCCGCGATCGCTCCGTCGAAGAAAACCTCGACTGGTTCGCCCGCATGCGCGCTGGCGAATTCCCGGACGGCGCACGCGTGCTGCGGGCGAAGATCGACATGGCCTCGCCGAACATGAACCTGCGCGACCCGATCATGTACCGCATCCGTCACGCGCATCACCACCAGACCGGTGACAAGTGGTGCATCTACCCGAACTACGACTTCACCCACGGTCAGTCGGACGCCATCGAAGGCATCACCCACTCGATCTGCACCCTCGAGTTCGAAAGCCATCGCCCGCTGTACGACTGGTTCCTGGACGCTCTACCAGTACCGGCACACCCACGTCAGTACGAGTTCAGCCGCCTGAACCTGAACTACACCATCACCAGCAAGCGCAAGCTCAAGCAACTGGTCGATGAAAAGCACGTGCATGGCTGGGATGACCCGCGCATGTCCACGCTGTCCGGCTTCCGCCGCCGTGGCTACACCCCGGCGTCGATTCGCAACTTCTGCGAGATGGTCGGCACCAACCGTTCCGACGGCGTGGTCGACTACGGCATGCTCGAGTTCAGCATCCGTCAGGACCTCGATGCGAACGCGCCGCGCGCGATGTGCGTGCTGCGTCCATTGAAAGTCGTGATCACCAATTACCCGGAAGATCAGGTCGACAACCTCGAACTGCCGCGTCATCCGCAGAAGGAAGAACTCGGCGTACGCAAGCTGCCGTTCGCGCGTGAAATCTACATCGACCGCGATGACTTCATGGAAGAGCCGCCGAAGGGCTACAAGCGCCTGGAGCCGAACGGCGAAGTGCGCCTGCGTGGCAGCTACGTGATCCGCGCCGACGAAGCGATCAAGGACGCCGATGGCAATATCGTCGAGCTGCGTTGCTCGTACGACCCGGAAACCCTCGGCAAGAACCCTGAAGGCCGCAAGGTCAAAGGCGTGGTGCATTGGGTGCCGGCGGCGGCCAGCATCGAGTGCGAAGTGCGCTTGTACGATCGCCTGTTCCGTTCGCCGAACCCGGAGAAGGCCGAAGACAGCGCCAGTTTCCTCGACAACATCAACCCTGACTCGCTGCAGGTACTGACCGGTTGTCGTGCCGAACCCTCGCTGGGCGACGCACAACCGGAAGACCGTTTCCAGTTCGAGCGCGAAGGCTACTTCTGCGCCGATATCAAAGACTCGAAACCTGGTCATCCGGTGTTCAACCGTACCGTGACCTTGCGTGATTCGTGGGGCCAGTGATTCAAGGAACCTCTAAAGTGCTTTCGATCTACAACACGCTCACCAAGAGCAAAGAAGTGTTCAAGCCGCTGGATGGCAACAATGTGCGCATGTACGTCTGCGGGATGACCGTGTACGACTACTGCCACTTGGGTCACGGCCGCAGCATGGTCGCGTTCGACCTGGTGACCCGCTGGTTGCGCTTCAGCGGTTACAACCTGACGTATGTGCGCAACATCACCGACATCGACGACAAGATCATCAATCGGGCCAACGAGAACGGCGAGTCGTTCGAAGCCTTGACCGAGCGCATGATCGCGGCGATGCACGAAGACGAAGCGCGCCTGAACATCCAGAAGCCGGACATGGAACCGCGCGCCACCGATCACATTCCGGGCATGCTCAGCATGATCCAGACCCTGATCGACAAGGGATATGCCTACGCCGCGAGCAATGGCGACGTGTACTACCGCGTCGGCAAATTCATGGGCTACGGCAAGTTGTCGCGCAAGAAGATCGAAGACCTGCGCATCGGCGCACGGATCGAAGTCGACGAGTCGAAACAGGACCCGCTCGACTTTGTCCTGTGGAAAGCCACCAAGCCGGGCGAGCCTAGCTGGCCTTCGCCGTGGGGCGACGGTCGTCCTGGCTGGCACATCGAGTGCTCGGTGATGTCGACCTGCTGCCTGGGCGAGACCTTCGATATTCATGGCGGCGGCAGCGACCTTGAGTTCCCGCACCACGAAAACGAAATCGCCCAGAGCGAAGCGGCCACCGGCCAGACCTACGCCAACGCCTGGATGCATTGCGGCATGATCCGCATCAATGGCGAGAAGATGTCCAAGTCGTTGAACAACTTCTTCACCATCCGCGACGTGCTGGAAAAGTACCACCCGGAAGTCGTGCGTTACCTGCTGGTGTCGAGTCATTACCGCAGCGCGATCAACTATTCGGAAGACAACCTCAAGGACGCCAAGAGCGCGCTCGAGCGTTTCTACCATGCGTTGAAAGGTTTGCCGAGCGTAACGCCGGCCGGTGGCGAGGCGTTTGTCGAACGCTTTACCCAGGTGATGAACGACGATTTCGGCACGCCGGAAGCCTGCGCGGTGTTGTTCGAAATGGTGCGTGAGATCAATCGTCTGCGCGAGAGCGATCTCGAGGCGGCGGCGGGTTTGGCAGCGCGCTTGAAAGAGCTGGCCAGCGTGTTGGGCGTGTTGCAGCTGGAAGCCGACGATTTCCTGCAGGCCGGTGCCGCAGGGCGCGTGGATGCGGCTGAGGTTGATGCGCTGATTGCTGCGCGTCTGGCCGCTCGTGCGGGTAAAGACTGGGCCGAATCCGACCGCATCCGCGACCAGCTCACCGCGATGGGCGTGGTGCTCGAAGATGGCAAGGGTGGCACGACCTGGCGTCTGGCTGACTGATTGCTGTAGTCGCTACAAACAAAACCCGCCTTGTGCGGGTTTTTGTTATTTGAGCAGCTGCAAGTCTGGTGGCGCCGCGACCGAGGCCATCGCGAGCAGGCTCGCTCCCACATTGGATTTTCAATAGGTTTGAGTTCTGTGTAAGGCACAAATTCCCTGTGGGAGCGAGCCTGCTCGCGCTGGTCTCAAGCCGAGCAGAAACACTGCGGCTTACTAATCATTCAGCCTGGCGCAATCGCTTATAAAGCGTATTGCGGCTAACGCCCAGGCGCCTGGCCAGGTGCGAAATATTTCCCCCCGCCGCCTGCAACTGCCGATTCAAATCCTGCGCATCATTCAAATCCACGGCCACGGTGTCCGGCAATTCCACCGGCGCCATCTGCAGATCAACAAAAAAATCATCCGGCAAATGCTCCGGCCGCACCGGCTGTTCTTCGGCCATGGCCAGGGCGACCTGTATCACGCTGCTGACCTGACGCAAATTCCCCGGCCACGGGTGGCGGCTGAACAACTCCATCACCTCTCGACTGAGCCCGGCCCATTGCGCCGGCTCGCGGTGCTGTTCCCACAGGCGCGTGAACAGCGCTTGCTTGTCGCTGCGCTCGCGCAGCGGCGGCAATTCCAGCGTCAGCCCACCGATGCGGTAATACAGGTCCTCACGAAACCGCCCCGACTGAACCTGCTCGCGCAACGCACGGTTGGTCGCCGAAATAATACGGATGTCGACCGGGAACAACTCGCTGCTGCCCACCGGCTGCACGCAGCGCTCCTGCAACACCCGCAACAAACGCGCTTGCGTCGGCAGCGGCATGTCGCCAATTTCGTCGAGGAACAAGGTGCCTTTGTCAGCCTTGCGGATCAGGCCGATGCTGCCTTTCTGGCTGGCGCCGGTGAACGCGCCTTTCTCATAACCGAACAGTTCCGACTCCACCAGTTCGGCGGGGATCGCCGCACAGTTGACGGCGATGAATGGCTGTTTGCCGCGCGAGCTGCCTTGATGGAGCGCTTTGACGAAGACTTCCTTGCCGACCCCGGTTTCGCCGTGAATCAACAGGGGAATGTCTTTTTCCAGCAAGCGTTCGGCCTGGCGCACGGCTTTTTCAACGCGACTGTCGCCGAAGTGCAGGGTATCGAGGCTGATTGCTGCGGGCGCGGGCACTGCCGGTTGTGCAAAAACTCTGGCCTGAATCGGCACCTGCCTCGGCCGCTTGATCAGGCACTGAAAACGGTTGCGCCCGGACGCCTGCAAGGCAAACGGCAAGCCCTCGGGCTGATTCAGCAGTTCCAGCAGCGAGACTTTGAACAGACTCTCGACGCTGACCCGCGACAGGCTGATGCCCAACAGATTATCCGCACGGCGGTTGGCAGACAGCACCTGACCGCTTTCATCAAAAATCAGTAAACCGGCCCATTGGCTGTCGAGGTTGTTCAGCCCGGTGTTGAACGTCAATTGAAAATGCTGGCCATGGAACAGGTTCAGAATCAGCCGATTCTCCACGGTCTGGCTCATCATCTTGACCATGCCGAGCGTGTGCGACGGCGGCAGGTAGCTGTCGCTGGACACGTCCAGCACCGCAATGACCTTACGGTCGGCATCGAAAATCGGCGCGGCGGAACCGGTCATGAAACGGTTGGCCTTGAGAAAATGCTCATCGTGTTCGATGTGCACTGCTTGCTCACAGGCCAGCGCCGTGCCGATCGCATTGGTGCCGCTGCATCGCTCCATCCAGCTGGCACCAGCGCTGAAACCGCGAGTCAGGCTCGGCGCGATAAAGCGCTGGGTGCCCCATGAGGTCAGCACCTGGCCTTGATGGTCAGCGAGCATGATCAGGCAATTGGAATTGCTGAGAATGTTTTCGTAATAGGGCAGGACTTCCTGGTGCGTGGTCTGCACCAGTGAGTGCTGGCTCTCCAGCAACTGGGCAATGTCTGCAGCGGGCAACTGGTCGAACGCCGGGGCGCTCTGATGATCAAGGCCAAAGGCGCGGCACCGTGACCAGGAGTCCTGGATGATGGTGTCGTGGGAGAGCGGCAGGGCAGGTGCGGCCATGGCAATCGATCTCTGGGCATTATTATTTTTGTTATGGACAAACGCGTTGTTTGTTTTTTGCTTAACGCCATTGGCCGGCGCGGACTTTGTAGCAGCTGGCGAAGCCTGCGTCCGGCGACGCAGTCGTCGTATATCCGGCATGCGCAGTCATCCTGATACACCGCGACGCCTGATGTTACGACGACCGCGTCGCCGGACGCAGGCTTCGCAAGCTGCTACGGGGGGCGTGGTGAATTCGGGTAATTGGGTCGCAAAACCGTTCATACATTGTTGTTCACTATTGTTCATTGTCAACCGGCGCAGTGTTCAGTTGTTCAAGCGCAGCTGTTCATTTCTGTTCAGCAACGAACGCCTTTATCCCTCCCCTGAAAACATTTTTCATGAAGATCAATGACTTGCCATTTCTGGCACGAATGTCGCTCTGTCATCCCGGTTGCTTGACTCCCAATAATAAAAAGGCCGAGCCATGTCACTCACCCTGGAGCACGTCAGCCGCACCGTCGAGGGCCAGACCTGGATCGACGATGCCTGCCTGAGTTTCGAACCCGGATCGTTCAACGTTTTGCTCGGCCGTACGCTGTCCGGCAAAACCAGCCTGATGCGCTTGATGGCCGGTCTCGACAAACCCGACGGTGGTCGCATCCTGATGAACGGCGTCGATATCACTCAACGCCCGGTGCGTCTGCGCAATGTGTCGATGGTCTATCAGCAATTCATCAATTACCCAACCATGACCGTGTTCGAGAACATCGCCTCGCCGTTGCGCCAGGGCGGCGTGTCCAACGAACTGATCCAGAGCAAAGTGCTGGAGACGGCGAAGATGTTGCGCATTGAAAAGTTCCTGCAGCGCCATCCCCTCGAACTGTCTGGTGGTCAGCAACAGCGCACGGCCATGGCCCGGGCGCTGGTCAAGGACGCCGAACTGATCCTGTTCGACGAACCGCTGGTCAACCTCGATTACAAGCTGCGCGAAGAACTGCGTCAGGAAATGCGCGAGCTGTTCAAGGCGCGCCACACCATTGCGATTTACGCCACCACCGAACCCAACGAGGCGCTGGCGCTGGGCGGCACCACGACCATTCTGCACGAGGGCCGGGTGATCCAGAGCGGCAAATCGTCCGAGGTTTATCACCAGCCGCAAACCGTGCTGGCGGCGGAATTGTTCAGCGAGCCGCCGATCAACCTGATGCCCGGGCGCATTGCCGGCAATGAGGTCAGCTTCGCCAACTTCGTGCATTTCCCGCTGAACGTCGACCTGCGCCCGGTCGGCGAAGGTGAGTTCCGCTTCGGCGTGCGTCCCAGCCACATCTCGCTGGTGCCGAGCAACGACGACGATCTGGAGTTGGCGGTGACCGTAGAGGTGGCCGAGATCAGCGGTTCGGAAACCTTCCTGCACGTGCGCAATGAACATTTTCTTCTGGTGCTGCACTTGCCCGGCGTTCACGAATACGACGTTGATGCGCCCATTCGTATCTACATCCCGACCCATAAACTGTTCGTGTTCGATGCGCAAGGACGGCTGGTTCAGGCCCCCGGTCGGCGCATCGCGAGGGTTGCCTGATGGCTGAAATACGTTTGCAAAACCTTGCCCACAGCTACACCCGCACACCGGCCGGACCTGACGATTACGCGATTCGCGAAATGGATCACGTCTGGGAGCAGGGCGGCGCCTATGCCTTGCTTGGGCCGTCGGGCTGCGGCAAGTCGACGTTGCTCAACATCATTTCCGGCCTGCTCAGCCCGTCGCAGGGCCAGGTGCTGTTCGACGGTAAAGTGGTTAACGACCTGACCCCGGAGAAGCGCAACATCGCCCAGGTGTTCCAGTTTCCAGTGGTCTACGACACCATGACGGTGTTCGACAACCTGGCGTTTCCCTTGCGTAACCAGGGCATGGCCGAAGCGAAAATTCATAGCAAGGTGCAGGAAATTGCCGAGGTGCTCGACCTCCAGGCGCTGCTGAGCAAAAAGGCGCGCAACCTCACCGCCGACGAAAAACAGAAAGTTTCGATGGGCCGTGGGCTGGTCCGTGACGACGTCTCGGCGATCCTCTTCGACGAGCCGCTGACGGTGATTGATCCACACCTGAAGTGGAAGCTGCGGCGCAAGCTCAAGCAGATTCACGAGCAATTCAACCTGACCATGGTCTACGTCACCCACGATCAATTGGAGGCTTCGACCTTCGCCGACAAGATCGCGGTGATGTACGGCGGCCAGATCGTCCAGTTCGGCACGCCGCGGCAATTGTTCGAGCGACCGAGCCACACTTTCGTCGGCTACTTCATCGGCAGCCCGGGCATGAATCTGATTGAGGTACTGCCGCAGCCCGGCGGCGTCGGTTTTGCCTCTACGCACCTGCCATTGTCCGACGCGCAGCTACGGCGGATCGCCGAATCGGAGTGGAGAACCCTGAAAGTGGGGATCCGCCCGGAATTTGTCCACGTCTGGGATGAACCGTTTGAAGACGCGATGCAGGCCTCAGTCGTCCATGTCGAAGACCTCGGCACCTACAAAATCATGACCCTGAACCTCGATGGCGCCCCCCTGAAAGTACGTCTTGCCGAAGACAAACCCGTGCCCGAAGGCATTGCGTACATCAGTTTTCCGGCTCAGTGGCTGATGGTCTATGCCGATGATTACCTGCTGGAGGCGCAGCCATGAACAAGGTACAGAACAACAAAGCGTGGTGGCTGGTGTTGCCGGTGTTTTTGCTGGTGGCCTTCAGTGCGGTGATCCCGATGATGACCGTGGTCAATTATTCGGTGCAGGATATCTTCGATCAGTCGAGCCGTTACTTCGTCGGTGCCGATTGGTACCGGCAGGTTCTGATGGACCCGCGCCTGCATGATTCGCTGTTGCGGCAGTTCATCTATTCCGGCTGCGTGCTGCTGATCGAAATCCCGCTGGGCATCGCCATCGCCCTGACCATGCCGACCAAGGGCCGCTGGTCTTCACTGGTGCTGATCATTCTGGCGATTCCGCTGCTGATTCCGTGGAACGTGGTTGGCACCATCTGGCAGATTTTCGGACGGGCCGACATTGGCTTGCTGGGTTCGAGCCTCAATGCGCTGGGCATCAACTATAACTATGCAGCCAACACCATGGATGCCTGGGTCACGGTGCTGGTGATGGACGTGTGGCACTGGACGTCGCTGGTGGCGCTGTTGTGTTTCTCCGGACTGCGGGCGATTCCGGACGTGTATTACCAGGCGGCGCGGATTGATCGGGCCTCGGCCTGGGCAGTGTTTCGACACATCCAGTTGCCCAAGCTCAAAAGCGTGTTGCTGATCGCGGTGATGCTGCGCTTCATGGACAGTTTCATGATCTATACCGAGCCCTTCGTGCTCACCGGTGGCGGGCCGGGCAACGCGACCACGTTCCTCAGCCAGACCCTGACGCAAATGGCCATCGGCCAATTCGATCTCGGCCCGGCGGCGGCTTTTTCGCTGGTGTATTTCCTGATCATTCTGTTGGTGTCCTGGCTGTTCTATACCGCCATGACTCACTCCGACGCCAACCGGTGAGGTCCGCGCCATGAACCTGAAGAAAGTCATACCGCTGCTGATCTATATCCTGTTCCTGCTGGTGCCGATTTACTGGCTGCTGAATATGTCGTTCAAGAGCAACACCGAAATCCTCAGCGGGCTGACGCTGTTTCCGCAGGATTTCACCTTGGCCAACTACAAGGTGATCTTCACTGACCCGGCCTGGTACACCGGCTACCTCAACTCGCTGTATTACGTGAGCCTGAACACGGTGTTCTCGCTCAGCGTGGCGTTGCCGGCAGCGTACGCATTTTCGCGCTATCGTTTTCTGGGTGACAAGCACCTGTTCTTCTGGCTGCTGACCAACCGCATGGCGCCACCGGCGGTGTTTCTGTTGCCGTTCTTCCAGCTGTATTCCTCGATCGGGCTGTTTGATACGCACATCGCGGTAGCGTTGGCCCATTGCCTCTTCAACGTGCCGTTGGCGGTGTGGATTCTCGAAGGCTTCATGTCCGGCGTGCCGAAAGAAATCGACGAAACGGCCTACATTGACGGCTACAGTTTCCCCAAGTTCTTCGTCAAGATTTTCGTCCCGCTGATCGGTTCCGGTATCGGTGTCACGGCGTTTTTCTGCTTCATGTTTTCCTGGGTCGAACTGCTGCTGGCGCGCACGCTCACCTCGGTGAACGCTAAACCCATCGCCGCCGTGATGACCCGCACGGTGTCGGCGTCCGGCATCGACTGGGGCGTGCTCGCAGCGGCGGGGGTGTTGACGATTTTGCCGGGCATGCTGGTGATCTGGTTTGTTCGCAACCACGTGGCCAAAGGCTTTGCCTTGGGCCGGGTATGAGGAACTGATGATGGAATGGATGAACTGGACCGCCCCGACGGCGGCCTTCTTTGGTGTCATCGGCCTGATTCTGGCGGGTATGACGACCTGGGAATTGCGTTCGCCGAGCATTCCCCGGCGAGGTTTTCTGCCGATTGCCACCACCCGTGGCGATCGGCTGTTTATCGGTCTTCTCGGCAGCGCCTACCTGCATTTGCTGGTAATCGGCGCCACCGACTGGAGCATCTGGGTTGCGTTCGCGATATCCCTGGTGTGGCTGTTGGCTGTGATGCGTTGGGGCTAGTCGACACCGATCGGCAACGTTGCTCCGAAACTTAAACAGGAGGTCTCTATGTTCGACAAAAACAATAAGCTGCGACATAGCATTTCATTGGCAGCCATATTCGCGATGAGCGGGTTGAGCGCTTCGGCTTGGGCCGATGCCTATGAAGACGCCGCGAAAAAATGGATCGGCAGTGAGTTCAAGCCGTCCACCCTGACGGCGGAACAGCAGCTCGAAGAACTGAAATGGTTTATCAAGGCGGCCGAGCCGTTTCGCGGCATGAAGATCAACGTGGTATCGGAAACCATCGCCACGCACGAGTACGAATCCAAGGTGCTGGCCAAAGCGTTCAGCGAAATCACCGGCATCAAGCTCACCCACGATCTGTTGCAGGAAGGCGACGTGGTGGAAAAGCTGCAGACCCAGATGCAATCGGACAAGAACATCTACGACGGCTGGGTCAACGACTCGGATTTGATCGGTACGCACTTCCGTTATGGCAAAACCGAATCGATCACCGATCTGATGGCCAACGAAGGCAAGAATTTCACCTCGCCGACCCTCGACCTCAAAGACTTTATTGGTATCTCGTTCACCACCGCGCCGGACGGCAAGATCTACCAACTTCCCGACCAGCAGTTCGCCAACCTGTACTGGTTCCGCGCCGACTGGTTTGAACGCGCCGACCTGAAAGCCAAGTTCAAGGAAAAATACGGTTACGAGCTAGGCGTACCTGTGAACTGGTCAGCCTATGAAGACATTGCCAAATTCTTCAGCGAAGACGTCAAGGAAATCGACGGCAAGCGCGTTTACGGCCACATGGATTACGGCAAGAAGGATCCGTCACTGGGCTGGCGTTTCACCGATGCCTGGTTCTCCATGGCCGGTGGCGGCGACAAGGGGCTGCCCAACGGTTTGCCAGTGGACGAGTGGGGCATTCGCGTCGAGGATTGCCATCCGGTCGGTTCCAGCGTGACCCGTGGCGGCGACACCAATGGCCCGGCCGCCGTTTACGCGACCACCAAGTACGTGGAATGGATGAAAAAATACGCGCCACCGGAAGCGGCGGGCATGACGTTCTCCGAGTCCGGCCCGGTGCCGTCCCAGGGCAACATCGCCCAGCAAATCTTCTGGTACACCGCGTTCACCGCCGACATGACCAAACCGGGCCTGCCGGTGATGAACGCCGACGGCACGCCGAAGTGGCGGATGGCGCCATCGCCGAAAGGGCCGTACTGGGAAGAGGGCATGAAGCTCGGTTATCAGGACACCGGTTCGTGGACTTTCCTCAAGTCGACGCCGGAAAAACAGAAACTCGCGGCCTGGCTGTACGCGCAGTTTGTGACCTCGAAAACTGTCTCGCTGAAGAAAACCATCGTCGGTCTGACCCCGATCCGCGAGTCCGACATCAACTCGCAAGCCATGACCGACCTCGCGCCGAAACTCGGTGGCCTGGTCGAGTTCTACCGCAGCCCGGCCCGCGTGCAATGGACCCCGACCGGGACCAACGTGCCGGACTATCCGCGTCTGGCGCAGTTGTGGTGGAGCCATATTGCCGAAGCCGCCAGCGGCGAGAAAACTCCCCAGGAAGCGCTTGATGGTCTGGCCAAGGATCAGGACGCAATCATGACGCGCCTGGAACGCTCCAAGGCCCAGGCTACCTGCGCACCTAAAATGAACCCTGAGCGCGACGCGCAATACTGGTTCGACCAACCGGGCGCGCCGAAACCGAAACTGGAAAACGAGAAGCCTAAGGGCGAGACCGTGAGCTATGCCGAACTGCTGAAATCCTGGGAGGCGGCGCGTAAGTAAAATGGTTGGCGTGTGAAAGGCGAACGGCACCGTAAGGTGCCGTTTTTTTTGATACCTGTTCCACCGCTTTCGCGAGCAGGCTCGCTCCCACATTAGATCGGTAGTGCTCGTGATGTGTGTCCCCGCAATACCCCCTGTGGGAGCGAGCCTGCGCCGTCGCCAAAAAAAACGGCACCCTAAGGTGCCGTTTCTGTTTGTTGCTGCGTATTGCTTAAGCAATCAACCCGCCAGACCCGACTGTTGAACCAGGTTCAACAACGGTTGTGGGTAGACGCCGAGGAAGAACGCAACCAGAGCAATCGCCAGCAACATCACGCCGCCTGCCTTCTGTTCCCAGTGCAGTTGTGCATCGTGGCGACGCAGGTTCGGCTCGATCAGGTACAGGGTGACCATCACACGCAGGTAGTAGAAGACGCCGATGGCGCTGCCCAGTACCAGCGAACCGACCAGCCACCATTGCTGCGACTCGACGCCGGTGGCGATGATGTAGAACTTGCCGATGAAGCCTGCGGTCAGCGGGATGCCGGCCAGGGACAGCATCATCACGGTCAGCACGGCGGTCAGGTACGGCCGGCGCCAGAACAGGCCGCGGTATTCGTACAGGGCATCGGCGTCGCGGCCGTTGTATGGCGAGGACATCAGCGTGATCACGCCGAATGCGCCGAGGCTGGTGATCACGTAGGTGACCAGGTACACGCCGATGGCTTCCACGGCCAGACCCTTGCTCGCCACCAGGGCGATCAGCAGGTAACCGAAGTGAGCGATGGACGAGTAACCGAGCAGACGCTTGAGGTTGCTTTGCGTCAGGGCCAGCAGGTTACCGAACAGGATCGACGCGATAGCGATGACGGTCAGCACGTCGCTCAGGACTCCGCTGCTGGCAGCAGGGGAGATCTGGAACAGACGCACCATCACCGCAAACACGGCCACCTTGGACGCGGTCGCAAGGAACGCTGCCACCGGTGCCGGAGCACCTTCGTAGACGTCCGGAGTCCAGAGGTGGAACGGCACCAGCGACAGCTTGAACGCCAGCCCGATCAACATCATGCCCAGGCCCATCTGCGCCAGCGAGCTTGGCAAACCGGTGCTCGCCAGGGCTTGACCGATACCGCTGAAGCTCAGGCTGCCGGAGTCGGCGTAGAGCAGGGCCATACCGAACAGCAGGAACGCGGAACCTGCAGCCGACAGCACCATGTATTTGATGCCGGCTTCCAGCGAACGCTTGTTGAAGAAGGCGTAAGCCACCAGACCGTAAACCGGTACCGACAGCAGTTCCAGACCGATGAACAACCCGGCCAGGTGCTGCGCGCTGACCAGGACCAGCCCGCCGAGGGCCGACATCAGGATCAGCAGGTAAAGTTCTTCACGGTTGCCCGGGTAACCCGAACCGCCATCGCCGAGGTAGGCGTGGGCGAGGGTCACACAGGCGAGGGTGGCGACCAGGATCAGCGCCATGTACAGGCAGGCGAAGGTGTCGATCTGCAGCAACGGAGTCACCGCCAGCGGCGCGACTTTAAGCGCCGGCAGGATCGACAGCAACGCCAGGTTCAGGCCCGCCACGGAAATCAGGAAGGTCTGCGAGTGGTTGCGGCGCCAGGCGATCGCCAGCATCACCACGATGATCGTAATCGTGGTGATCAACAGCGGCGCCAGCGCGATAAAGTGTTGAGTCGTGAATTCCATAGCGCTCTTACCGGGCCGAAGCGAGTTGAGTGAAGGCGGTGCCGAGCCATTGCTGCACGCCATGCATCGTCGCAGCAGAGGTATCGAGGAACGGTTGCGGGTACACGCCGAGATAAATCAGCAGCACCGCCAGCCCGACCACCATGATCATTTCGCGTCCGTCCATACCGTGCATGACCGCGTCCGATTTGGCCGGGCCGAAGTACGCGCGGTGGATCATGATCAGCGAGTAGACCGAACCGAATACCAGGCCCGTCGTGGCGATGATGGTGATCCACGGCGCGGCGGCAAAGCTGCCGATCAGGATCAGGAACTCACCGACGAAGTTGCCGGTGCCAGGCAAGCCCAGCGAAGCGGCTGCGAAGAACAGGCTGAGGGCCGGCAGGTAAGCGATCTTCGACCACAAACCGCCCATTTCACGCATGTCGCGGGTATGAGTGCGCTCGTACAACTGACCACTGAGGATAAACAGTGCAGCGGCGGACACACCGTGCGCGAGCATCTGCATGACGGCGCCCTGCAAGGCCAGCTGGCTGCCGGAGTAAATGCCGATCAGCACGAAACCCATGTGGGAAACGGACGAGAAGGCGATCAGACGCTTGATGTCGGTTTGTGCGAACGCCAGGAATGCGCCGTAGAAAATCCCGATCAGACCGAGGGTCATGGCGATCGGCGCAAACTCGGCCGAGGCATTCGGGAACAGCGGCAAGGCGAAACGCAGCAGGCCGTAGGCCGCCGTCTTCAGCAAAATACCGGCGAGGTCGACCGAACCTGCTGTTGGCGCCTGGGCGTGAGCATCAGGCAACCACGAGTGGAACGGCACGACCGGCAGCTTCACCGCGAAGGCGATGAAGAAGCCCAGCATCAGGATGTACTCGGTGGTGAGCGACATCTTGGTTTTCAACAGGTCGGCGTAGTTGAACGTGATTACGCCGGTGTCGTTGAAATTGACCAGCACCAGACCGAGGATCGCCACCAACATGATCAGGCCGGACGCCTGGGTGAAGATGAAGAACTTGGTCGCTGCGTAGATCCGGGTTTTCTTGCCGTCCGAAGAACTGTGACCCCAGAGCGCGATGAGGAAATACATCGGCACCAGCATCATTTCCCAGAAGAAGAAGAACATGAACAGGTCGAGGGCGAGGAACACGCCGACAACGCCGCCCAGGATCCACATCAGGTTCAGGTGGAAGAAGCCAACGTGACGTTGAATTTCTTTCCACGAGCAGAGCACCGAGAGGATGCCCAGCAGACCGGTCAGCAGGATCATCAACAGCGACAGGCCGTCGAGCGCCAGGTGCACGCTGATGCCGAACCGCGCGATCCAGATGTGCTTGAACTCAAGGGCCCAGGTCGGATCGGCGCCAGGCGCCGGGGCAAATGAATAGTTGCCCGTTGCCCACAGCCAGAGGCCGATCGCGAGCAACAGGGACATAGTGATCAGCGCAATCCAGCGCGGGAGGGTGGCGCCGAAGCGCTCACCCATCCAGCACAGCAGGCCGCCGATGAAGGGGATCAGGATTAGCCAAGGCAGAATCATGACGGGCTCAATTCCTTTCGCAAGTTCGCAAGGTTCATATTCACACCGCTACCAGCACAATGGCGCCAATCACCAGCACAGAGCCGGCGGCCATCGATGCCGCGTACCAACGCAGTTGACCGGTTTCGGTACGGCTCAGGGCGTTGTGGCCGCCTTTTGCCATACGCGGGATCAGACCGATGGTCTGGTCGAGCGGGTCTTTGCGCAGTACGTGGCTGATCGCAAGGTATGGCTTGACGAACAGTTTGTCGTAGATCCAGTCGAAGCCCCAGGCAGCGAACCACCAGGCCGAAAGGAAGCGGCCGATGCCGCTGTTGGCGATTGCAGTGACAAAACGACGCTTGCCGAGGAACAGCAGCGCGGCCAGCAGGATACCGGCCAGGGCAATGGCGCCCGAAGCGATTTCCAGGCTGTGCTTGGCGTCGCCGCCGGCATGTCCGACGCTTTCCGGCAGCACGCCGTGCAGCGGCGGAACGATCATCGCGCCGATGGCGGTAGACAACACGATCAGCACCGACAGTGGCAGCCAGTGAGCGATGCCATGACCGGCGTGGGCTTCAGTCTTCGCTTCACCGTGAAACGCGATGAAGATCAGGCGGAAGGTGTACAGCGAGGTCATGAACGCGCCAACCAGACCGGCGTACAGCAGACCGTGGTTACCGCTGGCGAACGCTTCCCAGAGGATTTCGTCCTTGGAGTAGAAGCCTGCAGTGACCAATGGCAATGCCGCGAGGGCCGCGCCGCCGACGATGAAGCTGGCGTAGGCCAGTGGCAGTTTCTTCCACAAACCGCCCATCTTGAAGATGTTCTGCTCGTGGTGGCAGGCAACGATCACCGCACCGGAGGCCAGGAACAGCAGCGCCTTGAAGAAGGCGTGGGTCATCAGGTGGAAGATCGCGCCATCCCAGGCACCTACGCCCAGCGCCAGGAACATGTAGCCGATCTGGCTCATGGTCGAGTAGGCGAGGATACGTTTGATGTCGGTCTGCACCAGTGCGGCAAAACCGGCCAGCACCAGGGTCACACCGCCAACAATGCCGACCAGGTGCAGGATATCCGGAGCCAGCGTAAACAGGCCGTGGGTACGGGCGATTAGGTAGACACCGGCGGTCACCATGGTCGCGGCGTGAATCAGTGCCGAAACCGGGGTAGGGCCGGCCATCGCATCCGCGAGCCAGGTTTGCAGCGGCAGTTGCGCCGATTTACCCACCGCGCCGCCCAGCAGCATCAGGGTGGCCGCAACCATCCAGAAGTCACCGGCCTGGAATTTCTGCGGTGCCAGCACCAGCAGTTCCTGGATGTTCAGCGTGCCGAGCTGGGCAAACAGAATGAACAGGCCGATGGCCATGAACACGTCGCCGATGCGGGTCACGATGAAGGCTTTGAGTGCGGCGTTACCGTTGTTGCGGTTGCTGTAGTAGAAACCGATCAACAGGTACGAGCACAGGCCCACGCCTTCCCAGCCGAAGTACAGGAACAACAGGTTATCGCCGAGGATCAGGAACAGCATGCTGGCGATAAACAGGTTGGTGTAGGCGAAGAAGCGCGAGTAACCGTCTTCACCGCGCATGTACCACGAGGCGAACAAATGGATCAGGAAGCCGACACCCACCACTACACCCAGCATGGTCACGGACAGGCCATCCAGGTACAGCGCGAAGTTCGGCGTGAAGCCTTCCACCGCCATCCACTGCCACAACACCTGGGTGTAATGACCGCCTTCCGGCGGGGCAACGTTGAACTGCCAGATCACGTAAGCGGTGACGATGGCAGACAGGCCGATGGAGCCGACGCCGATCAGCGCCGCAAGGTTTTCCGAGAAGCGTCCCCGAGAGAACGACAGCAGCAGGAAACCTATGAGAGGGAATACGAAAGTCAGATAGAGAAGATTCATCCGCGCATCTCGCTGGCAGCGTCGATATCGAGAGTGTGGAAGCGGCGATACAGCTGCAACAGAATCGCCAGGCCAATACTGGCCTCGGCAGCCGCGAGGCTGATCACCAGGATGAACATGATCTGTCCATCCGGCTGCCCCCAACGGCTACCGGCAACGATGAAGGCCAGTGCGGAGGCATTCATCATGATCTCCAGGCTCATCAGCACGAAAAGAATGTTGCGGCGGACCATCAGGCCGACCAGGCCGAGGCAGAACAGGATGCCGGCGACTGCCAGACCATGCTCCAGAGGGATAGCAGGCATCGTCATTGCTCCTTGGCTTCGTTGCGGCCCAGGTGGAACGCCGTGACCGCTGCCGCCAGCAGCAGCATCGAGGCGAGTTCGACCACCAGCAGGTACGGGCCGAACAGGCTGATGCCCACGGCCTTGGCGTCTACGGTGGTGTGGCCGATGGCCTGACCGCTCTGGTCGCTGAACAGCACGTACAGCAGTTCAACCAGCAGCAAAGTGCCAAGGATCACCGGGCCGAGCCAGATACCGGGCTTGAGCCACACGCGTTCTTGCTGAACCGAGGCCGGGCCGAGGTTCAGCATCATCACCACAAACACGAACAGCACCATGATGGCGCCAGCGTAGGCGATTACTTCCAGGACACCGGCAAACGGTGCGCCGAGGGCAAAGAACGTCATGGCCACGGCGATCAGCGAAATGATCAGGTAGAGCAGGGCGTGCACAGGATTGGTGTGGGTGATCACGCGAAGCGTGGACACCACAGCGATACCCGATGCGAAATAGAAAGCGAATTCCATCTTTCTTCCTTAAGGCAGCAAGCTCTTCACGTTGATCGGTTCGGCTTCGTTCTGCGCGGAGCCTTTCGGCTTCCCGGCAATCGCCATACCTGCAACACGATAGAAGTTGTAATCAGGGTTTTTGCCGGGGCCGGAGATCAGCAGATCTTCTTTCTCGTACACCAGGTCCTGACGTTTGAACTCGGCCATCTCGAAATCCGGTGTCAGCTGGATTGCGGTGGTCGGGCAGGCTTCCTCGCAGAGGCCGCAAAAAATGCAGCGCGAGAAGTTGATGCGGAAGAACTCCGGGTACCAGCGACCGTCATCGGTTTCAGCTTTCTGCAACGAGATACAGCCGACAGGGCAGGCCACGGCGCACAGGTTGCAGGCTACACAACGCTCTTCACCGTCGGGATCGCGAGTCAGGACGATACGGCCACGGTAGCGCGGCGGCAGGTAAACCTGCTCTTCCGGGTACTGCAGCGTGTCACGCTTGCGGAAGGCGTGGCCGAAGATCATCACCAGGCTGCGAAGCTGGGTGAAGAAGCCATGCACGATGTCAATTATGTACTTCATGATTCTCTATCCTCACTGAGCCGCGACGGCGGGCGTGTTGAGCAACACGATCGCAGCGGTCACCAGCATGTTGACGAGGGTCAGCGGCAAGCAGAACTTCCAGCTGAAATCCATCACTTGGTCATACCGTGGGCGCGGAATCGAGGCGCGCAACAGGATGAAGATCATGATGAAGAACGCGGTTTTCAGCGCGAACCAGATGAACGGGATCTGCGGCAGAATGCCGAACGGGCCATGCCAGCCACCGAAGAACAAGGTCACCAGCAGCGCCGAAATCAACACGATGCCGATGTACTCGCCGACGAAGAACATGCCCCATTTCATGCCGGCGTATTCAATGTGGTAACCGTCGGCCAGTTCCTGTTCCGCTTCCGGCTGGTCGAACGGGTGACGGTGAGTCACGGCGACGCCGGCGATGAAGAAAGTCAGGAAACCGAAGATCTGCGGAATGATGAACCACAGGTTCTGCGCTTGATATTCAACGATGTCGCGCATGTTGAACGAGCCAACCTGGATCACGATGCCCATCAGCGACAGGCCCATGAACACTTCGTACGACACGGTTTGCGCGGAGGCCCGCAAGCTGCCCAGCAGGGCGAACTTGTTGTTACTCGACCAGCCGGCGAACAATACCGCGTAGACCGACAGACCGGCCATGGCGAAGAAGAACAGGATGCCGATGTTGATGTCCGCCACGCCCCAGGTCGGGGTGATCGGGATGATCGCGAAGGCAATCAGCAGGGCGCTCATCGCCACAACCGGTGCCAGGGTGAAGATCATCTTGTCGGCGAACGGCGGCGTCCAGTCTTCCTTGAAGAACATCTTGATCATGTCGGCCGCGATCTGGAACGCGCCGAACGGGCCGACGCGGTTCGGACCGTAACGGTCCTGCCAGAGGGCGAGCAGACGACGCTCGACCCAGCTCAGCAGCGCGCCGCACACCACCACGGCGAGCAGAATCACGATGGCCTTGAGAACCGCGATGATCACGTCAATCACTTCAGGCGTGAACCAGGTCATTGAGCTGCCTCCTGCAGACCGTCAACGGATTTGCCAAAGATCGCCGGTGGAATGCCGGCGATGCCCGCAGGCAATGCCACCAGACCGGCGCCCAGCTCTTCATTGATGCGCAGCGGCAGACGCAAGGTCTGGCCGGCAACGTTCAGGCTCAGCAGCGCACCGTCATTGACGCCCAGACGATCGGCTTCGGATTTGGCCAGCGACACGTAAGCGGCCGGAATGCGTTCCTGAACCGGTGCGGCTTTCGAAGAATTTTCTTCGCTGCCGAACAGGTGGAAGAACGGCACCACCTGCCAGGTGCCCGGTGCCGGGTTGAATGCGCGCGGCACAGCAGCGAACCAGCTCAGTGCATCACCGTTGCTTTCGATCAGGCGGGTGCCCGGGTCGCCAGCGCGGATGTGACCACCGACTTCGTCCTGAAACTTGTTCCACGCTTGTGGCGAGTTCCAGCCCGGAGACCAGGCGAATGGCACTTGCTGACGCGGTTCGACCGAGCCGGAGTAGCCTTCCATCGAGAAGTTGAACGCGGTGTCGTTGTCTTGCGAAACACGCGGTTCGTGCACGCTGATGTCGGCACGCATGGCGGTACGACCGGAGTAACGCAGCGGTTCACGGGCCAGTTTCATGCCCTTGATGCGGAACGCGGCGGACGGTGCCGCGTCGACGATGCGCGCCAGTTGCGGCGTGCTCGAAGCGACGGCAGCGGTGACGTGGTCCAGTTGGGTCCAGTCGATCGGCTGATTCAGCAGGGTGGCGCGCAGGGCATGCAGCCAGCGCCAGCCTTCGTGAACCAGGATGCTTGCGTCCATGTATTTCGGATCGAATACCTGGAAGAAGCGCTGGGCGCGGCCTTCCTGGCTGACCAGCGTACCGTCGCCTTCAGCGAAGCTCGCGGCGGGCAGAACCAGGTGCGCGCGGTCGCTGGTGGCCGTCTTCTGATGGTCGGCGACGATCAGCACTTTCGCGGCGTTCAGGGCAGCATCGACCAGCGCCTTGTCGGTACGGGTGTACAGATCGTTCTCCAACACCACCAAGGCGTCAGCTTTGCCATCGATTACGGCCTGCAGCGCTTCGTCGACCGAGTTGCCACCGAGCATGGCCAGGCCGAGGCTGTTGGCCTCTGGCACGATCAGGCTGATGGAACCGTTCTTCTCGCGCAGCTTCAGGGCCTTGGCAATGTTGGCAGCGGCTTCGATCAGTGCCTTGGAACCCAGCGAGGTGCCAGCAATGATCAGCGGACGCTTGGCGGCCAGCAGGGCATTGGCGATGCGCTGAGCCAGTTCAACGGCTTCGGCGTCGAGGCCTTCAACGGCCGGGGCGCTGGCGTCGAGGGCGTGAGCCACGGCGAAACCGATGCGGGCCAGGTCGTCAGGCGCGGCGTGAACGCATTCTTCGGCAATGTCGTCGAGCTTGGTTTCAGCCAGGCTGGCGATGAACAACGGGTTCAGCGCGTGCTGACCGATGTTCTTCACTGCGGCATCCAGCCACGGCTGAACGCGCATCGCGTCGGCCATGTCTTCGGCTTTGCCTTTGACCGATTGACGCAGGGACAACGCCATACGCGCAGCGGTCTGGGTCAGGTCTTCACCGAGGACGAAGATTGCATCGTGGTCTTCGATGTCGCGCATGTTCGGGATTGGCAGCGGGCTGTCTTTCAACACCTGCATGACCAGACGAATGCGCTCCAGCTCAGCGGCTTCGATACCGGAGTAGAAGTGCTCGGCACCGACCAGCTCACGCAGCGCGTAGTTGCTTTCGAGGCTGGCGCGCGGCGAACCGATACCGACGATGTTGCGACCGCGCAGCAGGTCAGCGGCTTTATCCAGCGCTTCGTCGAGGCTCAGCTTGGCGCCGTTGGCCAGCAGAGGCTGACGCGGGCGGTCTTCGCGGTTGACGTAGCCATAGCCGAAACGGCCACGGTCGCACAGGAAGTACTGGTTCACCGAACCGTTGAAACGGTTTTCGATTCGACGTAGTTCACCGTAGCGCTCGCCCGGGGAAATGTTGCAACCGCTGGAGCAGCCATGGCAGATGCTCGGCGAGAACTGCATGTCCCATTTGCGGTTGTAACGCTCGGAGTGAGTCTTGTCGGTGAACACACCGGTCGGGCAGACCTCGGTGAGGTTGCCGGAGAACTCGCTTTCAAGGGTGCCGTCTTCAACGCGACCGAAGTACACGTTGTCGTGGGCGCCGAATACACCGAGGTCGGTGCCGCCGGCGTAGTCTTTATAGAAGCGTACGCAGCGGTAGCAAGCGATGCAGCGGTTCATCTCGTGGGAAATGAACGGGCCCAGTTGCTGGTTCTGGTGAGTGCGCTTGGTGAAGCGATAACGGCGCTCGTTGTGGCCGGTCATCACCGTCATGTCTTGCAGGTGGCAGTGACCGCCTTCTTCACAGACCGGGCAGTCGTGCGGGTGGTTGGTCATCAGCCATTCGACGACGCTGGCGCGAAACACTTTCGCCTCTTCGTCGTCGATGGAGATCCAGCTGCCGTCGGTGGCCGGCGTCATGCAGGACATGACGATCCGACCACGCTTGTCGTTCTCGTCGGTGTACTGCTTGACCGCGCACTGGCGGCAAGCGCCAACGCTGCCAAGGGCGGGATGCCAGCAGAAATAAGGGATATCGAGGCCTAGCGACAGACATGCCTGTAACAGGTTGTCTGCCCCATCGACTTCGAGCTCTTTGCCGTCTACGTGGATAGTGGCCATGGTTCAAAGTTCTTCGTTGGCCCGGTGTCAGCGGGCGTGGCTAATGGAATCTTGTTGTTCGTGCGAATCAAAACAGCCCATGAAGGCGTCATCGAACGAGCAGGCGCAGGGCACGGACCCTACGCCTGGTTAAGCATTTACGCGCCGACCATGGTCGGCGTGACCACTTGATTGAGATCGCCCGCGCGTGTTGGCGCGATGCCGGCCTCGAACTCGTGGCGGAAGTATTTGATTGCGCTGCCCAACGGCTCCACGGCGCCCGGTGCGTGAGCACAGAAGGTCTTGCCCGGGCCGAGGAAACCGACCAGACCCAGCAGGGTCTCGATGTCGCCGGCCTGGCCTTCACCGTTCTCGATCGCACGCAGCAGCTTGACGCTCCACGGCAATCCGTCACGGCAAGGGGTGCAGAAACCGCACGACTCACGGGAGAAGAACTCTTCCATATTGCGCAGCAAGGACACCATGTTGACGCTATCGTCCACCGCCATGGCCAGGCCGGTACCCATACGAGTGCCCACTTTGGCGATGCCGCCGGCGTACATTTGTGCGTCGAGGTGTTCCGGCAACAGGAAACCGGTGCCGGCGCCGCCTGGCTGCCAGGCTTTGAGCTTGAAGCCGTCGCGCATGCCGCCGGCGTAATCTTCAAACAATTCGCGACCGGTGATGCCGAATGGCAATTCCCACAGGCCCGGGTTCTTGACCTTGCCGGAGAAGCCCATGAGCTTGGTGCCCATGTCTTCGCTGCCTTCACGGGCCAACGATTTGTACCAGTCCACGCCGTCGGCAATGATCGCCGGCACGTTGCACAGGGTTTCAACGTTATTCACGCAGGTCGGCTTGCCCCAGACGCCAACGGCGGCGGGGAAGGGCGGCTTGGAGCGCGGGTTGGCGCGGCGGCCTTCGAGGGAGTTGATCAGTGCGGTTTCTTCACCGCAGATGTAACGCCCGGCGCCGGTGTGGACGAACAGCTCGAAATCGAAACCCGATCCCAGGATATTCTTGCCCAAAAGGCCTGCAGCCTTGGCTTCTTCCACGGCACGGGTGAGGTGCTTCGCGGCGGTGGTGTATTCGCCACGCAGGAAGATGTAGCCACGGTAGGTTTTCAGCGCGCGAGCACTGATCAGCATGCCTTCGATCAGCAGATGGGGCAGTTGCTCCATCAGCATGCGGTCCTTCCAGGTGTTCGGTTCCATCTCGTCCGCGTTGCACAGCAGGTAGCGGATGTTGATGGATTCGTCCTTGGGCATCAGGCCCCACTTCACGCCCGTGGGAAAGCCAGCACCGCCGCGACCTTTGAGGCCGGCGTCTTTGACGGTCTGGACGATATCGTCCTGCGCCATGTCGGCGAAGGCTTTGCGCGCAGCGGCGTAACCGTTCTTGGCCTGGTACTCGTCGAGCCAGACAGCTTCGCCGTCGTCACGCAGACGCCAGGTAAGCGGGTGGGTCTCGGCCGAACGCTTGATGCGGTTGGCCGGGCCGAAAGAAGTCAGGGTCATACGTAGCCCTCGAGCAGTTTGGCAACGCCGGCAGGCTGCACATCACCGAATGTGTCGTCGTCGATCATCAACGCCGGCGCCTTGTCGCAGTTGCCGAGGCAGCAGACCGGCAGCAGGGTGAAACGACCGTCGGCGGTGGTCTGGCCGAGGCCGATGCCGAGTTTGCTCTGAATCTCGCTGACCACGGACTCGTGGCCGCCGATGTAGCAGACCATGCTGTCGCAGACGCGAATGATGTGGCGGCCGACCGGTTGACGGAAGATCTGACTATAGAAGGTCGCCACGCCTTCGACGTCGCTCGCCGGAATGCCGAGGATCTCGCCGATGGCGTAGAGCGCGCCGTCAGGCACCCAGCCACGTTCTTTCTGGACGATCTTCAGGGCTTCGATCGACGCCGCGCGCGGGTCTTCGTAGTGATGTAACTCGTGCTCGATGGCCGAGCGTTCGGTTTCACTCAAGGTGAAGCGGTCTGTCTGGATAAGCGTGCTGTTCATGCTTAGCGGTCCACGTCGGCCATAACGAAATCGATACTACCCAGGTACGCGATCAAGTCCGCGACCATGCTGCCTTTGATCACCGAAGGGATCTGCTGCAGGTGCGGGAAGCTTGGGGTGCGAATCCGGGTGCGGTAGCTCATGGTGCCGCCATCGCTCGTCAGGTAATAACTGTTGATGCCCTTGGTCGCTTCGATCATCTGGAAGGATTCGTTGGCCGGCATGACCGGGCCCCACGAAACTTGCAGGAAGTGCGTGATCAGGGTCTCGATGTGCTGCAGCGTGCGCTCTTTCGGCGGCGGCGTGGTCAGCGGGTGATCCGCCTTGTACGGGCCTTCCGGCATGTTGCGCATGCACTGTTCGATAATCTTGATGCTCTGGCGCATTTCTTCGACGCGGACGATGCAACGATCATAGGCATCGCCATTGGCGGCCAGCGGCACTTCGAATTCGAAATTCTCGTAGCCGGAATAAGGACGCGCTTTACGCAGGTCGAAATCGCAACCGGTCGAACGCAGGCCTGCACCGGTGACGCCCCATTCGAAGGCTTCCTTGGTGTTGTAGGCGGCGACGCCGATGGTCCGGCCTTTGAGGATGCTGTTGTCGAGTGCGGCCTTCTGGTATTCGTCCAGACGCTTTGGCATCCACTCGACGAAATCTTTAACCAGTTTTTCCCAGCCGCGCGGCAGGTCGTGGGCAACGCCACCGATGCGGTACCAGGCCGGGTGCAGACGGAAACCGGTGATGGCTTCGATCACCGTGTACGCCTTCTGGCGGTCGGTGAAGGTGAAGAACACCGGGGTCATGGCGCCGACGTCCTGGATGTACGTTCCCAGGAACAGCAGGTGGCTGGTGATCCGGAAGAACTCGGCCATCATGATGCGGATGACGTCGACTTTCTCGGGCACCTTGATGCCGGCCAGCTTCTCGACCGAGAGCACGTACGGCAGGTTGTTCATCACCCCGCCGAGGTAGTCGATCCGGTCGGTGTACGGGATGAAGCTGTGCCAGGACTGACGCTCGGCCATCTTCTCGGCACCACGGTGGTGGTAACCGACGTCCGGCACGCAGTCGACGATCTCTTCACCGTCCAGCTGCAGAATGATACGGAACGCACCGTGCGCGGAAGGGTGGTTCGGGCCGAGGTTGAGGAACATGTAGTCTTCGTTCGCGCCGGAACGCTTCATGCCCCAGTCTTCAGGCTTGAAGCGCGCGGCTTCTTCCTCGAGCTGTTGCTTGGCCAGGGTCAGGCTGAACGGATCGAACTCGGTGGCGCGGGCAGGGAAGTCCTTGCGCAGCGGGTGACCTTCCCAAGTCGGCGGCATCATGATGCGGGTCAGGTGCGGGTGACCTTTGAAGTCGATCCCGTACATGTCCCACACTTCACGCTCGTACCAGTTGGCGTTCGGCCAGATGCCGGTCACCGTCGGCACACTGAGGTCGCCCTCGGACAAGGCAACCTTGATCATCACGTCGCTGTTACGTTCGATCGACATCAGGTGGTAGAACACGGTGAAGTCGGCGCCGCTCGGCAGCCCTTGACGCTTGGTGCGCAGACGCTCGTCCACGCCATGCAGGTCATAGAGCATGACGTACGGCTTGGGCAGGTTACGCAGGAACGTCAGGACTTCGACGAGTCTGGCGCGGGCAACCCACAGCACCGGCATGCCGGTACGGGTCGGCTGGGCGGTGAACGCCTCGGGGCCAAAACGGTTGTTCAGTTCGACGACCACATCCTGGTCGTCTGCCTTGTAAGGCGGGATGTACAGAGCACTGCCTGTAGTCATGGTTATTTATCGCTTTCGGTCAACGTAAAGAATGAAGCCAGGTTCTCGTTCTATAAAAGAAGCAGGACTGGATCAGACTTCGTCGGGGCTGCGCAGGTTGGTGACTGCGATACGCTGTTCGCGGCGCTGTTCCTTTTGCGAAGGCATCTCGGCGCGGTACACGCCTTGATCGCCGACGACCCAGGAAAGCGGACGACGCTCCTGTCCAATCGACTCCTGCAAGAGCATCAAGCCTTGCAGGAAAGCTTCAGGGCGGGGCGGGCAGCCAGGCACGTAGACGTCCACGGGCAGGAACTTGTCCACCCCTTGAACGACGGAGTAGATGTCGTACATGCCACCGGAGTTGGCGCACGAACCCATGGAAATCACCCATTTAGGCTCGAGCATTTGCTCGTAGAGACGCTGAATGATCGGCGCCATCTTGATGAAGCAGGTACCGGCGATAACCATGAAATCCGCCTGACGCGGTGATGCCCGGATAACTTCGGCGCCAAAGCGCGCGATGTCGTGGGGCGCCGTGAAGGCGGTGGTCATTTCCACGTAGCAGCACGAAAGACCGAAGTTGTACGGCCACAGGGAGTTCTTGCGCCCCCAGTTGATCGTGCCGTTAAGCACGTCTTCGAGCTTGCCCATGAAAATGTTTTTGTGGACTTGATCTTCTAACGGATCGGAAACGGTTTCCCGCTCGCCAATCGGATACTGCTCGTTAGGAGCATCGGGGTCGATCCTGGTGAGATTGTATTGCATCGCCAAAGCCTCATTGTTTCAGCTTCGCCTGCCGCTTGCGACGAGCTTCCGGAGCCCAGTCAAGGGCGCCCACTCGGAACAGGTAGACAAGACCTGCCAACAGAATTGCTATGAAAACGAGAGCTTCGACGAATCCGGTCCAGCCGCTTTCGCGGACGGACACAGACCAGGCAAAGAGAAAGAGGGCTTCGATATCGAAGATCACGAAGAGCATCGCGACCAGATAGAATTTGGCAGAGAGCCGCAAGCGGGCGCCACCTGTAGGTAGCATGCCCGACTCAAACGGTTCGTTTTTGCTGCGACCCCAGGCTTTTGACCCGAGGAGGCTGGAGACGCCCAGCATGAAGGCGCACAGGCCGATCACGCCCAGAAGGAAAATGGCAAAGCCCCAGTTGTGGGCCATGAGTCCTGTCGCTTCGGGCATGCTGATAATCCTTAACAGAGAGCAAAGGTCTCTGAGCTTGAATAGAACAAAGCAGTGACGATATGTCGCAGCAATCAATCACGCTGATTTTATGGCTAAACACCCTGCAAGTAAAATTCAGATAGCGAAATTATTTGGCAGATTAGGGACATACCACCCCCCGAAAACCCCGCAGACCATGCGATGCGGGCATTAGCCGGCATTTCATCAATATTGTTTTGTGGCAAATGTAACGAACAAAGTTGAGGCTAAATGATAATCAATACTGTTTGTGGCGATTTTCAAAGTGTTTAACGGGCGATTGAGTGGGAAGTTGTCTTATATAGCGGTTACTGCAAGTCGCAGACAGGCAGGTCAAGCCTTCATATACAGCTGTACCCTCCATCAATAACCAGGTCGGCCCCCGTCATCCACGATGACTGTGGGCGGTGTTGCCTATCTGGTTTCGGGGCGATTTGTGAGAACTGATTAATTCGTTCCATAAACGTCTGATTGATTTCCAGACCGGTCCTACAGAGCTTTCTGCCGGGCGTTAAGGATTTTTCCTTTAAGCGTTTGAGCGATGGATTTCCGAATGTGATTGTACTTTTTTGTTAGGTAAGGTGACTTATTTCCTCAGTAGCGGCAGTGCCCCTGCCAGCGCTGCGCATTCGCATAACGGCTAGGTGATCCAAAAAGTGAAGAGATTACTCGGGACCCCTCTGGCAGCAGGCATGCGCAATATCGTTTTACTCCGGTTGATGTTCGTCATGGCCAACGCGTTGGGACCTTTCGCAGCCCTGTTCTTCCAGCGTCACTATCAATTCGACAGTGCAACGGTCGCATGGATGATCACGCTGATGTCAGCGTTCTACCTGGTGGGCAATCTGCTGGGTGGTGCGCTGGTCGGTCGCTGTTCCTTCCGGGCGCTTTTAGTCTGGACTTCTTCCTGTTCATCGTTTTTCTTGCTGCTCGCTTCGTTGTTCAGCTCATCGTTTGTCTCCATTGCTTTGGTGCTGATGTTCATGCTGTGCGCGGGGATGATTACGCCGGTATTCAGTGTCCTCACATCCTTGGCGGCGAATGAAAACAACCGCATTGCTTCTTTTGGTTATTTGCATCTGGCCAGCAACCTGGGCGGCGGGCTGCTGTTCGTGGTGGGGGGGTATTTGCTGGGTCTCGACAGCCTCTACCTGATTCAGTTTGCAATGGCCGTAAGCGTGGCGTGCGTGCTCGCCAGTGTATTTCTGACGCTGCCGGAGGGCCAGAAAGCTGCCCCTCAGACCGGGAGAGTTTCCCTCGGTGCGATGGTCGATGTGCCGAGGATCGTGTTGATTGCCGGCGCCATGTTTTTTGCACTGTCCGTGTTGGATGCGCAGCGTGAGTACCAGTTGCCACTATGGCTCGATCTGGTGACGGAGGGGAAGGCTGCCGGCTTGTTCGGTGCTGTCGGTATCGTCAACGCATTTCTGGTCATCCTGTTGACGCAGCCACTGATAGCGCTGACGTCCCGTTTCGGTGCGCTCTCAAATTTATCGCTGGCGGCGATTTGTTACGGTGTGGGATTCGGCGCCTACGCTTTTTTTGAGCAAACAGTGCTGATCCTGGCCTTCGTTTTCTTCTGGACGCTGGGTGAGATTCTCAGCATCACTTACATCAGCGCGCTGATCTCTGAGAAAACCACCTTGCAAACCCAAGCCAGCCTCTTTTCCCTTATCCCGACTGTGCTGGCAGGCGCGAGGATGGTGTCCGTAGGGGTGGGCGCATCATTGATCGCCGGGGTCGGCTTCCAGCTGAGCTGGAGTCTTTATGGTCTGGTGGCGATTCTGTTTGGAGGAAGTTGCCTTCTGGTTGCGGCAAGAACAGCGTTGGTCCCCCGCGATGCATTGCCGAACAGGCGCTGAGGCGATTCGCAGCCTTTGACTCCTGCAGGGGTTGATGGCGTCCACCGAATCGCAGGAAAAAAAACGCCCCGAACCAGTCGGGGCGTCAGATGTGCGGCGTTGCGGTTAGCTTTTTATTCGGTCCGCAGCGGCCGTTTGTTCAGGCTATGCCAATCAGTGAAACTGTTCTTCTTCAGTCGAACCGGTCAGCGCGGTTACCGAAGACGAGCCACCTTGAATTACAGTGGTCATGTCGTCGAAGTAGCCGGTGCCCACTTCCTGCTGGTGAGCCACGAAGGTGTAACCCTTGGCAGCGTCAGCGAACTCTTGCTCTTGCAGTTTCACGTAGGCCGTCATGTCGTTGCGGGCGTAGTCGTGCGCCAGGTTGAACATGCTGTGCCACATGTTGTGAATGCCGGCCAGGGTGATGAACTGGTGCTTGTAGCCCATGGCGGACAGTTCGCGCTGGAACTTGGCGATGGTCGCGTCGTCCAGGTTTTTCTTCCAGTTGAAGGAAGGCGAGCAGTTGTACGACAGCAGTTGGTCCGGGTATTCCTTTTTGATCGCTTCGGCGAAACGACGAGCTTCGTCCAGATCCGGCTTGGCGGTTTCGCACCAGATCAGGTCAGCGTACGGCGCGTAAGCCAGGCCGCGAGCGATGGCCTGGTCGAGACCGGCGCGCACTTTGTAGAAGCCTTCCTGAGTACGCTCGCCAGTCACGAACGGCTGGTCGTACGGGTCGCAATCGGACGTCAGCAGGTCTGCCGCGTTAGCGTCGGTGCGCGCCAGAATGATGGTCGGTGTGCCGGCAACGTCAGCTGCCAGACGGGCAGCGGTCAGCTTCTGTACAGCTTCCTGGGTAGGAACCAGTACCTTGCCGCCCATGTGGCCGCATTTTTTCACGGAAGCCAGTTGGTCTTCGAAGTGAACGCCGGCGGCGCCTGCTTCGATCATGCTCTTCATCAGCTCGTAAGCATTCAGTACGCCGCCGAAACCGGCTTCAGCGTCAGCTACGATTGGAGCGAAGTAGTCGATGTAGCCTTCGTCGCCCGGGCCTTTGCCAGCTTTCCACTGGATCTGGTCAGCACGACGGAACGAGTTGTTGATGCGCTTGACCACGGTTGGAACCGAGTCCACCGGGTACAGCGACTGGTCCGGGTACATCGATTCGGCGGAGTTGTTGTCCGCAGCAACCTGCCAGCCCGACAGGTAAATCGCCTGGATACCGGCTTTGACTTGTTGTACAGCCTGGCCGCCAGTCAGGGCGCCCATGCAGTTGACGAAATCTTTCTCAGGACGGAAGGACGGCTTGGCGCCTTGGGTGACCAGGTTCCAGAGCTTCTCGGCGCCCATTTTTGCAAAGGTGTGCTCAGGTTGAACCGAGCCACGCAGACGGACGACGTCGGCAGCGGAGTAAGCGCGTGTCACGCCTTTCCAGCGCGGGTTTTCAGCCCAGTCTTTTTCGAGGGCTGCAATTTGCTGTTCGCGTGTCAGTGCCATGGGGAAAAACCTCGTCGCGTCTTGTATGGAAGTGGTTCTGCGGTGGAAGCTATGCGCTCGCTGACCAGAAGCTTAGGCGGTCAAGTCGGATTCGGCGGGGGTGGCGACGGGATGAACGATGGGCTCGAGGGGAAGTGAGCAGGTAAGGGCGAACTGGCGAGCGCATGCGGGCGTCGTGGGCCTTGATGCAAACATCAGCGTGGAGCCGGGTTACCTAATTACGCTTCCGTCCCTCGGGACAACTTCGTTCCAGTCGGCAACCTCGTCAAACACACCTTGTGGGCGGTACAGACACGAAACGGCTCGCGGGGTAGGTGCGAGCATCGCTTCGAAGGCCCTTGCCAGGGCCCCTGATTAGCGGGAGCGAGGCCATCATGCCCTTGCTTTTTTAGATCGTCAAACGTTTTGTAGTGCTTTTTTTCAAGCACTACATCTTTGGTCTAATACGACTTGTCGGTCAGTTTTTGGAGGTTTAGTCCAGTGTGTCGACTTTCACTCGCAGCGTCATGTCGTCCCGTCCCTGAGTCGAGTAGCTGCGGGTCAGGCCTTGTTTGTCGGCCTGAGTCTGGCGATTGACGCCAGCCAGCATGATCCACTCGCCGAGGCGTCCGGTGACGGTTGTGTCGGTGCTTTGCACGTTCACTACATCAGGACGTTCCTGGCTCATGCGGTCACGATTGGTGCTGATGGACAGGTGGACGATGTCGCCGGTGACGCTGGCGGTGACATAGAAACCTTGAGTGACGTTGCGGTATTCGGTCTGGCTTTGCAGATCGCCATAGGAATCGGTGCGGCTGCTGGTGAGCGGCACGCTCTGGCCGACCTGGATCAGCGCCGGCGTACCTTCGCTGGCCTGGATTTGCTGAATGCCGCCGTCACGGCTGCTGGTGCTGCGATTGATGATTCGGGTCTGGCTCGGTCTGGCACCATTCACCGAGTAGCCCTGATCGCCCTGAACGTTGTTTTCATTGGTGTCGACAGTGATCAGCAGGCGCTTTGGTGCGGTATCGAGTTGGGCGACAAGGGCCTTAAGTTCGTCGATCTTGCGCTGATCGGCGTTGACGATCAGCTGATTGCCGTAGGCGCTGACCTGGCCATCCTTTCCAATGAAATCCTGCGCCATCGGCAGCATGTCGGCGCTGGTGTGGTAGTTGAGTGGCACGATCTCGGTGGCGGCCATGACCGAAAAGCTACAGGTCAGCAGCAAAGTAGTGAGCAGGGTGCGTAGGGACATGTCCGTTATCTCCGCTTTCGAAAGGCTTGATATTGCCAGTTTGTCGGCGCGGGATGGGGCAAGTTGAATCGCGCACGTTTTACTGTGTTCTTTCAGGCCTTTGTGGCGAGGGGGCTTGCCCCCGTTGGGTCGCGCAGCGGCCCGAGGATTTTAGGGCTGCTACGCAGCCCAACGGGGGCAAGCCCCCTCACCACAGGCAGGCCCCTCACCACAGGCAAGCCCC
>NZ_CABVGX010000027.1 GCF_902497625.1 Pseudomonas fluorescens | reverse complement strand
TGTCTAGTCCTGAAATAGGTTTACACCTGTTTCACCACAACGCCCGATGCACCGCATCGGGCGTTTTGTATTTCAGAGACAGGTGCGGACGTTCCTGGTTATAGATCGTAATTGCCTCTCGCACCATCTGCTCAGCCTGTGCCAGACCTGTGGGCCGGTAGATCAGCAGTTCAGTTTTCAATATGCCATTGACCCGCTCTGCCATGGCGTTTTGGTAGCAGTCGTAGCCATCAGTCATTGAGCAGCTAATCTCGTGCTGGGTATGCAGCTTTTGATACAGATCGGAGCAGTACTGCGAGCCCCGATCGGAGTGATGAACCAGTTTCTGGCTGGTTCGACGCGTCTTTAAGGCCATGCGTAAGGCTTGAGCCACAGATTTCGCATGAAGACTTTCATGTACGTGGTAGCCAACGATCTTTCTGGAGTAGGCATCCGTCACCAGGCTCAGATAGGCGGAGCCTTCTTGCGTAGGGAGGTAGGTGATATCCGCGACCCAGACCTGCTCCGGCCCAGTCGCAACGACTTGCCGTGGACCGGGCTTCAGAAGGTTGGGATGGCAGCGGAAGCGATGATGGCTATCGGTCGTCTTGTGATAGGCCCGTTTTCTACGAACCAGTTGGCGGTGATCACGCAAGACTTCAAACAGGCGATCTCTGCCAACATGCAAATCTTGCCTATCAAGCTTGGCATGCATCAGGGAGTGCAGCTTGCGGGCACCGATGCAGGGCTGTCGAACGCGAATCTCGCGCACGAAATTGATGAGCTTTTGGTCTTGCTCGAGCCGGGCCCGGTAGACCCGATCACGCTTGTAATAAGCTTGGCGACTGATCCCCATAAACTGGCAAGCCCTGCTGACACTCAGGGTTTGGGTTTGCGCAACGACTTGCCGGGCCGCTTTTTTAGAATGGATACGCCGTAGTCGTTTTTCAGCACATCGACCACGTCCTCGAAGAATTTGGCTTTCTGATTCGCCAGCGCCAACTGCTCCTCAAGCTCTTTGATTCGTTGCTCGGGCGTCAGCGGCAAGATGGGCTCGTCCATCGGTCGGATCCTCTGGGAGCGAATGGAAGCGCCTTGGCTCCAGTCCTGTCGACCATGCTTGCGTAACCAAACCAACACCGTCGACCGGCCCTGAATCCCATAACGCCGTTGAGCCTCTTTATAACTCAACTCGCCTTTTTCGACCTGATCGACGACCGACAATTTAAAAGTCAGCGTGTAATCACGCTGACTACGTTTTGCGCCCGTGTCCATTGCACCTTCCTGATAAGAAGCCAGAAGGTGTAAACCTTATTCAGGACGAGACACTAAACTAAAAAAGGCCCGCATCGCTGCGGGCCTTTTTCGTTATTGCCGAACCTGTCAGCCGCGACGACGCAGTGCGTCGATGCGTTCTTCCAGCGGTGGGTGGCTCATGAACATGCGCGCGAAGCCCTGTTTGATGCCACCGTTGATGCCGAAAGCGTTCAAGGTGTCAGGCATGTGCACCGGCAAGCCCTGTTCGGCGCGCAGGCGTTGCAGTGCGCCAATCATCGCGCTGGTGCCGGCCAGGCGTGCACCGGCTTCGTCGGCGCGGAACTCACGTTTACGCGAGAACCACATGACGATGGAGCTGGCCAGAATGCCCAGCACCAGTTCGGCGAAGATGGTCGCCACGTAGTAAGCGATGCCTTGGCCGCCTTCGTTCTTGAAAATCACCTTGTCGACAAAGTTGCCGATGATTCGCGCGAAGAACATCACAAAGGTGTTCACCACGCCCTGGATCAACGCCAGCGTGACCATGTCACCATTCGCCACGTGGCCGATTTCGTGGGCCAGGACAGCTTTCACTTCATCCGGCGAGAAGCGTTCGAGCAGCCCTTGGCTAACCGCGACCAGTGCGTCGTTCTTGTTCCAGCCGGTGGCAAAGGCGTTAGCCTCGTAGGCCGGGAAAATCCCGACTTCCGGCATCTTGATCCCGGCTTCACGAGACAATTGCTCGACCGTCTGCAGCAGCCATTGCTCATGACGTGTGCGCGGCTGGGTAATGATCTGCGTGCTGGTGCTCATCTTCGCCATCCATTTGGAGATGAACAGCGAAAACAGCGAACCGGCGAAACCAAAGACCGCACAGAAAATCAGCAGCTGATTGAGGTTGAGATCAACCCCGTTGGCCGCCATGAACCCGTTGAAGCCGAAAAGGCTCAGGGTGATGCTGGCAATCAGCACGACCGCCAGGTTAGTGGCCAAAAACAGCAGGATGCGCATCATGGTTGTAGAAATCTCCTCATGCTAAATATGTAGCGTACTGCGGGGTATATAAGGTGCTGCACCGGGCTATTCAACCGGGTGACTATTTCAAACTGTGTCCTACAGCCGACTTACCGATCCTTGAAGGGTATTTCCGACAGTTGTGAGTACTGTGTTCGTCTGCTGATTTTCCATGCAGCCCCCGTCGCTGTTGCGCGCAAGCGCAAAGCTGGCCATTGAAATTTTGCCGTAGTCACCAAATCGCAGAGGGTGCAAAGATATGTTGCTGAATCAATCCTGATGCGACATTTGATGAGTCGCATCAGGATCGAGCGGCTTACTGGCGATATGACTTGAGAAAGTTGCCGATGCGGCCGATGGCCATGTCCAGATCGTCGACACGCGGCAGCGTCACTACGCGAAAGTGGTCCGGCCACGGCCAGTTGAAGGCGGTGCCCTGCACGACGAGCAGCTTTTCGGACAATAGCAGGTCGAGCACAAACTTTTCGTCGTTGTGGATCGGACAGACTTTCGGATCGATCCGCGGGAACGCGTACAGCGCGCCCATTGGCTTGACGCAGCTGACGCCTGGAATATCGTTGAGCAGCTCCCAGGTCCGATTGCGTTGTTCCAGAAGTCGACCTTGCGGCAGCACCAGATCATTGATGCTCTGATAACCGCCGAGTGCGGTCTGGATGGCATGTTGGCTCGGCACGTTCGCGCACAAACGCATGTTGGCCAGCATGTCGATGCCTTCGATGTAACTGTGCGCGTGGTGCTTGGGACCGGAGATGGCGATCCAGCCGGAACGGAAACCGGCGACACGATAGGATTTGGACAGGCCGTTGAATGTCAGGCACAGCAGGTCCGGCGCCAGCGAAGCGGTGCAGATGTGCACGGCGTCGTCGTAGAGAATCTTGTCGTAGATCTCGTCGGAAAAGACTACCAGGTTACGCTGGCGGGCCAGTTCGAGCATGCCCAGCAGCACTTCTCTGGAGTACACCGCGCCGGTCGGGTTGTTCGGGTTGATGATCACCAGCGCCTTGGTGTTAGGCGTGATTTTGGCCTTGATATCGGCCAGGTCCGGCCACCAGTTGGCCTGCTCGTCGCACAGATAGTGCACCGGGTTACCGCCGGACAGGCTGACTGCAGCGGTCCACAGCGGATAGTCAGGGGCGGGTACCAGCACTTCGTCGCCGTTGTTGAGCAGCGCCTGCATCGACATCACGATCAGCTCGGAAACGCCGTTGCCCAGATAGATGTCTTCGATCCCGACGCCTTCCACCTGCTTTTGCTGGTAATACTGCATGACCGCTTTGCGCGCGCTGAAGAGGCCTTTGGAGTCGCTGTAACCTTGGGCAGTCGGCAGGTTGCGGATCACGTCCTGAAGGATTTCATCCGGCGCTTCGAAACCAAAGGGCGCCGGATTGCCGATGTTCAGCTTGAGGATGCGATGACCTTCCTCTTCCAGGCGTTTGGCGTGCTTGAGCACTGGGCCGCGAATGTCGTAGCAGACGTTGGCGAGCTTGTTCGATTTGCTGACCTGCATGGCGATGTGTTCCTGAAAATGAACGATCCAGGCGGCGTATGAACTACCGTACTGGGAATCCTGCGTATTCGCACAGGCCTGACGCCTTGAGCGTGCAGCACCATAATTCCGTTTGAATGCGCGTGGTCTGGCTGCCAGACTGGCGTTTGACGAGGCGCAATCATACGTGCCGACCGATCCGTGGAAAAGGTACAGATCGGGCTTTTTCAGCTGCTGAGGTGTGACGATGGAAAAGTTGGAAAAAACCCTGGACGAATGGCGCGCCATGCTCGATCCGGAGCAATACAACGTTTGCCGCCTGAAAGGCACCGAGCGGCCTTTTTCCGGTAAATACAACGACACCAGGACCGAAGGCGTATATCACTGCATCTGCTGCAATGAGCCCTTGTTCGATTCGAAGACCAAATTTGATTCCGGCTGCGGCTGGCCAAGCTTTTACGCGCCAATTGGCGAGAGTGCCATGACCGAGATTCGCGATGTCAGTCACGGCATGATCCGTACCGAAGTGGTCTGCGCCAAGTGTGACGCGCACTTGGGCCACGTCTTCCCGGACGGTCCGCCACCGACGGGGCTGCGTTACTGCATCAACTCGGTGTGCCTGGACCTGGTGCCGCGCGACTGATCGGCTGGACCTGTAGAAGCCGGCTGGCTGGCGATAGCGGTGGAACAGTCATAGGCTATTGACTGACACGGCGCTATCGCCAGCAAGCCGACGATGAATAGCGTGTGTTGCCTCGGAATATTAAATTGCACACAATTCAATTGCTCGCTATGTTTGTCCTCTCCTCCTTCCTCCCAGGCCAAAGCCATGAGCGACAATCTGCTGAACATTCCCTGTACCACCATCACCGGTGAGCAAAAGACCCTGGCGGATTTCGCCGGCAAGGCAGTACTGGTCGTCAACACCGCCAGCAAATGTGGCTTTACCCCTCAATACAAAGGCCTTGAGCAGCTCTGGCAAACTTACAAGGAGCAAGGGCTGGTGGTGCTGGGCTTTCCCTGCAACCAGTTCGGCAAGCAGGAGCCGGGCAATGAAGGGGCGATTTCGGAATTCTGCGAGTTGAATTTCGGCGTCAGTTTCCCGCTGTTCAAGAAGATCGAGGTCAATGGCGCAGGCGCGCATCCGCTCTTCGTCCAGTTGAAAAAGCGCGCGCCCGGCGTGTTGGGCTCTCAGGGCATCAAATGGAATTTCACCAAGTTTCTGATTGGCAAGAACGGCCAACTGGTCAAGCGCTTTGCTCCGGCGACCAAACCGCAGGATCTGAGCCGCGAGATTGAAGCCCTGCTCAAATGAACAGCTTGCCTCCCGATTCCCTCAAGCTCGACAGTCAACTGTGTTTCAAGCTGTACGCGGCGTCGCGAGCGGTGATTCGCGCCTATAAGCCGATGCTCGATCAACTCGGCCTGACCTATCCGCAGTACCTGGTGATGCTGGTGTTGTGGGAATGGCAGGAAGCGGCGCCGGGGCAGCCGACGGTGAAGGCCTTGGGCGAGCGTCTGGCGCTGGACTCCGGAACGTTGACGCCGCTGCTCAAACGCCTCGAGCAGCTGCAACTGGTGCACCGTCAGCGTTCAACACTGGATGAGCGCGAGATGCACCTGAGCCTGACTCCGGCCGGCAAGGCGTTGCGTAAACAGGTTGCACCGCTCAAGTCGCGTCTGTTGTGCGACAGCGGGGTGGATCTGGATCGGCTGAACGAGTTGCGTGGCGGACTTGATCACCTCTTGGGGCAGATCAGGGCATTGTCGTAGTCGGCATCCACAGGTCCAGGACGGCGGCCAGTTCCTCCCGACGGAACGGCTTGGCCAGATAGTCGCTCATGCCGGCTGCACGGCAACGTTCGCGTTCTTCGGACATGGCGTTGGCCGTCAGCGCGACAATCGGCAATTGTGGCCAGCGCCCGCTGCGACGGATTTGCCGGCTGGCCTCGTAGCCGTCCATCACCGGCATGTTGCAATCCATCAGCACCAGATCAAACTCACTGCTTTCAAGCTGATCCAGCGCCTCGCCGCCATGCGCGGCGACGATCACCTCGCAACCGAGTTTTCCCAGCATGCCTTTGGCGACCAACTGATTGACCGGGTTGTCTTCTACCAACAGCACGCGACCACGGCGCTGCGGCGACAGGGCCTCCAGCCGGGCATCGTTGAGGGTGTTGGTTTCCGGTTGCAGGATTCGCCGCAGCGTCTGGCACAGTGCGTTGCGGGCCAGAGGGCGTGCCTGCTGTTGCAAGGGCGCCAAGGCACTGGCTTCTTCGCTGGGCAGGAAGCTGCCATAAGCGGTCACCAGCAGAATCGGCGCGCTGCAGGTCGGGCGCAAGCCAAACAGGCATTCGGGACAGTCCGTGATGACCACGTCAGGGTTCAGGCCGATCATCGAGTCGTCGATCGTGCGCTGCACATAATCGACTCCCCAGCCTGGCAGCAGACTATTCAGCAGTTCCGCCAGACCGCTGCTGGCCGTGGTAATCGCGACGACTTTACCGCGCAACGTCGCCGGCGGTAGTGCGCGGGTATGGCAGGGCAGCGGCAGGTCGGCACAGAACTGGCTGCCAAATCCCGCTTCCGAACTGATGGTCAGCCGCCCGCGCATCGCTTCACACAGATTGTAAGTCAAGGCCAGACCCAGTCCGGTACCGCCAAATTGGCGCGTAATGCCCGCGCCCGCCTGGGTGAACGGCCGGAAAATCCTCACCTGGGCGTCCTGCGCAATACCGATGCCGGTATCGCACACCTCAATTCTGACGCGCCCTTCGACCGCCGACAAACGCACATCTACGCGTCCGAATCGGGTGAATTTCAGCGCATTCGACAACAGGTTGCTGACAATTTGCCGCACGCGTGTCGGGTCGCCCAGCACCAGCGCCGGAAACGCGGGTTCGATCAGGCAGGTCAGTTCGACGCTGGGCGCGGCATTCTGCGAAAGCAGGTTGGCGGTGTCCTCGACCAGCGCGCCAAGGTCGAAAGGGATGTGCTCGAGCTCTAGCTGTCCGGCATCGAATTTCGACAGATCGAGAATGTCGTTGAGCAATTCAACCAGTACTTTGCCCGAGTCATGCGCGATCGACAGTTGTTGCTGTTGTTCGGCATTGAGCGGACTGTCGAGTGACAGGGCGATCATCCCCAGCAAGCCGTTCAATGGCGTACGGATTTCGTGACTCATGTTGGCGAGGAAGGCCGAGCGTGCTTCGGCCATGGCCAACGCCGTGCTGCGCGCAATTTCCAGCTCCTGGTTGGATTGGCTGAGTCGTGCGTTGATCGCCTTGAGCTCGGCGGTGCGCGCTGAAACAATATTCTCCAGTTGCCCGAGATAATCGGTCAGGCGGTTTTCAGCACTTCGCCGTTGCTGGATTTCTGTTGCGATGTTTTCGAACTGTTGATTCGCCACTTCGACCAGCACACCGATTTCGTCGTTTTCGTGCCCGGCCGGGTATTCCAGCAGGGTCGGTTCGGCGCTACGCGGGTCGCGGCTGCTGAGTTCGCGGATCACCCGTACCAAGGGTTTGGTCAGCATCACGTAAAACAACGCCAGCAGAATGCCGGTCAGCAACAGGCTGCGCGCAAAACCGTTGAGCAGAGTTACTTCAGCACGACGCAGGAAACGGCTGCCGAAGGAGTAGGTGTCGACGTCGAGGCGCAGGGTGCCCAGGGATTCATTGGGCAAATGGTCGAGGTATAAACGGTCTTCGAACTGGCGGCTGGCGCCGAACAGCGAGTCGCTGATCAGCCGATAGCCGCTCTGCAGGCCCGGGCGTTTGACGCTGGCCAGCACATTGCCGTTATTGTCGGTCAGGTGCGCGCCGATGATTGCCGGGGAGCGTAACAATCCCAATGACAACTCCTGGGCGAGTTCGGCGTCGATATTGTAGGCAATGCGCGAGGCGGGGTTGTGGCTGATTTCCAGCAAAGACAGGATTTCACGGTTGATGGAAGCGTCTTCGCTGGCATAATCGATGCCGATTTGCACCAGGCTGAGCAGTGTGCCCAGAATGAAGCCGACCAGCACAGTGAGCCGGGCCTGTTTATAGGACAGCCGGTTGGTGAACTTGATATCCATTGGGTGCTGAACCACTTCCGTTTCCCTTCGCTGCTCAAGCATAGTCGATCATGCATGGAAACCGGTGATCTCGCGCAGTCCGACTTCAAGGGCCGCTGCGTACACCGAAAAACCTGTGTGCTCGTCGTACCGATATCATTACTGTGAACGTGCCCGAGGAGAAGACGTGGATTCCCGATTGAATGCTTTTCTTGAACGCGCCGATGCCGTTCTGGCCCGGATCGAACCGTTGTTGCCGGCGCCACGGCAAGCGATCGATTGGTCGCAATGCCTGGCCGCGCGCTGGCAGCGCGAAGGGCGCAGCGGTTTTCTGTTGCCGCTGGAAGTCAGCCTCGACATGCGCTTGTCCGACTTGATCGGCGTTGATCGCCAACTCGAACAGCTCGGACGCAATACCCGTCAGTTCCTCGATGGCATGCCGGCCAACCATGCCTTGCTGTGGGGCTCGCGTGGCACCGGCAAATCCTCGCTCGTGCGTGCCTTGCTGGCCGAACATGCCGGCGCCGGCCTGCGCCTGATCGAGATCGAACGCGATCATCTTGCCGACCTGCCTCGGGTGGTCGAGCAGATCGCCAAATTGCCGCAACGTTTCGTGCTGTTTTGCGATGACTTGTCGTTCGAATCGGGCGAAGGCGATTATCGCGTGCTCAAGAGCGTGCTCGACGGCTCGCTCGAACAGGCACCCGACAACGTTCTGCTGTACGCCACCTCCAACCGGCGCCATCTGGTGCCGGAGAAGGAAAGCGACAACGAAAACTGGAAACGCGTTGACGGCGAACTGCACCCCAGCGAGGCGGTGGAAGACAAGATTGCATTGTCCGACCGTTTTGGTCTGTGGTTGTCGTTTTATCCGTTTACCCAGGAGCACTTTCTCAACGTCGTCGAGCACTGGATCGGGCAACTGGCCGATAAGGCCGGCATGCCGTGGGAGCGTGACGAGGAGCTCGATATTCTCGCCGTGCGCTGGGCCACCGGACGGGGCAATCGCAATGGACGTTGCGCCTATCAATTCGCCCGCTATTGGGTCGGGCTCAAGCTGTTGGAGCACAAGGCATGATCGATTTACAAAAAAGCGGCCAGGGCCTCGAAGGCTACGGCATGCTCCACGCACAACTGCAATCGTTGCTGGCTGACGAGCGCGATTTTATCGCCAACGCGGCGCAGTTTTCGGCATTTCTGTTCAACCAGCTCGATGATTTGAACTGGGCGGGCTTTTATTTGAATCGCAATGAAGAGCTGGTTCTTGGGCCGTTTCAGGGGCAGATTGCCTGCGTACGCATTCCCTTCGGCCGGGGCGTGTGCGGGGCGGCGGCTGCGACGTTGCAAACGCAACGGGTAGAAGACGTGCACGCGTTTCCCGGTCATATCGCCTGTGACAGCGCCTCGAACAGCGAGTTGGTCGTGCCGCTGGTGAAGGACGGCAAGCTGATCGGCGTGCTGGATCTCGACAGCCCCAGGCTCGGACGATTCAGCGCTGACGATCAGGCCGGGATCGAGCAACTCGCCGCTATATTTCTGGAGCTGACTGACTGCTGATCAAGGGCGCAGGCCTGCCAATCTCCGCCGCCTGTCGAAGTGGCCCGGGAAGGGTAGGCCGAGCGGCAGAATCGTCTGCACACTGTTTCTGCGAGCAAGCCTGGTCAAGGCTCGGCTATCGTGTGTTGGTCATTCAGGGCGATTTGTTGCTGCAACGCCTCGCCGAGTTCATTCATTGCCTTATGGATGGCTTCGCTGCACCTGATCACTTCGTCCGGTTGAACGGTTTCAGGGGACATGTCTTCCAGCGCTTCGCAGCTCTCGATCAGTCGTGTCGCCTGGATGATTCGTGCCGCTCCCTTGATTTTATGCGCGAGATCCAGATACGGCTTCAGTTCCGTGGCCCCTTTTAACGCCTGCAATGCCCTCCGGTCCTGGTTGTTACTGCTCAGCATCTCCTGCAAAAGGCGTCTGTCCATCGCCGGGTTGCCGCCCGTCAGCATGTGCAGGCCGGTGAGACTGAAAGCAGGCGCGAGGGCTGCGGGCCGGATGCCACTCAGTCGTTCACTCAGGGCGTTGAGTGTCAGCGGTTTGAACAGGCAGTCATCCATGCCCGCGCGTTTGCAGCGCTGTGTTTCCTCGGGCAGGGCGTTGGCGGTATATCCCAGGACGGTGCAAGGCGGGCGCTGCGTCGTCTGCTCAAGCCGGCGAATGGCTCGGACCAGTTCGTACCCGTTCATGATGGGCATGTTGCAGTCGACGATCACCAGATCGAACGAGCCAACTTGCCACGCATCGAGGCCCGCGCTGCCGTCGTCGGCGACTGTGGAATGATGACCGAGAAATTCCAGCTGCTGACACATCAGGGAGCGGTTGGCGGGATGGTCATCGACCACCAGGATATTCAGAGGCGTCGTGGTAGGCGAGATGGCAGGGTCAACACACGGTCGGGTCGGCTCGACACTCATGCAGGCCAGGTTCAGAGACACCTTGATAATCGTTCCGACGCCAAGCCGGCTGTGCAGTTGCAGATTACCGCCCATCATCTCGCAGAGGTTGCGGCTGATGACCAGGCCAAGGCCTGCGCCACCTCTGCCGGCCAGGCCGTTGTCGGCCTGGGCGAATGGTTGGAACAGCCGCCGTTGATCCTGCGAGCTGATGCCCATGCCGCTGTCGTGGACCTGCAACAGCAAGTGCACGTAGCCGGGTTGCGCACTCCTCAGCAATTCGACGATGACCCTGATGTGGCCTTGCTCGGTGAACTTGATGGCGTTGCTGATCAGGTTGGACAACACCTGTTTGAAGCGCATCGGGTCGATCAGTACGTCGACCGCCGGATTGTCGGGATTGAATTCGAGCTGCAGTCGCAGGTTTTTCTGACGCGCAAGTCCCTCGAAGATGCGCACCACCGAGCCGATGATTTCACCAGGATTGACCCGCTCCGGACTCAGGCTTAAACGCCCGGACTCAATGCGGGCAATGTCGAGAATGTCGCCAATCAGTTCGAGCACATCCTTGGCTGAGTGGTGTGCCACGTCGATGGTCGGGCGCTCCGGATGGTTGTGTCCGATACGCTTGAGCGTCAATTCGAGCATGCCGATGACCGCATTCATCGGCGTGCGGATCTCGTGGCTCATGGTCGCCAGAAACGTACTTTTGGCCCGATTCGCGTCATCTGCGCATTCCTTCGCCGAGCGCAGTTCCTCGAACAATTGTCGTCGTTCACTGATGTCGATCCAGCCGCCGATAATGCCCTGTACCTCGCCGCTGGAATCCCGGTATGGAAGGATCCAGTGGTAAATCGTCAACCGCCGACCACCAATGTGCAGCGGGCGATCGAGGATCAACGGCGTGCCTTCGTTGACAACACGCTGATAATCGGCCTGATACTCCTCGGCTTCGAACGCGTTGCTCAGACTGCCTTGCATCACGCTTTTGCCGATGATGTCCTCGCGTTTCGCGCCAAAGGCTTCGAGATAGCTGTCATTGCAGCTCTGCAACAGTCCCTGCCGATCTCTTACGTAGATCGGATGGGGGGTGCCATTAAGCAGTGTCTCCATGAATTCCAGTTGATCGCTGAGCGCGCGTTCAGCTGCCTGCCGCTGTTTGATCTGGCGGCGCATGTATGCATTCCATGCCAGGGAAATCAGCAATAGCAGGCTGGCGCCAATCACGATTTGATAAAAGAGTCTTTGATAGTTGCGCCAGGTATTTTGCGAAGACGCTGAATATCCGCGCCAGCGGCTGTTGATGATGCCGAGCTCTTGCGGCGTGATGCTCATGAGGGCCTTGTCGATAATCGCCTTTAATTCCCTGGATTGGCGCCCGGTTGCCATTGACACAGCCGCCTGCCGGGTACCGAGGGTCGTGCTGATCTGAAGTGCCTGCTCAAACAGCCGCGAAGAAATGAAGTAGTTGGCGATCACCAGTGAATTGACCGAGCCTTCTGCCTTGCCCTCGGCCAGCAGCTCCACGGCTCTGAAGGTGTCCGGGGTTTCGATTAGCTGGATTCGCGGATATTCGCGGCGCAGGTAATCAATCAACGGATTGCCTTGCGCCACGGTCAGGCGTTCGTCCTGAAGCTGCTCAAGGGTGGTCGGACTGTTTGCTGATTTACGGGTCAGCAGCACGAACGAATTCTGCAGATAGGGGCGAGTGAAATTGAGCGTCTGCTCGCGCTGCGTACTGGGCAGCAGAGCAGCAATCAGATCGGCCTGGTGATTATCAACCTGTTCGATCATTTCGCGGGTGCTGCGACTGCGCCGGATGACGAAGCGCAAGCCGGTGCGCAGCCGGATCAGTTCCAGCAGATCAGCCGTAACGCCGCGGAAGTTGCCGTCGCTGTCGAAGAAGGTCAGCGGTGCATAGGCCTCGTTGACGACTACGCGCACCACGGGATGTTGCGCCAGCCAGCGTTCCTCGGCTTCAGTGAGTTGCAGCTTTTGATCAGTGAGTAATATTTCGCTGCCGGCACTCCAGCGCCGGATGATGTCCTCACGCTGATTGGCGGGAATCGCCAACAGCATCGCGTTGATGATAGCGAGCAGTTGAGGGTTGTTCCGGTGCACGGCAAAGCTGAAACCGTGAGCTTCGTGTTTGCCGAAGTTGGCCATGCGGATGTTGTTGAGATAACCCTTGTTCATCATGTAATGGGTGGAAATAGTGTCGCCAAGGAACACATCGGCCTGATCGAAGGCGACGGCATTGATCGCATTTTGATAGGAGGGGTAGGAGGTAATGATCGCCTTGGGGTATAGATTGCGGACCTCGTGCAATGGCAGGTAGTGATACACCGTACTCAGGCGAAGACCGGCAAGCCCGTCGGTCAGTGAGCGGGTTTCTCCCTCGCGCGTTACCAGTACCGGTTGGTCCACGGCGTAGGGGGAGGACAGCACGATCTGGGGGTGGTGAGCCTCGAAACCATTGGCGGTGCCGAGCAGGTCGACTTCACCTTTTTCGAGCGCCTGGATTGCCGCGCCTCGAGAGGCGTAACGTCGAACCTGAATCGGCAAGCCAATCATTTTGCTCAGAATAGCGGCGTAATCAGCGGTAAAGCCCTCGTAGTCCTGACCGCTGCCAGTCAAATCGAACGGCGGATAATCCGGTGCCGAGGTTCCCAGTAACAACTCTCGCTTTCCCTCGATCCATTGTCGCTGCGAGGCGCTCAACTGTACGTCCAGCGAGCCGGGCATCGAGCGGCCGAGCAAGGCATAGGATTTGCTTTCAACGGTAGCGGCGCACAGTGAGGTGCTCAGGCTCAAACTTGCCAACATAAGGGTAATGCAATCTTTTAAACGAATGAGCATGCTATTTCTCACACTAATGCATTTCGTTTCGCCATCTCGATGAGTTCCACCAGAGACTGCGCCTTGAGCTTTTGCATGAGCCGTTTTTTATAAGTGCTGACTGTTTTGTTGCTGAGGAACATTCCTTTTGCAATTTCCTTGTTGGTGCGGCCCTGTGCAAAAAGTTGCAAGACCATCAATTCCCGATCATTGACGGATTTGAACAGCTCCAGCTCTGCATAACGCGCATCGTCTTTTCTGACGGGATTCAAAGCCTGACTCGGGAAATAGTTGTAACCCGACAATACGGCTTTAATAGCGCTGACCAGTTCACTCAGGTCTTCCTGCTTGCAGACATAACCCGATGCACCGGATTGCATGCACCGAATACCAAAAAGAGTCGGGCACTGCGCGGTCAGTACAAGAATTTTAAGTGGAGTACCCATGGCGTTGAAGCGCGAGAGTACTTCGAGCCCGTCCAGTTTTGGAATGCTGATGTCAAGAATCACCAGGTCCGGCATGCATTCACGAACCATCTGCATGGCATCTACGCCATTATCGGTTTCGCCTACTACTTTGTATCCTTCATGCTCAAGTAGCATCCGCACTGCCAGTCGGATGACAGGGTGGTCGTCGACAATAAAGACGGAGTTCATAATCAATCCCGTGGGGTTTGGATAAAGCGCGCACCTTAGCTCAGATGCCTTGAGCGACACATGGACTCATCTGCCGGAAGTAGCAATATAGGAATGCTCCTACAAGGGAATAAGAAATGGACGACGAATCAACCCGATTTTGTATGAGGAAGGCCTAATTGAATGTCATTATATATGGTTATATCGGGGTGATAGTTGACATGTTTACGATAGAGGAGGGCGGAGGTTTTTTGCTGTGTTTTGCAACAAGGGTCAAATGTTTTCTCAATTCCTATTGTTTCACTTGGTCGAAGATCTGTGACAGCAGAACGCTAGGGCTGCGCGCAGTCAAAAGATTATTGCAGTGTTGTAAAAGGTTATGGTTGATACCCGTATTGCCCTTCAACGGCAGGTAGTATTGCGCCATTCTTCTCTTGAAAAATGCCCGGTTAATACATTGATGAATGTGTCAAACGTGTAGGTCAGAAATTGCTCTGCCGTGTGTAAGGTAATTCCGCAGGTGCTGTAAGTATTTGCTTTTAAACTGATCAGCCTTAAGTGAAAAGGCTGATCAGCCATTTTCTTATTGACTCGAACGGCCGGTCATTTCCAGGGCCATGTCGCTGGCATAGCTGTCGGTCATGCCGGCAATGAAATCGATCATGCGCAGGAACGAGGAGTGCAGCGGGCCGTCAGGGTTAGGGGCGTTATTCCCCAGCAGATCGAGAATGCGCCGACTCTTGAAAGAAGGCGTGCGTCCATCGTGCTGTTCCAGTGCCGCGCCGCAGAAGGCATTGAGGAGGATTTCCAATGTGGTGTAGGCGCCGATTTCGTGCAGGGTTTTGCGCTTGTCCTGGAAGATTTTTTTGCGAGCCATGTCTTTGGCGTTCAGCACGCAACGTTTGGCCGGGCCATGCATGTGCTCCACGAGATCGCCATGCAGCGCTCCGGCCAGCAACGCCTCCTGTTGCTCGACAAACGCGCGTGCGGCGGCATTGGTCAGGTGTTCGATCGCTTTGCCACGCAGTATCGCCAGCTTGCGCCGACGCGAATCCAGTGGGCCGAGCTGGCGATAGGTTTCCGGCAGATCGTCGCCAACCAGGTCCAGCAGCAACGACTCGACTTCGGCGTACTCCAGCAACTCCATTTCGAGGCCGTCTTCGAGGTCTATCAGCGCGTAACAGATGTCATCTGCCGCTTCCATCAGGTACACCAGCGGATGGCGCGCCCAGCGTTGTTCCTCAAGTTGCGGCAGGCCGAGTTTATGGGCGATTTGCTCCAGCAAGGGCAACTCGCTCTGGTAACAGCCGAACTTGTGTTTTTTGTAACCCAACGAATCAGCGTGCCTGGCCGTCCACGGGTATTTCAGGTAGGTCCCAAGAGTGGCGTACGTCAGGCGCGTGCCGCCATCAAATTGATGGTATTCCAGCTGAGTCAGCACGCGAAAGCCTTGGGCGTTGCCCTCGAAGTTGAGGAAGTCCTCGCGCTCGGCTTCGCTCATCGCATCCAGCCAGCCACGCCCGGCGGCCTGCTTGAACCAGTGGCGGATGGCGTCTTCTCCGGAATGCCCGAAAGGCGGATTGCCGATGTCGTGCGCCAGACAAGCCGATTGCACCACCATGCCCAGGTCGCTGGGTTCGCACCAATCCGGGAGGGCGCAGCGGATGGTTTCACCCACTCGCATGCCCAGCGATCGGCCGACGCAACTGACTTCCAGCGAGTGGGTCAGGCGCGTGTGAATGTGATCGTTGCTGGTGACCGGATGGACTTGGGTCTTGCGTCCGAGGCGGCGGAACGCCCCGGAGAAAATGATACGGTCATGGTCTTTATGGAAAGGGCTGCGGCCTAGCTCTTGCGGGCTGTGCAGAGGCTTTCCGAGGCGTTCGCGGGTGAGCAGGGTTTGCCAATCCAAGGCTGATTCTCTCCGTCAGGGGACTGATGGCCTAGCTTCCCGTGTCGCGCCTGAGCCTGCAAGTGGAACTACAAGCCCGCGGCGTCGATATCGATGAGCAGCAGGCGCTCGCCATGGTCAAAAAATTGCCCGGCAGTGAGGCAGTATTGGTTGCTGGTAGCGTCACGATAGGTATTGGACAGGGTAAGACGGCGCTCGTCCCAGCCTTCGGCCAGCAGGTGATAAAAGTACGGCCGCCAGGACCAGTTGTGGCCCAGATAGCGGTTGTCGGATTCCCAGCCGTTGCCGCGCCATTCCAGATTGGGCGTCAGCTGCGTGCCGTGCCGATCGCACTGGTAGAAGCGCAACAACCAGGGAAAAGCATTCAGCTGCGGCAGGGCACTGAGCGGAGCGCGGGCCTGCGCCCAGCTTTGCAGGATGGCCATCAGCTCAGTCAGTTGCTGGCGCATCTGCATCAGCCGGCCGCGTTCAGCAATTTTCTGCTGGACGTAGCGCTGTCGCAATTGTGCAAAGCGGTCAACAAAGGCCTCAGTGGCGAAGAAATGCTCCTGCGCCCGCGCAAACAAAAAACCCTGAACATAGCGCGCACCGCATTCCAGGGCAAAATTGAGTTGCGCGTCAGTCTCCACGCCTTCGGCAATGATCCAGCAGCCGGTTTTTTCCGCCATCAGCGCCAGTGCCTTGACCACATCGCTGCTCGGACCGCCCAACGCGGCGGCCTGGAACAAACGCATATCGAGCTTGAGGATATCCGGCTGCAAGGCCAGAACGCGGTCGAGCTGCGAGTAGCCGGCACCGAAGTCGTCAATGGCAATTCGCGCACCGGCCTGGCGGTAGCGCGCCACAACCTCGGCCAGGCGCTGAATGTCGCCACCCAATTCAGTGATCTCGAAAACGATCCGACGAGGGTCGACGCCGTGCCGGTTGACTTGCCTGAGGCTTGGCAAAGCCTGATCGTGGCGCAATCGGCTGATCCAGCGGGGAGACATGTTCAAGCTTAGAAACCAGTCCGACGGCGCCTCATGCAGGCGGCTTAATGCATTGTCGCGGAGCTGGCGATCAAGTCGGCGCAGGGCGATGCCGGGGGTCCGGGAATCGGCGAACAATGGACCGACCGAAGTCAGTTGGCCATCGGCATGCCGTAATCGGCCCAATGCTTCGACACCGGCAATACGGCCGGTGGCGGTATCGATGAACGGCTGAAAGCAGGCAAGCGGTTGCCCATCGATCACGAGGCCTCCTTAGTTAGGGTCTTGTTGTTCGAATTAACCTGAGGCCAGGCAGACGCACAGGTCCGAACCTCTCGAAGAGGTTCGGACCTGTATCAGTGCAAGAATGCAGCCAGATAGTGGCTCAATGCTTACGCGAGGAACCCTGCATGACCAGCTTGATCAGTGGGCCAAGCGTAGTACCGAGTCGAACCAGTCGACTCACGCTACTGGTTCCGCCGCTCCTCGCGCCCTTGCCGGTGAAAAAACCCAGCAATGTCACCGCAGCCATGCCCCAGAGCGGAGCGTGTTTGATACCGAAACCCGCTTGCAGGTTCTGCGACATACCGCGTACACGGTGCAAGGGCTGCAGCAATTGCGCGGATTCCTGGCGGATTTCCTGACGATGCATTTCCATGCGCAGGCGAATCAACGCCTTGCGCATTTCCGCACGGGAGCTGTTATGAGGCATTTCAGGCAGCTTCATGGCAACAGGCGCTCCCGATCATTGGCCAGCTCTTCCAGGGTGCCGTGGAAGGGCGAAGACTCATCAAAAATCGCCGCTTTCAGACGCATCCCGCAGAAAATACAGGCGAGGGTATAGAACACACAAAGTCCGCTGATGGCGGGCAGACGATAGGTGTCCCAGAAAAGGATCAACACCAGCGTCGACAGGCCTACCAGCAACAGTAAACCAAAGACCAGCGCCAGGCCTGCAAAAAGCAGCAAACTGACGGTGCGCGCCTTTTGTTCCTGCAACTCGATGCCGAACAGCTCGACATGACTGTGTAGCAATCCGAGGAAAGCGGCACCAAGACGCCGCGGTGAGGAGCTTTGACCCGCAATTGACGGGCCGGATTCGCCGATCGCCATGATCAGCGCCGAGTGGCCAGCAGGCCCACCAGGAACCCGACGCCAGCCGCGATACCTACCGACTGCCACGGGTTGGCCTGTACATAATCTTCCGTGGCAGTGACTGCAGCCATGCCTGTCTCGCGCAGGGACTCCTCGGTCATTTTCAAGGTCTCGCGAGCCTGGAGCAGACTGTTATGGATTTGCTCACGCAGCTCGTCTGCCTGATCGCCGGCCAGGGTCTTGGTGTGTTCCAGTAACCGTTCGGTATCGCTGACCAGTGTCTGAAAATCGTTCATCAGAATTTCTTGAGCAGTCGTTGCCTTGATGCTGGCCATGGGTGATCTCCGTGAGTGGCTTTCTGTTGCGTTCGAGTATGAGCCTTGCTTGAAGGTTCATTTGAAAATGAGCAGTCCGAACGATGCGACGTATTGGTGCATCGAGAGACATATCTGCTTGATCACTGGGCGTGGGGGAATTAAAACCTTAACGCAAACAGCAGGATTGCGCGCAGGGGATTGTCCAGCAACGCGCGACCGGCCCTGAGATTCAGTCTTCTTCACCGTCGGAGCCGGGATAAAAACCGTGCAGCAATCGATAACGGTTACGCCGTGCCTGATCGACTCGACTTTGCACCTGATCAGCTGGCAAACCCAGCATGATCAATGCATGAGAGGCGAGCATCAGGCTGGATTCGAGCAATTCCGGTACCACTTCAGTGGCGCCTGCGGCTTTCAATTCGGTCAGCATGCTGTCGTCGCGGGTTCGCACCAGTATCGGCACCAGCGGATTGAATCGGCGAGCCTCCTTGAGGATCAGTAGGGCGATATCGGTCTGATCCACCGCAATGACCATGAGGCGCGCGCGTTCCAGGCCCACCGCGACCAGCAGTTCGCCGCGGCGAGAGTCGCCATAATGTACGCAGGTTTCAGCGACGGCGGCTTCCTGAACCCTTACCGGGTCGCTGTCGAGCGCTATATAGGGCTGACCTTCATTGCGCAAGACACGGCCGATGGATTGGCCGACACGACCGTAGCCACAGATCACCACGTGATGGGTCAGATCGGCATTGAGCGCGCTGATTTCTTCCAGCTTCGCTTCTTCATTGGGTTTGCGGTGCAAACTCAGGGCTATGCGTGGCGCGGCGCGCAGCAGCAACGGTGTCAGCAGCATCGAACAGAATGTCGCGGCCAGCAGTGGTCCACTGAACTCAGCCGGCATCATGTCGTTCTGTTGCATCTGCGCCATTAGCGCGAAGCAGAATTCACCCCCTTGGGCCAGTGCCAGGCCACTGCGCCAGGCAGTTTCGATGTCACTGCCACGCCATTTAACCAGCAGCGCCACCACACAACCTTTGATCAGCAGCAAACCCAGGGTCAGACCGAGGATCATCAGGGTATGACTGACGAACAGCTGCACATCGATCAACATGCCGATGCTGACGAAAAACACCCCGAGGAATATGTCGCGAAATGGCCGGATGTCAGCTTCGATCTGATGCCGATAGTGACTCTCGCCCAGTAGCATGCCCGCAAGGAATGCCCCCAGCGCAGGCGAGAGACCCATCAAGTGCGTCAGCCAGGCCGTCAACAGGACAATCACCAGCGCCAGCAGAACAAACAGCTCGGCAGAACGGGCGGCGGCTACCTCATGAAACAGGCGCGGCAGCAACCAGCGACTGGCCGCCAGCAGGCCGATGAACAAGACCACCGTCTTGATCAACGTCATTGGCAGGGCCCAGTACCAGGCTTGATCGCTGCTGCCGGCGAACACCGGCACCAACGTCAGCAACAGGACCGCGACCACATCCTGAAACAGCAGCACTGCAATGGCGTTCTGGCCATGACTGCTGAAAATCTCGCCGAGACTGCCCAGCTCCTTGCTGACAATGGCAGTTGAGGAAAGGGCCAGGCCAGCGCCGAGAAGCAACGCGGCGGTGGGCGGCATGCCCATCCACATTAACAACGCCCCCAGGATCGCCCCCGTGATCATTACCTGCAGGCCACCCAACCGGAAGACGACCTTGCGCAGGGCGATCATTTTCGACAGGGAAAACTCCAGTCCAAGCGAAAACAGCAGGAACACCACGCCCAGCTCGGCGAGGTCAGGCAGGTCTTCGTTTTCGTTGACCCAGTTGAAAGCGGTCGGTCCGATCATCAGCCCCACGCACAGATAGCCCAGCACCGGGGGCAGGCGCAGGCGCTGGAACAAGGCAATCACTACCAGGGAGGAAGCGAGAATGATCAGCAGGTTGGCGAACACGTCATCTCCAGTTCAGGATTCGGACTACTCAAGCGTAGAGCGAAAATGGTTGTGATGATGGCCCATGTGGCGTTCTACAGGGTGATTTGAGTCAGGAGTCTATGGATAACCTTCGCCATCAGTCGTTTTACCGATAGCAATCGAGCAGCTCGACTGCTGTTCAGCGCAGGCCTAAACTGGGCTTCTACTTGATAAGGTCTGTTGGTCATGCCATCTGAATGTCAGCTGTACGGCACCTTGGGGTGCCACCTGTGTGAAGTCGCGGAAGCCATACTGATGGAGTTCGTCGAACATGGGTTGCTGGTCGAACTGGTTGATATCGCAGATAACGAAGGCTGGGTGGAAGACTACGGCTTGCGTATTCCGGTACTGCGACGCGTCGATACCGGCGCTGAACTTGAGTGGCCGTTTGATGGAAATCAGGTCGCAGAGTTTTTGCGCTGACCGCATTACTCGCAATCCATCCGTCGTTCTGCGCCTACGGCATTGGCGAAAGTCCCCTCGTTCGGTTACTGTATGTTCATACAGTTATTCTGATTGCCTGATTCTGCGCGTTGATCGTCAGGATGGCAGGCAATCCCGGAAGCAGAGGGTTGAATTGTGGTCAATGTCGAACAGTTGAAGAAAAGCGTTAACCGGATGTCGGTAGACGTGGTGCGTGAGGCCGTTCACGAGCTGCGGCTGGATGGTCTGGTCACGGAGCGGAAAACACCTTTCAACAAACTGCATTTCAATACCTGTTTCGCCGAAATTGAAGCGTTGTTCCAACGGGCCGGTTATCACCGGCAGCTGGATGTCGTGGGCTATCAGGGTTTGCTCTACGCGCTTTACGATCCGGTTCGCTGGGAGGCGGTGGATGTGTTGCGCTGGCTCAAGGAGTTCACGGATGAAGCCGCGCGGACGCAGTCGATACCGGCCTGATTGAAATCGTACTAGGTTCACGTGAAGCACTGCTGGATAATGCCGCCCTGCATTGAGGGTTATCGTCGGTATGTCCACTTCATCTTTTTCCGCTGCACACCGTCAGGCGAGCACATTGTATTTGCCCCCGGGTGCGTGGCGGACGGTGCTCGATTGCTTGTGTGAGCATTTCAGTGCCATCGACCGGGAGCAGTGGCTGGACCGCATTGCCCGGGGGCGGGTCCTTGACGGGCAGGGCACCCCCATCACGGTTGATCTGCCCTACAAGGAAGGTCTGCGCATTCATTATTTTCGTGAGGTGCGCGATGAAAAGCCTATTCCCGTTACCGAGTCGATTCTGTATGCCGATGAGCATCTGGTGATCGCGGACAAGCCGCATTTCCTGCCGGTGACACCAGCCGGCGAATACGTCGAGCAGACATTGCTGCGGCGCCTCATTCATCGTCTCGACAACCCGCATCTGGTACCCCTGCATCGTATTGATCGACACACCGCAGGGCTTGTGATGTTTTCGGCTAATCCGCAGACCCGTTCTGCCTATCAGTCGCTGTTTCCTACTCGGCAGATCGAAAAACGCTATGAGGCAATAGCCCGCGCGTTACCCGACCTTGCGTTTCCCCGGGTGCACAAAAGCAGACTCGTCGAAGGTCAGCCTTTTTTTCGCATGCAGGAAGGGGCGGGTGTCAGCAACACCGAGACGACCGTCGATGTCAGGGAAAAACATGGCGATTTATGGCGCTACGCGCTTTACCCGGTCACAGGCAAGAAGCACCAATTGCGAGTACACATGGCTGCGCTCGGTGCGGGTATCTGTAACGACCCGTTTTATCCGCACGTGCTCAAGGATGCTGCTGACGACTATGCCAATCCTTTGAAACTGCTCGCTCAGGGACTTCGGTTTATCGATCCGCTGACCGGGCAGCGAAGGATCTTCGAGAGCGCTATCACCTTGCAATGGTGACCGCCAATCTGCAGTCACTAAAAAGCCCGCATTTAGCGGGCTTTTCTGTATTTGCCGTCAAAACTGCAAATTACAGCTCTTTGACCGTGCGAACCTGATCCTTGTTGACGCGGGTCTCTTTGCCGTCCAGTTGCTCGAATTCGTAGAAACCGGCTTCTTCGTCAAATTTGGGCGTGTCGACGGCCTGGATTTCGCGACCATCATTCAAGGTGATCACGGTAGGCGATGCGCAACCAGCGAGGGTAGCGAGGCCCAGTGCGAGCATGAAAGTGGCGAGGGTCCGTTGAGTCATGAGTGTGTCTCCGATAAGAAATCTTTGGGTACTGACCTTGAGACGTATACAACGCACGCAAGTTCCTTGGCTAGTGTCAATCTGACACGGTGTTATGTGCGCTCAGCAATTGTGGGGTATTCAGATTTGCCAGGCGGGGGTCGTTGTCGGAGCATTGCACGGCGCTCGCGTCCAGTTTTCGCATGATTCGGCCCGGGCTGCGCTCTCCGCTATTCCAGGCATCGTCGAACGCCTCCCGCAGGGCAATCGGGATAAGGCACAGCAGCGGTTCCCAATGATCACCATGACGCACCATCACCGGTTTTCCCGGTTGCGCGCTGGCGGTTTCGCGCAAGCTTTGCAAAAGTGCCGTATCAACGCGCGGTACGTCGCATGGCAGCACCATGAGGAAATCATGCCTGGCGGCTTTCAACCCCGCACGAATACCCGCCAGGGGACCGGGAAAATCTCCCTGGTCGTCATGCACCAATTGGTCAGCGTAAAGTGCGTAGCGTTCCAGATTGCGGTTGCAGGAAATGATCAGGTCATCACTGAGCGAGCGGGTCTTGCGATGCAGGTGCGCGATCAGTGGCTCGCCCTGCCACTCCAGCAAGCCTTTGTCCTGCCCCCCCATGCGTTGACCACGGCCACCTGCCAAAAGCAGAATGGAACACGGCGGCAAATGTGCATTCCAGGTCATGAGAGGTCTCCAGGCGGCGGCAAAAAAATGAGGCGCTGTGATATAACACCGGGCTGTTTATCCTACAACTGGACGAGCCTATGAACGCCAAGGCTGAAGTACCTTTCGCACCGCTCAATATTGCTGTGCTGACTGTCAGCGACACCCGTACTCTGGAAACCGATACCTCGGGCCAGGTTTTCGTTGATCGTTTGAGCGCTGCCGGGCATCACCTCGCGGCTCGGGTGCTGCTCAAAGATGATCTCTACAAAATCCGCGCGCAAGTGGCCAACTGGATTGCCGACGACGTGGTTCAGGTTGTGCTGATCACGGGCGGCACCGGCTTCACCGGACGCGACAGTACGCCCGAGGCAGTAAGCTGTCTGCTGGACAAGCAAGTCGATGGCTTTGGCGAACTGTTCCGGCAGATTTCCGTAGTCGATATAGGCACCTCAACCGTCCAGTCCCGCGCATTGGCCGGGTTGGCCAATGGCACGCTCGTCTGCTGCTTGCCAGGCTCGACCAATGCGGTACGCACCGGTTGGGATGGCATTCTCGGCGAGCAGCTGGATTCACGGCACCGCCCGTGCAATTTTGTGGCCCACTTGAAGCAGGCGGCACCTTGTGAATCCCGCGGGTAAGCCGGGCAAGACCGGCAGCCTGGTGGCGGTTGAGGTGGCGTTGGCGCGTTTGCTGGAAATGGCCGACGCCTCGCCCATCAAGGAGCGCGAGCGCTTGCCGCTGTCGCAGGTTAATGGCCGCGTGCTGGCCGATGACCTGATCTCGACGCTGGATCTGCCACCGTGGCCCAACAGCGCCATGGACGGCTATGCCTTGCGGGTGGCTGACTGGAAGGGAGAGCCGATGCTGGTCAGTCAGAAGGTCTTCGCCGGCACGGCTCCGCCGCCCTTGGAGCCTGGCACCTGCGCGCGAATCTTCACCGGGGCTCCGGTTCCCGAAGGCGCCGATTGCGTTGAAATGCAGGAAAACGCCGACATCCAGGCCGATCTACGAATGGTATTCACGCAAGCGTTGAGCGCTGGCCAGAATATCCGTCCTCGCGGCCAGGAAACTACGGTCGGTGACCGGGTGCTTCCTGCCGGTACGCGCCTGGGTCCGATCGAGCAGGGGCTCGCAGCCTCGCTGGGTTGCGCTGAGCTGGAGGTGATACGTCGCGTGCGCGTCGCCGTGCTGTCCACAGGTGATGAGCTGGTGGAACCAGGGACTTCGCTAGGGCCCGGGCAAATCTACAACAGCAATCGGATGCTGCTCTGCAGTTGGTTGCAACGCATGGGTTGTGAAGTGATCGATGCCGGCATTCTGGTCGACGATCTGGCGGTCACCCGCGCTCGCCTTGGCGAGTTGAAAGACGTAGACCTGATCCTCTCGACCGGAGGCGTCTCGGTGGGCGAGGCGGACTTCCTGGGTATCGCGCTGAGGGAAGAGGGGGAACTGGCCCTGTGGAAGCTGGCGATCAAGCCAGGGAAGCCGCTGACATTCGGGCATTTTCGTGGCGTGCCGGTGATTGGTTTGCCCGGCAATCCAGCCTCTACCCTGGTGACGTTCGCGCTGCTCGCAAGGCCCTATCTGTTACGTCGTCAAGGCGTCCAGAATGTCGAGCCGTTGAAGTTTTCGGTGCCTGCGGGCTTCGACTGGTTGAAACCAGGTAACCGCCGCGAATATCTCCGAGGCCGCCTGGAGCAGGGGCGGGCAATCGTTTACAAAAACCAGAGCTCCGGCGTGTTGCGTAGCGCGGCATGGGCTGATGGTCTGGTTGAAATGTTGGAGGATCGTACGTTGTCGGCCGGAGAAAACGTCATGTTTATTCCGCTGAGTGAACTGCTGGGCTGATCTCCTTTTCCACAGTTACCGCCTACCCGGTTCCGGCGAACCGGGTCTGGCGTCTGTCGCGATAGTCACCGAGCGAGCAGTGCCACCAACTGGTCGAAACGGCTGTTCGCAATCCAGCCCAGAAGCCCTATCACCACGACTGTTCCACCTGCGGCGTAGGCAAACCGGTGTTTGATGGATCTGACATCGGCACGGATTTCCTCCATGTCTCTGCGGATGTACTTCAGGTGGGTTCCCAGTTCATCGACACGAGCCTCCAGTTCAACGACACGAGTCTCCATTTCATCTTCTCCATTGGTTTTGGCGCAGCGGCGGCATTCGCTTGTTGTGATGTGGTTGCTCCGTCGTTCTGCGAGCGGAAGGGCCGGCGAGCCCGACAGCCCGTGTTGATGGCTGTGCATCATACGTCCCTGTATTTCCTGCTGATGATTGATAAACCGTAACAGCAACTTGAACCAATTCACCGGGCGGGTCAATTGAGCCGATTCCTCACTTTTTGTAGGAAAAATCCCGCCGTTCATGACCCAATGGCGCTGATCGGAAATAATTCACCTTGTTGAGACTTTTATCGGCTCACACGAGGTCCACATGCCTCACACGGGAATCATCAGAGGAGTAAACAAAATGAGCGAACGCAAGGCGCTGTTGATTCTGCACGGCAAGCAAGCGCTCAACGAAGAGGTCCGCGCGGCAGTCGAGGTCAAACGTGCCCAAGGCTGGGAGCTGGCGGTGCGAGTGACCTGGGAAGGTGGCGACGCTCAACGGTTGGTCGATGAAGCGCTGGCGGCGGGCTATTCGCGGATTATTGCCGGCGGCGGCGATGGGACTTTGCGAGACGTCGCCGAAGCCATGGCTGCACATCCAGCCGATGCCAGTCTGGTGCTTCTGCCCTTGGGCACCGCCAACGATTTCGCGCGGGCTGCCGGCGTGCCGCTGGCGCCTGATCAGGCCCTCGATCTGTTGGACGTGGAACCTCAGGCGATAGATCTTGGCGAAGTCGGTGGGCAAGTGTTCTTGAACATGGCCACCGGAGGTTTCGGCAGCCAGGTGACGGCCAACACCTCTGAGGACTTGAAAAAGGTGCTCGGCGGCGCTGCGTATCTGTTTACCGGTTTATCGCGGTTCAGCGAGTTGCACGCCGCCTATGGCGAGCTGCAGGGACCGGACTTCCACTGGAGCGGCGAATTGCTGGCGTTGGGCATCGGCAATGGCCGACAGGCTGGCGGCGGTCATGTGCTGTGCCCTGACGCATTGGCGGATGATGGCTTGCTGGATATCAGCATTCTGCCTGCGCCGCAGGAACTGGTAGGGACGTTGCGGGACTTGCTGACGGACGGCTTCGGCATTGACAACATGTTCGTGCGGGCGCGCCTGCCATGGGTTGAATTGAAAGTTGCTGAAGGCCTTTATATCAATCTCGACGGTGAGCCGCTGGAAGGCGAAAGCATGCGTTTTTCGGCGCGCCCGGCAGCGCTGCGCGTGCATCTGCCGCCGGACTCACCGCTGCTGAGTAGTACTGCGGTGGTCAGTCGTCCAGACTGATGATTTGCTCGCGCACCGCGAACAGCACCAGGCCCGCCACGTCATGGATCTGCAAGCGCTTCATGATTTGTGATCGGTGGGTTTCGACCGTTTTGATGCTCAGGCCCAGGCCATTGGCGATTTCCCGAGTGGACTTTCCGCGCACGATCAGCCGCAGGATTTCCAATTGGCGCGCGGTCAGATTGTGCGCATCTGGCGGTTCCTGTTGAGGCCCTGCACCGCGGCCCAGCGCTTGGCTGATCACCGTGTGGGCAATGGCGGGGCTTAGATAGCGCTCGTTGCTTCGTAAAGCGTCGAGGGCATGTTCGAGTTCGGTCGCCGTGGTGTCCTTGAGCAAATAGCCATGAGCTCCGGATTCCAGCGCTTGCATGATGACTGCTGGGTCGGTGTGCATCGACAGGATCAGCACTTTGCTCTGCGGCCGCACTCGTTTGAGCCGCTGCAGCGCCTTGAGGCCGCCGGTCTCTTTCATCGAGATGTCCAGCAACACAATATCCGGAGACAGGCGCTCGACCATTTCCAGCAGCTGAGAACCGTCACTGGCTTCGCCAACGACCGCGTAGCCCGGTATATCCTGCACCAGCGCACGGACGCCGGCCCTGATCAGTGAGTGGTCATCCACCAGAAGCAAGTTACAAATCAACGCATGACCTTATCTGTACTGGCCCGTTCTAGCGCGCGCGGCGCCCATGGAAAGAGCGCTTCGATGTGAGTACCTTTGCCCGGTTCACTTCTGACAGTCAGTGTACCGCCCAGTTGTTCGGCCCGTTCCAACATGCCGGCCATGCCGCGCTGGCCTTCGCGTCCGGGGTCGAGTGCGGGAGCAAAGCCGATGCCATCGTCACTGATCAGCAGCGTCAGGCCTTGGGGCAGACGTTGCAGGCGAACCAGGAGATTTCCGGCCTGGGCATGGCGCAGGATATTAGTGATGGCTTCCTGGGTGATTCGAAAAATTGCCACCGCCAGTTCTTCTGCGACTCCGGTCAGATGCGACTGGCATTCCAGGCTCCAGTGCATGGAGGTATTGGCCATGGTCTTGAGCAGATGCGCCCGCAAGCTGGCTTCGAGACCGAGGCTGGCCAGTTGCCGCGGATTCAGGATGGCTGATACGTCCCGGACTTTCGCCAGGGTTTCTTCCAGCGTTGCGTCAAGCAGGGCGCAGTGGTCCCGCAATTCTTCGGGCATCCGGCGTTTGAGCCAGTCGCTCTGAAGTTTTGCGGCCGTTAGCAGCTGACCAATGTCGTCGTGCAATTCCCGGCTGAGCCGGTGGCGTTCGTTTTCCTGGACCTTCAGCAATCTGTCAGCCAGTTCCTGAGGTTCAAAATTTATTGATTGGCGGGAAAGATGGTATTGCAGCCAGACACAGGCGAGCGCCACCATATTGATAGCCAGCAGGCCTGGAGGCAGAGGCACGGACAAACTGCAAATCAGCGCGCTGCCAAGGGTCGAACCGGTGCACAGAAAAAGGGTGAGCCGCCGTGCATTGTCTCGGGAAGGTGACCATATGCGGATTGACTTGAGGCTGGCGTGCATAGCGGATGGAGCCAATGGATGTTCGCTGCGGGCAGACCAGTCAGTCTGAATGACGGATCTGTGTGTGAGTCACTGTGCTGAAAATTGACGTCAACTAACGGACGGCATGGTAGCACCTCGTTTTCCGTTGGTCGCGTCTGGCATCACCCCGAAATACACTTTGGAGTAAGCCTGGCGGGCAGGCACTTGCACAATGAAACTTCTGTATCCGCCAGGTTTTCATAGGTCGAGTCGTCACTGATCGTTAACAACTCCATGACCGACACAGTTAACGGGCATAGTCGCAACACTCCCCGTTTTAGCCGGATACGCTGATACCGGATTGAGCTAGGCCTGTCGTTCCATGAAAGAAATGCGCGTGAACGGTCGTGTACCGGCAGGTAGTTGAAATGGCCCGTGGCCGACGTGGAAGGCGAGCGCCTCGATCAAAGAGGTCTGCTCGCTGTCATCCAGAGCAAGTTTTCCGGTCCGCTCATCGATCAGCTCCAGTTGCCAGGCCATCAGCGTAAAACAGTCCTTCAGCGCGCTCAGTGCTTGATCATGAAGGTCGGCCTGATGCTGGGCATGGTTCAACAAGCCGTGGATGTGCAGCGAAAATTCCGAAACGGCAGCGAGGGCGAGGGCATCGGCCTTGCTGGCCAGTTTGAGCAGCGTGCTCAAGATGCAGTCGATGGCGTCCTTGTCGTTGCTGATCAGCTGCAAATGGCTCAGGCATTCTTCCGATCTGGCCAGAAGGCTTTCCGCTTCGACGAGAAATTGCGGAAGGCGTCGGGACCACTCTTTACGATCGTTCGTCATGTTTACCTCCATAACGCCATGTCAAATGGGGGGATGTCATCGATCGGGATGCCTGAGTAGCGGTGCTCTTGTGCTTTCGCGCGTCGCCCACCTGTACGGATGGCTTGAATCAAGGGGGCGGATGGCCGCTGACCTGTTAACGCACACAAAAGCCTGACTCCGTTCATACAGTGAGAATGGCGTCACATTAATGGCTATTGGATACTGCGAATATCAGGTTGGGCCTGATGGCAGCTAGGGGAATCCCTTAGATAGGGGAACCTCAGGCGGGAACTGCGGTCCTGCGGGGAATTTGCTGCGCAGAAATACTGGGGCTCAGTAAAGCATGATGTTAATGTGACATCAATGCCGGCGGTCGGCGTACATGGGTGGTCAAGGTCCAGCAACTACAGCCGATAACCCTCTTTAGTGAATTCATCAGAACAAGCCCAGGAGTCATTGATGGCCGGCATTCTCGACACGGTAGACCAACGCACACAACTGGTGGGTGAGAATCGCCTGGAAATCCTTATGTTTCGCCTGGCCGGGCGGCAACTGTTTGCGATCAACGTGTTCAAGGTGCAGGAAGTCTTGCAACTGCCCAAGCTGACCCTGATGCCTCAGCGTCACCCGTTTGTCTGCGGCGTGGTCAACCTGCGTGGCCAGACGTTGCCGGTAATCGACTTGTCGCAGGCGATCGGCATGCGTCCACTGGTGCCGAGCCCGACCAGTACAATCATCGTCACCGAGTACAACCGCTCGGTGCAGGCCTTCCTCGTCGGTGGTGTCGACCGCATCGTCAACATGAACTGGGAAGCCATCCTGCCGCCGCCAACCAGCGCCGGCCGTCAGCATTACCTGACCGCCATCAGCAAGGTCGACGATCAACTGGTGGAAATCATCGACGTTGAAAAAGTCCTGGCCGAAATTGTCCCCTATAACGCCAAAGTGTCCCGGGAAAAACTCGACGATCCAGTCCTCGAACTCGCCCGTGGCCGTGAGGTGTTACTGGTCGACGACTCCAAGGTGGCGCTTTCGCAGTTGCGTGACACCCTGGGCCAGTTGGGCGTGAAGATGCATGTGGCCAGTGACGGCTTGAAGGCGTTGAACATGCTCAAGGCATGGGCCGACACCGGTGCCAACATGACCGACAAACTGTTGATGGTCTTCACCGACGCTGAAATGCCGGAAATGGACGGTTATCGCCTGACCACGGAGATCCGTAACGACCCACGCCTGCGTAGCCTGTATGTGGTGTTGCACACCTCACTGTCCGGCAGCTTCAATGACTCGATGGTGAAGAAAGTAGGCTGCGACAATTTCCTCTCCAAATTCCAGCCGGACAAGCTTGTCGATGTGGTACGTCAGCGCCTGATGCTCGATGAAGTGCCTGCCTGATAGCACCGATCATGGCTGACTTGGTGTCAGCCTTTGATTCAGTGATCAGGCTCGTATAGGGTGGCGTTTTTACTCACCAGGAAGCTGGCCATGCGTCTGAGCGCGCTTTATCGTTACCCGTTGAAATCCTGCAAGGCCGAGCCCTTGCAAAACATCAGCCTGGATAAATTGGGGCTGGATGGGGATCGACGCTGGATGCTGGTGGACGAGGCCAGTGGACGATTTCTGAGCCAGCGCGTGGTCGGCCAGATGAGTCAGTTGTCGGCGGTGTGGAATGCCGAGGGAGGCCTCACGCTCAGTGCACCGGGTCACTCGGCGATTGAGATCGCGCTGCCGGGCGCTGATGCCGAACTGCGCGGTGTGACCATTTTTCGCGACAGCCTGCGGGTGCCGGATGCCGGAGATGCCGCTGGCGCCTGGGTCAGCGACTTCATTGGCAAGCCGACTCGCCTGGTGCAGATCCCCCTCGAGCGTGCGCGCATGACGCAGTCCGGTTATGGCAACGACGATGATCAGGTGGCGTTCGCCGACGGCTTCCCGCTGTTGCTGATCGGCCAGGGTTCGCTGGAAGACTTGTCACAAAAAGTCGGACGCCCGCTGGAAATGCTGCGATTTCGACCGAACCTGGTGATTGAGGGCAGCGAGGCGTTTGCTGAAGATGGCTGGAAACGTATCCGTATCGGTGATGTGGAATTTCGCGTGGTCAAGCCGTGTTCACGCTGCATTCTGACCACTGTCGACCCGCAAACCGGGGAGCGCAGTGCTGATCGCGAGCCGCTGGCAACTTTGCAGAAATACCGTGCGCAGGAAGACGGCGCGATGTTTGGACAGAATCTGGTCAATGATGGCTTCGGCCAGCTCGAAGTGGGCATGCCGGTGACGGTTCTGGAATAAATCAGCCTGAATGAAAAATGCCCGTGTCGTTGGACACGGGCATTTTTTTTGCGCGATGAACCCGCTGATCAGCCGCGGTATTCGCACAGGTATGCGGTGTCGACGGCTACTTTCAGTTGGAACTTGCTGTTGGCCGGCACGTTGAACTGGCTGCCGGCTGCGAAGGTTTCCCAGTCGCTGCTGTGTGGCAGTTTGACCGTCAGAGCGCCTGTCACCACGTGCATGATTTCACGCTGGCTGGTGCCGAATTCGTATTCGCCCGGTGCCATGACGCCGATGGTCGCCGGACCTTCAGGGGTGCCAAAGGCGATCGACTTGACGGTGCCGTCGAAGTACTCGTTGACTTTAAACATGGGCGGTTCCTCGAAAAGGGCTGAAAAGGGCCGGCCAGTATGCACAAGGCCCCTGGCGCAGTCACCTGTCTAAAGCGGCAGGACCAGCGGCAACAGCCGTGCCGTGTTGCGCGCATCTGCCAGCGCCCGGTGTTGCTGCCCATTGAACTGCATGCCTGCCAGTTGCAATGCACCGTTGAGCCCTGGTGGCCGCTCCAGACGCCGCGCCTTGGCGAACCGCTGTTTGAGGTTCATGTGCGGTACACCGCTCAAGGCGCTGACGAGTTGCAGTCTCTGCCACTCCTGCACCAGCTGCTGGCGATCGTAGTCACCCCAGCTGGCCCAGCCTTCAAGACGTGAATGATGCTGACCGAGCCAGCGTTCGAAGGCCGTCCACACATGAGTGAGCGGTTCTGCGCTGTCGATATTGTCTTGGGTGATGTGGGTCAATGCCCGACAAAACGTGGTCAGCAGTGGGCGCCGCAAAGGACGCACGAAGCGCTGGAAATGGTCCAGTTCGCGACCTTGGCGGTCCACCAGTGTGGCACCGATTTCGATGATCTCCATTTCCGTGACAGGCCAGCCACCCTCATCGGTGGTGGCTTCCAGATCAATGACCAGCCAGTGAGGCATTGCAGGGTTCCTGATATCCGCGTCCTGATAGGCCTTGAGCGTAGCCAAACGCCGTGAATACGCCTAGCGGCTTATTCAACCTCCAGCAGGATCTGCCGATTTTTTACCTGATCGCCGATTTTGACCTGCAGGCGTTTGAGCACGCCGTCGATACCTGACTTCAGCGGATGCTCCATCTTCATCGCCTCAAGCACCACCAGCAATTGGCCCTTGCTGACCTGTGAACCTTCAGCGACCAATACATCAACAATGGCCCCGTCCATGGGCGCCTTGAGCGTGCCGCTGGTGACACGCGTGCCGCCGCTGCTCAGCGCCTGGGTCCGATCCAGCAGGTGCAGGCCGCCCTGGCGTGTCCATAACCAGAGCTGCCCGGCCTCATGCCGATAGGCAAAACGCTGGCGGACGCCATTGATCTGCAGCGTGGCCCAGCGGCCGTCGCACGCCAGAACGTTCAGCTGAAATACCTGCGAGGCCACTTCAATTTGACAGGCTGCACCACGCACTGCCAGGAGTTGCACCGGCCATTGCTGGTCGTCCTGGCCGATGCGATAGTTCAGCGGCGCGCAGGCGTTGTTTCTCCAGCCCGCCAGCGCGGGGGGGTGCGCGAGCGTCGCCGCTTGATAAAACAAGGCCGCCGCAATCGCCAGCTCCCTGGCGTCCGGTACGTGCGGTTGCAGGCAAGGATGGTCGCTGAACCAGGCTGGAATGAATCCCGTGCTGAATTGGCCGTCGATGAATTGCGGATGTTCGAGCAGCCCGGCCAGCAAGCGCTGATTGCTCTGTACGCCGAGCAGCACGCTGTCCTGGACCGCCCGCAGCAACTTGCGGCGGGCCTCCTCGCGGGTTGCTCCGTGCGCGATGATCTTGCCCAGCATGGGGTCGTAGAAAGCGCTGACCGACTGGCCTTCGATCAGTCCGTGGTCGATCCGCACACCCTCTTGCAGTGCGGGTTGCCAGGCAACGATTCGCCCGGTTTGCGGGAGGAAATCCCGAGCCGGGTCCTCGGCATACAGCCGTACTTCCATGGCGTGGCCGGTGAGTTGCACCTGCGCCTGACTCAGCGGCAGCGGCAAGCCTTCAGCAACCAGCAGTTGCCAGGCCACCAGATCGAGGCCGGTGATCAGCTCGGTCACAGGGTGTTCCACCTGCAGCCGGGTGTTCATTTCCAGGAAGTAGAATTGCCCACGCGCATCCAGTAGAAATTCCACCGTACCCGCGCCGACATAATTCGCCGCACGCCCGGCTTTGAGGGCCGCCTCGCCCATGGCCTGGCGCAGGTCGGCGGTCATGATCGGGCAGGGTGCTTCTTCGATGACTTTCTGATGCCGGCGCTGAACCGAACAGTCGCGCTCGCCGAGGTAGATCAGATTGCCGTGCTGATCGCCGAACAGTTGCACTTCCACGTGACGCGGATCGACCAAGGCTTGTTCGAGAATCAATTCATCGTTGCCGAAACCGTGAAGGGCTTCGGAGCGTGCGGTACGCAACTGTTCGAACAGCTCATCGGCATGCTGCACAAGGCGCATGCCACGTCCGCCGCCGCCGGCGCTGGCCTTGATCATCAGCGGATAGCCGATGCGCTCGGCTTCACGGTTTAGAGTCGCGTCGTCCTGCTCGGCGCCCTGGTACCCTTTGATGCACGGTACACCAGCTTCAAGCATGGCCAGTTTCGACAGGCGTTTACTGCCCATTAGCTCGATGGCCTCGGGACTCGGGCCGATGAAGGTGAAGCCGGCGTGTTGGCAGGCGAGGGCGAATTCGGCGTTTTCCGACAGGAAACCGTAACCGGGATGAATCGCGTCGGCGCCGGTGCGCCGGGCGGCGTCGAGGATGGCTGGAATGTTCAGATAAGAGTGCTGCACGGCAGCCGGGCCGATGTTGACGGCCTCATCGGCGATTTGCACGTGCAGGGCCTCGGCGTCGGCGTCGCTGAAGACGGCGACGGTGCGGTAACCCAGGGATTGCGCGGTGCGCTGGATGCGGCAGGCGATTTCACCGCGATTGGCGATCAGAATTTTTTTCAGGGTCGGCATGCCTTTATTCCCTTGGTTGTTGCAGTGACAGTGGAGGCCTCATCGCTGGCAAGCCAGCTCCAGGTTTTATGGCGTCTGAAAAATTCTGATCGGGCTGCAAAAATGGTGTAGGAGCTGGCTTGCCAGCGATGCTTTCAAGGCGCCCAACCTGGCTTACGCTTTTGCATGAACGCCATCGTCCCCTCGACGCCTTCAGCCCCGGTCACCGCTTCGCTGAAACCTGTGGCGGCCTCATCAAGCAAGGCGTCAGACGGCTGCCCCGCACTCGCCAGCAAAAGTTTTTTGGTTCGCGCATTTGCCTCGGGCGCGCAGCACAACACATGCGCCAGCACCTCATCGAGGCGTTCGGCCAACGCTTGGGCGTCATGTTCGACGAAGTGCACCAGACCGATCTTGCGCGCGTAACTGCCATCGAAACGCGCCGCCGTCAGCGCCAGCCGTCGCGCCTGGGTCAGGCCTATGCGCTGCACCACGAACGGCGCAATCTGCGCAGGGAGCAAGCCGAGGCTGGTCTCCGGCAGACCGAATTGCGCCTGGTGATCGGCAAGGGCGACATCGCTGACGCACGCCAGGCCCAGACCGCCGCCCAGCACCGCGCCTTGCAATACCGTGATCACCACTTGCGGAGCGTGCTGAACTTCCTGCAACAGCGCGCCGAATGCGCGATTCAAGTCCCGGTACGCCGAAGCGCCCTGAGCGCGGGCCTCGGCCATGTCCCGGATGTCGCCGCCGGCGCAAAAATGCCCGCCGGCGCCACCGATGACCAACGCCCGAACACTGCGATCGTCGCGCACCGTCGCCAGTACCGACCTCAACTCGGCAACCATCTGCAGGCTCATGGCGTTACGGCTTTCGGGGCGGTTGAGGGTGATGTGCAGCACGCCGTTGTGCAGTTCGAGCAATAGCGTCTGGCAAACCGGCAGGGCGCTCACTTCTTTTTCCCCGGCAAGGTGCCCATGAGTTTGCAGATGATGCCCAGCATGATTTCGTCCGCGCCGCCGCCAATCGACACCAGGCGCACGTCGCGATAGGCCCGGGCCACCGGGTTGTCCCACATGAAACCCATACCGCCCCAATATTGCAGGCAACTGTCGCTGACCTCGCGGCCCAGGCGCCCGGCCTTGAGTTTGGCCATCGACGCCAGACGCGTGACGTCCTGGCCCTTGATGTATTGCTCGGTGGCCTGATAGACCAGCGCGCGCAGGCACTCGATTTCGGTTTGCAGCTCGGCGAGACGGAAGTGGATGACTTGATTGTCGATCAGCGCCGAGCCGAACGTCTTGCGCTCCGTGCAGTACTCGATGGTGCTGTCGATGCAGTATTCCAGGCCCTTGATCATGTTCGCCGCCCCGAACAATCGCTCTTCCTGAAACTGCAGCATCTGCATCATGAACCCGGCACCTTCATGGCCGATGCGATTGCGCTGGGGCACGCGCACGTCGTCGAAAAACACCTGGGCGGTTTCCGAACTGCGCATGCCGAGCTTGTCCAGGTGCGAGCTGAGGCTGATCCCAGGCGTGGTCATCGGCACCATGATCAGGGACTTGTTGATGTGCGGTTTGTCGTCAGAGGTGTTGGCCAACAGGCAGATGAAGTCGGCACTCGGCGAGTTGGTGATCCACATTTTGCTGCCATTGATCACGTAGTCGTCGCCCTCCTTGCGCGCCGAGGTTTTCAACCCGGCCACATCGGAACCGGCACCGACTTCGGAAACGCCGATGCAGCCGACCCGCTCACCGCTGATCGCAGGGCGCAGGAACTCTTCGCGCAATTCATCGGAACCGAAGCGTGCCAGTGCGGGGGTGCACATGTCGGTCTGCACGCCGATGGACATCGGGATGCCGCCACAGTGAATGGTGCCGAACTCTTCCGCGGCAACAATCGAGTAGCTGTAATCGAGCCCCATGCCGCCGAATTTCTCCGGCTTGGAAATGCCCAGCAGACCGAGTTCGCCGGCCTTGCGGAAAATCTCGTGAATGGGGAAGCGCCCGGCTTTTTCCCATTCATCCACATACGGATTGATCTCGTGGTCGACGAATTGGCGGACCGTGCGGCGCAGTGCTTCATGTTCCTGGGTGAAGATCATTTTTATTGTTCTCCTCTCGCCGGTTCAGAACCGGGCTACGCCAAAAGTGTTGGGGTGCAGCCGCCGCACCTCGGCTTCGTGACAGATGTCCAGCAAGTAGCCGAGCAAGGTCCGGGTGTCGCGGGGGTCGATCAAACCGTCATCCCACAGATTGGCGCTGCCGTACAGCGCGGTGGACTGGCTGTCGAGCTTCTGCGCGGTGACCTGTTCCAGCATGTCGAGCATTTTCGGGTCCGGGGCCAGACCCTCCTTGAGCTGTTTGGCCTCGGTAACGATGCGCAGTACTTTACCGGCCTGGGCGCCGCCCATCACCGAAGTGCGACTGTTAGGCCAGGCGAAGATGAAGCGCGGATCCAGGCCACGGCCACACATCGCGTAGTTGCCTGCGCCATAGGAGCCGCCGACGACAATCGTCAGCTTGGGCACCCGCGCATTGGCAACGGCCTGAATCATCTTCGCGCCGTGCTTGATCACGCCTTGCTGCTCCGACTCGGTGCCGACCATGAAGCCTGTAGTGTTGTGAAAAAACAGCAACGGCGTCTGGCTCTGGTCGCACAACTGAATGAATTGCGCGGCCTTGCTTGCACCTTTGGGCGTGATCGGGCCGTTGTTGCCGACGAAGCCGCAAGCGCGTCCCTGAATGTGCAAATGACCGCAAACTGTTTGCTGGTCAAACTCGCTTTTGAACTCCAGAAACCTCGAACCATCGGCGATCCGCGCGATGATTTCCCGCACGTCGTAAGGTTTTTTCGGATCGTCCGGGATCAGCCCCAGTAATTCATCGATCGGGTAGAGCGGTTCGTCCACTGATCGTTCGGCCAGCCACGGCAGATGCTCGTTCCAGCCCAGCAGGCTGACGATCTCGCGCGCCTGCCGCACGCCGTCGGCATCGTTTTCGGCCAGGTATTCTGCGGTACCGGCGACTTGCGCGTGCATTTCAGCGCCGCCCAATTCTTCATCGGTGGCGATTTCACCAGTCGCCGCTTTCAACAAGGGCGGCCCGGCGAGAAACAGCTTGGCCTTGCCCCGCACCACCACGACGTAGTCGGACAAGCCCGGCTGATACGCACCGCCAGCGGTCGCCGAGCCGTGCACTACGGTAATCTGTGGCAAGCCCATGGCCGACATCCGCGCCTGATTGGCAAAGCTGCGCGCACCTTCGACGAAAATATCCGCCGCGTAATTGAGGTTGGCGCCGCCGCTTTCGGCGAGGGTGATCACCGGCAGTTTGTTCTCGGTGGCGATCTGTTGCAGGCGCAGGGATTTTTTCAGGCCGCTGGGAGAAATGGTCCCGCCCTTGATCGCGCTGTTGTTGGCCACCACCAGCACGCGCACCCCGGACACATAACCAATCCCGGCAATCAAGCCGCCGCCGGCTGAACTGCCGTCCTTGTCGTCATGCAATTTATAACCGGCCATGCTCGCCAGTTCGAGGAACGGGGCGCCCGGGTCGAGCAACAGGTTGAGGCGTTCGCGGGGCAACAGTTGCCCTCGTTTTTCGAATTTGCCTTTGGCCTCTGCCGCTTTGTTCAGCACGTTCTGCTCGAGTTGCCGGACCTGCTCGATGCCGACCAGCATCGCGGCACGATTGCTGGCGAATTGATCGCTGTGCGGGTCGATGTGCGACTGGATCACCGGCATGGCTTATTCCTCGTCCTTGAGGGCGTCCGGCTGCAGCACTTGCGGCAAGTACGCGCGATGAAAACCGTTATACGACTCGCTGTTCTGCGCCTTGTGCAACGGCCACGCCCGGCCACCGAGACTGGCAGCGCCGTCGATGCGCAAGGTGCTGCCACTGACGAACGCGGCCGCCGGGCTGAGTAGAAATACGATCGCCGCGCTGACTTCCGATTCGGTGCCGATGCGCTTGAGCGGCACATGCTCGCGCAAGGTCGGAATCACCGCTTTGAACGCGCCTTCATAGGTGTCCATGCCGCTCGACGCGATCCAGCCCGGCGCCACCGCGTTAACCCGCACCCCGGCATAACCCCACTCGAGTGCGGCGGTCTTGGTCAGGTTGTCCATGCCCGAGCGCGCCGCGCCCGAGTGACCCATGCCGGGCATGCCGCCCCACATGTCGGCGAGCATGTTGACGACGGCGCCGCCGTGCTTGCTCATGGATTGATTGAACACTTCGCGCGCCATCAGGAAACCGCCGACCAGGTTGGTGCGCATCACGGTTTCAAAACCCTTCTGATTGATCGAGGCCAGTGGCGCCGGATATTGCCCGCCGGCGTTGTTGACCAGACCATGGATCGGGCCGTGCTTGCCGATCAGCTCGCTGATCAATTGCCGCACAGCGTCTTCGTCGCGAATGTCGCAGGTCCGCCAGTCAGCCTGGCCGCCGTCTTCGGCAATTTCCGCCGCGACGGTTTGCAGCTTGTCGGCCTTGCGCCCGATCAACAGCACCTGCGCGCCAAGCGCCGCCAGTTCGTGTGCGGTGCAACGGCCGATGCCGCTGCCGCCGCCGGTGACGATAATGGTCTGACCGGCAAACAGACCGGCTTTGAAAATGGAATCGTAGGCCACGGCGGCAGTCCCCTAGTTGACCTGGTCGGCGATGCTCTGTGGCACCGGAATCTGGATTTCCAGCAGTTGCTGGGCGAACGCTTTGCCTTGTGGATCAATGCGCAAACTGGCCACGCCACCGCCGCCCAAAGCATTTTCCAGGAGAAAATTAAGGCTGTGGGTGGCGGGCAGGTACCAGCGTTCGACGCGTCCGTGGATCGGATCGAGCACGTGGCGCATCCAGTCGACGATCACTTGCGGGGTCAGCGCTTCGGCGATCCACGGCAGGAATTCAGGTTCGCGGGCCATGACCCCAATGTTGCCGTGATTGCCTTTGTCGCCGGAGCGCGCGACCGCCAGTTTGACCAGGGCCACACTGGCGTCGGCCAGGCCCTCAGGCTTGGGGGGCTCCAGCGGCACCGGCAAATCGGCCGTATCAAGCGGCTCGATGGCGGGCAGCGTGCAGGGATGGCGCTGGCTTTCGATATCGACTTGCAGGTCGCAGGCGGTTTTGTCGATCAGGAACGAAAACAGGCCGATCAGCGGATAAACTGTCGGCCGTCCGCCGACGATGCCGGTCAAGCCCGGCGCCATCCCGGTCGCGGCCTGAGCGATTTCCCGGGAGAATAGAATCAGCGCCTGTTTTTGCGGATGACGCACGGCGAGCTTGACCACTACCTCGCGACTGTCCTGACGCCGGCCATGCGCGCCGTAAGTGGCCTCGCTGCCGAGCAGTTCGATATTCACTTCGCTGTACGGCGCCCAGCCACGCTCACTGAACATTTCCGAGGTCTTGCGGATAATGGCTTCACTGACCCGGCGCGCCTTGTCGACGGCATCGATACCGGCGAGCAAACAACTGGCGGTGCAGCGAAATCCATCCAGGTAGGTCGCACTGACCTTGTACTGATCGGTCGGCGGCAGGCCTTTTGCTCCGTGCACCTGCACCGTATTACGGCCCCGCTGAACGAGTTTGACCCCGGTGAAATCACACACCACGTCTGGCAGCAAATACGCCTGTGGATCGCCGATTTCATAGAGCATCTGCTCGCCAACGGTCAGGCGGGTGACCAGCCCGCCGGAGCCTTCGGGTTTGCTGACGATAAACTGACTGTCGGCGTTGACCTCGACGATCGGAAAACCGATGTGCTCGTAGTCCGGCACCTCGCGCCAATCGGTGAAGTTGCCCCCAGTGCACTGCGCACCGCATTCGATGATGTGCCCGGCCAGTGCCGCTTGCGCGAGTTTGTCGTAATCCTGCCACGACCATTCGAATTCATGCACCAACGCGGCACTGACCACCGCGCTGTCGACCACGCGACCCGTGATGACGATGTCCGCGCCCAGGCGCAGTGCCTCGACAATTCCCGGCGCACCCAGGTAAGCGTTGGTCGACACGCACATCGGCGGCAGGGGCGCGCCATTGAACATTTCCTTGATACCGCTGGCGCCGAGCTGTTTGAACTGCGGCTGCAAGTCATCGCCCAGCAGCACGGCGATTTTCAGGTTCACGCCAGCCTTGTCGCAAGCCGCTTGCATTGCGGCGGCGCACGCCTGCGGATTGACCCCGCCGGCGTTGCTGATGACGCGAATGTTCTGCTCTGCGAGGCGAGGGAGTAGCGGGCCGAGCACTTCGATGAAGTCACTGGCGTAACCCGCCAGAGGATCTTTCATTCGTGCGCCGGCCATGATCGACATCGTGATTTCGGCCAGGTAATCGAACACCAGGTAGTTCAGGCGTCCGCCTTCAACCAGTTGCGCCGCAGCGGTCGAAGTGTCGCCCCAGAACGCGCTGGCGCAACCGATGCGAATTGTTTTGGGCGCAGTGAACGGCATAGCCACCTCCGACGGAATGCTTTCGAGACTACCAAGCAAGCGCTTGGTTTGTAAACGGGCACCGCTATCTTCTTCCCAAGCGCTTGCTTGGTAGCCTGCGCCAGCTTAAATTGCCGGCGCCACTGTTGCTGTTTATGCGGCGCGCGGCGTTTTGATTGATCGACTGTAGGAGAGAACGGGTGGACGAGCAAAAAGCCCTGCGGGTGATGCGTGAGCTGGTCGATAACGGCCAGTTGACAGACCCGGACAGCGCCCGTGGCAAATTACTGCAAGTGGCCGCTCACCTGTTTCGCAACAAAGGCTACGAGCGCACCACCGTGCGCGATCTGGCCGGCGCGGTGGGCATACAGTCGGGCAGCATCTTTCATCACTTCAAAAGCAAGGACGAAATCCTGCGCGCGGTGATGGAAGAAACCATCCGTTACAACACGGCGCTGATGCGGGCCGCCCTGGCCGACGCGGCCAATGTGCGCGAGCGGGTGCTGGCGCTGATTCGCTGCGAATTGCAGTCGATCATGGGCGGCAGCGGCGAAGCCATGGCGGTGTTGGTGTATGAATGGCGTTCGCTGTCCGAGGAGGGTCAGGCAAAAGTGCTGGCGCTGCGTGATGTGTATGAAGAACTCTGGCTGCAGGTGCTGGGCGAAGCAAGACAGGCCGGGATGATTCGTGGCGATGTGTTCATCACCCGGCGTTTCCTCACAGGCGCGCTGTCCTGGACCACTACCTGGTTTCGCCCCGATGGCAGCATGAACCTTGATCAATTGGCCGATGAGGCATTGATACTGGTCCTGGAAGAAAAACAGTAGTATCAGCGGCAGTGGAGCCAACCGGCTATGTTGCCTGAACCGCCTGGCTTCAATGCAATGCGGCGTCTTTTTCGGGGAGTGGGTTTTTTGAAGTCTTCGCCAATTCGGACGGCCCTGGGCTTTTTGCTCCCGGCGCTCGCGATGCTGTGGGGTTTGCCCGTCCAGGCTGCACAACTGGTGCGAGTCGGCGCCGCACACTTTCCGCCGTACACGGTGCGTCCCGAGTCCGGTGCCGACACGGGCCTGCTGCCGCAATTGATCGAAGCGCTCAACACCTCGCAAAGCGACTATCAGTTTGTTCTGGTGCCCACCTCGATTCCGCGGCGCTTCGGTGACTTCAAGCAAGGCCGGGTGGACATGGCGATCTTCGAGAACCCGCAATGGGGCTGGGCCGAGATCCCGCACACCACTGTCGACATGGGGCTGGAAGACGCGGAAATATTCGTCGCGCAACGCTCGCCTGACGGTCATACGGTGCGCCAGCAAACCTACTTTGCCGATCTCCTCGGCAAGCGTCTGGCGCTGTTCAGCGGCTACCACTACGAATTCGCCGACTTCATTGCCGACCCCAAACTGCTGGCAAAAAACTACAACGCCACGCTGACCTATTCCCATGACAGCAACCTGTTGATGGTGCTGCGCGGTCGGGCGGACATCGCCTTGGTGACGCGTTCGTACTTGAGCGATTACCTGCTGCGCAACGAAAAGGTTGCGAATCAATTGCTGGTCTCCGAGCGGGTCGATCAGATCTATCATCATTACGCGATCCTGCGCCCCGCGGCGCCGATCAGTGGTGTGGCCTTTGGCAAGCTGTTGCAAAGGTTGCGCGATGACGGTCAGATGCTGAAGATTTTCGATCCGTACCAAATTGCGGTGGTGCCGGTGCCGGGCAACTGAGCCCGAAGCAGGTATTTGCCGCCGTCGGTTAAATTTTCCGTACTGGCTCACGTCACTTTGTTGAATTGTCGACGAATCGTGAGCCCCACCCATGCCCAATCCGAATGACCTGACGGCCTTGGCCTTGCCGACTGGCAAAAGCCTTACGGCTGATGAAACTGCAAGCCGCCTGATGTTGAACCTGGAAGGGCAGCCGTTGATTACGCTGCGCCTGAGTCGCGAGTCCGGGTTGCAGGTGCGTGTTGAAGAGCACCTTGCCCCGCTCGATAGTCAGGCAATCTGGTTGAGCTGTTACTGGTTGTTCGCTCGCAATCCTGCTTGGCAGCGCCTGGTCTGGCGGCTCGATGAGGTGCCGGCGCAAACATTGCTCAGCGGGTTGCTGGTCCCCACCGAAAGTCTCGGCGAATATCGCTGCGAGCGCACGTTGTTCTGGCAATTGCCGCAGCCCTGGTTGGGCCGGGCAATGGCCGACAGTTATCCACAGCAGATGGTCATCAGTGACGGCAAGCGCCATCCATTGCGTGCGGCGAAACCGCGCGGTGAAGTCTACCGGCGTTTCGATGCGCGGCTGGGCGCCTGGATATCCTTGCGTGCAGTTGAAATCGAACGGGACCTGGAGCGCTTCAGTCGTTGGCAAAACAGTGCGCGCGTCGCCCGTTTCTGGGAGGAGGAGGGCAGCCTCGAACAGCATCGCGCCTACCTGGAAAAACTCGAAGCCGACCCGCATACCTTGACCCTTATCGGCTGTTTCGACGATCAGCCGTTTGCCTATTTCGAAGCCTATTGGGCCAAGGAAGACCGGATCGCGCCGTTCTATGACACCGGCGATTACGACCGGGGCATTCACATGCTGGTCGGCGAAGAAAACCACCGCGGGCCGCACAAGGTGGCGAGCTGGTTATCGGCGCTGGTGCATTACCTGTTTCTCGACGATCAGCGCACTCAGCGAGTGGTCGCCGAGCCGCGTGCGGACAACGCGACGATGATTGGCTATCTGCAGAATCAGTGCTTCCACTGTGAAAAGGAATTCGATTTCCCCCATAAACGTGCAGCATTGATGGTGTTGGGGCGGGAGCGGTTTTTTGATCGGTGTGTGTTGGCGTGAGGTCCAGGGCTTGGGGTCTTTGTTGGTCATGAGTCCGTCTTCGCGAACGAGCCCGGCTTCCACAATTGATCACTTTCTCTGAGAGTATTCGGTCTAAGTGTGGGAGCGGGCTTGCTCGCGAAAGCGGACTTCGATTTTTCTGGATTCTGCGGGGTGGACTCGTTTTACTACTGTGGGAGCTGGCCGGCCAGCGATGGCTTTGTCTAGGGTGACTTGTTTTTTGCTGGTGTGCATATCCGTTGCTGCGGTGGTTGCTGATATTGGTTCCGCTCTTACAGCGGGTTACTTGGTGCTTTTCCAAGTGACCCGCTGTAAGAGCGGAACCAATAGAAGCCCTCACCGCAGAAATGGATATGTACACCGACAAAATCCAGCACCCCAAGACATCGATGCAATCTTCCAGCCTAGCGCCGCGCAAACGTATCCGCGCGACTGCCCGAGACTTTGCGGCAGTGCACCAACGCATCACGAATCATGAAATTCACCAGGGTCGGCGACACGCCCAGTTCCTTGGCAATGTCTTTTTGCGGCACGCCGTGCAGGCGGTACATCTCGAAGGCATAACGCGTGCGGCTGGGCAATTCGGTCAGCGCGTCGGCGATGTTTTCCAGGGTCGAGAAATTGATGTGCGAGGTCTCCGGCGAAGCGCCTGGTATCACCACGTTCAACCCTTCCTCTTCAGGCCCTGAATACTTCAGTTCCAGTGCCTGCTTGCGATAGTGATCGATCGCCAGGTTTCGCACGATCTGGAACAGATAACTCAACTGAGCCTTGAACGATGACGTGATCTGCGGCGCCGATTGCAGGCGGAAGAACGCATCTTGAACCACATCTTCGGCGCGTGACCGGCAGCCGGTAATACGCGCTGCAATCTTGACCAGAATCAGTCGGTTGTCGACGAATGCCTGAAGTAGCGGTGAATCGCACCTGCTTGTGGATACTTGTTCCGTCATGGAAATCACCTTGCTGCAAATGGGGGCGTGGGACGTCCGGCACCTGGCAGCCGTCCTGCACTTCGGGCAACAAATTAGGCTGAATGATAATGATTGTCAATTGAGAAGGAGAATTATTGCTCTGTGAATGTGCGAGCTGAGAACTGCGACACATGGCCACACTTTGGCCATGCCTTGGCCCTGCTGACGGTCAGGTCAGCCGACTAATTAATTGCCGGCCTCATCCGTACTCATTGGTAATGGAACGGAATGAAAGCTCGTTTACAGGCGCATTTCCCTATGCCCTGCGCGGTCGCCGAAGACCACGCCCTGCATGCCCCCAACGGGGGTGGCGGCACAACACCGATACCTCTTGCAAGCCGAATTCAGGCAGGAAACTCATGACCAACGCGTTCGAAATCCCAAGAACTCTCGTCCAGGCCCTTCAGCGCCGCGCGGCGCTGACTCCGGATCGGGTAGCTTTGCGCTTCCTCGCCGACACCGCAGATCAGACCGTGGTGCTCAGTTATCGCGAGCTGGATCAACGGGCGCGGATGATTGCAGGCGCGTTGCAGGAGCAAGCGGATTTCGGTGATCGTGCTGTGCTGCTGTTTCCCAGTGGAGCGGACTACGTAGCGGCGTTTTTCGGTTGTTTGTATGCGGGCGTAATCGCGGTACCGGCTTACCCGCCGGAATCGGCCAAGCGTCATCATCAGGAGCGTCTGCTGTCGATCATCAGCGATGCCGAACCGCGCATGTTGCTGACAAGCTCCGGTCTGCAAGATGCTTTGCAGCAAATCGAAGGTGCGCCGCCTCTGCTGTGCGTGGATACATTGGCAGCTGAGCTGGCCGGGCATTGGCTCGAGCCGGATCTCGATCATGACCACATCGCTTTCCTGCAATACACCTCCGGCTCCACCGCGTTGCCCAAAGGTGTGCAAGTCAGCCACGGCAATCTGGTCGCCAATGAATTGCTGATTCGTCACGGCTTCGGCATCGACCTCAACCCTGATGACGTGATCGTCAGCTGGCTGCCGCTGTACCACGACATGGGCTTGATCGGCGGCCTGTTGCAGCCGATTTTCAGCGGCGTGCCTTGCGTGCTGATGTCGCCTGCGTACTTTCTGGGTCGACCCATGCGCTGGCTGGAAGCGATCAGCGAATACCGCGGCACCATCAGCGGCGGTCCTGATTTTGCCTATCGCCTGTGCAGTGAACGGATCAGCGAATCGGCGCTGGCACGCCTCGATCTGAGTGGTTGGCGAGTGGCTTATTCCGGCTCGGAACCGATTCGTCTCGACACCCTGGAACGCTTCGCCGAGAAGTTCGCGCCGTGCGGTTTCACCCAGGACAATTTCATGGCGTCTTACGGTTTGGCCGAAGCCACGCTGTTCGTCACCGGCACTGCGCGGGGGCAGGGGATCGGCAACCTGCGCGTGGACGAGCAGGCACTGGCGCAAAACCGTGTCCAGCGGGGCGAGGGGACTGCGATCGTGAGTTGCGGCATCAGTCAGCCGGATCACGCGGTGCAGATCGTCGATCCGCTCGCGCTCACCGGGCTGGCCGACAACTCCGTCGGCGAAGTCTGGGCAACCGGGCCGAGCATCGCCCACGGTTACTGGCGCAACCGGCAAGCGTCGGCGCAAACCTTTGTCGAACAGGCCGGCCGCACCTGGCTGCGCACCGGTGATCTGGGGTTCATCCGCGAGGGTGAACTGTTCATCACCGGGCGCTTGAAAGACTTGCTGATCGTGCGCGGGCAAAACCTCTATCCGCAAGACATCGAGCAGATCATCGAGCGCGAAGTGGAAGTGGTGCGCAAAGGTCGGGTCGCCGCGTTTGCAGTAAATGTCGGCGGTCAGGAGAGCATCGGCGTCGCCGCAGAAATCAGCCGCAGCGTACAGAAAATCCTGCCCCCGGATGCGTTGATCAAAGCCATCCGTCAAGCAGTGGCGCAGGCGTATCAGGAAGCGCCGAGTGTGGTGGCATTGCTCAATCCTGGCGCATTGCCGAAGACCTCCAGCGGCAAACTGCAACGCTCGGCGTGCCGTAATCGCCTGGCCGATGGCAGCCTCGACAGCTATGCGCTGTTCCCGTCGGCGAGCATGGACAATTCTGTAGCACTCGACTCAGCTTCGAAGCTGCAGACCCTGATCGGCCGAATCTGGTCCGAGCAATTGCAGGTTGCGCAGGTCGACAGCGATGACCATTTCTTCTTGCTCGGTGGCAACTCCATCGCCGCCACGCAGATGGTTGCGCGACTGCGTGAAGAGCTCAGCCTGGAGCTGAATCTGCGCCTGCTGTTCGAAGCGCCAACCCTCGGCGCTTTTGCAGTTGCCGTGGCCCGACTTCAACAGGATGGCGGCCTCGCCCAAGGCACCATCCCGCGGTTGTCGCGTAGCGAGGCGTTGCCGCAATCGCTCGCGCAAAACCGTCTGTGGATCACCTGGCAACTTGATCCGCAGAGCAGCGCCTACAACATTCCCGGCGCTTTGCGCTTGCGTGGTGGACTGGATGAAAACGCCTTGCGCATCAGTTTTCAGCAGTTGATCGACCGCCACGAATCCCTGCGCACACGGTTCGTCGAGCGTGATGGTGTGGCGCTGCAGCAGGTCGATGCTGATGCCAGACTCAACCTGCAATTGATCGACCTCAGCGAGCTGCCCGAGGCCGAGCGTGAAATCCGTGCTCTGCAGATCCGTGAGGAGGAAGCGCGTGCCCAGTTCGATCTGCAGAAGGGGCTGCTGCTGCGGGTGACGCTGGTGCGCCTGGACGAGGACGATCATCAGTTGCTGGTGACGCTGCATCACATCATCGCCGACGGCTGGTCGCTGAACGTGCTGATCGATGAGTTTTCGCGCCTGTATGCCGCCGCCTCTCAAGGCCAGACTGCGACGCTCGCAGCATTGCCGACGCAGTACGCCGATTACGGCAGCTGGCAGCGTCAATGGCTGGCGCAAGGCGAGGGCGAGCGGCAGTTGGCGTACTGGAAAGCGCAGTTGGGCGAAGAGCATCCGCCCCTCAATCTGGCTACCGATCACCCGCGTTCAGCGCAACAGACTTTCAGTGCGGCGCGTCATTCGATCAAACTCGGCTCAGCGTTGAGCGAAGTGATTCGACAGACTGCGCAGACTCATGAGGCCACGCCGTTCATGCTCTTGCTGGCGGCGTTTCAGAGCCTGCTGCACCGCTACAGCGGCCAGCGCGACATCCGCGTCGGCGTGCCTAATGCCAACCGTCCACGCCTGGAAACCCATGGGCTGATCGGCTTCTTTATCAATACCCAGGTGCTGCGTGCAGAGGTGGACCTGCGGCTGTCTTTCGTTGAGCTATTGGCGCAAACCCGCCAGGCCACATTGGGCGCACAAGCGCATCAGGACCTGCCGTTTGAGCAGTTGCTCGAAGCATTTGCGCAGGCGCGCGAACGAGGCCTGTTCCAGGTCATGTTCAACCATCAGCAACGGGACCTGAGTGCGCTGCGCCGCTTGCCGGGATTGCTTGCCGAAGAACTGCCGTGGCACAGCCGCGAAGCCAAGTTCGATCTGCAACTGCACAGCGAGGAAGACCGCAACGGACGCCTGAGCCTGTCGTTCGATTACGCCAGCGAACTGTTCGAGGCATCGACCATCGAACGTCTCGCGCAACATTTCTGCAACCTGCTCAAAGGCATATGTGCCGCGCCGAAAACCGCTATCGGCGACCTGCAGTTGCTGACGCCGAGCGAGCAGGATCTGCAACAGGACTGGAGCGCCGCGCCGTGTGCTCCGGCGCGCCACTGGCTGCCGGAACTGCTCAACGAGCAGGCGCGGCGCTCACCGCTAAGTACCGCGCTGATGTGGGACGGTGGCAGCCTCGACTTTACCGAACTGCACACCCGGGCCAACCGTCTGGCGCATTACTTGCGCGACAAAGGTGTCGGCCCGGACGTCTGCGTGGCCATTGCGGCCGAGCGTTCGCCGCAACTGCTGATCGGCCTGCTGGCGATCCTCAAGGCGGGCGGAGCCTACGTGCCGCTGGATCCGGACTACCCGGTCGAGCGCCTGGCCTACATGCTCGGCGACAGCGGCGTCGAGCTGCTGCTCACGCAGACCGCTTTGCTTGATCGTCTGCCGGCCAGCGCTGGTGTCAGCGTCATCGCCATGGATGCGCTGCATCTGGAGAGCTGGCCAAGTCAGGCGCCGGGCCTGCATCTGCAGGGCGACAACCTCGCGTATGTGATTTACACCTCGGGTTCGACGGGCCAGCCCAAAGGCGTCAGCAACACCCACGCAGCACTCGCCGAACGCCTGCAATGGATGCAGAACACCTATCAACTGAACGACAGCGACGTGCTGATGCAAAAGGCGCCGATCAGTTTCGACGTCTCGGTGTGGGAATGCTTCTGGCCGCTGATCACCGGTGCCCGGCTGCTGCTGGCCGGGCCGGGCGAACATCGTGATCCGCTACGCATCGCCCAACTGGTTCGGCAATACGGCGTGACCACGTTGCACTTTGTGCCGCCTCTGCTCTCGTTGTTTATCGAAGAGCCGCTCAGCGCTGAATGCACCAGCCTGCGACGGCTTTTCTCCGGTGGCGAAGCCTTGCCAACCGAGGTGCGCGACCGTGTGCTGGCACAGTTGCCGGCGGCGCAATTGCACAACCGCTATGGCCCCACCGAAACCGCGATCAATGTCACCCACTGGCACTGCACAACGGATGATGGCGAGCGTTCGCCAATCGGGCGGCCGCTGGGCAATGTCATCTGTCGAGTGCTCGACGGCGAGCTCAACCCGCTGCCGGCCGGCGTGCCAGGTGAACTGTGCATCAGCGGCACCGGTCTGGCGCGTGGCTATCTTGGCCGACCGGGTTTGACCGCCGAACGCTTTGTGGTCGATCCACTGGGCGGGCAGGGCGCGCGGCTTTATCGCACCGGCGACCGTGCGCGCTGGAGTGCCGATGGCGTGATCGAATACCTGGGGCGTCTCGACCAGCAGGTCAAACTGCGCGGCTTTCGCGTCGAACCGCAGGAAATCGAAGCGCACCTGCTCGCCCAGGCCGGCGTCGCTCAAGCCGTGGTGCTGGTGCGCGAAACGGCGGCCGGTGAGCAGTTGATCGGTTACTACACCGCCTCTGATTGCAACGAAGCTGCCGAGCAACAACGCGCTCGCCTCAGCGCTGCGCTGGCAGCCGGGTTGCCTGAATATATGGTCCCGGCACAACTGATGCGTCTGCAGCAGATGCCGCTCAGCCCCAGCGGCAAACTCGACCGCCGCGCTTTACCTGAACCGCACTGGCAGGTGCGCGAACACGTCGAGCCGATCACGGCGCTGGAGCAACAGATCGCCGCTGTCTGGCGCGATGTGCTGGGCCTCGCGCAAATCGGTCTGCGCGATGACTTTTTTGCGCTCGGCGGCCACTCGCTGTTGGCCACGCAAATCATCTCGCGCAGCCGTCAGGCCTGTGACGTCGAGCTGCCCTTGCGGACATTGTTCGAGCACAGTGAACTCGGTGCCTTCGCTGAACAGGTTCGGCTGATTCAGGTCAGCGGCAGCACCAACAAACAGCCGCCCATCGCCAGCGTCGATCGGCGCAAACCGGTGCCGCTCTCTTACTCACAGCAACGCATGTGGTTCCTCTGGCAGATGGAGCCCGACAGCCCGGCCTACAACGTCGGCGGCATGGCGCGGCTGCGTGGAGTGCTTGATGTCGGACGGTTCGAGGCGGCATTGCAGGCACTGATCATTCGCCACGAAACCTTGCGCACTACGTTCCCGAGCGTCGACGGCGTGGCGCAACAGCGGGTGCACGCCCAAACCGGCCTACGCATGGACTGGAAAGATTTTTCAGCGCTGAACCCCGACTTGCGCGAGCAACGAGTGCAAGCGCTGGCCGACAGCGAGGCGCACCAGCCGTTCGATCTGGAGACCGGCCCGCTGCTGCGCGCCTGCCTGGTCAAGACTGCCGAGCATGAGCACTATCTGGTGCTGACCCTGCATCACATCGTCACCGAAGGCTGGGCAATGGACATTTTCGCCCGCGAACTCAGCGCGCTGTATGAAGCATTCGTCGATGACCGCGAATCGCCGTTGCAACCCTTGCCGGTGCAATACCTCGATTACAGCGTCTGGCAGCGGCAGTGGCTGGAATCCGGTGAACGTCAGCGTCAGCTCGATTACTGGACGGCCCAACTGGGTCGGGAACATCCGCTGCTGGAGCTACCCGCCGACCGGCCGCGTCCTGCGATGCAAAGTCATCGGGGCGAGCTGTACCGCTTCGATCTGAGCGATGAGCTGGCTGGCCGGGTCCGGGCGTTCAATGCGCAGAACGGTCTGACCCTGTTCATGACCATGACTGCCGCGCTGGCCGTGCTGCTTTACCGCTACAGCGGCCAGACCGACCTGCGCATCGGGGCGCCGGTGGCCAACCGGATTCGGCCGGAAAGCGAAGGGCTGATCGGCGCTTTCCTCAATACCCAGGTACTGCGCTGCCAGCTCGACGGGCAAATGTCCGTCGCGGAGTTGTTCGAGCAGGTCCGCCACACCGTCATCGAAGGTCAGTCGCATCAGGACTTGCCCTTCGATCATCTGGTCGAAGCCTTGCAGCCGCCACGCAGCGCCGCGTACAACCCGCTGTTTCAGGTGATGTGCAACGTGCAGCGCTGGGAGTTTCAGCAGAGCCGCACACTCGCCGGCATGACTGTCGAGTACCTGGCCAACGATGCCCGCGCGACCAAGTTCGACCTCAACCTGGAGGTCACCGACCTCGATCATCGCCTCGGTTGCTGCCTGACTTACAGCACCGATCTGTTTGATGAACCGCGCATTGGGCGCATGGCCGGGCACTGGCGCACTCTGCTGGAAGCGCTGCTCGCCGACCCGCAGCAACGCCTTGGCGAACTGCCGCTGCTGGACGCGAGCGAACAGCAATCGCTGCTGGACAGCCTCGGTGTCGAGCCGGGCGAGCATCGTCTCGATCAGTGCATTCATCAATTGTTCAGCGAACAGGCACTCATCCGTGGCGACGCGCCGGCGCTGACGTTTGCCGATGAAACCCTGAGCTACGCCGAGCTCGACCGCCGCGCCAATCGCCTGGCCTGGGTACTGCGCGAGCGCGGTGTCGGGCCGCAGGTGCGCGTCGGCCTGGCACTGGAACGTTCGCTGGAAATGGTCATCGGCCTGCTGGCGATTCTCAAGGCCGGCGGCGCGTACGTGCCGCTGGATCCGGAATACCCGCTTGATCGTTTGCATTACATGATCGAAGACAGCGGCGTCGGTTTGCTGCTCAGCGACGCAGCGATGTTTGACGCGTTAGGCGAATTGCCGCCGGGTGTTGAGCGCTGGTGCCTGGAAGACGACGCCGCGGCACTGGCCGATGATCCGGCCAGCGAGTTGCCGTTTGTCAGCTTGCCGCAGCATCAGGCCTACCTGATTTACACCTCCGGTTCCACCGGCAAACCGAAAGGCGTGGTGGTGTCCCACGGTGAAATCGCTATGCATTGCCGTGCCGTGATCGAACGCTTCGGCATGCGCCCGGACGACTGCGAACTGCACTTCTATTCGATCAACTTCGACGCCGCCACCGAACGTTTGCTGGTGCCGCTGCTGAGTGGTGCGCAAGTGGTTTTGCGGGCTCAAGGGCAGTGGGATGCGCAAGACGTCTGTGGGCTGATTCGCCGTCACCGCATCAATATTCTCGGATTCACCCCTAGTTACGGCAGCCAGTTGGCACAATGGCTGGCCACCCAGGGTGACACCCTGCCGGTGCGCATGTGCATCACCGGTGGCGAAGCATTGACGGGTGAACATTTGCAGCGGATTCGCGCAGCTTTCACACCGGAGCTGTTCTTCAACGCCTATGGCCCGACCGAAACCGTGGTCATGCCGCTGGCGAGTCTGGCGCCGGAGCAGCTCGAAGAAGGCCTGGGCAGTGTGCCCATCGGCAGCGTCATCGGTGCGCGTGTGGCGTACATTCTCGACAATGACCTGGCGTTGGTGCCGCAAGGCGCGACCGGCGAGTTGTGCGTCGGTGGTGCCGGTCTGGCGCAGGGTTATCACCAGCGCCCGGGGATCACCGCCGAGCGCTTTGTCGCTAACCCGTTCATGGCCGATGGTGGGCGAATCTACCGAACCGGCGACCTGGTGCGGCAGCGCGCTGATGGCCTGGTCGAGTACCTGGGACGTATCGACCATCAAGTGAAGATTCGCGGCTTCCGCATCGAACTTGGCGAAATCGAGACCCGACTGCTGGAACATCCTTCGATCCGCGAAGCAGTGGTGCTTGCGCTCGACGCGCCGAGCGGCAAACAGCTGGTTGGCTATCTGGTCACCGACGTGGGTTCACAGGATGAAAATCAGCAAGCGGCACTGCGCGATGCGCTAAAGAATCACCTGAAATCCCGGTTGCCGGACTACATGGTGCCGACGCACCTGATCCTGCTGCCGAGCATGCCGCTGACCGCCAACGGCAAGCTCGATCGACGCGCCTTGCCGGCCCCTGATCCGGAGCTCAACCGTCAGCATTACGTAGCCCCGAGCAACGAACTTGAGCTGGCCCTGGCGAGCATTTGGTGCGCTGTGCTGAACGTCGAACAGGTCGGTCTCAACGACAATTTCTTCGAGCTGGGCGGCGATTCGATCCTGTCAATCCAGGTCGTCAGCCGAGCGCGCCAGCAGGGCATCCACTTCAGCCCGCGCGATCTGTTCCAGCACCAGACCGTGCAGACCCTTGCGGCGGTTGCCACCGGCACTGCACAGGTCACGGCCGAGCAAGGATTGCTCAGCGGCGAATCGCTTCTGACGCCGATCCAGCATTGGTTTTTCGACACTGAGATTGTCCAGCGTCAGCACTGGAATCAGGCACTGCTGCTGGCGCCAACGGTGGCACTGGAACCGCATCGCCTGGAGCAGGCGCTGCTGGCGGTGATCGAGCAGCACGATGCGCTGCGTCTGCGTTTTGAGCAAAGCGCCGGCGAATGGAAAGCCCATCATCAGGCGTTCTGCGATGCGCCGGTGCTGTTGCAGGTGCAGGTCGCGTCGTTGGAAAAATGCACGGCCCTGTTCGCCGATGCCCAGCGCAGTCTGAACCTCCAACACGGTCCGTTGATGCGCGTGCTGCTGGTCGATGGACCGGAGGGCGCGCAACGCTTGTTTATCGCCATTCATCACCTGGTGGTCGACGGGGTTTCCTGGCGCGTGGTGCTTGACGATCTGCAGTCCGTTTACCGTCAACTGGAACACCAACAGTCGGTCAGACTGCCGGCGAAAACCAGCGCCTTGCGCGACTGGGCCGCGCGTTTGCAGGCGTATGCCGGCAGCGAATCGCTGCGTGAAGAGTTGAAGTGGTGGCAGGCGCAACTGGCGGGCCCAGGCGCCGAATTACCCTGCCATCGCGCGGACGGCGGTCGGCAGAATCGGCACGCGCAAACCGTCAGCGTGCGCCTCGACGCCGAGGCAACCCGGCAGTTGCTGCAACAGGCGCCGAGCGCTTATCGGACTCAGGTCAATGACCTGCTGTTGAACGCATTGGCCCGAGTGGTGTGCCGCTGGAGCGGTCATGAATCGGCGCTGATTCAGCTCGAGGGCCATGGCCGCGAAAGCCTGTTCGACGACGTCGACCTGACCCGCACCGTGGGCTGGTTCACCAGCGCTTATCCGTTGCGTCTAACCCCTTTGGCAGAGCAGGGTGCGTCGATCAAGGCGATCAAGGAACAACTGCGCGCGGTGCCGCACAAGGGGTTGGGGTATGGGGTGCTGCGTTACCTCGCCGACGATCTGTGCCGGCAGACCATGGCCGCGCTGCCGGTTGCACCGATCACCTTCAATTACCTCGGTCAGTTCGACCAGAGCTTCGGCGCCGACGCACTGTTCCTTCCGCTCGACGAACCGGTCGGTGCGGCACACGACGAGCATGCCCCGCTGCCCAATGAGCTGAGCGTCGACAGTCAGGTCTACGGCGGCGAACTGGTACTGCGCTGGACGTTCAGCGCCGAGCGCTACGATCCGCAGACCATCGATGATCTGGCGAACGCCTACCTCGGCGAATTGCACAGCGTGATTGAGCACTGCCTGCAGGACACGGCCGGCGGCCTGACGCCGTCGGATTTCCCGCTGGCAAAACTGACCCAGCTCCAACTGGATGCGCTGCCGATCCCGGCGGCCAACATCGAGGACGTATACCCATTGACGCCGATGCAGGAAGGCATGCTGCTGCACACCTTGCTCGAACCGGGCACCGGCCTCTACTACATGCAGGACCGTTACCGCATCAATAGTGAGCTTGATCCGCAGCGGTTTGCCCAGGCCTGGCAAGCGGTGAACGCCCGTCACGAAGCCTTGCGCGCGTCGTTCTGCTGGAACGTCGGCGAAGACATGCTGCAAGTGATCCACAAACCGGGCAGCACACCGATCGAGTACCTGGACTGGAGCGCCGTCGTCGAGAGCGAGCAAGAGCCAAAACTGCAAACGCTGCTGAAAAGTGAACGCGAAGCCGGGTTCGATCTGTTGCATCAGGCGCCGTTCCACTTGCGCCTGATCAAGGTTGGCGCGGCGCGTTACTGGTTCATGATGAGCAATCACCACATCCTGATTGACGCCTGGTGCCGTTCGTTGCTGATGAATGATTTCTTCGAAATCTACACGGCGCTCGGCGAAGGACGTGACGCGCAATTGCCGTTGCCGCCGCGCTATCGCGATTACATTGGCTGGCTGCAACGGCAGAGTCTGACCGAAGCGCGCCAGTGGTGGAAAAGCAATTTGCAAGGCTTCGAGCGAACCACGCCTATTCCGAGCGACCGACCGTTCCTGCGTGAACATGCCGGCGACAGCGGCGGAATGATCGTCGGCGATCGCTACACCCGACTGGATGCCCGCGACGGTGCAAGGCTGCGTCAACTGGCGCAGGCGCATCAGTTGACCATCAACACCTTCGCGCAAGCGGCGTGGGCGTTGGTGTTGCGGCGCTTGAGCGGTGATCGCGACGTGCTGTTCGGCGTCACTGTGGCCGGGCGTCCTGTAGAAATGCCAGAGATGCAACGCACCGTCGGGCTGTTCATCAACAGCGTCGCGCTGCGGGTGAAAATCCCCGAAGACGAGCAACCCTGCAGCGTCCGCGAATGGCTCAGCGGTTTACTCGACAGCAATATGCAGCTGCGTGAGTACGAATATCTGCCGCTGGTGAGCATTCAGGAAAACAGCGAATTGCCTAAAGGCCAGCCGCTGTTCGACAGCCTGTTCGTGTTCGAAAACGCGCCAGTGGAAGTCTCGGTGCTGGACCGCGCGCAGAGCCTGAATGCGACCTCGGATTCGGGCCGCACCCACACCAATTTCCCGCTGACCGCCGTGTGTTATCCGGGCGATGACCTTGGCTTGCATCTCTCGTATGACCAGCGCTATTTCGACGAATCGACCATCGAGCGGATGCTCGCCGAGTTCAAGCGTTTGCTGCTGGCGCTGGTTGAAGGCTTCCACGGTGAGATGGCGGATCTGCCGCTGCTCGGTGCCGATGAGCGGGGTTTTCTGCTCCACGGCTGCAATCAGAGTGAGCACGATTACCCGCTGCAGCAGAGCTACGTTGCATTGTTCGAAACGCAAGTGGCTCGGCACCCGCAGCGGATTGCCGCGAGTTGCCTGGATCGGCAGCTCACTTATTTCGAGCTGAATCGGCGCAGCAACCGACTCGGCCATGCACTGATCGCCGCCGGTGTCGGCCTGGATCAACCGGTAGCATTGCTGGCCGAACGCAACCTCGATCTGCTCGGCATGATCATCGGCAGCTTCAAGGCCGGTGCGGGTTATCTGCCGCTGGACCCGGCGCTTCCCAGTCCGCGTCTGGGTCGAATTATCGAGTTGAGCCGCACGCCGCTGCTGGTCTGCACTCGGTCCTGTCACGAACAGGCCGTCGCGTTGCTGGACGCGTTCGCCTGCACCAATCGACCGAAACTGCTGGTCTGGGAAGAGGTCCAGGCGAGCGCGGTCGCGCTGGATAATCCAGGCGTCTACAGCGGTCCGGATAACCTCGCTTACGTGATCTACACCTCGGGCTCCACCGGTTTGCCGAAAGGCGTGATGGTCGAGCAACGCGGCATGCTCAATAACCAGTTCAGCAAAGTCCCTTATCTCAACCTGAGTGAGGCCGATGTGATCGCGCAGACGGCGTCGCAAAGCTTCGATATCTCGGTCTGGCAGTTCCTCGCCGCACCGCTGTTCGGCGCGCGGGTGGACATCGTGCCGAACACCCTCGCCCACGATCCGCAGGGTTTGTTGGCGCATGTCTCGGCTCAGGGCATCACCGTGCTGGAGAGCGTGCCGTCGTTGATTCAGGGCATGCTCGCGCAGGAACGCATGAGCCTCGACGGTCTGCGCTGGATGCTGCCGACCGGTGAAGCAATGCCGCCGGAGCTCGCCCGTCAATGGCTGTTGCGCTACCCGGAAATTGGCCTGGTAAACGCCTATGGCCCGGCAGAATGTTCCGATGACGTGGCCTTTTTCCGCGTCGACCTGGCGTCGACTCGGGGCAGTTATCTGCCGATTGGAACGCCGACTGACAATAACCGTTTGTACCTGCTCGATGGTGCGCTGGAACTGGTGCCGCTGGGCGCGGTGGGCGAGTTGTGCGTCGCCGGTACGGGCGTCGGCCGTGGTTATGTCAGCGATCCGTCGCGCACCGCGCAGGTGTTTGTGCCGAATCCATTAGGCGCGCAGGGTGACCGTTTGTACCGCACTGGCGATCTGGCGCGGCGGCGCACCGACGGCGTGCTGGAATACGTCGGGCGGACCGACCAGCAGGTAAAAATTCGCGGCTACCGCATCGAGCTGGGCGAAATCGAAGCCCGTCTGCACGAGCAACCAGAGATACGCGATGCCGCAGTGGGTGTGCAGGAGGGCGCTAACGGCAAGCATTTGGTCGGCTATTTGGTGGCAACGGCTTCGGCGCTGAATCCTGGCGAACGTCTGGAGCGAATCAAGCAGCGGTTGCGTGCCGAGTTGCCGGAATACATGGTGCCGCTGCACTGGTTGTGGCTCGAGCGGATGCCGTTGAACGCTAACGGCAAACTGGATCGCAAGTTGCTGCCTGCGCTGGAGATCGGTCAGTTGCAGAGCCAGGATTACCAGCCGCCGCGCAATGAACTGGAGCAGACACTCGCGGACATTTGGGCGCAGGTACTGAAGGTCGAGAGGGTGGGTGTAGAAGATAACTTCTTCGAACTCGGTGGACATTCGTTGCTGGCAACGCAGATTGCATCCCGGGTGCAGAAAACCCTGCAGCGTGATGTACCGTTGCGGGCAATGTTCGAGTGCAGCACGGTGGCGGAACTGGCGACGTACATCAACGCGTTGGCGTCGAGCGATATGACCGAGGAGAAGGTGGATCGCCTGAATGACTTGCTGGCGGAGCTGGAGGGGCTGTAGGCGGATACCTGTGTGGCAACTGCAAGTTGCTCGAACTTGCAGGATGCTATCGCAAGTCACCAAGCGATAAACCGCTGCCTGAAAGGATGCCAGGTATATCAATGCCCACTGAAAAAAATTCTTTCCGACGCGGGTGCCCCGGACAACAAATGGATGTTCTTTATCATTAGACCCATGAATATAACATCGTCACAGCCGGTGCGAATTTCATACTTGTCCTGGCAATCACCGTTAGTTTCAAACTTGCGAAGTGGGACTCATTGTTCTTGTATCGCTGCAAGTCGTTTTAACGATCGCTGGTTGTGGTGATGAATTTTAGACGTGGTGGTCATCAGTTTATTCGCAGCTATGGTGAGTTGAACTGTTATTTTCCGCAGGATCATTGCAAATTATTAAAAGTGTTGTAACGCCGGTTGTAGTTGCGGTGTGTACAGATGTATAGGTTGACGGTCGATTTTCGTCGCGGCAGGCTGGGTAATTCTTATCGCTAGGCCACCTCAACAGGAGACAACCCATGCCGTTCTTTACCGTAGATGGACAACCGCTGCATTACGTCGATCAGGGCACCGGCCCCGCCGTGCTGCTGGCCGGCAGTTACTTGTGGGATCAGAGCATGTGGGCGCCTCAGATCGAGGCGTTGTCACGGCATTACCGGGTGATTGCCCCAGAGCTTTGGGGGCATGGCGAATCCGGACGACTGCCCGAAGGCACGACGTCACTGGATGATATTGCCCGTCAAGCGTTGGCGTTGATCGATCATCTTGGCATCGACCGCTTTACACTGGTGGGGCTGTCGGTCGGCGGCATGTGGGGGGTACGGGCGGCACTGTCGGCTGCGCAACGCATTGACGGTCTGGTGCTGATGGACACCTACGCCGGCGTGGAACCCGAGCCGACCCGCCAATATTATTTCGGACTGTTGAAACAGATCGAAGAAACCGGCGAAATCACTCCGCAATTGCTGGATATCGTGGTGCCGATATTCTTCCGTCCGGGTATTGATCCACAGTCGCCGCTATACCAGGAGTTTCGCGCTTCGCTGGCGGCGTTGCCAGCCGATCGCTTGCGTGAAAGCATCGTCCCGATGGGACGGATTACGTTTGGACGAGACGATTTCATGTCACGGCTGAGTGAGCTGAACCCGGCGACAACGCTGGTGATGTGTGGCGATCAGGACAAACCGCGACCGCCCTCGGAGGCGAAGGAGATGGCTGAACTGATCGGCTGCCCGTGCGTACTGGTGCCGGATGCCGGACATATTTCAAGTCGGGAAAATCCGCAGTTTGTGACGGAGAAGTTGCTGAGGTTTCTGGCCGATACAAACTAGCCGTTTTTGCTGACGCTTTCGCGAGCAGGCTCGCTCCCACAGGGGAATGCATTCCATTGCAGGAGTGAGCCTGCTCGCGCGCTCACAGGGAACAGCATTTTCAATGTGGGAGTGAGCCTGCTCGCGCGCTCACAGGGAACAGCATTTTCATTGTGGGAGCGAGCCTGCTCGCGAAGGGGCCAGCGAGGTTTCGCAATGTCTCAGAGGACCTACTTCGGCCCGAGAATCTTCACCAGCTTATCCGGCGACGGAGCGCCTTGTTGCTGCTGCAACTCGCCCTTGTCGTCCACATAGAAAATCGCCGGGGTGGCAGACAACTCCAGCTCTTCCATCAACTGCATGTTCGCCGCCAGTTTCGCCTGGATCGCCGGTGGCACTTCCTTTAGCGCTTTCAACTGGCTGGCCTTGCCGGCACCTTCGTGGTCTTGCAGGGCTTTCTGGGGATCCTTGGCCGCGAGCAACGCAGCCGATTTGCCCGGACTGTCCTCGCGAATGATGCCGACCATGATGTGTCGCAGCTGCACTTTGCCCGCCTTCACCCACGGCCTGGCCTGTTCCCAGAACATGTTGCAATAAGGGCAGTTCGGATCGCTGAACATGTAAACGATGCGCGGCGCGTCCTTGTTGCCATCGGCGATCCAGCTGCTGGCTTCCATCTTGGCCAGGACTTCTTTCGACATCGGCGCGTAGACCAGCTTCTGCAAAGGCTCGCTGCTCAGGTCATTGCCATCGGCATCAAACAGATTGCCCAGCAATACGTGTTTGCCATCCGGCGTCAGGTACAGCGCCATGCCACGGTTCTGGTACTGCGCGGCATAACCGCGCAAACCGTCGGGGGCGTCGAACTGGCCGACGATTTTGGCACCCTTGGCTTCGATTTTTTTGATCGCGTCAGGCAGTTCTTCGGCGGCCTGCAGCGAAGGCAGATGAAGAATCGCTGCGCTCAGGGTCAGCATCAGCAGGTGGCGGAAGCGGGGCATGGTGTTTTCCTTGAAGAGGTGGCCGGTGTGGCAGCAGGGAGGCTGTCGAAATTTTCCAGGGCGCGGGCCAGACTGGCTTCCGACAATTCGCCCAGATGGCTGCCCAGCAGCCGGCCGTCGGGGTTATAGAACAGCGTAGTCGGCAAAGCCATCGAACCCACGGCCTGGCCCAGGCGGCCACTGCCGTCGAACAGCACGTTGCTCAGGCTAAGGCCTTGGGTTTCCAGATAGGTGGCGACGCTTTGCATGCTTTCCGCCTGATTGACGAACAGAAAAGTCAGGTCCGGGCGCTGCATCTGCGCGTTCTCCAGTACCGGCATTTCCCGGCGACAGGGCGGACACCAGGTCGCCCAGAGGTTAATGACCAGCGGCCCGCCCTTGTAATCCGCCAATTGCACGGTGTCCCCGGCGGCATTGCGCAGGGTGATTTCCGGCAGACGCGTGCCTTGTTCGTAAATCGTCAGAGAGAAGGTTGCCAGCAACCAGAAGGCGACGCCGCTGGCCACGCCGAAGCCCAACGGACGACGCAAGCCAGGACGACGCCAGCCGCGATACAAAGCGCCGAGCAGCAGCGCAAGCACACCCGGCCAGGCAAGAAAACCGCCGTCGCGCACATCGATCATCTGCCACGGATCATCACGGTAATGCGTCCAGTACATGGCCACGAAACTGATTCGTGCCGCCAGCATGCCGAGCAGAAACAAGCTGAACAGCGCCGACTCGGGGTTTTCGCCACCGCGTTTGGCCGTTCGCCAGCCGACAAAAGTCGCCAGCGCCAAGGCACTGATCAGCAGCAGATGGTTGAGCGCAATGGCGAAGGTGCCGAGGGTAAAGGTCAGCATTAACGGGCGTCTCGGGTGGTGGTCCAGCGTTGCAGGAATGTTTTGGCATCGACTTCGCCAGTGATGCGTTTACTGCGTCGCTCTTCACCGTCGGCGCCAAGCCAGAGGAAGCTTGGCGGTCCCGGCACTTTAAAGCGGCTGAGCAATTCGCGGCTGGCGACATTGTCGGCGGTCACGTCGAGGCGCAGCAAGCGCACTTCACTCAGTGCGTCGAGGACTTCGGGTTTGGCGAATACCTGCTTTTCCATGACTTTGCACGAGACACACCAGTCGGCATAGTAGTCCAGCAGTACCCACTGACCTTGCGCCTTAGCGGCGTCCAATTCCTTTTGCAGCGCTGCCGGATCCTTGATCGTGGTGAATGCGTCGTGACCCACCGGGCGTGTGAGCGTGCTCGCTTTCGAAGCGTTGAACACCTGCAGGGGCTGGAACAGTTCGCCGCTGCCACCTGCCGCGCCGATCATCAACAAGCTGCCCCATAACCCCATCAGCAGTGCACTGGCGCCGAACAGATGGGCGACGCGCCCGAACCCCTCCGACTGCTTCCACGCACTGTAAGCGGCGATCAACAGCAATGCGCCGCACAGTCCAATCCACAGCGATTCGTCCAGTAGCGGACGCACCATCAACAGTGCGGTGGCCAGGAACAGAAAACCGAATACGCCTTTGAGCAGGTTCATCCAGGCGCCGGGTTTGGGCAGGAAGCGATTGCCCACGGTCACCAGCAGCAGCAGCGGAACACCCATCCCGATGCCCATGGCAAACAGGATCAAGCCACCGTGCAGCGCGTTGCCACTTTGCGCTATATAGAGCAGCGCGCCTGCCAGTGGGGCGGTCATGCACGGTCCGACCAGCAAACCGGATACGGCGCCTAACACACCGGCCCCGATCAGGCTGCCACCGCGCTGACCGCGCGAGACATTTTCCAGTCGATCACGCACGGCCACCGGTAATTGAAGTTCGAAGAAGCCGAACATCGGCAGCGCCAGCAACACAAACACCGCCGCGAACGTGCCGAGCAACCATGGATTCTGCAACAGTGCCTGCAGGTTTGCCCCGAGCAGTGCCGCCAATACGCCCAGCCCTGCGTACACCAGCGCCATGCTGACGACATAACTGCTCGCCAGGGCGAACCCGCGTTTAGGTGAGGCGCCACTGCCAACGACCAAGCCTGCGAGGATCGGCAACATCGGTAAGGTGCAAGGGGTGAACGCCAGCAACAGGCCGAGGCCGAAGAACACCAGCAAACTCCAGCCCAGTGCGCGTTGCTGCAAGCCGCTGGCTAATGCTTCATCCGGTGCCTGCGCGACTGTCGATGCGCCGGGCATTCCGCCCAGTTCCACAATCTTGGTCTGCGGCGGATAACAGAGGCCAGCATCCGCACAGCCCTGGAAACCGACTTTGATCTGGCCTGTGGCACCGGCCGGGATCTTTAGCTCAAGACCTTGCCGGTAAACTTGCTGTTCGCCAAAAAACTCGTCGCTGTGCGACTCCCCCGTTGGTAGTGCGGGGGTGTGGTCCTTCGACAAACCGTCGAATTTCAGACGCTGCTGATAGAGGTAATAGCCGTCGGCGATTTGCCAATAAAGCTGCGTTTCCCCTGATTCGAGACGTTCTGAGGTGAAAGTGAACGCTTTATCTACCGCAAGGAAATCGGGTTTGGTTTCAAACGGATTGCCCCCGGCCTGAGCCAGGCCGGAGACCAGAAGAGCAAAAATGAAGAATAGCTGACGCATTGGTGAGAGCCTTGTCCCTGTGCAATTGCAGTGCACGATGGGGGCGCGCGATTAACCTCCGATTAACTTTGCTCCACTGCGAGCGTGATCGTGTTTCAACAGGTGACTACTCAAACGCGCAGCAGCCCTGGCCAGGTGACATCACTGACTCGAAGCGGCCCGGCCAGAAGTCTCAGATTGGGAAGGTCATAGCGCATATACCGATTCTGCGTGAGAAAGACGTAATAGTGGCTGTCGGCCAGTGTTCGGTCGTTTTGCACGGCCGTAATAATCAGGTCCTTATGAGGAGCAAGTCCCGGCAACGTTTTGTCGAACACTTTCAATGACGCCGGTTTGGATCGGTGTAGATCAAGGTAGATGGACTTGCCATCCTTCAGCAGAAAATGAAATCGACGAGGGTGCAGGGCGGAAGACTTGAATGTCCCGGTTATAATTTGATCAAAATGCGGAAGAATAGGATGCCAGATGGATTTCGCCACGCTGGTAATGATTTCTACCCGATTGTCATCCTGATCGTATTTACAAACTGTTGGAATACCGTCCTTGTAGAAGAACAGCCAGAGGCTGTCGGAATCAAAGTCAAAGGCAGTCGTAATGTCGATGCCTGAGGTTGCAAACCCGAAAAGGAGGTGTTTGGCATACGGATGAAAGTCGCCCCAGTCACGCTGATCGATCCCTTTGGGGTAGCCGTCTTCTACTCTGTCTTCGGCGATGTCAAAGCGCGAATAAGTGTTGGTGTCCTTGAAGAAGAAATAAATCTTGTCCTTTCCTGCGCGCCAGTCGACGGCCACAAAATTTTCAAGTGTGTTCATGGTCACGAATCCGTTCATGTGATGGTTGGTTTTTTAATTTGTTTACTATTAGAGTTTGATGCAGATTCAGGTTATCCCTAAGTTTTAATTTGTGGATATATTTGTTGTTGAGTTTTGTTTCTGTTGGAAGCTGTGGAAGTTGCGTTCAGTTAGAATTGATTTGAATAGTTTGGGATGTGGAAAATTCACCTGAACAACAGGTGCTACTCGTCAGCCAAGGACTTTGCCATAATCACGGCTTAATGCTCGCTTGCTTCAATCGCTTTTTTACGCAGGAAGCTTTCAATGCACGTATTGGTTTGCGAAGACGATGAGCTGATCGCCAGCGGCATCGTCGCCGGCCTTACCGCTCAGGGCCTGACGGTAGAGCATGTGGCCACAGCGTCAGCTGCACGGGCAATGCTCAAGGTCGCCGAATTTGATGTGATGGTGCTTGATCTCGGACTTCCCGATGAGGACGGACTCAGGTTGCTCCAGCAGTTGCGGCACGGTGGCCTGGAGATTCCGGTATTGATCTTGACGGCACGAGACTCTGTCACTGACCGTGTTGATGGTTTGCAGGCGGGCGCCGACGATTACTTGCTCAAGCCATTCGACCTGCGCGAACTTGCCGCGCGTCTGCATACCTTGTTGCGGCGAGTGGCAGGTCGCAGTGTCAACCTGATCGAGCATGGTCGTCTGACGTACAACCCGAGCAGCCGTGAAACCTTGCTCGGTGGTCAGCCCGTCGACCTCTCGCGGCGTGAACAATCGCTACTGCAGGCCCTGCTGCACAATCGCGGTCGGGTCCTTTCCACTGAACAGCTCAAAGACAGTGTCTACGGATTCAGCGACGAACTGGAGAGCAACGCCCTCAACGTGCACATCCATCACCTTCGGCGCAAACTCGGCAACGGCATTGTCGAAACGGTGCGCGGCCTCGGTTATCGCCTGGGGCCGGCCGACAATGGGGACGAGTCGAAGTGATGAGCCTGCGTTTGCGCTTGAGTCTGACCCTCGGCGCCGCTTTCGCGCTGATCTGGGCGTTGGCTGCGGCCTGGATGCTCAGCGATTTGCGCAATCAGATGATGTTTTCCCTTGATCAACGCTTGGTGGCTTCCGCGCGCATGGTTGCCGGGTTAATGGAGCAATTACCGGCGCTGCCGAGCAATGGTGAAGGGACTCGGGTCAGTGCCGAACAGCTGGATCTTCCGGGCGGCATGGCCTGTCAGGTCAGCTCGTTGCGGGGTGAAATTCTGGCGCGCAGCCACACCGATCCTCAACAAACCCTGGAAGCCGAGAAAATGGGCTTTCACGATCAGATGATAGACGGCGCGCCATGGCGCAGCTTCACCCTGGCTCGCGGGGATTTGCGCATCACGACTGCCGATCGGCAAATCGAGCGAGAAGCGCTCAACATGTCGATTCTGCTGGCCGCTTCGGTGCCGGTTGCTGTGGCGTTGCTGGGTTGTCTGTGCTTGCTCTGGCTTGGAATCGGGCAGGGGCTGGCCCCGCTCAATCGCATGCGTGATGCCTTGATGCGCCGCAGTGCTGACTCGCTGGAACCGCTGCAGATTCAACCGCTACCCAGTGAGCTGCAGCCTTTGCTGGACACTCAGAACCAGTTGTTTCAGCGAATCGGCAAGGCCATCGAGCGCGAACGCCGGTTGACGGGAGACGCTGCCCACGAATTACGCAGCCCGCTGACGGCGATCAAAACGCACCTGCAGGTCGCACGGATGACCGATGGCGCTGCACGTGACCAGTCGCTGGAGCGGGCCGAAGAGGGCGCCGATCGTCTGCACCGCACCCTTGAGCAATTGCTGTTGCTGGCGCGAGTAGAGGGCAGTTTGTCCTTTGATGACGGCGTGCATTGCAGCGCCGAGCAGGTGGCGAAACTGGCGATCCAGGACGCGGCAAACGGTGATCGTCAACGGATCAGGTTCCAGCCACCGTCGAAGCTGTCGGATGCTCCCGTGCAAATGCCCGCCGTGCTGTCGATTGCGGCGCTGCGCAACTTGCTGGACAACGCTCTGCGGCATACCCCGGGCGACCAGCCAGTGGAACTCAGCCTGGAAACCAGCGCAGACCGGGTGCAATTCGTGGTGCGCGATCATGGGCCGGGTATACCGGAAGATGATTTACAGCACATGACGCAACGTTTTTGGCGCAACGGCCAAAGCACCGGCTGCGGCCTGGGCCTGGCGATTGTGCAAGCGATCGTCCAGCGCTGCGGCTGCACCCTGCATTTCGACAGCCGCCCGGATGGACTGAGGGTTGAACTCAGCATGCCATTGCAACCCGTCTGACCTCTGCTCCTGCAATGATCGGTACACCTCGATATCAAAGATCACTACGATCCCTGTAGGAGCGAGCTTGCTCGCGATAGCGGTTTTACATTCAGCATAACATTGCCTGATGCACCGCTTTCGCGAGCAAGCTCTGCTCCTGCAGATCGGAGTCGCACATCAAATGTAACCTCTGTGCGGTGTATTCCTGCTGCCACCGGCGCTATTGTCGGCCTCCGCTTTTTCTCAATGGATTGAGGCAGCAGCGTCATGAACTCTCTTATTCGCATCTGCAAGGCCACCTCTGCCGACGCCGGCATCATAAGCCGTATCATCGAACGCTCCATTCGCGTCGGTTGTGCGCTCGATCATCGTAACGATCAGCACACCGTCGCCACGTGGACTCACAATAAAACCGCCGATCACATGCAAGCCTGGCTTGCCGATCCGCGGCTGTACCTGAACCTGGCCCTGCTGGAGGACAAACCAGTCGGCGTAGCGATGGCTGCGACAAGCGGCAGGATTAAGTTTTGCTATGTGCAACCGGAATGGTTCCGCCGCGGTGTTGGGCAGGCGCTGGTCAGTGATCTTGAGCGCTGGCTGGCCGATCTGGGTTTGCGCGAGGTCCGACTCAATAGCACGCGTACCAGCGAAGCCTTTTACCGTCATCTGGGTTACCTGCCTGGCACTTCTCCATTTCAGGTCGGCGGGCTCCGGGCGATTCCAATGTTCAAAGACTTGCCTGTGCCCGTGCACAAACCCGATCAAGAGCCTAAATCCTCGTTGCCCTGATGCGTTTCCAGAACAGGAAACCTTATCGAGGGGTCGAAAGATGTCAATGGCTACCAGCCTGATGGAAGATCAGTCGGCGCGGATCGCTTCGGCGCCGGTCGAAACGCTGTATCAGTTCACCGAATCGCCGTTGCTGGCGCGCCAGAGTCGCCAGGAGTCCAACGCTCGTAGCTACCCACGACGTATCCCCCTTGCGCTCAAGCGCGCCAAGGGTATTTACGTCGAAGATGTCGAGGGCCGGACATTCATAGACTGCCTGGCAGGGGCCGGGACGCTGGCATTGGGGCATAACCACCCGGTGGTGATCGAAGCGATCCGGCAAGTGCTGAACGATGGATTGCCGCTGCACACGCTCGACCTGACGACCCCGGTCAAGGATCAGTTTGTTCAGGATCTGTTCGGCTTGCTGCCACCGGAGCTGGCGGTTGAAGCGAAAATTCAGTTCTGCGGCCCCACCGGCACTGATGCGGTGGAAGCCGCGCTGAAACTGGTGCGCACCGCCACCGGACGCAGCACTGTGCTGTCATTTCAAGGGGGTTACCATGGCATGAGCCAGGGTTCACTAAGTCTGATGGGCAGCCTGGGTCCGAAGCAACCGCTGGGTGCCTTGCTCAGCAGTGGCGTGCAATTCATGCCCTATCCCTACGATTACCGCTGCCCGTTTGGTCTCGGGGGTGCGCAAGGTGTGCAGGTCAATCTGAATTATCTGGAGAACCTGTTGAATGATCCCGAAGCCGGCGTGCAGTTGCCGGCGGCGGTCATCGTTGAAGTCGTGCAGGGCGAGGGCGGGGTGATTCCGGCCGATCTCGACTGGTTGCGCGGTGTGCGGCGTATCACTGAACAGGCCGGTGTGGCGCTGATCGTCGATGAAATCCAGAGCGGTTTTGCGCGCACCGGCAAGATGTTCGCCTTCGAGCACGCCGGGATCATTCCGGACGTCGTGGTGATGTCCAAAGCCATCGGCGGCAGCCTGCCACTGGCGGTTGTCGTCTACCGCGACTGGCTCGACACCTGGCTGCCAGGCGCGCACGCCGGGACTTTTCGCGGCAACCAGATGGCCATGGCGGCCGGCTCTGCGGTGATGCGCTATCTGATTGAGCACAAGATTTGCGAACACGCCGCGGCGATGGGAGAGCGCTTGAGCGAACACCTGCGCATTCTCCAGCGCAATTTCCCGCAGTTGGGAGATATCCGTGGGCGCGGCTTGATGCTCGGTGTGGAGCTGGTCGATCCAACCGGTGCAGCGGACGTGCAAGGTCACCCCCCGATTTTCCCCCGACTCGCGCCGCTGGTGCAGCGCGAATGCCTCAAGCGTGGCTTGATTCTTGAGCTGGGCGGACGGCACGGCGGTGTGGTGCGCTTCCTGCCGCCGCTGGTCATCACCGCTGCGGAAATCGACCGGGTCGCGGAGCTTTTTGGTCGGGCGATGATGGCGGCAGTGACGAGTCTTTAAATTTTCCCAGCCGCGCAACGTTCCTTTTAAACAAAGGTTGCGCACCGCAGCGCAGCCAACCGATAACGATGGAGAATCAGCATGACTTCAGTATTCGACCGCGAGGACATCCTCTTTCAGGTTGTGGTCAACCACGAAGAACAATATTCGATCTGGCCCGACTACAAAGCCGTGCCAGAGGGATGGCGCACCGTGGGCAAAAGCGGTTTCAAAAAGGAATGCCTGGCCTACATCGAGGAGGTCTGGACGGACATGCGTCCGTTGAGCTTGCGCCTGAAGATGGGGGAGCAGGCAACGGTGGCTGTTTAATGAAATGCTAACCGACTCTTCATGCTCGCCGACACAGAGCGTGAAAAAAGCCCGCTGCACCGAGAAGGTCAGCGGGCTTTTTCATGTGCGTACGTTCTGTCACCTTGGCGATGGAACTAAGGTTACGCCCCACTCAGGCCTTTGATGACCAGATCCACGTTGCCTTCGAGTTCGGCTACCGGATCAGCCGCATCGGTACTCAATACCACCAGACGACTTCCAGACTCGGCGATCGCCGCTTTCACCGCATCAGACGGCTGCCGATGATGCAGCACGATCGCCACGTCATTGTCCTTCAGCGTTGCGACCCACTGTTTCAGCGCCTCTGGCGTCCATTCGGTATCCGGCCGTGCATCCAGCCCAGTTAACTCAAGATTGAGCCCGGCGATCAGGTAGCCGAAGTGATCGCTCAAGCTCATCACACTCAGATTGTCAGCGGCGGCCAGGCGCGCTTCGCTGTCGGCGCTGAGTTTGAGCAAACGCTGTTTCAGCGCCGCCAGGTTCGCCTCGATCGCAGGCTTGGCCTCGGGCGCCAGCCGCACCAGGTCCGCCGCCATGACGTCCGCCATGCGCCCCATATTGTTGCTGGAAAACCACGGCTGACTGTTCAGGCCGTCGACCTTGTTGTCCTGTCGCACGGCAATGCCGGGCAAGGCGCCGTCGACCGGGCGGGCGGCGTCGATTTCGACGATGCGAATGTTGCTGCGCCGGGAAAACGGATACAGCGGATCATCCGCCCACAGCGAGCGCACCCCGATCACCGCATCGGCATCGGTTGCAATTTTCGCCAGCGCTGGCGCGCCACGGCCGGTGAAATAAGCGGTCTGACGACTGCCGGGCAAGTTAGCCGGCGCGGCACGTTCGAGTTTGACGTCGGTGCCTTTGAGCAATACCTCGCCCAGGCCATAAGTGATCGGCAGTGATGCAAGCACATGCAGGGGCTTGGCGCCTTGGGCGGCGAAAGACGTATTCACCAGCCCGCATAGAGCAACGGCCAGGGCCAGTTTGCGCATTGAAAAAGTCATTTATCCAAGATTCCCTTTCAGACTGGGGACCACTCCGCGCGCGATGGCGGAGAGGGCGAAGGCGATACCGGCGACCAGGATGATGGCGGCGCCGGACGGGATTGGCAGGTCGAATACGATCGGTGCGAGGATGCCGCACAGCGTGCTCACCGTGGCGATAAGCACCGAGCACCAGAAAAAGCCCTTGAGCGACTGGCTGAGCAAACGTGCGGCCGCGGCCGGAATCACCAGCAATGCCCCCACCAGAATTGCGCCAATGACTTTCACCGCCGCCACGGTGATCAGCGTCACCAGAATCACGAACAGATAATCCAGGGTTTTCACCGCCACACCGCGCACCGCCGCCAGTTGCGGATTGAAGCTGGCGAGCATGATGCGGTTGTACAGCGGCAGCGCCAACGCCATCACCAGCGATCCGACGATGGCCAATACCAGCAGGTCGTTGCCGTTGACCGTCAGCACCGAACCGAACAGAACGTTTTCGAGGATGTGCACGTTGATCTTGCCAGCCAGAATCAGCAACAGACTCGCGCCCAGTGCCAAGGACACCGACAGGAAGACGCCAATCAATGTATCCGGCGAAAGCCCTGTGCGATTGCGCAGGTAATTCAGCAGAATCCCGAACAGCAGGCAGTAACCGAACAGGCTGCCGTAAGGTCCGGTGTAAGGCTCGCCGAGCAGAATGCCGATGGCGACGCCGGTCAATGCCGCGTGACCCACCGCCTCGGAGAAAAACGCAAAGCGCTTGACCACCACCAGCGTGCCAAGCCCGCCAAGCACCGGACCGATCAACAGCCCCGCGAGCAGGGCGTTGACGACAAATCCGTAGGCCAGCGCTTCCGGCAGATAACCGGAAGACGCCCAGCCCTGGACCATCAAACGAAAGGCTTCATAACTCATCAGGCAGCGCTCCGTGGATGGGTCGAAAACAGCGTCAGCAGACGCTCCGGGGTCAATGCCTGTTGCGGCGTCGCATCGAACAGCACCCGACGGTTCAACCCGGTGACGCGATCGGCCAGCCGCCCGACGGCTTCCAGATCGTGCTCGATCCACAGTACGGTAATGCCGCTCTGGCGCCAGTCGCCGAGCAAGCGCTCGAAGACGCGGATGCCGGCCTCGTCAAGTGCCGACATCGGTTCGTCGAGCACCAGCAATTGCGGTGCCGGGATCAACCCTTGCGCCAGTAACACGCGCTGACGCTCGCCGCCGGACAGCGCGCCCATGCGTCGTTTGCGCTTGTCCTGCATGCCGACGCGCTCCAATGCTTCCCCGATGGCCGCGGCGAAATGCTTGCTCACCCCAAGAAACGCCGGGCGCCGCTGGCACATCGCGGCCATGAAATCATCGACGGTCATCGGCAGGCCGCGATCGAATTCCAGGGCTTGCGGCACATAACCGATGGTCCCGGGTTCGCCCGGCCATTGCAGGCTCAAACGCCCTTGATGGGGCATCTGCCCGAGCAAAGTCTTGATCAGCGAACTCTTGCCGCCACCATTCGGACCCACCAGCGCATGGACGCTGCCGGGCTGAACCTTAAAGGTCACGTTGTCGAGAATCGTCGTGCGACCGAGCGTCAGGCTGATATCGGCAAAATCCAGGGTTGGGCCGGCAGTCTGGACGAGGCGCGTTTCCTGGACAGTCATGCGCCAGACTCCTGAATCGCGCGAACCACGGTGTTGAGGTTGCCGGTCATTTCCTTTTCGTATTTGTCGGCGGTGTATTCGCCGTAGGAAATGTGCGACAGCGGGTACAGCTTCACCCCGGATTCACGCTGAATGGTGTCAACATAGCTGGACGGAAAGTCCATCTCGGAGAAAATCACTTTCACGTCCAGTTCGCGCAGTTGATCGATGGTTTTCTTCAACTGGCTCGGGCTCGGCTCGATACCGTGGGCGGGTTCGACCACGGCCGTCACTTCCAGGCCGAATTCGCGCAGCAGGTAGTCATACGCCGCATGCACAGTGGCCACGCGCAACTCGGCATTCGGCGCTTGGGTCAGTTTTGCCAGGGCATCGGCGCGCATCGTGCGCAGGCGCTTGCCGTAAGCGCGGGCGTTCTGGGTGTAGGTCTTGGCGTTCGCCGGATCGAGCTTGCCGAGTTCCCGGGCAATGTTATTGACCTGGGCAATGGAAGCGCTGATCGACAGGAACGTGTGCGGGTTCACAACTTTGCCGGCCCCGCGAGCAGCGACACCGGTGGCCGCCAGCAACGGCACATTTTCGTTGGCTTCGATCACGGCGATATTCGGCGTTTCGCTGGCGGCGATCATGCGGTCGGCGAAATCGTCATGGCCGACGCCATTGAGCACAACTACATCGAGCCCACCAATGCGCTTGATGTCTTCTGCGCGGGGTTCGTAGGCGTGCGGGTTGAAGCCGGCCGGAATCAGCGGCACCACTTCGGCCTTGTCGCCGACGATGTTCGCCACATAACTGTAATAAGGGTGCAGCGTGATGCCAATGCGCAAGCGCTTGGCCTCGTCGGCGCTGAGCATGGGGCTGAGCAGACAAGCGAGCAGGCCGGCGAGTAGCAGGCGCACGAAGGAGCGTTGAGATGAACTAGGCATGGGAAAGCGGTCTTCTCTCGGAGGAAGGCGAGGGTTCAGTGCCGATGCTGGCGGGTCACACCGGCATCGAATTGCGCGACGATCTGCTGCCATCCAGCGCTCTCCAGCGCGGCGTCAGTGAGGTCGGCCGGCGCTGCGAGGGCTTTGCCGCGATTGAGCCAGACGTCTGGCGCATCGTCTGCAGCAGTCAGGCGCATCAGAAACGAGCCTGCCACATCCGGCGCCTGGCTCTGGCCGAAATAGGCCTTGGCTTCGAGCAATTGCCAGACATGGCCGCCGCGGCTGACCGAGCTCGCGTCCTGGGCGAACGGCGCGAAGCCTTCATCAGCGAGGGCTGCTGGGGGCGGCAGGGCTTGTTGTTCCTGACGCAACAGGTGGATCTCGTCCAGCGTCACCCGCAGGTCGGCGTAGATTCCCTGCTCGGAGGCGCTCAAGTCGCGGCGCGCATCGAGTTGATGGCTGGTGACGCTGCTGACCTCCTGCTTTTCTGCGCGCCAGGCGACCACAGTGCCAGCCACGGCGAGGATCATCAGGCACAACAGCAGCACGTAAAGGGTTTCATGGCCGGCCCCGGCCGGGCGTACAACTTGCGTGGTTGGGGTACTCATGGTGCCTGAATGTCCGCCTGGTCGATCTCTACGACGTGACCGGGGCCGGCATCGAACAGCACGTAAAACTCGGCGCCGGGTTTTTTGAAGGTCACTTTGGAGTCAGCCCCGAGCTTGCCCGGCACCAGAATGGTTTCGTCATAACCGATCACGTCCAGGGTCACGCCCGGTGCGCCGCTGCCGTCGGAGAAACCGCCGGTGCATTCGATCTGCTCGGCGTCGACGGCTTTGCATTCGCACATCGGATTGTGCGCCAGGGCGCTGGCACTGAAGCCGGCGCAAAGCATCAACAGCGCGACATTGCGGCGCATAAATAAGTTGATCATGGTTTGCCTCCTTGTTTGCTCAGCCACGCGAGGGTAGCGGGGGATGCCTGACTCAAAGGGATCGACGCTTGATGCATGCTGCCGTCCCAGCCTTCCATCGTGATCCACAGTTCGGCGTCAGCCTTGGTCTTTTGCGGGATAGGCAACATGGCACCCATGCGATGCGGGGTGCCGAAGAAGATCACCCCGGCGGCGCGCAGGCTGCGTGGTTTGCCGATGCGCAGGTAGGTCGCTTTGACGTGTTCGCGGCAGCTGTCGCACAGGGCCGCGTTGAAACTTTTCATGTAACCGGCCGCATCCAGTCGCGGCGCCTCATTGCGAAATTCAGCCAGACGCACGCTCCACGGACCCACTTTGACTTCACCGATTTCCCGCTCGCCGAGGCCGGCGTCACCGCGAAACAGTGCCGCGTCGGCAAAATATTTGGGCATGAAACCCAGCGGAATCAGCAGCAGTAGAATGTTGATGTGAAAACGCCATTTATGCCAGAAACGGCTCAACGCCGAGGCCGGTTTTTCTGCAACGAACAGGCTCATTGGCTCACCTCCGTGGTTTCGCGACTGGTCGCAGGGACCGTATCGCTGCGCGTTTGCCTGCCGGTGCGTTTAAGCGCATTTGCAGTGGCCAAGGCAGTTCGCTTGGTCCAGATCAGCAGCCCGCTGAGCACCATCATGGACATGATCAGGCCGAAGAAAAACCAGATCAGCTTGATCCACAGACCGCCAAAATCGCCGGTGTGCAGAGGACGCATGGACTCGGTCACCAGCTCCAGGCCCGAGCGGTCCTTGAGGAGGCGAGTCGCGGCAATTTCGCCGGTGTAAGGGTTGATGTCGGCGGTCTGATACATCAGCGGGTACCAACTGCGTCCACCTACCGAAAGGTAGCTGTAGGCATTGGCCGGAAGGCTGATAAAGCTGTCTTCGAGCCCCGGAATCCGCTGCTTGGCCTGCTGAATCGCGGCTTCCATGCTGATCATCGGGGCTGGTGAGCCGTCGGCCGTGAGCGGCACGCTTTCACGTGGAACCACGAGTGCGACTGGTGCGGTTGAGATCGAAATCTGATTGTCGAACATGAACGCCCGGATCAGGAACCACACGCTGGTGATGGAAATGATCGCGATGAACCAGATCGACCAGATCCCGCTGAGTCGATGAAAATCGCCCCAGAAAATCCGTGCGCCATGGCGAAACCGCAAGGTCGGCCGGAAAAAGCCTTTCCAGAAACGCTTGTAGACCACCAGGCCTGTGACCAGTGAAGCCAGCAATGGCAGGCTCAGAAACGACACCAGGTACCAGCCCCAGCTGAATCCGTTGGTGAAAGGGACCAGCCACCAGCCATGCAATGCGCGGGTAAAGGCCTTGAAATCGAATGGCGGAGCAGCGCCCTGAATCACCCCGGTATACGGGTTGACGTACACCGTGACGTTGCGGCCATCGGGGTAGCTGACGTTGACGTCGAGGGCGAAGTGCGATTCGTCGGGGCGGTTGATTTCTTCCACCAGCGTGTCCGGTTCGGCCTTTTTTATTGCTGCGATGATCTGGTCATAATTTAGCAGCGGCGCGTCGTCGGAGGGCTGGCTGGCGCGCATCTGCGGATTGGCCAGCCAGACGATCTCCTGACTGATCACGGCCAGAGTGCCTGTGACACAGACGATCAGGACGAAAAACCAGATGGGCAATGCCAGCCAGCTGTGCACAAGAAACCAGAGTTTGGAGCGGGATTTCTTCGACATGATTAAGGTCTTGTATCGATGAGAGGGCCTTGGCTGCGGGCTTCCCAGCGTGGGGTCCATGAAAAGTACGGTCGTGGCTTTTGCCTACGCGAACCGACTGCATCTATATAAGACGAATGAGAATCAAAAATCCCGAACATGTTTATGAAAGAAAATGTTTCTTGTTCGCGGCACGGGTTCTGAGCAAGCTTGCTCGCGACCGCGGTGGATCAGCCAACATCTCTGTGCGCTGAACCGCTATCGCGACCAAGCATGCACCGAAAAACCAGTGTTAATCCAAAGCATTCAACCCTGCTGAAACATCTCCTTCGCACGCTGCTCGATCTGCTCCTGGGTCAGGTCCTCCTTGTGCGTCGCCAGAAACCACAGATGCCCATAAGGATCCCTCAAGGTTCCCGACCGGTCGCCATAGAACTGATCCTTCACCTCGGACACCACGGTAGCGCCAGCGTCGACGGCCTGATTGTAGAACTTGTCGACATCGCTGACATATAAATGGAGCCCCACTGACGGTGACGAGTCCGGGTTGCTCAAAGGTCCTTGATCACACGGCGTGCCCAGCATGATGGCGCTGTCGCCAATACGCAGTTCTGCATGGCCGATGCTGCCATCGGGCATGGCCAGGCGCATGACCTCGGTCGCGCCAAAGGCTTTTTTGTAAAAGTCGATGGCCTCTGCGGCTTTCTGAATCCCCAGATAGGGGGTGATGCTGTGATAACCCTCAGGAATGGGTTTGACGCTCATGACGGCTCTCCCTTTGTGAACAGAGGGAAATCGGTTGCTCCGACTTCCAGCCGGATAACTATAGGTCAGACCCCCTGGGTCGATCCGGGGCCCGACGAGCAGCAGATCCTCTGAAGAGATCGTTGAAATAATCCCTTGACCTTAACTTAACTGGAGGTTTTACCCTGCTGGCCTTCGCATCGTCAGATTCGGGCTATAAGCAGGAGGACTATTCATGCAGGCATTCGAGAAAAATCGCAGCTTCACTCAGCTCATCGAATTCCAGGTCGAACCCCATCGGTACCAGGCGCTCGTGTTGGCGCTGTCGGCCCAGACTGAGCACCTGGCGCAGGCTTACGCCGGGTTCCTCAGTGCGAGCATCCAGGTCAGCGTCGACGGCAGCCGGGTCCTGAATTACCTGCACTGGCAATCGCGCGAGGCGGGGGAGGCCGCATTCCGCCGTTTTGAACGCGGCGAGGAGGATTTGTGGCAAGCGATCCATACGCACCGGGCCAGAACAGTGACCTTCGGCTCGTACCAAGTGCTGCACAGTCTGGAGCGCAGCACCGACAACGCGTTGCATTGCAACCTGGTGGGCTAGATCAAGGCCGGCTGGTGGGCGCTTGGAGTCAATGGCCGTGTCAAGGCATTAGCCAAACTCAATAGCGACTATCGAAAGCGTTGATTTCTGCTCGTCCCGGTGCCCGAGTAGCCTGTGTTCATTGCCCCGAACCCGGACTCCAGGACGCCGAAAATGAACACATTCCTCGCCACCAGCCTCATCCTTGCCATTTCCGTTCTCAGCGGATGCGCCACTCACGTTTCGCCGGAGTTGCGCCCGTACACCGCCGATGAAACCCGCCAGCTGGCGCTTGAATCCTTGAACCGTCGCGGCTTGTCCTTCGACGAATACCACATGAAGAAAGCCGCACTGCTGGGCGAACCACAAAAATCGTTCACCTTTGATAAACAAGGTGAAATGAACGCGGAACGTGCCGTACAACTTCACGGTCGTCCAAGCTGAGCGACTGTACTGCTCGAAGTTTCACGCAACTGTCCGTGGGTTTCTCACCAGGCGTGCGATAGGGTCGTTACCTGACTGACCTTGATGGACTGCCACCCATGACACTCTCTCTCGATTTGCTGCTCGGTTTCGCTTTGTTCGCCCTGGTCACTTCGATCACTCCCGGCCCCAATAACACCATGTTGCTGGCATCGGGCGTGAACTTTGGCTTCCATCGCACCATTCCTCATATGCTAGGTATCACCTGCGGCTTCTTCGTGCTCGTCGTGGCAGTGGGCTTTGGTTTGGGAGCGGTGTTTCAAACCTATCCGCTTCTCTACACGGTATTGCGATACGTGGGGGCCGCTTATCTGTTGTACCTGGCGTGGAAGATTGCACACTCGGGGCCTGTGTCCGACGCAGAGCGGGGCGACGCCAAACCGATCAGCTATCTTGGGGCGGCGGCATTTCAATGGGTCAATCCCAAGGCCTGGATCATGGCCATCGGCGCCATCAGCACCTACACGCCGATGCAGGGTTACTTTACCAATGTGATCGTGATTGCTGCCGTCTTTGCACTGATCAACCTGCCCAGCGTGAGTGTCTGGGCGGCTTGCGGCACGCTGTTGCGCAACGTCTTGAAGGACCGGCGCTGGTTGCGGCTGTTCAATTGGGGGATGGCGACGCTGCTGGTGATTTCGCTGTATCCGTTGTTGCTTGAAAGCTTTAGCTAACGCATTGCTTCAACCGGTTGGCCGATGCCTGTTAAGCTCGACTTCAGGAGCGTTCCTACGCACTTTTCACTGAAGTCGTACTTTTTTAACGCATCCGATCAGGTATTGCTGTGTGCTCTTTCCAGCCGCTGATCCCGGAACAAGCTCTGCGAGTCTCTCATGAACAATCGTCCATTGTATTTCGACTACGCCGCCACCACACCGGTGGATGAGCGGGTCATCCAGGTCATGCTCGAGTGTCTGGGTTTTTCCGGCAATTTCGGCAACCCGGCGTCCAGTTCCCATGCGTTCGGCCAGCAGGCCCGGCAAACGGTTGAGCAGGCGCGTCAACAAGTGGCAGAGCTGGTCGGTGCTCAGGCGCAGCAGATTGTCTGGACGTCCGGGGCCACCGAATCCAACAATCTTGCGCTCAAGGGCGTGGCCCAGGCTCGTGCGGCTGGCGGCGGTCACATCATCACCAGCCAGATTGAACACAAGGCCATTCTCGATACGGCCAGCCAATTGCAGGAAGCCGGCGTTTCAGTCACTTACCTGATACCGGACGCGGACGGCTTGATCACCGCCCAGGCAGTCAGCGATGCCCTGCGTGAGGACACTTTTCTGGTGTCGCTGATGCTGGTCAACAATGAGTTGGGGACCGTGAATGACATTGCAGCGATCGGCGATACCGTCCGCGCGCACGATGCGCTGTTCCATGTGGACGCGGCGCAAGGCGCAGGCAAAGTCGCCATCGACCTGGCTCGTTTGCCGGTAGACCTGATGTCTTTTTCGGCACACAAGATTTATGGCCCCAAAGGAATCGGTGCATTGTATGTCGGCCCGCGTGCGCAGCAGCGCTTGCAGGCGCAGATTCATGGCGGCGGGCACGAAGGCGGCTTGCGTTCAGGCACGTTGGCGACGCATCAGATTGCCGGCATGGGCGCAGCCTTCGCCCTGGCGGCGCAAGTATTCGAGCAAGAGCATGCCGCGATAGAGCGTCTGCGCGAGCGTTTGCTTGAGCCACTGCTGAGCCTGCCAGGGGTTCGACTGAATGGCTGCGCAACCCGGCGCATTCCTCACACGCTGAGCCTGACCTTCAATGAAGGCGAATTCAGCTCCGCCGCTTTAAGCAATACAATCGCGTTTTCCGCGACCTCGGCCTGCAATTCCGCGAGTAACACGCCTTCTCATGTATTGCTGGCGTTGGGACATGATGCTCGCTCGGCAGGTCGTACCATCCGCCTGAGCCTTGGCCGATTTACCACCGAGCAAGACATCGACCAGGCGATCCACCTGATTAAATCATCTTGCGCCAGTGCCCCGGCATTCTGGGCGACGGGCCCTTAAAGCGCCGACGTGGATCGGCACTTAACAATAATATGCAGTAATGAGCAGGAGATACGATGATTACGCAGCCTTCGATCCACGGATCGGTGCCCGAGCGCCTGGCGCAGACCCGCGAACTGATGAGCCGGGAGGGCATTCATGCACTGCTGGTGCCGTCGGCCGATCCACACCTTTCCGAATACCTGCCGGGATACTGGCAAGGACGACAATGGCTGTCGGGTTTTCACGGCTCTGTCGGCACGTTGATCGTTACGGCGGACTTCGCCGGCGTCTGGGCGGACAGCCGTTACTGGGAGCAGGCGAGCAAAGAACTCAATGGCAGCGGCATCGAACTGGTGAAGTTACAGCCGGGCCAACCTGGTCCCCTGGACTGGCTGGCCGAGCAGACGCCTGAAAAGGGCGTCGTCGCGGTAGATGGTGCGGTGATGGCCGTGGCGTCAGCGCGTACGCTTGGCGACAAACTTGAAGCCCGTGGCGCTCGACTACGCACCGATATCGATTTGTTGAGTGAAGTCTGGAGCGATCGCCCAAGCCTGCCCAACGAGCCGATCTATCAGCACCTGCCGCCCCAGGCAACCATCAGCCGTGTGGAAAAACTGAGCAAGCTGCGCGAAGCCTTGAAAGCGCGCGGTGCCGATTGGCATTTTATTGCAACCCTGGATGACATCGCCTGGCTGTTCAATCTGCGCGGCGCCGATGTGTCCTTCAATCCGGTATTTGTTTCATTCGCCTTGATCAGCCAGAACCAGGCCACCTTGTTTGTGGCGTTGAGCAAGGTCAGCGCCGAGTTGCGTGGCATCCTTGAAGAGGACGGCGTCACCCTGCGCGATTACAACGAAGTCGCCGATGCCTTGCGCACGGTGCCAAGTGGCTCGAGCCTGCAAGTCGACCCGGCGCGAGTAACGGCGGGCTTGCTGGACAATCTTGACAGTGGTGTTGCGCTGATTGAAGGCCTGAACCCCACCACATTGGCGAAATCGCAAAAAAGTCTGGCCGATGCCGAGCACATTCGCAAAGCCATGGAGCAGGACGGCGCAGCACTTTGCGAATTTTTCGCTTGGCTGGAGTCGGCGTGGGGACGTGAACGCATCACTGAGCTGACCATCGATGAGCACCTGACCGCAGCGCGCATGCGTCGGCCGGATTATGTGTCGCTTAGCTTCAATACCATCGCCGCGTTTAACGCCAATGGTGCGATGCCGCATTACCACGCCACCGAAGAAGAGCATGCGGTGATCGAAGGGGACGGTCTGTTGCTGATCGACTCCGGCGGTCAATACCTGGGTGGCACTACCGACATCACGCGGATGGTGGCGGTCGGTACGCCAACCGAGGAGCAGAAACGCGACTGCACGCGGGTGTTGAAAGGCGTGATCGCCCTGTCTCGGGCGCAATTTCCTCGCGGCATTCTCTCGCCGTTGCTGGATGCAATTGCAAGGGCGCCGATCTGGGCGGAAAGTGTCGACTACGGTCATGGCACCGGGCACGGCGTCGGCTACTTCCTGAACGTGCACGAAGGCCCGCAGGTCATCGCCTACCAAGCCGCCGCCGCACCGCAAACGGCGATGCAACCGGGGATGATCACGTCCATTGAACCGGGCACCTATCGGCCGGGTCGCTGGGGTGTGCGAATCGAAAACCTGGTATTGAACCGCGAAGCGGGCAGTAGCGAGTTCGGTGAATTCCTCAAGTTCGAAACCCTGACGTTGTGCCCGATCGACACGCGTTGCCTGGAGCCTTCGCTGCTGACGCTGGAGGAGAAACAGTGGTTCAACGCTTACCACGCCGAAGTCCGCCAGCGCCTTAGTCCGTTGCTCGACGGTGCAGCGCTCGAGTGGTTGAATGCGCGAACCGTCGCGATCTGAATGAATGAGTCAGGCGCTATTGGCAGCGCCTGACTCATCCTTTATGGCATCGACTTTACCGTAAGGCTTCGATGACAAAGTCCAGCCGATCCTGGCCAAAGAACAGCTGATTCCCGACAAACATGCTCGGCGCACCGAAAACGCCCCGCTGCACGGCTCGCTCGGTATTTTCCTTGAGTGCGGCTTTGACTTCCTCGTCTGCGGTCAGGGCCAGCACTTCAACAGGATCGAAGCCGTTGTCGGAGAGCAACTTGGCCACGGTCGACGGATCGTCAAGGCCTAGACCTTGCATCCAAAGCGCCTCAAACAAACAGTCCACAAACGCCTGAAATCTTTCGGGGTGGCGCACTTGCATGCCCGTGACTGCTCGCATCAGCAACAGCGTATTGATGGGAAAGTGCGGATTGAATTTCAGCGGCACGCCGTAGCGTCTGGCGAAGCGGTCCAGATCTTGGAACATGTAGCGACCCTTTGCCGGGATAGTCGCTGGCGAAGAGTTGCCGGTGGCTTTGAAAACACCGCCCAGCAGGATCGGAACGTAAACCAGCCGAGCGTTTGCCTGTGAGCATATTGTCGGCAGCTGGGTATAGGCCAGATAGGTGGCGGGGCTGCCAAGGTCGAAGTAGAACTCAACGGTTTTGCTCATGGTCGATACGCACTCATCATTGTTTTTGGACGGTTTACCAGCGCTCGTTCCAGGGACGCAGGTCAAGCTCGAAAGTCCAGGCGTCACGCGGTTGGCTGTGCAGGTACCAGTAATTCTCAGCGATGTGCGCAGGATTCAGGATGCCGTCCTGATCCTTGGTCGCGTACTTTTCCGGAAAGCTCTCGCGGATGAAGTCAGTGTCGATGGCACCATCGACCACCACATGAGCCACATGAATGTTCATCGGTCCTAATTCTCGCGCCATGCTCTGAGCCAGAGCGCGGATGCCATGCTTGGCACCGGCAAACGCTGCGAAGCCTGCGGCACCGCGCAAGCCAGCGGTAGCACCGGTGAAAAGGATCGTGCCGCGTTGACGCGTGGCCATGCGTATGGCCACTTCCCGGGCGTTGAGAAAGCCGGAAAAACAGGCCATTTCCCAGATCTTGAAGTATTTGCGCGCAGTTTCTTCAAGAATGCTGCAGGGAACATTGGCACCGATATTAAAAACGAAGGCTTCGATCGGACCTACCTCACTCTCGATCTTCTCGATCAGGGCAACCACGTCCTCTTCCTTGCGAGCATCACAGGCGAAGCCGTGAGCTTCACCGCCATCGGCGTCGATCGAATCTACCAATGGTTGCAGTTTGTCGGCGCTGCGCCGCGTTACGCAGGCAGTAAATCCTTCCTTTGCGAAGCGTTTGGCGATGGCACCGCCAGTGGCATCACCCGCGCCGACAACCAGTACGACCTTCTTGTTATTCATGCATAGGCCCTTTACTAAACGATCGTTAACTGAACGAACGTTATGCTATGATTCGGCGGGCGTCAAGGCGATCAAACCTGAGGGCAAGTCATGCGTTACTCGGCCAGTCACAAGCAGGAAACCAAAGAGAAGCTAATCGACAGCAGTGCGGTACTGGCCAAGAAGGCGGGCTTCTCGACCGTCGGTGTCGATGCTTTGATGAAGGCAATCGGCCTCAGCGGCGGGGCGTTCTACAATCACTTCTCGTCAAAGGATGAGCTCTTCGCATCCATTGTCGAGCGTGAGCTTTGCCAAAGCCTGGACCGGCTGGGTGCAGACCAGGATCGCGAGCGGCTGCAGCGCTGTCTAAAGCATTATCTGAGCATGGCCCACGTCGAGCACCCGGAGTCCGGGTGCGCGCTACCGGCATTGGGCGCAGAAATCGCTCGTTCCGAGGGTGTGGCGCGTCAGCAGGCAGAGCACTGGATATGCCAGTTGCACAAGCGTTGGGCCAAAACATTGGAGAGTGACAGTCTGGCATGGGCCATCCTGTCGCAGTGCATCGGTGCGCTGGTCGTGGCACGGATGTTGGTCACCCCGGACGTTCAACGCGCGGTGCTCAAGAGCAGTTACGGAGAAATTGAACGCCAGATGGCCAGTTCTCGTACGGTATAGCCTATTTGCAGATGACGATCATGCTGCGACTGGTATAGCCGGCCGGGTTGAGACCGAATGGATAATCGCCGGGTTCCTCCACACCGTCCCCTGATTTGGCAATGACCTTGTAGCCCTTCGGTGCGCAGGAATTGGCTGCGCTGGTGTAACACTTGCTCCAGGCCGAGGACAGGCCTGAACAGTTGATATGCAAACCTTTCTTGCCGCGCTTGACTTGGGTTTGCGATGTTGCCGCGCAGCCCGCAATTGCGAGTATGGCGATCAGTATCAAAATTCGTTTCATTACTATCCTTAAAGCGTCCCCGGATCTTCACGCCCGGGTCTGGCCGTATTCGCTCGCGCGTAAAACATTCCAATCCCTGTCTTTGAATATCCATGCCCAACAATGGTGACGGGTTAAACATGGCCTAAATGCGCGGCAAATACCAGACCTGCGTCATATCCGATATCAATCTGCCGCTACTGCCGGTCTGGCGGCATTTCCCATTGTCATGGTTGCACCGACTGATGCGAGAATTATGCACAGGATGGCCATCCACTGTGAAAAAGTCAGGTACTCCTGGAGGAAGAGCAAGCCGGACAGCGCGCCAATGGCCGGTTCAACACTCATCAGCGTGCCGAATGTTCGGGTTGGCAGCCGAGTGAGCGCCACCATCTCCAGGGTGTAGGGGAGAGCAGTCGACAATAGCGCGACGCCGATGGCAACGGGAATCAACGAAGGCGTAAGCAATGCGGCCCCTGCGTGGACGATGCCGATGGGCGCAACGACCAAGGCGGCGATCATGACGCCTAAAGCAGCGGTTTGAACGCCATTATCGGCGCCCGCTTTCTGACCGAATAATATGTAGAGGGCCCAACAGACGCCGGCGCCTAGCGCATAACCGGCGCCCACCAGATCGATGCCGGCAGTCGTCGCGCCCGTAGGTATCAGAAGCAGTAAACCGAAAGCGGCCAAAGCAATCCATAAAAAGTCGATGGCCCGCCGCGACGCATAAATGGCGACGGCCAGAGGGCCGGTGAACTCAAGTGCGACAGCAATGCCCAGTGGAACCGTGCGCAAGGACATATAGAAGAGGAAATTCATGCCGCCCAACGCAATCCCGTAGACGATGACGGTGCGCAACGACTGGGCGTTAAGCTTTGCCCGCCACGGTCTTAGCAATACAAGCATGATCAGGCTGGCGAAAATCAGCCGCAGGGTGGTCGTACCCTGCGCGCCGACTACTGGAAACATGGTTTTCGCCAGCGAGGCGCCCGACTGGATTGATGCCATGGCTATTAATAGAAGGCCAACCGAGTAAAGCGTGGAGGCAAGGCTGCGGGGCGTGTTGTTCATTGCAAAGCATCATCCTGGGCAGGGGGGGACTCAAGATGAGCAATATACTGCGCATTATGGTCGCCTGCACCTCTATATAGGAAACCATTTGAAATTGTTGGCGGAAAATCGAAATCAGGGGTTGACGGCAGATTCTGGAAGTCTATAATTCGCCCCACTTCCGGCGTAGTCGAAACGGAAAACTCCTTGGTAAACAAAGAGTTACGCAGTTTTCGACAGCGAGCATGCTTCAGATCATCGAAGCCTGGAAGGAGTTGGAAGGGCGGTGTTGTTTGGCTCTTTTAACGATTCGATCTTCTCGGTCGAAAGCGGAGAAAAAGAGGTGTTGACAGCAGCGAGTAACGCTGTAGAATTCGCCTCCCGCTAACGAGAGATCGGAAGCGCAAGTGGTTGAAGTTGTTAAGGATTCCCAAGCGAAACTTTGAAAACTTCTTAAATAACCGCTTGACAGAAACAAGGAGCGCTGTAGAATGCGCGCCTCGGTTGAGACGAAAGATCTTAACCAACCGCTCTTTAACAACTGAATCAAGCAATTCGTGTGGGTGCTTGTGGAGTCAGACTGATAGTCAACAAGATTATCAGCATCACAAGTTACTCCGCGAGAAATCAAAGATGTAACCAACGATTGCTGAGCCAAGTTTAGGGTTTCTTAAAAACCCAAAGATGTTTGAACTGAAGAGTTTGATCATGGCTCAGATTGAACGCTGGCGGCAGGCCTAACACATGCAAGTCGAGCGGCAGCACGGGTACTTGTACCTGGTGGCGAGCGGCGGACGGGTGAGTAATGCCTAGGAATCT
>NZ_CABVGX010000026.1 GCF_902497625.1 Pseudomonas fluorescens | reverse complement strand
GATGAAAATCATGGCCAATCAATCCCACCAGTACTTCAGCCGCCGCGCTCAACTCCCCGGGCGCTGACATCAGACGCAGTTCGTGCACAGGCAGTTCGGGAAACCCGTCTGCCGGCGCCAGCACGCGCATGCTTTCACTGACCCGGGCGCGGTCGACGATGCCGATCGCCAAGCCGGCCTCAATGGCCGCGTCCAGCGCGCTGACGCCCGCACTGATGATCACCGTGCGCCAGCGTCGACCCAGCCGCGACAGGTTATCGATAGCCACGGCGCGATACGGGCAGCCTTTACTGTGCAACGCTAACGGCACCGGCTTGCCCGGGTCCAGCGCGTAGTCGTGCGCCGCGACCCAGACGGGCTCGGTTACCCCAAAGGACTTCACGCAACGCCCCACCGGTGCCGGCACGTCAATGGGCTCGACCAGCAACGCCATATCCAGCTGCCCACGCTCCAGGCGTGCGCTCAAGCGACCACTGTTACCGGTTTCCACTTCCAGCTCGATGCCTGGAAAATCTGCGCTGAGATGGGGCAGCGTGCTGCCGAGCACGGCGGCGGCATATTCCTCGGAAATCCCCAGTCGGATCCGCCCACTGGCGACCGGCGCGGTGAAGCCGGCCAGCAGGCGGTCATGCAGCTGCAACAGTTCGGCGGTTTGCAGCGCGAAGCGTCGACCCAGTGGCGTCAGTGTCACGGTCTGGTTATCACGCTCCAGCAGCCGTCCACCGGCCAACGCTTCCAGGCGCCGGACGTGCAGGCTCACCGCCGAGGGGCTCTTGTTCAGAAAATGCGACGCCGCGAGAAACTGACCAAAGCGCACGATGGCATGAAACGTTCGCAGCAGATCTATTTCGAGCGTCTCCGACATGGTTCTGTATTCCTGCATCATTAGTGCTGATCGTATCGTTTGATTGCACCAGAGGTTCCTTCATACCATCGAGTCAAGCCCACTGTCAGGTGCCATGCGATGAACGTTGCCATCCCTCGAGTTTCACTGCTGGGAAGTGCCCTGCTGCTGGCCATGGTCGTCAGCTGGAGTTCCGGTTTCATCGGTTACCGCTATGCGGCCGATCAGGGCGGCGTTTACCTTGCGACACTGTGGCGTTTCATTCTCGCCGCGGCCGTGCTGCTGCCCTTTGCCTGGAAGGGATTGCGCGCACTGCGACGCCGTGATGTCATCCATCAAAGTTTGCTGGGGCTGTTCGCCATTGGCGGTTACATCGGCCCCATCGCCGGCGCCATTCAATTGGGTGTCGCCCCCGGTACCGCGGCGGTTATCGCCAATCTGTTGCCATTGACGATTGTGGTACTGGCCGGTTGCGTGCCCGGACAACGCACACAAGGCTGGCAATGGCTGGGCCTGGCTCTGTGTTTGCTGGGCATGCTGGTGGCGAGCAGCGCCAGCGTCGAGTGGGCGGCCGCTAATCTGTGGGTGTATGTTTTGCCCCTGCTGGCCGTGTTCTCACTGGCGGCGGCGACGCTGTATCAAAAAGCCTCCCCCGGTGTCCCGATGCCAGCACCGACCGCGTTGTTCATTCAGGTTTGTGCGGTAACTCCGTTGTTCGCCGTGCTCGCGCACTTTGAAGGCGGGCTGCTGCCACCGGCCAGCGCGGGTTTCGCTGCGGGCGTCGCGTGGCTGGTGTTTTTCGCCACGGTCGGCGGTTATGGTTTCTACTGGTTGTGCCTGCAACGCTTCAGCGTCCAGCGGATCAGTAGCGCACTGTTTATGGCACCGCCGATCACGCTGCTGTGGGCGTGGCTGCAATTCGGCGACCCGTTGCCGGTCAGCGCATTGGCCGGGATCGGCCTGACGTTGTCGGGTCTGCCATTGCTGGGAATGAAGACCTCGCACACAGTGGACAAGCGCGAGAGCCACCGGGACGAGGCCAATGAATGTAGTCGGACGGTCAAGCTTTCGGGGTCGGCGGCGGAATAAACCAATTTGTTGACCTGAGACATGAAACGAACGTTTTTCATCGGGCACATCTGCAAATCGGACTTACACTCAGACACTGACTTCAGTGACGCCGGCCGCCGGGCCTGGCTAAGGAATCAATGAGTGAAAGTAAATTGGGAAGGCATATTGCCGATTGTCGGCGAAGTCATCGTCGTCGAAGACGATCCGACGCTGCGTTCGTTGATGGTGGACATCGTTGAAGAGATCGGCGCCAAGGCCTGCGCGTTCGACACGGCCGACGATGCCTTGACCTACCTGTTGCATGCGCATGGACAGTGCGGCCTGGTGATTGCCGATCATGGCGTACCCGGGCAGGTACAGGGAACGGAATTCATCGAAATGGTGCAGGGACAATGGCCACACATCGCAGCGATTCTCACTTCCGGTTATCTGCTTGATCCGCAGACAGTGCCCGCCTCGACGATTTACCTGCACAAACCATGGTCGCTGGATGAGCTGGTGCTGGCAGTGACGCAACTTCTACAACCGGACCGGCCCGTGACAAAGCCCGGTTAGCCAGCGGTGACTTCACGCGGCCAATAAGGAGGAAATTGCATGTGCCGCAACCGATATTTCTCAATAATTGAGCCCCGACCGGGGCTGATCGATCAGTGTCGCGCTCGCTTGCTGACGGTGTATGAGTCTGAACCTGCGCCTGGACTGCTTGCCTAATAAAAAAACCAGCCAGGCGAGTCACCACATGCATATGTCCGAGGCGAACCAAATCATGGAAGCCCTTTCAACCAACGACGCCAACATGAAAATTCGCGAAGGTTGGAAACTGCTGTCGGTTGTGGTCACCACACATCCCAACGGCCAGCTTCACCCTTGCTACATATTGGGAAAGGGGCAGTCAGACGATGACCCGTCTGCTGCAGAGTGACACCTGAGCCGGTCTGAAGCGGTGAGCCCGCGAGGCGCTGGCTTTTTTGCGCGGTGAATCGGCGGCGTTCACTTCACCGCCGCCGTTCACCGGCCACGGTCGGCGCTTATTTTTCTAAGGTCGCAGCTTGATTGCCGCCCTGTTCGGCGATCTTCGACAGCTTCTCGTCAGCGCCCTTTTCTTCGGCAAGCGTCGCCGCCAGCAACGCCGCAGCGTCATCCATCTTAAGGTGCTTGGCCATGGCAACCAGTGTGCCGTAACTGGCAATTTCATAGTGCTCGACCTTTTGCGCAGCGCCGATCAGTGCCGCGTCGAGCACCGCGCCTTTGTCGATCTCTTCCAGCAGTTCCTTGGACTCTTCAACCAACCCCTCCATGGCCACGCACTTCATTCTCTTGAGCTTCAGGCCGGTCAATTGCACCAATTGATCAATACGTTCGATCTGCCCATGGGTTTCCTCGAGGTGCGAGGTGAACGCTTCAGCGAGTAGCGGATTGGTCGCGGCCTTCGCCATGCGAGGCAGCGCTTTGGTGATCTGCTTTTCCGCGCTGTAAACGTCGGACAGCTCGTGAACAAAGAGGTCTTCAACAGTTTTTCTGGCCATTTTCAGTCTTCCTGTCGGTCAAAGGATGCGTCGCCTGGAGGGCGTCCGTTGTCGGTGGCACACGGTAATCAAAACCGTCGTGCCAGAAGAGTGACCAGGGCTGGATTCCCGTTGTTCCAAGTTTTTTCTGCAGGACGGATGAAGCGTCCAGGACCTTGGAAAATTTGTAAGAAAGAATTTCAGCGGCGCACTGTGGTCTATCCGAAACCACAAGCTAGAGCTCCTCTCATGAAATTTTCAAAATTCTGCCAAGCCCTCTCCAATCGCGCCGGCAGTTCAAAGACTTTCCTTACCGCCATCGTGCTGATCATTGCCTGGGCGGTGACAGGTCCGTTTTTCAACTACAACGACACATGGCAACTGATCATCAACACCTCGACCACGATCATCACCTTCCTGATGGTGTTCCTGATCCAGAACACGCAAAACCGCGATAACGACATTCTTCATCTGAAAATCGACGAGCTGATTCGCGCCACCCATGAAGCGCAGAACGCCATCTTATCGCTGGACAAAATGGGTACCCGGGACTTGCGCAAGCTGCGCAAGCATTACAGCTCGCTGGGTGATCCCGAGCAGATCCGCTTCGAGACCGAGTCTACAGATGATCATCGCCCTTGAGCTGAACCATAACGTCCTGATCGGCCTGATGTTTTTCCAACGGTGCAGTTGGGACACTGAAAAAACCTGCTGCAACCGGCAACAACGCATGGACAGCTGACCGCCTCAGGCCAATGATGCATAGGTGCGCAATACCGGAAAAAGACCTCGAACAACAATAACCGAGTGCCGTGACTGCCTATGAACATCCTCTACGACGAACGCGTCGACGGTGTGCTGCCGGATGTCGACAGAGCCGCGTTGATTCAGGCAATGCGCGAGCGAATGCCGAACCTGGACGTGCTGCATGAGCCTGAAGAGCTGCGGCCTTATGAGTGCGACGGCTTGTCGGCCTATCGCACCACGCCGATGCTGGTAGTGTTGCCGCGCCACCTCGATGAGGTACAAGGCGTGCTGCGCCTCTGTCACGAAAGGCATGTGCCGGTCATTGCCCGAGGCGCCGGCACCGGGTTGTCGGGCGGGGCATTACCCCTGGAAAAAGGCGTGCTGTTGGTAATGGCGCGCTTCAACAATATTCTGCACATCGACCCGGCCGCACGCACTGCCCGGGTTCAGCCGGGGGTGCGCAACCTGGCAATTTCCCAGGCCACCGCACCGTTCGGCCTGTATTACGCACCGGATCCGTCTTCACAAATTGCCTGTTCGATTGGCGGCAACGTCGCTGAAAACGCAGGTGGCGTGCATTGCCTGAAATATGGTCTGACCGTACACAACCTGCTCAAAATCGACATCCTGACTGTCGATGGTGAACACCTCAGCCTGGGTTCCCAGGCGCTCGACTCGCCCGGGTTTGATCTGCTCGCGCTGTTCACCGGCTCCGAGGGCATGCTCGGCGTTATCACCGAGGTCACGGTCAAACTGTTGCCCAAACCGCAGACCGCCAAGGTACTGCTGGCCGCGTTCGATAGCGTCGAAAAAGCCGGACGCGCGGTGGCTGACATCATCGCTGCTGGCATCATCCCTGGCGGTCTGGAAATGATGGACAACCTGGCGATCCGCGCGGCCGAAGATTTTATCCACGCGGGCTACCCGGTCGAAGCCGAAGCCATTCTGCTGTGCGAACTCGACGGCGTTGAAGCCGATGTCCACGCTGATTGCGACCGCGTGCGCCAGGTGCTGCAACAGGCCGGCGCCACCGAGGTGCGCCTCGCCAAAGACGAAGCCGAGCGCGTGCGCTTCTGGGCTGGCCGCAAGAATGCTTTTCCTGCTGTGGGCCGGCTCTCGCCTGATTATTACTGCATGGACGGCACGATTCCGCGCCGCGCGTTGCCCGGCGTACTGCAGGCGATTGCTGCGTTGTCAGCCGAATACGATCTGCGCGTGGCCAACGTTTTCCACGCCGGGGACGGCAACATGCACCCACTGATTCTGTTCGATGCCAACCAGCCGGGCGAACTCGATCGCGCCGAAGCGCTGGGCGGCAGGATCCTCGAGTTGTGCGTGAAGGTCGGCGGCAGCATCACCGGCGAGCACGGGGTCGGTCGCGAGAAAATCAATCAGATGTGCGCGCAGTTCAACAGCGATGAGTTGACGCTGTTCCATGCCGTCAAAGCCGCGTTCGATCCGAGCGGCCTGCTTAACCCCGGGAAGAACATTCCAACGTTGCACCGCTGTGCCGAATTTGGCGCGATGCACGTGCATATGGGTCAGTTGCCCTTCCCCGAACTGGAGCGTTTCTGATGCCCGGCGAACACGATATCGATGACAGCGGCGCACTGCTGGAGCAGGTCAACCAGGCCCTGCAAGACGCCACGCCGCTGCGCATCCAGGGCTCCAACAGTAAAGCTTTTCTGGGGCGCATCACCGCCGGCGAAGTGCTCGACACACGTTCGCATCGGGGCATCGTCAGCTACGATCCGACAGAACTGGTGATCACCGCCCGGTGCGGAACCCCGCTCGCCGAGCTGGCGCAAGTGCTGGACGAGGCACAGCAGATGTTGCCGTGCGAACCGCCGGCTTTCGGTGACGGCGCCACAGTCGGCGGTATGATTGCCAGCGGCTTGTCCGGACCGCGTCGGCCATGGTCGGGCTCAGTGCGTGATTTCGTCCTGGGGACGCGGGTGATCACCGGGCTCGGCAAGCACTTACGCTTCGGTGGCGAAGTGATGAAAAACGTCGCCGGTTACGACCTGTCGCGCCTGATGGCGGGCAGCTTCGGTTCACTGGGCGTCATCACCGAGGTATCGCTCAAGGTGCTGCCAAAACCGCGTCAATGCCTGAGCATCAGCCTCGAAATGGACGCCGACCGTGCCTTGCTGCGCCTGGCGGAATGGGGCCAGCAACCGTTGCCGATCAGCGCCGCCTGCCACGATGGTCTGCGTCTGCATCTGCGCCTTGAAGGGGGCGAAGGGTCGGTAACTGCGGCCCATGACCGGCTTGGCGGCGAGTTGCTGGACGCCAGCTTCTGGGCTGATCTGAATGAACACCGGCTGAGTTTCTTCGATGAGAATCAGCCGCTTTGGCGCCTGTCCGTGCCGAACAACACCGCGCGGCTGGCATTGCCCGGCCGGCAACTGCTCGATTGGGGCGGCGCCCAGCGCTGGTTGAAGTCGGATGCGGAAGGGGCGTTCATTCGCAAAGTGATCGATGAGGTCGGCGGGCACGTGACCTGCTACAGCCACGGGCTGAGCGACTGCCCTTTTCAGCCCTTGTCCGGACCATTGATGCGCTATCACCGCAGCCTCAAACAGCAACTCGACCCTCAGCAGATTTTCAATCCCGGACGCCTGTACGCGGAGCTCTGAACCATGCAGACAACCCTGAGCGAAGCGGCGCGCCAACTGCCTCGCGCCGAAGAAGCCGAAAGCATTCTACGCTCCTGCGTGCACTGTGGTTTCTGCAACGCGACCTGCCCGACTTATCAATTGCTCGGCGATGAGCTGGACGGACCGCGTGGCCGCATCTATCTGATCAAGCAAGTCCTGGAAGGCAACGAGATCACGCGCAAAACGCAACTGCATCTGGATCGCTGCCTGACCTGCCGCAATTGCGAAACCACCTGCCCGTCCGGGGTCGATTATCACAATCTGCTGGACATTGGCCGGGCGGTGGTCGATGCCGCCGTGATGCGACCGCTTGACCAGCGATTACTGCGCGAAGGCTTGCGCGGCGTGGTGCCCAATCGAGCTCTGTTCAAGACGTTGATTGGCAGCGGCCAGGTATTCCGGGCGCTGCTGCCGAGCAGTCTGCAGGGCAAGTTGCCTCGCCAGGTTACCCCGGCGAAACAGCGCCCGCTCGGGCAGCACGCCCGACAGGTGCTGATGCTCGAAGGCTGCGTGCAACCGAGCCTCTCGCCCAACACCAATGCGGCGACAGCACGGGTTCTGGACCGTCTGGGCATCAGCGTGATCCCGGCTCGCGAAGCCGGTTGCTGCGGCGCTGTGGATTATCACCTCGACGCGCAAGCCGCCGGCCTTGACCGCGCCCGACGCAACATCGATGCGTGGTGGCCCGGCATTGAAAACGGTGCCGAGGCGATCGTGCAAACCGCCAGTGGCTGCGGGGCGTTTATCAAGGATTACGGCCATCTGCTGCGCGCCGATCCTGCTTACGCAGACAAGGCTCACAAGGTCAGCGCGCTGGCCCGCGACCTGGTCGAAGTGCTGCGCGAGGAACCGCTTGAAACCCTGGCGCTTCACAGCGATCAGCGCCTGGCTTTTCACTGCCCATGCACCTTGCAGCACGCGCAAAAACTCGGCGGTGCGGTGGAAGCGCTGTTGATTCGTCTGGGCTTCAATCTCACCGTCGTGCCTGACAGCCATTTGTGCTGCGGCTCGGCGGGCACCTATTCGATCACGCAACCGGTGCTGTCGCGGCAATTGCGTGATAACAAACTCAATGCGCTGGAAAGTGGCCACCCCGACGTCATCGCCACGGCCAATATCGGCTGCCAGTCTCATCTGGATGGCGCCGGCCGAACGCCTGTCCGGCACTGGATCGAGCTGGTCGAAGACGCCATGACTCCACCCGACACAGGAGCAACCCGATGAACAGTAAAGCCATCTTGAGCCAGGCGAAGTCAGCCGGATTCTCGCCGCAGCGCGCAGCGAAGCGCAAAACAATCAGTGGGCCGTGACGATCGTGATCGTCGACGATGGCGGCCATCCCCTTGCACTGGAGCGCCTCGATGGCTGCGCCCCGAGCGCTGCCTATATCGCCACCGAAAAAGCGCGCACGTCAGCACTTGGACGTCGCGAATCTAAAGGTTACGAAGACATGGTCAACGGTGGACGCTTCGCTTTCCTCTCCGCGCCATTGCTTACCTCCCTCGAGGGCGGCGTGCCGATTGTTCATGACGGGCAAGTGATCGGCGCAATCGGGGTGTCAGGGGTCAAGGCCGAGCAGGATGCGCAAGTGGCCAAGGCTGGGGCTCAGTGTCTGAAGTGAGGTGATGGGCAGCGGGCTTACATTTCGTGTCTGGCCGAGGTCAATTGTGGGAGCCAGCCTGCTGGCGAGGGCGGTAGGACAGTCGCGAGATTTCTGTCGCCTGTACCGGCGTCATCGCGAGCAGGCTCGCTCCCACAGGGGATCGGGGGGCGCGGTTACATTTCGTGCCTGGCCGAGGTCAATTGTGGGAGCCAGCCTGCTGGCGAAGGCGGTGGGACAGTCGCGAGATTTCTGTCGCCTGTACCGGCTTCATCGCGAGCAGGCTCGCTCCCACAGGGGATCGGGGGGCGCGGTTACATTTCGTGCCTGGCCGAGGTCAATTGTGGGAGCCAGCCTGCTGGCGAAGGCGGTGGGACAGTCGCGAGATTTCTGTCGCCTGTACCGGCTTTATCGCGAGCAGGCTCGCTCCCACAGGGGATCGGGGGCGCGGTTAGATTTTGTGTCTTGTGTGTCTGGTATCGAGCGTGGGGTTTCAGAGCTAGAATCCGGGAAATTACGATTTAGAGGATGATCGCGTCATGTCCACCTCCGAGACTTCCCTGCAGGACAGTGCCGCGCCCGAGGGCGTTTGTTATGGCTGCGGCAGCCGTAATGTCGATGGGTTGCATATCAAGAGTTTCTGGCACGAGGACGGTCTGCATGTGATGGCTGAGCACGTGCCGGACGCGCGATATTGCGGCTGGCCGGATCTGGTCTACGGCGGGCTGATCGCGATGTTGGTTGATTGTCATTCCAACTGGACGGCGATGGCTTATCACTATCGAGCGGAGAACCGCGAGGCCACCAGCCTGCCACGCATCAACTGCGTCACGGGCAATCTGGGCATCAAGTTCATCAAGCCGACGCCGATGGGTTTGCCATTGACGCTGAAGGCCAGAGTCGACGGTGAAGTCGGGCGCAAGACCCGCGTCATTTGCGAGGTGTATGCGGGCGATGTGCTGACGGCGGTGGGTGATTCTGTGTTTGTTCGTGTAGATACCGGGCAATTGGCAGCGGCGGCTCACGGTCGGTGATGTGTGGGCCGGATGGCGAGGCCTTCGGCTTCGGACGCAGCCTCGCAGGCTCGGCAGCTGCTACAAGTGCTCATTCACGCCGGCTTCGGCGCAGCCTCGCGGGCTCGGCAGCTGCTACAGGAGCTCATTCACGCCGGCTTCGGACGCAGCCTCGCAGGCTCGGCAGCTGCTACAGGCGCTCATTCACGCCGGCCTCGGACGCAGCCTCGCGGGCTCGGCAGCTGCTACAAGTGCTCATTCATGCCGGCTTCGGACGCAGCCTCGCGGGCTCGGCAGCTGCTACAGGCGCGCGCTCACTCCGGGTAGAGAAGCATGTCGGTCAGTCTTGGTGCAGTTGCTCGGCGAGAAAGTCCACCAGAGCCGAAACCCGCCGGCTCGTCGTGCGGCCGGTGGTCACCGCGTATAGATCCACGTGGGCCGGGACGAATTCATCGAGCACTGTTTCGAGCAGCCCTGCTTCAATTTCGCGGCGGACCTCCCAGCGATTCTTGATCATCACGCCGTGGCCCTGCACAGCCCAATGGCGCAATACCCCACCATCATTGGCAATACGATTTCCGGACACCCGAACAGCAATCGGCTTGCCATCAACGACAAATGGCCAGGTCGAAAACGGCACGCCCGGGCGATGCAGGATCAGGCAGTTATGCTCCGCCAGCTGCTCGGGATGGTCCGGTCGGCCGTGTGTGTCCCAATAGCCGGGTGCCGCGCAAATGATCCGCTGGCTGCGCACCAACGCTCGGGACCGCAGGTTCGAATCCACCAATGGACCATTGCGCAGCGCAAGGTCAAGGTTGTGTTCGATCAGGTCAATGACGCCATCGCCCAGATGCAGGGTGACCTGGATGTCCGGGTGCAATTGCATGAAGCGATCCAGCGCGGGCACCAGTTGTACCCGACCGAAATCGCTGGTCGCGGTCATGCGGATCGGTCCTTTCAACGGCCCGGTCTGGCGGATTCCGTCGATCGCACCCTCCCACTCCGCCAAAAATCGACGCGCATAAACCAGAAACTGCTCGCCTTCGTGAGTGAACGTCAGTTTGCGCGTCGACCGCGTGATCAGGCGCGCTGACACGCGTTCTTCCAGCTGCTGCAATGCGAGGGTAACCGTCGAGGTGGCCACGGATTGCTGACGCGCCGCTGCCGTCAGGTTGCCGGCTTCAGCAATGCTGACAAACAGGCGCAAGGCATCGAGTGTGTCCATGAGCATTTTGATCCGATGGAGGGTATACCGACGATAATTCGACAGAGTCGAAAAGTCATCTCGAATCCGGCCCAATTATCGATCGAATGAAAATACTTCAAAATTCAGTCATCCACAGAATTGCGAGGTCATCATGAACATCGATTTTACCGGCCGGAAAATTCTGGTCTCAGGTTCCACCAGCGGTATCGGTTTTGCGACGGCCAAGGGCTTTCTGCAGGCTGGCGCACAGGTGGTGATCAACGGGCGCAGCCAGAACAGCGTCGACAACGCCTTGCAACGACTGGGCGCGCTGGCCGCGAACGCGACAGGATTGGCCGGCGACCTGGGCAGCGAGTCCGGCTATCAGAAACTGCTGGCAGAACATCGCAACTTTGACGTCGTCATCAACAACCTGGGCATCTTCAATCCGCAGGATTTCTTCGAGACCCCGGACAGCGAATGGCAACGGTTTTTCGACATTAACGTCATGTCTGGCGTGCGCCTTTCCCGAGCCTATGCGCCGGGCATGGTGGAACGCAAATGGGGTCGCATCGTGTTTATCTCGTCTGAATCGGCGCTGAACATCCCGGCCGACATGATCCATTACGGCTTCACCAAAACCGCTCAGTTGGCCATTTCGCGCGGCCTGGCCAAACGTCTGGCCGGTACCGGCGTAACAGTGAACTCAGTACTGCCAGGGCCGACACTCTCTGAAGGCGTCGCTGAAATGCTCCGGCCTGCCGTCGAAAGCTCCGGTGACAGTCTGGAGAAGGTGGCAGCCGATTTCGTCAATGCCCATCGCGGCTCATCAATCATTCGCCGTGCGGCCAGCGTCGAGGAAGTGGCCAACATGATCATCTATGTCAGCTCCGAACAGGCCTCCGCTACCACGGGCGCCGCGCTTCGAGTGGATGGCGGCGTGATCGACAGCATCGTCTGAACAAACCCATTCCAATCATTGTGCTGACGGTTTGTCATCGATCCGACCAGACAGCCGCCAGCGCCCAGATAGCGAGAATTTTGCGATGAAAGACCCGATCATCAGCGCCATCGAAGCGCGACGTACCGTGAACCTGTTTGATGCGTCACGGGGTATTGAGCAAGAGCAAATCGGCGAGCTGATTCGCCTGGCGACCACCGCGCCAACGGCGTTCAACTTGCAGAACTGGCGTTTTATTGCGGCGCACACAGCAGAAGCGAAAGCGCGTCTGCGCAAGATTGCCTGGGATCAGGCAAAGGTGACCGAGGCGGCCGTGACATTTATCGTCTGCGGACAGCTGGCGGATTACAAGACCATTCCTGACCGCCTGGCGCCGTCAGTTGCGGCCGGATTGATGCCCGAGCAAATGGTGCCGGGCTGGGAAGGCGCGGCGAAGAGTCTTTATCATGATCAACCGCTGAGGCAGCGTGATGAAGCGGTTCGCACGGCGACTTTCGGCGCTGGCACGCTTATTTATGCGGCGCAGGCGATGGGGTTGGGTTCGTCGCCGATGATCGGCTTTGATGCCGAGGCGGTGGCCGAGGAGTTTGGCCTGGCCGAGGATGAGATTGCTGTGCTGTTGGTGGCTGTTGGGGAGCCGTTGGCGGAAAACTGGCCACAGAAACCGCGCCGTCCGCTGGAGCAGGTGTTGAGCGTGGTTTGATTGCGTTAACTATCAGTCGCAACGCCGCCCTGTAGCAGCTGGCGCAGCCTGCGTCCGATTGCGCAGCAGTCGCCAAACCTGAGCACGCGGTCGATCTGACAAACCGCGTTGCCTGAATTACGACTGCTGCGCGATCGGACGCAGCCTTCGGCAGCTGCTACAGGGTTTGTATCGTTTGCTAGACTTTCATTTCTGCCGACAGCAATCGCACCAACTCGTCGGCAGGCAGTTCACGTGCGAGCGGGGCGCCCTGTCCCGCCCATTGCACAGCAAAATCGCTGTTGTTCTTCGCGCTGGCAGCGACGTTCAGGGCTTTGTTGGCGTCGTAGGCAATCGGGTAATCCGGCACGGCCGCGCCGCTGATTTGCAGATCGCTGAAGTTGCGATTGAGCATGCCCCGCGCCGGACGTCCGGAGATGGCGCTGGTAATTTGCGTGTGGTGCGCTCGTGGGCCTTTGAGGGCCTCACGCCAAGCGGCATTGGTCGCCGATTCCGGGCAGAGGATAAACGCCGTGCCCAGTTGAGCCGCACTGGCACCCAGTTGCAGCACGGCGTTGATCCCTGCACCGTCCATGATCCCACCGGCGGCGATCACCGGCAGCGAGCTCGCCGCACTGAGGACGCGCACCAGGGCGAAGGTGCCCATTTCACTGTCCTGTTGCGGATCAAACACCCCGCGATGTCCACCCGCTTCAAACCCTTGCGCCACCAGCGCATGCACGCCGGCCTGCTCAGCCAGACGGGCTTCGGCCAGGGTCGTCACCGAGCACAACAGAACGATGCCGGCATCTTTCAGCGCGTCCACGGCTGCCTGCGGCGGCAAACCGAAATGAAAACTGACCACCGCCGGTTTTTCCTCCAGCAGCATCTGCAGCATGTCCGGATCGGCGACGAACGAGATGTAGATCTCGCGCAACAAAACGGGAGGCGCAGCGTCGAACTCGGCGAAATATGGCGTGAGCGCGTTCAACCACTGTGCTTCGCGATCACTGTCCTGAAGCGCCGGTGCGTGACAGAAAAGATTGACGTTGAACGGCTTGTCGGTCAGCGCTGCCGTTTCGCGCAGCATCGCCCGCGCCTGCTCTACAGTGCTCGCGCCAATGCCGATGGCGCCGAGCCCGCCGGCATTGGACACCGCTGCGGCAAGTTTGGGTGTGGACACTCCGACCATGGGTGATTGCAGAATCGGCAGCTCGATGTTCAGCAGGGACAGCAATGGACGGGACATGGAATCACCTGAAAAATCCGGGCGTGCAGCAACGATGCTGCACGCCATAGAGGTTACTTGGAAGTCGGCATGGCAAACTCTGCGCCCTTGGCGATGCTGTTCGGCCAACGCTGCATGACCGATTTCTGTTTAGTGTAGAAACGCACGCCCTCCTCGCCATACGCGTGGGTATCACCGAACAGCGAACGCTTCCAGCCGCCGAAACCGTGCCACGCCATCGGCACCGGAATGGGCACGTTAATGCCGACCATGCCAACCTGAATCCGCAGGGCAAATTCGCGGGCAATATGACCGTCACGGGTGTAGCACGCGGTGCCGTTGCCAAATTCGTGAGCATTGATCAGATCAACCGCGTCGGCAAAATCCTTGACGCGCATGCAGGCCAGCACCGGACCGAAGATTTCCTCTTTGTAGATCTTCATGTCAGCGGTGACATGGTCGAATACTGTACCGCCGAGCCAGAAACCCTGCTGACAATTTTCACCGGCCTGTGCGCCGTCGAAACCACGACCGTCGACCAGCAACTGCGCGCCTTCGCCGACACCCTGCTCGATGTAGCCGGTGATCCGCTGCAACGCTGCCTGCGAGACGATCGGGCCCATTTCAGCTGCCAGGTTGGTGCCTTCGAGCACCTTCAATGCGCGCGTGCGCTCGACCAGTTTCGGCATCACTTTGTCGGCCACGTCGCCCACAAACAGCGCCACCGAAATCGCCATGCATCGCTCGCCGGCCGAACCGAAGGCTGCCCCGATCAGCGCATCGACTACCTGATCGATGTCCGCGTCCGGCATGACCACCATGTGGTTTTTCGCACCGCCCAACGCCTGCACACGTTTGCCGTGGCGGGCGCCGGTCTGGTAGATGTGGTTGGCAATCGGCGTCGAGCCGACGAAGCTCAATGCCTGGACTGCGGGATGATCCAGCAGCGCATCCACGGCATCCTTGTCGCCCTGCACAACGTTGAACACCCCGTCCGGCAGCCCGGCCTCCTTGAACAGCTGGGCGATCAGCAGTGCCGGCGACGGGTCGATCGGGCTCGGTTTGAGCACGAAAGTATTGCCGCAGGCGATGGCCACCGGGAACATCCACATGGGCACCATCACCGGGAAGTTGAACGGCGTAATGCCTGCCACGACCCCCAGCGGCTGGCGCAAAGTCCAGTTGTCGATATTGGTCGACACCTGCTCGGTGTAGTCACCTTTGAGCAGTTGCGGGATACCGCAGGCGAATTCGACAACCTCGATGCCCCGCGTCACCTCACCCTGGGCATCGGTGAACACTTTGCCATGCTCGGCAGTGATCATCCGCGCCAGTTCATCGCGGTGTTCGTTGAGCAATGCCAGGAACTTGAACATGACCCGCGCCCGACGCAAAGGCGGCAATGCCGACCAGGCGGGAAATGCCGCTGCGGCCGACTGCACCGCAGCATCGACTTCAGCGGCGTTGGCCAACGCCACCTGACCGGTAACCGCGCCGCTGGCGGGGTTGGTGACGTTCTGCGTGCGGCCCGATTTACCGGCGGTCAAACGACCGTGGATATAGTGCGCGATGTCTGCTGGCTGATGGCTCATGGCGGTTGTTCTCTGTTGGTGGAGGAACAGCGGTAGATGAAGCAGATAGGGCCAAACTAGGCCAGCGACAAGATCATGTAAAATGATGATTACTGATCCTATCAATCACATATCATGAATCTTGCTTGAGTATCCATTTGGCGCGCTCGCTCAAGCGACGCCGCCAGTCCTCAGCCAGGCCTGGCGTTACGCTCAGAGTCAGGAGGTCATCAATCAACGGCCGATGGCACAATTGCACCGCCCAGAAGCGGTCGATGGAAAACTGAGGCGAAGGCCGTTCCAGCAATTCGATCGAATCGCCTGCCTCGATCGAACCCGGCTGCAGCACCCGGTAATACCAACCGGTGATGCGCTGCGTGGCGACAAACATGGACATGCGTTCGGCGGCAAAACGATGGTTGATTTTCCAGCATGGGCTGCGCGGCTGCGAGACCTGCACGATGCACGTGCCCATGCGATAGATGTCGCCGATGTGCACCGTGCGCTCGCTCATGCAGCTGGCTGAAAGGTTTTCCCCCAGACTGCCGGGCACCAGCTCCGCGGCGCAGTGCGCGAAGGCCTGGGCGATGTGTGCATAGTTTTGCGCGGGGTACTGATGCACGGCTTTTTCCGGTCCGCCATGCACCCGCAGATCGGCATGCTGATCACCTGCAAGTCCGTGGAATTCCACGCGCACCGGTCCGCTCAATCGGTGCTTGAACATCCCGCTGGACTGCCCTTCTGGCTTCAAGATGCCAATGCCGCCGGCGAACAGCTGATCAATTACGGCAGTCAGGGTCATGGCCGATCTACACTTTTGCGGAGGGGTTACCGAGACTTTACTAATCGATCAAGCGCTACGTAAAATGATCGATAAATATTCCAGCAATCATTTTCAATGATGGATGGTTACGACCGTGGAAATGCGCCAACTGAAGATTTTCTGTGCTGTGGCCGAGCTGGGCAGCTTCACCGCCGCAGCCGTCGCTGTGAACACCGTGCAGTCCAACGTGACCATGCGCGTGAAAGAGCTTGAAGGCGAACTTAACCGCGAGCTGTTCATCCGCAAGAAATCCGGCGTGGTCCTGACGTCGGCGGGCGAAACCTTCCTGGGTTACGCCAGACGTATTCTGCAACTGACCGAAGAAAGTCGCAGCGCTTTGATGGACACCGGCGTGCCGACTGGATTGCTGCGCCTGGGCTCGATGGAAACCACGGCGGCCATCCGTTTACCGCAAGTGCTGACCAAATACCGCGAGCAGTACCCTGACGTGCAACTGTCGCTGTTGACCGGCACCACCATCGAGCTGATCAAGGCGATTGAAAGCCATCGGCTCGACGGCGCATTCGTCGGCGGCTTTCACCAGAACTCGGCATTGGCGCAGGAAGAAGTGTTCAACGAAGAACTGGTGCTGGTCAGCAGCAGTCAGTTCGACTCGCTGCCCGCGCTGATCGAGAAAATGCCGCAGCAAACGGTGCTGGTGTTTCGCACCGGTTGCTTCTATCGCTCGACGCTGGAGAACTGGTTTTATCAGGTCGGCCTGGTGCCCAACCAGATCATGGAGCTGGGCACGCTTGACGGCATCCTGTCCTGCGTCGCCGCCGGCATGGGCGTGACCTTGCTGCCCAAGGCGATCGCCGAGAGTTGCAGCGTGCGCCATGCGATCCGCTGCCACACCCTGCCCGCTGAGTTTGCCCACGTGTCGACCGTGTTCATCCGTCGCAATGACTCGATGATCACCTCGGCAATGAGCGCCTTCATCGGTCTGGCGCAGCAGCAGCATGCCCGGTCGGCGCCGGTGTAGCGGTGTCGTTCAGGCGGCGGATTCGACGGCGCCGTCCGGCCCTTCGTGCAACCGTCGCGCCGCCGGCGGCAACCCTTTGGCGAGTTCGGCGACCCGCTGCGCAGCGGGCATCACGCTGTGAATCTTGCCCACGCCCTGCCCCGCGTACAGCGACAGTTTTTTTGCCATGCGCGGCTTATCGATCGACCGAGCGCCACCGCCAATGAATCGCAGCAGGTTCCACTTGTCGCGGTTCGGAATTACCCGATGTGGCGTGCCCCAGGTCCAACCGAACGAGTAGCCAGTACGGTATTCGGTGTCATCAGTAGTGGCGTCGACAATCTTCTGTTTGTACAACGGGTGCGCATTCGATTCATCGGTGGCGATGAATGCCGTACCGACCAGGACCCCGGCGGCGCCTAGAGACATCAGTGCGCGCACATCTTCTCCGCCGGTGATACCGCCGGCCGCCAGCACCGGCCTGCCTTGCGCAACCTCGATCAGCGACGGCAGCAGTGGCAAGATGCCGATGGTGCCGCGATTCAAATGCCCGCCGCTTTCACTACCCTGCGCAACGATGATGTCGGCACCGTTGGCGATGGCTGTTTTCGCCAATGCCACCGAACCGACCTGCACCATCACCAGCAGCCCGGCGTCCTTGGCGCGGGCAATCATATCGGCAGCGTATTGCTCGGCATAGAACAGTGACAACAGGCGAGGACGCTCCTTGAGCACCACTTGAAACTGCGCTTCAAACACCTCGGGCCCACCGAACTGCGGCACCAGATTGACACCGAATGGTTTGTCCGTCAGCGCACGGGTTTCCTCAATCCAGCGACGCAGGGTCAACGGCGGCAAGCGCAAGCCACCTACCACGCCCATTCCTCCGGCATTGGCCACAGCCGCCACCAGTTGCGGGCCGGAAATGGCCGCCATACCCCCGAGGAAAATCGGGTACTGCACGCCGCAGGCCCGGGTGACGGCATTGCCGGCAAAATCCGCTTTGAATTCATTCATGGCTCACAGCTCCACATGTTTGCCCAGCATCCGCATGAGCGTGTTGTTCTTCAGGAGAAAGTGATTTTTCACCGCGCCGAATACGTGCAGCGCCAGCCCGGCAAGAAACGCCGTCGCGCCAATATTGAACAACACGTCGACCACGTGGTTGAGGCTCGGGTTGATCGGCAGCAGCGTCGGCAGGGTCAATCCGCCGGGTAAAGCAGTGACTTCCCCGGCGGTTGCCCGTGATGCCCATACCGCAACGGGCAGCAGCACCATCGCGAGGGCCAGCGCAACCGCGACCGAGCGGCTGATGATCACTTCGATGGGGTTGGGCGTACCGACGGGCAACGGATGGTAAGCGCTGATCCGCGCCCAGAACCGGTAAATCGACACTCCAAACAGCAGCAACCCGGCCAGGTTCTGCCACTGAGCGAACGCCAGCCGCACGCCTTCGTCAGGCGCGTAGGCGATGGCCCCCTGCAGGGCCAGAATCGCCAGCAAAGCGAGCGCTACAAGCCAGTGCAGCACGATGGTGATCGGGGAAAAGCGCAAGCCATTGTCGAGCAGTTGCATGGCTGACTCCTTGAGACGTAGGGGCAACGAAAATGGAAAACTGCTTAATGACTGACGGACTGCGACGCGCCCAAACCGGTGCGCGCACGCACGACCTGGTCCTCGAAGCGCGACCGCTCCAGCGTCGCTTCGGCGCTGCGATCGGTGATCGAACCGAGCCAGGTGAACAGGAAGGCAACGTTCATCGAGATAATCGCCGGGTAGTCGTACGGGAAAATGGCTTCAGCGTTGCCCAGCACCTTGACCCACACCGCCGGGGAGAGAATCACCAGGCTGACGGCGCTCAGCAAACCGGCGATGCCACCGATCAATGCGCCGCGCGTCGTCAGGCCTTTCCAGTACATCGAGAGCACCAGGATCGGAAAGTTGACCGACGCCGCCACGCCGAACGTCAGCGCCACCAGGAAGGCAATGTTCTGATCCTTGAACAAAATGCCCAGCACCACTGCGACTACCCCGATGCCCACCGAGGCAATGCGTGACACCCGGCGCTCATCGCTGGCATTCGCTCGGTTCTGCTTGAACACCCGAACGTAGAGATCGTGGGAAATCGCCGACGTGCCCGCCATGGTCAAGCCTGACACCACGGCGAGAATCGTTGCGAACGCCACGGCGGAAATGAGGCCAAGCAGCAGATCACCGCCCACCGCTTTCGCCAGGTGCATGACCGGCATATTGCCGCCACCGATGAGTTTGCCGCCGACAATCCCGCCTTCGTGAAAGGCCGGATCCTGGCCGACGATGACAATGGCAGCGAGGCCCAGCACCGCGACGATCAGGTAAAAGAAGCCGATGAATCCGGTGGCGACGAATACCGATTTACGGGCCTGGCGCGCATCGGGAACGGTGAAGAAGCGCATCAGAATATGCGGCAACCCAGCGGTGCCGAACACCAGGCCGAGTGACAGCGAGATCAACGACAGCGGATCGGCCACCAGTTTGCTCGGCAGCAAAATCCGTACGCCATCGTGATGCGCCGCCACTGCTTGCTCGAACAGCAGATCAACGGAAAAATCGAATCGGCTCAACGCCAGTACTGCCAGCAGGGTGCCGCCCAACAGCAACAAACCGGCCTTGATGATCTGCACCCACGTCGTCGCCACCATGCCGCCGAAAGTGACGTACACCGCCATCAGCAATCCGACCGCGATCACCGCGTAGTTGTACGGCAGGCCGAACAACAACTGGATGAGCTGACCGGCACCGACCATCTGCACCACCAGGTAAAAGCACACCACGGTCAGCGAGCCGAAGGCGGTCAAGGTACGAATACGGTTTTGATCGAGGCGAAACGAGGCGATGTCCGAGAGTGTGATGCGCCCAAGGTTGCGGATGCGTTCGGCAAACAGGAACAGCAACAGCGGCCAGGCAATGAAAAAACTGATCGAGTACAGCACGCCGTCGAAGCCGTTGAAGTAGATCATGCTGGTGACGCCCAGTAGCGCCGCCGCCGACATGTAGTCACCGGCCAGCGCCAGACCATTCTGAAAACCAGTGATGCCGCCGCCAGCGTTGTAAAAATCGTCCATCGACCTGGTTTTCGAAGCAGCCCAATAAGTGATGCCAAGGGTTGTCACCACAAACACCAGAAACATGGCGATGGCGGTGTAATTGAGCGGCTGTTTTTCCACATTTTGTAAAACATCGGCGGCCACTGCGACGCTGGCAGTCGCCGATGCGAGGGTGCACAGCATGAGGTTGCGCAGGAAGGTTTTCATTGCTCGGCTCCCGCGCGAATTTCGGCGGTCAGTTCATCGAACTCGCCATTGGCCCGCAGGATGTAGAGGCCGGTGAACAACCACGCGCCGACGATGAACGCTACGCCCAGGGGCCACCCGACGGTGATAATGCTGTCGCCGAACAGTCGTGTGGCCAGCCACTGCGGGGCGAACGCGGCAATGAGGATGAAACTGAAGTACGGGACAAGGGTGGCGGCGGTCAGGCTGGCGACGAACCTTCGCTGACGGCAGACCAGGTCTTTGTAGCGGGGATGATTGCGAATGCGGGCTGATTCGTTGGCATGGTTCACGTTGACTCCGTGGAGCAGTGGACGAGTTATTGTTGTGCCACAGCCTCAGACGCGAAACTCGATCTGCCACTGGCTGCGGTGTGTTCGCCCATTCAACGTATGCCCCGCTTATAATCATGTAAAATGATTGTTTATGATTTTTCAGATCTGTTTTGGTGAACCAAAGAAGTCCTTGCAGGGTCACCGTCCGCCGCCTAATCTCGCCCGATTCAACCTGTGCACACGGTGGCTATGATGGATGTGACGGATCTGAAAGTAGTCGATGCCGTGGCGCGCCACGGCAGCATGAACAAGGCGGCGCTTGAGCTGAACACCGTGCAGTCAAACGTCTCCGCCCGCATCCGCTCGCTGGAAGCGGAACTGGGCATTGCGTTGTTTATGCGCAGTGCCCGCGGCGTGCAGACCACAGCGGCCGGACGGCGCATTCTGCCGTTCGCTACGCGTCTGACCAAACTACTGGCGGACGCATCCAGTGCCGCGCGCGATGACGGTCACCCCATGGGCCTTCTGGAAATCGGCACGCTGGAAACCACCCTCGCCCTGCGCCTGCCCAAGCTGATCGCAACTTTTGCCAAAAGCTGGCCCGAAGTTCGGCCGGTGGTGCGCACCGGCACCACCTTCGGCCTGATTAAGGCGGTCATCGAAGGTCATCTCGAAGGAGCGTTCGTCGCCGGCCCGGTCAGCCACGCGCAGGTGCACAGCGAAACCGTGTTTCGCGAGGAGCTGGTGCTGGTGACCGCACCGGGCATCGCCAATCTGCCAGCGGTCACCGGCATCGAGCAGTTGAAAACCGTGGTGTTCCGCGTGGGTTGTTCGTATCGGCAACGCCTGGACGCGCTGCTGGCCAGGCTCGGAGTGCCGGCACCAGAGCCGCTGGAGTTCGGCTCGATCGACGCGATCATTGCCTGCGTATCGGCCGGGGTCGGGGTCACGCTGTTGCCTCGCGGGGTGATCGCCGCCGCGCTGCGCGATGGCCTGATTGCCGCCCATGAGGTGCCGAGCGACATCGCCCAGGTCGAGACGGTATTTGTGCGCCGTCTCGACGGCTACGTGTCCAGCGCACTCGGCGAGTTTCTGCATACTGTGCGCCGGGCCGAATCACTCACGGCATGCTGAGCGGCGTCGGTTGTCTGACCAGTGCGCGGCGACGCACCCATACGTCAAGCCCGGCGCACAGCACCAGCAAGGCAGCGGTGAGCAAAAACACCGGTTGCAGCCCCAGGCGTGCGCCGATTTGCCCACCCAGCAACGGCCCGATCACTTGGCCCGCAAACTGCGCCGATTGCAGATAACCGAGAAAAGTCCCGGTGCGATGTTCTTCCACCGATTGCCGGAGCAGTTTGGCAATCGCTGGCAACAGCCCCGCCAGCGTCATACCCATCAGACCGCGCAACAGCGCGAGTTGCCACCACTGTGTGACATACGCCTGGGGCAGCATGAGCACTCCGGTCAGCACCAGGCAGCCGATGATCACGTTCCAGCCGCCGATGCGATCGGCCAGTGCGCCCAGTCTGGCCGCCGTGAGCAGACTGCCCAGCGCCGAGCACGCCATCACCACGCCGGCGATTCGCGCCTGCTGATCGAGCGGCACACCGAGATCGCCAAGGTACACCGTGATGATCGGCTCGATCGACATGTTGGCTAACAGCACCATCATCGCCGTGATCAGCAGCGCAGCGATGACCAGCCATGACGAACCTGCCGGCTCGGGCACCGCAGCGTCCTGCTGTCGCCTGCCGTCGCGAGCGCGGTCGAAATCCTCACGGATCAGCAGCAACGTGGTCAGCGCTGCCAGCGCAATCACCCCGCCACCGACGAAAAAAGTCCCACGAATACCGACCAGTTCGGGCAGGAAACCACCCACCAGCGGGCCGACCAGACTGCCCGACAACGCGCCGGTAGACAACACACCCAGCGCCCAGCCGGCTTTTTCCCGTGGCACTTGGGAGCCGATCATGACGATCGATGCCGAAGCGTATCCGCCTACGAGGCCGGCGATCAGGCGCAACACCACCAGGTCGGTGACAGTGCGCGCCAGACCGATCAGCGACATCACCACGGCCATGCCGATGGCCGCGCGAATCAGCATCGGTTTGCGCCCGAACCGGTCAGCCAGACGCCCCCACAGCGGTGCCGTCAGCGCGGTGCCGAAAAACGTCGCTGCAAAAGCCACACCCGACCACTGCACCACGTCTGCCTGGGAAGTCACGCCCAGCTGCTGCACATACAGCGGCAGAAACGGCAACAACATGCTCAGGCTGACCAGGGTGGTAAACGAGCCAAACACACAGATGGCCAGATTGCGCCGCCAGTACAGGCGATTACGTTCGGCGTAGTTCACGGGACTGCCCTTCTCTTTTCAGGAGCGGCAGAAATTACCGAGACGTAGCCATCTTAAGAAGCGAATAGATCTGATCACCGTTATCGCTGCGCCAGATAACCCCTCAGCCCTTGGCTCTGCCCTTGAACGCCTCACGCCGCGCCTCGCGTTCAGCGGCGTACGCCTGCGCGGGCTGGCTGATCAGATCCTTGCGCTGTAAAGGCTCGCCGCAGTGGTCGCATAACGGTCCAAGCCCGGCGGGATGGTTACAGGATGCGTGGGTGTAAACCACCGCCAAGCCCTCTTCCGGGGATTTGCACCAGGTTTCGCCCCAGGCGCGCAATGCAATCACCACCGGGTAGAACGCCTGGCCTTTCTCGGTGAGGTGATACTCGTAGCGCGGCGGCCGTTCGTTGTAGCGCTGTCGCGCCACCAGGCCATCAGCCTCGAGGTTTTTCAGGCGCGCAGCGATCATTTGCGGGGTGCCAGCGGTCTGCGCCTGAATCTCATCGAAGCGATGGCTACCCATGAATAATTCCCGCAGTACCAGCACCGTCCAGCGGTCGCCGACGATCGCCTCAGCCCGTGCAATCGGGCACAGGGTGTCATGAAGACTAGAATTCAACGCCATCAGGGCTTGCCTCTTATGCAGTTGCTATGATTATCATATCGACACGATGCCGGGACAAGCCCCCGCACCGATCCTTCATTTTGCTGGAGACTGTCATCATGTCGGCAATTCGCTATCCGCTCGCCAGAACCGCTTACCTGCTGGTCGATCCGTACAATGATTTTCTGTCGGAGGGCGGCAAGGTTTTTCCCCTGCTCAAGCCGATCGCTGAACAAGTCAACCTGCTGGACAACCTGCGCAAACTCGACCGTGCCGTGCGTTCCCTGGACATTGCGGTGGTCATCGTACCGCATCATCGCTGGGAAAAAGGCGACTACGAAGGCTGGGATCACCCAAGCCCGACTCAGTGCAAAATCATGCACATGCACCATTTCGCCAAGGGCGAATGGGGTGGCGAATGGCATCCGGACTTCGCCCCGCAAGAGGGCGACATCGTGGTTCAGGAACACTGGGGTTCGAGCGGTTTCGCCAACACTGACCTGGATTTTCGTCTCAAGCAAAAAGGCATCACCCACGTCATCATCGTTGGTTTGCTGGCCAATACCTGCATCGAGGCCACCGCTCGCTACGCCACGGAACTGGGGTACCACGTAACGCTCGTGCGCGACGCGACCGCCGCGTTCAAGGCCGAAATGATGCACGCTGCCCATGAACTCAACGGCCCGACGTTCGCTCATTCGATCGTCAGCAGCGAAGATTTGATCAGTGCGTTAAACCAGTCGAGGGCCGCGCAATGAACCTCACTGGCCACCTGCTGATCGGCGCCCAGGATGTCGCTACCAGCGACGGCACGATGCGCGCGCTCAATCCTGCCAGCAACCAGTTGATCGGCCCTGAATTTGCCTTGGGCGGCACACTGCAAGTCGACCAGGCGGCGACGCTGGCCGACGCCGCGTTCGACAGTTATAGCCACACGTCCCTGGCCGAACGGGCAGCCTTCCTCGACAGCATCGCCGACAATCTCGACAGCGTGAGCACTGCGCTGGCTGCCCGCGCCGCGCTGGAAACCGGACTACCCCAGGCTCAGCTCGAAGGTGAAGTGGGCAAATCCGCGACCCAGTTCCGTCAGTTCGCCGACGTCGTGCGCAAGGGCCGCTTTCTGCAACTGGCCATCGACCCGGCCCAGCCTGATCGTCAGCCACGGCCGCGCATGGACCATCGCCTGCAGAAAATCGCGATTGGCCCGGTGGCGATTTTCGGCGCGAGCAACTTCCCGATTTTCTACTCGGTAGCCGGCGGCGACACCGCCTCGGCACTCGCTGCCGGCGCACCGGTCATCCTCAAGGCGCACAACGCCCATCCGGGCGCGTCGGAAATCCAGGCGCGGGCGATTCGTAACGCGGTGCAGAAGCACGGTTTACACGAGGGCGTTTTTTCGATGGTGCGCGGCAGTGGCAATGCGATCGGCGAAGCGTTGGTCGATCATCCGCTGATCAAGGCGGTGACCTTCACCGGTTCCGAGCAAGGCGGCATGGCGTTGTACCGCCGTGCGCAACTGCGCCGCGAACCAATCCCGGTATTCACCGAGATGGCCAGCGTCAACCCGACCTTCATCCTGCCCGATGCGCTGGCGGAACGCGGCGCGCTGATTGGCGACGGTTTCATCGAGCGCATGCTGGTCAACGTCGGGCAAGCGTGCCTGCGACCGGCGTTGATCATTGCTGTCAAAGGTGCGGGGCTGGAAGCGCTGCGCTCGGCCATGATCAAACGCGTTGGAGACGCCGCGGCGCGCACGATGCTGACGCCGGCTATTCAGGCGGCCTATGTCAAAGGGCTGGTGGCGCAGGAAAATGTCGGTGCCAGCCTTGTGGCAGTGGGCGGCCCGGGGCAGGCCGACTTCGACGGTCGCTCGGCATTGCTTGAGGTCGACGCGCAACGCTTCCTCAGCGAACCTGCATTGGCCCGGGAAGTGTTTGGCCCCTCAGCATTGCTGGTAACGGTCGACGATGAAACGCAATTGCTCGAGGTTGCCCGTGTGTTGAAAGGTCAGCTCAGCGCCGCCATGCATCTGGAGCACTCTGACCTGGAACTCGCCCGACGCTTGTTGCCGATTCTGGAGCGACGCACCGGACGCATTGTCGTCAACGCTTTCGCCCACCCGCAGGAAGTGACGTTTGCCACCGTGCATGGCGGCCCTTTCCCGGCGACTTCCGACAGCCGTTTCAGCTCAGTCGGCATGACCTCGATCGAGCGTTTTTTGCGTCCGGTCGCCTATCAGGGCTTCCCGGATGAGCTGCTGCCCGAAGCGTTGCGCCAGGACAATCCGCTGCGGTTGACGCGCAGCATTGACGGCGATACACCGCAACACGTCCTCTAGCCGTTGCGAAACCGCGAAGCTGCATGTGAGGCGGGCTTCGCGGGCAACGTGGCGGCTACAGATCCGCCACGTGGTCCGGCTTCGGCACGGTGAAGCGAAACTCCGTGCCACGCCCGACTTCGCTCTGCGCTTCGATACGCCCGCCATGCGCTCTGACAATGCCTTGAGTGATGTAAAGTCCGAGCCCCGTGCCGGTGGGATTGCCCTCCTTGACTGTCCAGTAGCGGTCAAACACGTGCGGCAGCTGATCCTCCGGGATGCCTTCGCCGGTGTCACTCACACTAAAGACGATTTCATCACCCGCCGACATGGCGGCGACACCAATCTTGCCGTTGCGCGGGGTGAACTTGATCGCGTTGCCGACCAGATTCGAGAGCACCTGAAACAACCGCTCGGGATCGCCATGGATGGTGAGCTGCGGTTCGGCGGTGAAAGAAATCTCGATGTCCTTGTCCATCGCCAGCGGCGACAGCAGCGAATCAGCCTCTTCGAACATCTCTTCGACGGCAATGCGCTGCGGCGTGATGGAGTAGCGTCCTGCATCGATCTTCGACGTATCGAGCAAGTCTTCAAGCAGTGTGTTCATCCGCCCTGCCGCTTGCTGCATGGTGTCGATGGCGCGGCTGATGCGCCGCGAGGTGTGCGGCCCTTCAGAGCTGAAGGCTTTCTGCATCATGCCGCAGAGCATCGAAATAACCGTCATCGGGTTACGCAAGTCGTGAGAAACCACCGCCACCAGATCGTCACGGGCCTGCACCGCACGCTGTTCGCGCACAACCTGACGGGCCAGATCAGACTCCAGCGCGGAACGTCGCAGGTCGTTGGCCGCAAACAGATCGCCGTTGCTCCACCTGGTGGAAATTCCGGCCATCTCCACCTTCCAGATCTCGAACGAGGTGCGCGGCCGCAAGCGCATTCCCGTGTCGGAATCTTCCAGGTTGAGCGGTTTTTCCGGATCGCCGCTCCAGCTGATGTTTTCCTTCACTTCCGGGCGGAACCACAGCACGCCATTGTCGACCGGCTTGGGCAGGCTCATCGCGAGCACGCCGCTGGCAACTTGCGCAAAGGCCGCTGCGGGCGGATACACCCGCGACAGCTCGTGACTGGAGAACACCGGTTGTGGGGACAATTGCAGCCATTTGTGCAGCGCGCGAATTTGTTCCGGCTCGGGGCAGTTGCCGTAGCGGTGCAACTGGTTGTCCTCGATGATCGCCACGCCACCGGCGCCGGTCAGTGCCATCAACGTCGCCGGGTGCCGGGCCAGACCGTCGAACACCGTCTCTAGCGAATCGACCATCGCCTGATTGAGCAACGCCAGCGCTTCGACCTTCTCGTCGCGCTGGCGGCTGATTTCCAGTGCTTCCATGGCGCTGATCTGCAGCGACAAGACCTGGCCGATAGTCTGGCAGGCGCTGCGCAATTCGTGCGGCACGTGCAGCGGCTGGCGATTGCCGCAACTGATCAGGCCCCAAAGTTTGTCGCCCTTGAGTAACGAGATGCTCATGGAGGACAACACGCCCATGTTCTTCATGTACTGGCAGTGGATCGGCGACACACTGCGCAGGCTGGCGAAGCTCAAATCCAGCGGCTGGCCGGTGTCCGGTCGCAGTTTTGGCACCAGCGGGACGGGTTGGTAATCCGCGTCGGGAATAATCCGCAGCCAGTTGGTGCGATAGAGTTCGCGAGCCTGTTCGGGGATGTCCGACGCCGGGAAAAACAACCCCTGGAACACCTCCATGGACGGCGACGTCGCCTCGGCGATGACCTGCCCGTGGCCCTCTTCTTCGAAGCGGTAGATCAGCACGCGATCGTAACCGGTGATCGTCTGGATTTCCTGAACACTGATTTCGTACAACGCCTGCAAAGTCTTCGCCGCTTGCAGACGCTGCAGCATGCGCCCCAGGTTATTGCCTTTGCCGTCAACAAAGGATTGCGCCGGCCTGGCCTGAACTTCCAGTTCCAGCACCAGCACACCCTCGTGCCGATGGACGAAACCTTCGAACTCTGCGCCATTGAGGGTGAAATACAGGCCGGGGATGTCGAGTGGATTGTCCTGCTGCGCGGCCTGCTCGACCTCGTGCGCATAGACGTCGCCGATGAGCCTATCCAGCGTCGCACCCAGCACGGCCTGCGGCGCCTGGCCGAGCAAGGTTTCGACGTTGGCGCTGACCTGCACAATGCGCAGGTCGGGCTCGGACAACGTCAGCAACATGCCGTGTGGCTGGATGGCACCGGGCGTACGAATCGGTTCGTTGTCACAATTGGCCAGCAGTTCTTCAAAGGCATCTTTGTCCAACCGCGTCATAGCAATACCTCGGTGCTTTCCAGCCAGCTTTCGAAGCAGGCGAATGTCGTTTGGGCGGCGTTTACCACCGTCTGCCGCGCGGCAGATTCCAGTGGGATATTGGCCATGTAGTCGATGAACTCACGCCAGCGTCGGCCCGTGGCATCACCGTAAATATCAAGGAAAGATGCGCCATTGGTAGCGTCCAGATTAAGCCGCGCAGCGATTTCGCGACGCAGGATCTGACCGCCCAACGTAGCGCCCTCGAGTACATAAAGGACGCCCAGACAGGCTTCGGCTGAGTCGGTCACCGGCAAGGACTGACACCGCGGCAGATCTGCGATCTCGCGTTCGGTCAGCCCCAATGCCAGCAGGTCGCCGTGCAGGGTGGAGGTTTTGAGTCGTTCAGTGAGAACGAAATCGGCGGGCACCTTATGGCTATCCTGCAGACGTTTTTCCAGAGGCTGATAAAAACCATAATAAGCCTGGAGCAGTCGCTGATAATGATCACGGTCCAGCACGGGGGAGAAAAATGGCAGGCGTTCTTCGAGGGCGATGTGCAGGGGCGCGGTTTGCGCACGCAAATGTTGAAGGACTAACGAAACACCGACGCTGCGGCCTTTTGATTGCATGTATGTGAGCTCTAGCGGTCGGGCCTCATCACGGCCATAAGGGGGGGAAAGTCAGCCGGCAATGGTACACAGGAACAGGAGGTCGGTAAAAAAAACCTGACTGGGTGTGTACATTCCTGCGAGCTGTTTCCTTTTTGCTCTGAGTCGAACAGCGGCATAAAATTCCACTCGGGGGCCGATAAACGGGGCAAATCTTCAATCGACAGGTTGCACGCCAGGCAGTTGCCGACGCTGATACTCGCGTGGGCACACGCCGAAACGGCTGCGAAACTCGCGGGAAAAATGCGCGCCATCGGAGAAGCCGCAATCCAGGGCGATCTGGGTAATGCTGCTGTGGCTGTTGGTCAGCAGCCAGCCGCCATACTCGATCCGCAGCGAGCGTTGGAACTCCATGGGCGACAGTCCCAGTGCCTGCTGAAAGGCCCGGGTCAACTGGCGTCTTCCGAGCCCTACATAACGGGCAATGGCATCGAGTGTCGGCAAGCTGTCCATGCGTTGCTCGATGTAATGCGCCGCCTGGCGCACTCGTTCGTCCTTGATGTCTGCCAGATTGGCGTAGAAATGCGCCTGCGGCTGTCGCCCTTGGCGAATGCCCTGCAACATCATGTGCCGCACCGCCTGCTGGGCTTTTTCGCGCCCGCAATGGCGGGCCACCAGATACAAACCCAGGTCGATGGCCGCCGTTGACCCGGCACAGGTGATCAGGTCGCCTTCGTCGATGAACAGATGATCGACTGCTGCCGGCGTCTTGGGGAAACGGGCGCGAAACGCGTCCAGCACGTTCCAGTGCACGCAAACCGCCCGGCTACCGACCACGCCCGCCTGCGCCAGGGCAAAGGTGCCCGTGCAAATCCCGAGCAAGCGTGTGCGGCTCCTGGCTGCGCGCTGCAGCCAGTCGCGCAGATTATTGGGCAGATGAGTGTTGAGGTAGTCATTGCCGCCGCAAATGGCCACGTAATCGAATTCATCGAGGTCCTGCGCGAGCCCGCCGGACACTTCCAGGCTGATTCCAGCGCTGGAGGTGCGCGGCAAGCCGTCGACACTCATCACCCGCCACGCGGTATGGATCTGCCGGCTGCCACCGCCCAGGTCGGCAGACAAGCGCAGCACATCGACAAAACCGGAAAACGCGGCCAGTGTGAATTGGTCGAGCAGTACCAGTCCGATAGACAGTTGCGCACGTCCTCCCGGCTCGCCATCGAACGAGTCAGGCAGGGGGTGGTGCAGTTGGATCGGAGGAATTGTGCGCATGACCTAACTATTCAACTTTAAGGCCCCGACGTGCAAGCGCTCGAATCGCCGATACGAGCAAGATGCAACGAAGGGGAACCGTCCACCAATGCCCCAGGGGACACACGATGAAACTGAAGACAGGCAAGAAAATCACCGCTGCTCTTTTGGTTACCGGCTGCATCTCCTCACCCGCCGTGCTGGCTGAGCCGCAAAAACTGACGGTTGCGTTGTACGGCGGCAACTGGGGGGAAGCGTTCCTTAAATGTGTTGCAGAACCTTTCACGCAGGCCACCGGCATCGCTGTGGCAGCAGAAGTCGGCACCTCCACCACCACACTGGCGAAACTCCAGCAACAGAAATCCAGCCCGACCATCGATGTGGCGTGGATGGACGGTGGCATCAGCGAGCTGGCCTACGCCGCCGGCGTTATCGCTGACCTCGATGCCGCAGCCATTCCCAACCTGAAAAACGTCCAGGAAAAAGCGGTCTACGCCGAGGGCGGTCATACCTTCGCCGTCAGCAGCGGTTTCTATTCCCTGGGCCTGACCTACAACACCAAGGAAATCAAGGAAGCGCCCACCAGCTGGAAAGACCTGTGGAATCCGGAATATGCGGGCGCCATCGCCCTGCCCTCGCCGGCTAACTCCTCCGGGGTGCCGTTCGTGTTTTTCATGGCGGACGTCTGGGGCATCGATCGCAAAAACCTCGACCCCCTCTACAGCAAATTGGGCGCACTCGACACCGCCCTGTTTTTCGACAGTTCGGGTGCTGCCACCAATGCTTTCCAGAGCGGCGAAGCGATTATCGGCGCGCATTTCAACGTCGGCGCCTGGGACCTGATCGACAAGGGCGCACCGATCGCTTTCACCATTCCCAAGGAAGGCGCGTGGGCCACCGATGCGCGCCTGCACCTGATCAAGGGTGCAAAGAACAGCAAGGCCGGCGAGCAGTTCATCAATACCGCACTGACCAGGGAAGCGGCGTCCTGCCTGGCCGGCAAGCTGTACCTGGGGCCAGCGGTAAAAGGCGTCGAAGTGGCGGACGACGTGGCGCGCAAGTTGCCTTGGGGCGTGGGCGGTTCGATCGACAACCTGCGGCTGTTCGACTGGAGCCAGATCAACGCCCAGCGTGCCAGCGTAACCAACGACTGGAATCGCAAAGTCACCGCCAAAAACTAGCTCAAGAGGTCTGCAATGTCAGTTTTGTTGAGCATCGATAGCGTCTGTAAAAGCTTTGGGCCGTTCCAGGCGCTGGACAACATCCACCTGGACATCGAGCAGGGCGAATTCATCGTGCTGCTCGGCCCCAGTGGCTGTGGCAAGACCACCCTGCTGCGCTCGATTGCCGGCTTCATGCAGCCTGACTCAGGCAGCATCGCGATTGAAGGTCAGGACGTCAGTCGCCTGCCGCCGTACCGTCGACCGCTCAACACGGTGTTTCAGAACTACGCGCTGTTTCCGCACATGACCGTACTGGAAAACGTTGCCTACGGCCCGCGCCGCCAGGGTGTCAACCGCACTGAAGCGAAACAACAGGCGCGGGAAGCCTTGGCCATGGTCGGCCTGGAAACCCTGGAAGAGCGATTTCCTCGCGGATTGTCCGGTGGCCAGCAACAACGTGTAGCCCTGGCCCGCGCCATCGTCAATCGACCGAAACTGCTGCTGCTCGATGAGCCGCTGTCGGCGCTGGACATGAAACTGCGCAAGCGCATGCAGCTGGAGCTCAAGCATCTGCAGGCCAAACTCGGGATTGCTTTCATTTTTGTCACCCACGATCAGGAAGAAGCGATGACCATCGCCGACCGCATCGTGGTGATGAATGCTGGCCGCATCGAACAGGTCGGGGCCTGCAGCGAGATTTACAGCGCACCGGCCTCCCGTTTTGTCGCTGATTTTATCGGCGAGGCCAACCTGATCGCTTATCAAGCCAGCGATAATGGCGAGATTCGCCTGGGCATCGGCCACACACCCATTGTCAATTCGGCAAAAGACCTGCTGCCGCGCGGTGTCGCCGTACTGCGTCCCGAGCATCTGGAAGTGCTGGATGCATCGAGCAATCGTGCCTGTGAAATCAACGGTATTGTCACCGATATCGTTACCGTCGGCAGTCATACCCTGGTGCACACCCTGATCGATGGGCAAGCCATTGTTGCGCGGACCATGGGTTTTCCGCGCGCCGACCTGGTGACTGGCAGCAGCGTGCGCCTGGGCTTCAATCCAGCGCACCTGCACTTGATTGGTGAACCGCTATGAAACGCCAGGTTATCGCTCCGGCGTTGATGCTGTTCGGCGCTCTGGGGTTTTTCGCCGCGTTCTTTCTGGCGCCCTTCGCTGTGGTGATCTTCGCCAGTCTGACCCAGGGTGCCGATCAAACCTTCACCCTCCAACACTACATCCGCGTGCTGGGTGATCAGTATCACTGGGACGTGATTCTGGTGACCTTCCGCATCGCCGCGCTGACCACGCTGATTTCCTTGCTGCTCGGTTATCCGCTGGCCTGGTATCTGGTGCGCGTGGTCAAGTGGCGAGCGTGGCGCCGGGCCTGTGTGATTTTGCTGGTAGTGCCGATGTTCACCAGCAATATCGTCCGTTCGTTCGGCTGGATGGTGCTGTTGGGGCGCAAGGGACTGGTCAATCAGAGTCTGATGGAAACCGGCCTGATCGACACGCCGATCCGTTTCCTCGGCACCGAGCTCGGCATCCTGATCGGCATGGTCTACATCCTGCTGCCGTTCATCGTGCTCGCCGCCGGCAATGCCCTGGCGCAAGTCGACCCGGCTTTCGAGCAAGCCTCCGAGGACCTCGGTGCCAGCCCGCGATCAACGTTCTTTCACGTGGTCTTGCCGCTGACCATGCCGGGGATCATCTCTGGCTCGATCATGGTGTTCACCCTGGCAGCGAGCGCCTACGTCACACCGGCGCTGTTGTCCGGCGGGCGCATTTCGGTGCTGTCGATGCTGATCTTCCAGCAATACAGCTCGGTCTTCGATTTCAATTTCGGCGGTGCGCTCAGCGTGGTGTTGCTGATCTTCACCCTGGTCATGGTCGGCCTGGCCGGGCGAGTCGGCAACATTCGGGGGAGCAATCAATGATCACTAAAATGCTGCTCAGACTGGTGTCATGGGCCGTGCTCGGCTACATGCTGCTGCCACTGGTGGTGATCCTCGGCGTGTCCGTGACCGCCACTTCTTTTCTGGCTTTTCCGCCGCAGGGCTGGACGCTGGACTGGTACGCAAAAATGCTTGGCGACCCCAGCTACGTGGCCTCGTTTGCCACCAGCACCCTGCTCGCCCTGGTCGCGACGTTTGTCGCGGTGCTGCTCAGCGTACCGGCCGCGCTGGCGATGGCACGTTATGACTTTCCCGGCAAGGCCACGATCCTCGCGGCGCTCACCTCACCGCTGGTATTTCCGCACATCGTGCTCGGCGCAGCGCTGCTGCAGTTTGGTGGTTACTTCGGTTTGACCCGCAGTTTCCTGGCTTTGTTGATCGGCCACACCATCATCATTTCGCCTTTCGTGTTGCGGTCGGTGCTGTCGATGTTGACGCCGGAACAGCGCGCGCTGGAAGAAGCGTCCAGCGATCTCGGCGGCACGCCCTGGGCGACGTTCTTTCTGGTGGTGTTGCCGCAGATTCGTCCGGGGATTGTCACCGGCTCGATCTTCGCGTTCATCTCGTCGTGGATCAACGTCGAGCTGTCGATCTTCAATACCACGCCGGACCTCAACACCATCCCGGTGAAACTCTTCAACTACGTGCAATACACGGTCGACCCGACCATCGCTGCCGCGTCCGGCGCAACCATCATCGTCGTGGTGCTCGCGGTGATCATTCTCGACCTCTGCATCGGTCTCGACCTTTTGTCAGAACGCAAATAAACCGACCACTTCCAGCCCTACATAGCCATAAATCCGCCCGTCAGTCAGGAGTTCAGTCATGCGCATGCAAGACACGTTCGATGTCATCTATACCCATACCGAAGGCGAACCACTGTGCATCGTCCACAGCGGCATACCCTACCCCGCCGGTTCGAGCATTCTCGCCAAGCGCGCCTTTCTCGAGCAGAACTACGATTGGCTGCGCAAGGCCCTGATGCAGGAACCCCGTGGCCACAAGGACATGTTCGGCGTGTTTCTCACGCCGCCATCGAGCAGCGAATTCGACGCCGGCCTGATCTACATGGACGGCAGCGTGTATTCGCACATGTGCGGTCACGGCACGATTGCCGTGAGCATGGCGATGGTCGCCCTCGGCCTGGTGCCGCGCGGTGCCGATGGCATCACCAGAATCCGCTTCGAAACAACGGCCGGCCTGGTGGTGGCCGAGGTTGCTTCCGAGGGCGATAAAGTTCTCTGGACCCGTTTTGAAAACGTGCCGGCCTATGTCGCCGCTCAGGATATCCCGATCACACTGCCCGGCTACGGCGACCTCAAGGCCGATCTGGTCTGGGGCGGCAACTACTTCGGCATCATTGACCTGAGCGATTGTGACCTGCGCATCAGCCCGGACAACGGCAGCGAACTGTCGCGCCTGGGCCTGCTGGCCCGTGACCAGATCAACCGGCAGCTGAAGATCCAGCACCCCACCGAGGCGCACATTAACGACCTCAACTTCATCACCTTCTGGCACCCGGCGACGATCGAAGGCGCGTTCTACAAAAACGTTCATGTCTTCAGCGCCGGTCAGCTCGACCGCTCCCCCGGTGGCACGGGCACCAGTGCGATGATGGCGATGTTCGAGGCCCGGGGAAAACTCGGGTTGAACCAACCGATTCTGTCCGAAGGGTTGTTGGGCAGCGGCACGTTCGAAGGCTGCCTGCTGGGCGAAGTCGACCTGAACGGCACACGCGCCGTGCGCCCGACTGTAAAAGGTACGGCGAGCATCCTCGGCACGTCACGCTGGGTGATCGAGCGCAACGATCCGGTGGGGGCGGGGTTTGTGATCAACTGATGGAACGCCCGCTATCGCTGCGGTCCCTGTAGCAGCCGGCGAAGCCCTGTAACTGGGGAATCCCTGTAGCAGCTGGCGAAGCCTGCGTCCGGCTGCGCCCGCGTTCGGACGGAGCAGTCGTGAGGCTGTGCGTTCAGGTCATTCACCGGGTTGGCTGATTTACCACTGCTTTATCCCAACTCGGCTCAGGCCGGACGCAGGCTTCACCAGCTGCTACAGGTTTGTGCGGCAATGCTGCTGTGTATCAGTGTGTATATGGCGGCCATTTTGATACATGGGTTTTCACCGGGCTGGGGATTCGACACAGCCCGGATACGTCGCCGGGTTGAAATGGGAGCCAGGTTTGAAGGGGAGCTGTCAGCCCTTCGATCATTGACTCGCATCGGAGACTTCAGCATGAAAACGGCACTGCAGAACAAAAATTCGCTAAGCCCCGCCGCCGCCTGGCCGGCTCGTCAATCCTCGCATTGGTCCTGTTCGGTGTACTCGGCGTGGCCCAGGCGCAAACCGCAGCAACCGCCCAACCCACTGCGATCAACGCGGACACGTCTTTCTCGAGCCCTTCCCCGTTCGGCGCGCTCAAGCACGTCAAGGCCGGTCTACTTGATGTGGCCTACGCCGAAACCGGTCCTGCCAATGGCCCGGCGGTGATTCTGTTGCACGGCTGGCCGTACGACATTCACAGCTACGACGAGGTGGCGCCGCTGCTCGCAGCCAAAGGCTACCGCGTCTTGATGCCGTATGCTCGCGGCTACGGTGACACGCATTTCCTGTCGGATAAAACCCTGCGCAATGGCCAGCCGGCCGCACTGGCCAGCGACGTCATCGACTTCATGGACGCGCTGAAAATCAAACAGGCGGTGCTCGGGGGGTATGATTGGGGCGCACGCTCAGCCGATATCGTTGCCGCGCTGTGGCCAGAGCGGGTCAAGGCACTGGTGGCGGTCAGTGGTTATCTGATCGGCAATCAGGCGGCCGGGCAAAATCCGCTGCCACCCAAGGCCGAGCTGCAATGGTGGTATCAGTTCTACTTCGCCACCGAACGCGGCCGAGCCGGCTATGCGAAGAACACCCATGATTTTGCCAAGCTGATCTGGCAACTGGCTTCGCCGCAATGGGCGTTCGACGACGCTACCTTCGACCGCAGCGCCAAGGCGCTGAGCAACCCCGATCATGTCGAGATCACCGTGTTCAACTACCGCTGGCGTCTGGGCCTGGTCCAGGGTGAAAGCCAGTACGAAGCCCTTGAGCAGAAGCTTGCCAAGGCTCCATCGATCAGCGTGCCGACCATCACTCTTGAAGGCGATGCCAACGGCGCGCCGCATCCTGCGCCGCAGGACTACGCCAAGCGTTTTACCGGCAAGTATGAATTCCGCCTGATCAGCGGCGGCATCGGCCACAACCTGCCGCAGGAAGACCCGCAGGCGTTCGCCAAAGCAGTGATTGATGCGGATCACTTGTAAGGCTTGCCTGAGTGTTTTCGCGACAAAAAAAAACGGCTTGATGGGCCGTTTTTTTGTACTTCACGCTCCGGGCGCGAACGCCTTATAGAAGGCCAGCGCCGCGAGGTTCTTGTCCTTGGCTTCAAGCATGATGTCGAACCGATCCATGAACAGCTGTGCGTAAGTGTTGGTCCAGCGATTCCACATCTGCGCGCTGTGGCCGTAAAGGTCTCGCTTGGTCACCACTTGCAGCAACTCGGGCATTTCCAGCTTGCGGTCAGCGTCGAAGCCCAACTCCTGCAGACGCTCCGGAGGTTGCGAGTAATGCATCGTCGGCCGCACGCCACGCCAACTGTCGATGACCCGTTGCACACGCGGGGAATCCGGGTCGATGTAGTCGTTTTCGTTGATCCAGCAATGATGGATGTCGAGCACCACCGGAGCCAGATCGGCCAGTTGCAGGCAATCGTCAACGCCGTAGGTTTTCTCTTCGTTCTCAAAGGTAATGCAATTGCGCGCCACCTCTGAAAACCGTGGCCAGATTGCACGGATGCCCTCGCCACCCAGGCGACCGGCTATGTGCACATTGCATTTGAGATCCTGAAAACGCTGACCGTAGCCCATCATCCGGATCATGTCGGCGTGGTATTCGAACTCGGCGAGGCTGTTTTCCACCACGTTCGGCTTGTCCGAGCCCAGCACGCAGTATTGGCCGGGGTGAAACGACAAACGTATGTCGGCCGTGCGCGCCAACGTACCGATGGCGGCGAAGCGCTCGGCGAGCTGGTTTTGAATGGCCGGGTCCTGGTAGAACGCGGCCACTTTCGGGTGGCTGTAAAACGGCAACAGATCGCTGCTCAGGCGCAGCATGCGCAAGGTCGGCGGCAACTCGGCGACGTAGGCCAGCAAGCGCAGTTGCGCCTCCAGGTTATGTGCGATCACTTCCAGCAAGCGCTCCCGGGCCACCTGCGCTTCGACGCTATCCATCCAGCGCAAGGTGGTGGTTCGCGGATTGAACGGGCTTTCGATCACCTTCAGCGCACTGAGCGAAAGGTCGCGCTCGGGATGCTTGAACTGGCAGGCGAAACCGATTCTTGGATGGGTCATGGGGCGTCCTGGCTGTGGGGCTTGATTCGCAGTAGACACCGGGATGGGGCAGACTTTCCAAGCGATTTTCGCAGCGTTCTTGTTGATGAATTGTGCTCATTAAAGCAGGGCTATTTGTCTGACGACATTGGGTTTGCGGGTGTACATATCCGTTGATGGGGTGATGGCTGGCATTGGTTCGGCCCTTACGGCGGGTCACTTGGCAAGGCGCCAAGTAACCAAGCGCAAGCGCCCCTGACGTCCGGTGGCTCGCTCAAGCTCGCCATCCGGGCAGGATCATTCTGTCCCATACGACACAGGTCCCGTAGCAGCTGGCGCAGCCTACGTCCGGCTCGGGCCGCGATCGGACGCCGCAGTCGTCGATATCGCGCTTGCGATTATCTATCAAACCGCACCGCCTGATTTTACGACTGCTACGCAGCCGGACGCAGGTTGCGCCAGCTGCTACAGGGATTTGCGTTCTGGCGTAACTTGCGTAGCCAGGTCGGCTATCAGGCCGCCTCGGCGCGCTGTGGCAGTTAGCGCCCCCTCGGGAGGCTGAGCGCAGGTTCTGCGCAGTGGGCAACCCGGCAAGGATGCCGGGTTAGGCGCGCACGGCCAAGGATGGCCGATCGCGCCGGGCCCACGGAGCAGGACCGGAGCGAAGGCATGGCGAGCACTAGCGAGCCACCGGACGTCAGGGGCAAGAGCACTTGGTTACTTGGTGCTTTTCCAAGTGACTCGCTGTAAAAGCGAAACCATTAGCCGCCTTCACCGCAGAAATGGATATGTACACCCACAAAAACTATCCGCCCAAGACATCGCTATCGCTGGCAAGCCAGCTCCTACAGGGAGTCGAGTACATCCGAAAGCACCGGGCCGCACCGCGGACCGCTTTCGCGAGCAAGCTCCGCTCCTGCAGAGCCAACCTGCAGAAGCAAAGCCAGCCTCAAGCCAGGCTTTTGCTGACCACCTCATACACATCGCTCGACAAGTTGCCCGAAGCAAGAATCCGCTCCAGCTCGCCTTTCATAAGCACCTGACGCTTGTCGTCATATTTGCGCCAGCGAGTCAGCGGCGCCAATTGCCGCGAAGCAATCTGCGGATTAAACCCGTTCAGCTCAATCACCAGATCCGCCAGGAAGCGATACCCGGACCCATCCGCCGAATGGAAGTTGATCAGGTTCTGCCCGGCAAAAGCGCCAACGAGTGCCCGGACCTTGTTCGGGTTTTTCATAGTGAAAGCAGGATGCTGCATCAATTGACGCACCCGCTCCAGCCCACCCGGCAGCGGGCTGCCAGCCTGCACACTGAACCACTGATCCATGACCAGCGGGTTGTCCTTGAAGTGTTCGGCAAAGGTCGCCAATGCCGTAGCCTTCTGCTCTTCAAACGGCGAATTCACCAGCACCGCCAGCGCGGTCAGGCGCTCGGTCATGTTGTCGCTGGTCTCGAACTGCTCAAGCGTCGCGGCCAACACTTCGGCTTTCTCGCTGAGCATCAGGTACGACAGCGCAATGTTTTGCAGCGCGCGACGAGCGAAGTGCTCGGCTTGCGCAACGTAAGGCGTCTTCTTCGACAGATCGCGGTTGGCCTGATAACGCAGCCAGAGCGGCTCGAACAGGTTATTCGCCAATTGCTTGCGAGCAAATTCCCGGGCGATGTGGATAGCGTCGACGTCAGCCACTTCGCTGATTTCCGTCAGATACGCCTCGCCTGGCAACGAAAGCATTTCCGCGACCATCGCCTGATCCAGCGTTTCGTCAGTCAATACACTGTGCAGCGCGGTCACCAGACGCTGATCCAGTACCAACGCTTCGCCGTTCTGATGATCCGCAATCAGTTCCTGCAAAACCTGCACTGATAGCTGCTGACCGGCGTCCCAACGGTTGAAACCGTCGCTGTCGTGTTGCATCAGGAACATCAGTTGATCACGGGTGTACGGGAAACTCAGTTTCACCGGCGCGGAGAAACCGCGCAGCAACGACGGCAATGGCTGTTCGGCGATGTCGACGAACGTGAACGTCTGCTCGGCTTCCGTAACCGGAATCACCCGCGACGTACCTTGCGCGCTGGCCTCACCAACCAAACGCAGTGCAATGTCGTCACCATTACCATCCAGCAGGCCCAATTCCACCGGAATCACGAACGGCAGTTTCTCGACCTTGTCCGGGGTTTCCGGGCAGCTCTGGCGGAACGTCAGGCTGTAGGTTTTTGCGGCGGCATCGTAAGAGTCACTGACCGCCAAGCGTGGTGTGCCGGCCTGGCTGTACCAGCGTTTGAACTGGGTCAGGTCGACGCCATTGGCATCCTCCATGGCTTTAATGAAGTCGTCGCACGTTACGGCCTGGCCATCGTGGCGATCGAAGTACAGGTCGCTGCCCTTGCGGAAGCCTTCGGCGCCGAGCAAGGTGTGGATCATGCCCACGACTTCCGAACCCTTTTCGTACACGGTGAGGGTGTAGAAGTTGGAAATTTCGATGAAGCTGTCCGGGCGTACAGCGTGGGCCATGGGACCGGCGTCTTCGGCAAACTGGTGCGTGCGCAGGTACGCCACGTCTTGAATGCGCTTGACCGTCGCCGAGTTCATGTCGGCCGAGAAACCGGCGTCGCGGAACACGGTGAAGCCTTCCTTCAGCGACAACTGGAACCAGTCGCGGCAGGTTACGCGGTTGCCCGACCAGTTGTGAAAGTATTCGTGAGCGACAATCGCCTCGACCCGTTGATGCGCGGCATCGGTGGCTGTTTCGGCGCGAGCGAGCACGGCGCTGGAGTTGAAAATATTGAGGCCCTTGTTCTCCATCGCGCCCATGTTGAAGTCATTCACTGCAACAATCATGAAGATGTCCAGATCGTATTCGCGACCATAGACCTCTTCATCCCAGCGCATCGACCTCTTCAGGCTGTTCATGGCGTGCTGGCATTTGTCGATATTTTCCGGTTCGACATAAATACGCAGTGCCACTGTGCGCTCGGTCATGGTGGTGAACGTGTCTTCGACGCACCACAAGTCACCGGCCACCAGCGCGAACAGATAAGCCGGTTTCTTGAACGGATCTTCCCACGTCGCCCAGTGGCGGCCGTCTTCGCCGGGGCCGCTGGCAATCGGATTGCCGTTGGACAGGAGCACAGGGTAACTGTGCTGCTCGGCGACCACAGTGGTGGTGAACGTGCTCATCACGTCCGGGCGGTCGAGGTAATAGGTGATCTTGCGGAAGCCTTCAGCCTCGCACTGGGTGCAGAACATCGTGCCTGACTTGTACAGGCCTTCCAGCGCGGTATTGGTTTCCGGATGAATCCTGACGCTGGTGTCGACCGTAAAGCTTTCACTGGTCGGGCGCAGGGTCAGATGGTTCTCGCTTATCTGGTAGTCAGCTTCGCTCAGCTCACGGTCAGCCAGCGTGACCGACAGCAATTCCAGTTGCTGACCGTCCAGCACCAGCGGCGGCAGGCCAGGGCCACGTTCAGGGTTGCGGCGCATCACCAGTTGCGCATGGACCAGGCTGTGGTCCTCGTACAACTCGAAGGTCAGGTGCGTCTCGTCGATCAGGTACTCGGGCGCCTGATAGTCCTTCAGGTAAATCATCTTCGGTTGTTCGGTGCGCATGCTGGAGTCCTTACTGATGCACGGCGAGCTGATAAGCCGTGTACTTACGAATATTGATCACGCCGGTGTCGAAAATCAGGTATTGCCCTTTGATTCCCAACAGCGTGCCTTCGGCAATCGGATTCTTGTCCAGGTTGAAACTGACGATCTTGGCCGGGTATTGCTCGACCGGGTAACGGATTTCGATGGGTTCTACGTCGGCAATAGTCTGAATGGCCTGCAGGCCGAATCGTTCCTGCAAACCCTGCAAACCTTGCGCGCAGCTCTCGAACAGTTGATCACGCACCTGTGCCAGATCGACTGACACCGCTTCGCCCTTGAGTAAAGCACGCCAGTTGGTTTTGTCGGCCACCTGACTGCGGAACAGGTCTTCGACGAAACCCGATTGCTGACGGGTCGAGACGCGCATGATCGGCAGCGCCTGGCGCGCGCCCTGATCGATCCAGCGAGTCGGCAGCTGAGTGGCCCGGGTGATGCCGACTTTTACCCCTGATGAATTCGACAGATAGACCACATGATCGGTCATGCAGAACGTTGTGCCCCACTCCGGATCGCGGCACGTTCCAGCCTCGAAGTGGCAGCGCTCGGGACTCATGATGCACAGATCGCACTGCGCCAGCTTGGTCATGCACGGGTAGCAATAACCCTGGCTAAAGCTGGTTTTGGTCTTGCGCCCACAATGGGAACAATGGATCGCCCCCAGAAACTCAAGACGCACCGTGCTACCAATCAACGGATTGACCGGCACTTCGGCATCGCCCAGACGAAACGCGTATTGCACGTGCGGCCCGTCAAGGCGCGCCGACATTTTACTGATTGCACCGCGGCCAATCTCGATCAATGGATGGCATCCGACTTGAACAGGATGTTGGGCACGCTGATGGACTTTGAACTGCATTCCTGCGGGCCCATGTAACCGGTGCGCTCGTCCTCGGGCAGGTTCTGGATTTCCCAGGCGATCATTGCCTGCAGCGAGAGTTCTCGTTGCTCAGCCGTCAGCTTGTTGCCGTCGGACCATTTCCCGATCTCCACCGCCAGTTTCAGGCTTTGGTAGATTTCGGGGGTGATGTTATTGATCATTTCGTTGAAAGAGGACATTCGGTCTCCGCGCTCTTTTGGTACACACGTAACAGTTTTAGACGGCCAGTTTACGGCGGTTATACAAACCACCCAACAAACCGGTCAGGCATCCGACGAGCAACCCGCTGACGTGGGCCGCATTGGCAATCTCACCGAAGCCGATCATCGAGACCAGCCCGGACAGGCACACCAGCAACCACACCAGCATCATCACCAGCACGCCGCGCGGCAGGCGATAAGCCGGGTTCGGCGCCAGCACCTGGAAAATCCAGCAATGCCCCAGCAAGCCATACAGCACGCCGGACAAACCGCCAAACAGGGTCGGACCGCTGAAAACGAACTGCGCATAGTTCGACGCCACGGCAAACAGCAGTGTCAGGCCGATCAGGTTGATGCTGCCCTGCCGCGACTCGATGCGCCGCCCCAGCTCCCAATACCACATGCCGTTCATGGCCAGGTGCAGAATGCCGAAGTGGATCAACATCGGTGTCACCAGTCGCCACCACTGCCCTGCGGCCAGGCTGTCAGCCAACGGCACGAAGTGGATGTACTCGCCGACGATGCGGAAATCGAGAAAGGTCAGCCAGCGCATGGTTTCGAGGTTTTCGCCGAGCAGCGTGACCGCGCCGACGATCAGGCTGAGGATCAGCACCAGCGCGGTCGCCTTGGCATGGCGCAGTTGCTCGATAAAGCCCGGGCGCTTAGCAGCCTGCGCAGCCGGAATGTCCATTTGCTGATCAGGGTCGCCCGCCGGAAAACGGTCATACAGTGAGCGCACGTCTTCACTGATATGGGCCGGCACCCACAACACTTGCTCGCCCTTCTCTTCGCTGACGCGATGCGGTACCTGCATGCGTTGCAGCAGTTTGACGAAACCGCTGAGATCCACATTCAGCGGCAGGCGCAGTACGGCCACGGCACTCATTGCAGCACCTCCGGGCGTTCGACGTCGACCCAGACAAATTTGCCCGGATCGAGTCGGGTTTCCTGGTCCAGCCGATAGGCGCACAGTTTTCCGTAGAGCACTGCGCTGTAATCCAGGCAGGCCAGATTCGGACGTATCGGTGCCGGTTTACCACTGCGCCAGTAATGGCCGACGAACAGCAACGGCTCATCGGCGCCGTAGCGCAGCAAGGTGTTTTTTTCATTGGAAGACAGCGGCGTCAGGGCCACCGGTTCGGGCAATGCGTCGGGCTGAAACACGATGTCACCGTAGGTTTGCGGGTCGTCTTCCCAGAATTTGGTACGGAAAAACGACCGGGTCAGGCCGTCGCCACTGGTCATGGTCAGCCCGTCGGGCAAACGCATGTCGGTACCGCGCAACAGCCGATCGAATACCGTGCAGGCGAAGCTGCCGGGAATTGCCGACGCTTGCAGGAAAGCTTCGTCGACACAGCCGTCCGGGAACAACGCCCGCAACGGCTCGATCAGCCCCGCATCCCAACAGGCATGCACCACGCGGAAACGGCCGGCATCGACGAACAATGGCATGTCATAGAACCACTGCTGAAAGTCGTGCCAGTCGCCCGGATGGTCTTCGAACTGCTTCAGGGTTTCCCCCAGCAGACGCGCATGACGGGGTGTGTGTTCGCGCACGAATTGCTTGCCACTGCCCGGCGGCGCGGGGGTGACCCAGCCAAGCGCGTTGAATTCATGGTTGCCCATGATGCACAGCGCCTGACCGGCCTCGACCATGTCATGGACGATGTGCAGCGCCTCACGAATCCGCGGGCCGCGGTCGATGATGTCGCCGACGAACACCGCCATGCGCGAGGCATGGCGCCAGACGCCACCTTGTTTGTGATAACCGAGCCGGTCGAGCAAATGCTCAAGGGTCAGAGCGCAACCGTGCACGTCACCGATCAGGTCGTAGCTACGCGCGGGATCGAGCATCAGTCGCCTCCACCACCCAACTTGCTGCCCCAGCCGAGCTTGGTCCGGCAGACTTCATAGTAGTTGTGGTCGAGCGGGTGAATCAGCCGCAGCTTCTGCGCTTTCTTGCTCACGGTGATGGTGTCGCCCGGCGCGCAGGTAAAGTGGTTTTGCCCGTCACAGGAGACTTGCGGGTAGATCTGCATATCTTTGGACACGACGATTTTCAGCTCACTATTGCCATCGACCACAATCGGTCTACCCGACAAGGTATGGGGGTACATCGGCACAATCACAATAGCGTCGAGCTTGGGGTGCATGATCGGGCCACCCGCCGACAAGGCGTAGGCGGTCGAGCCAGTGGGCGTCGCGACAATCAGGCCGTCGGCCTTCTGGCTGCAGACGAACTGACCGTCGATGTAGAGTTCGAACTCAATCATCCGCGTCGATTTGCCCGGGTGCAGCACCACATCGTTCAGTGCGTCACCCTGACCGATGGCCTCGGCGTGACGGCGCACTTCGGCCTGCAGCAGGAAGCGGTTTTCCACCAGATAATGGCCGTCGAGCACTTCGGCAACCTTGATTTCCAACTCGTCCGGGCGAATGTCCGTAAGAAAACCGAGACTGCCACGGTTGATGCCGAGCACCGGGATGTTGTGTCGGGCCAAGGCTCTCGCGGCGCCGAGCAGGCTGCCGTCGCCGCCGACCACAATCACCATGTCACAGACTTCACCGAGCATCTTGCGCGACGAGGTTTGCAGGCCATGACCGGGCAGGACTTCGGCGATGGTGTCTTCGAGGATCACGTGCAGGTGACGATCAAGCAGGAAGCGTTTCAGTCGGCGGACGGTATCCAGCACCTGCGAACTGCCAAGGCGACCGATGATGCCGATATTACGAAATTGCTCCATGGGGCTCCTAGAGTCAGGGTCTGCGACGGCGAGAACCACGATTATGGGCGAAAGCTCAGGATAGACAAAATCCTTTCAGCCCCAGAGGTCCACTCAGGTTTGAGGCTATGCTCGCAAGATGATCCTATTTCCCGATTTGCTGCAGTTACCCCACCAGTTGCGCCACCCGGAAGTCCGCGACCTGGCGTGGGTCATCCTCGCGCCGCCGATGCTCGCGGTCACGCCGTGGCCACAGCGTCATCCGCTGGCCGGCAGCGACTGGGTGCAGGCGCCCGAACAGCTTGAGCGATGGCTGCGGCAACTGGATCACGACAGTTACGACTTGCTGCACTGGCTGGCCCAGGCACGAACCCGACGCCTGGGTCTGTATTACGAACGGCTGTGGCAGTACGCGGTGAGGCACGCGCCGGGCATCGAGCTGATCGCCGCCAACCTGCCGATCCGGCGCGCAGGCCACACGCTGGGCGAGCTGGACATGCTGCTGCGTGACCGCGACGGCGTGCATCATCTGGAATTGGCGATCAAGCTTTACCTCGGCCCGCAAGGTGGCTATGGGCAGGACACCGCGCAGTGGCTGGGCCCGGGCTGTCATGATCGGCTGGATCGCAAACTGGCGCACTTGAGCCAGCATCAACTGCCGATCTCTGCGCGCCCGGAAAGCCGCGAAGTGCTGGCGGCGCTGGATATTCAGCAGTTCAGTGCGCATCTGTGGCTGGGTGGTTATTTGTTGTACCCGTGGCCGGGACAGGCGCAAGCCCCGACGGGTGCCCATCCGCAGCATCTGCGCGGCAGTTGGTTGCATCAGAAGGATTGGCCGGACTTTGTCGCGCAACGTCCGCCAGGCCGCTGGCAACCCCTGCCCCGCCACGCCTGGCTGGCACCGGCGCATTATCCGGCGGATCAGACCTGGAGCGCCGAACAGTTGAACGCCTGGCTAACGGCTCTGGAACCACTGGCCCCCGCACAGTTGCTGGTGCGTCTGGTCGAGAATGGTGATGGCGACTGGGAGGAAGCGGAGCGGCTTTTTCTCGTGGCCGATCTCTGGCCGAATGTGCCGGGGAATGGCTGAGTTTTGTGGCGCCAGGGCCGGCCTCTTCGCGAGCAAGCCCGCTCCCACAAGAACTCAGTGAACGCCGCACATCCAATGTGGGAGCGAGCCTGCTCGCGATGGGGCCAACAGAATTTCAAACAGACAACCGCACCGCCAGCGCCGCCAACGTCACCAGCAATACCGGCACGGTCAGCACGATCCCGACCTGGAAATAATATCCCCAGCCAATCCGGATACCCTTGCGCTGCAACACGTGTAGCCATAACAACGTCGCCAGACTGCCGATCGGGGTAATCTTCGGCCCCAGGTCGCTGCCAATCACGTTGGCGTAAATCATCGCTTCTTTGATCACCCCGGTCGCCTGGCTCGCTTCGATAGACAGCAAGCCGACCAACACCGTCGGCATGTTGTTCATCATCGATGACAGCAACGCCGTCAACACCCCGGTGCCCATTGCAGCGCCCCAAATCCCATAACCGGCGAAAGAATTCAGCCAACCCGCCAGATAATCTGTAAGTCCGGCATTGCGCAGGCCGTAAACCACCAGGTACATGCCTAGCGAGAAAATCACGATCTGCCACGGCGCTTCCTTGATCACCTTGCGGGTGGATATCTTGTGCCCGCGCGCGGCGATTGCCAGCAGCAGCGCCGCGCACACCGCCGAAATGGCGCTGATTGGAATGCCCAATGGTTCAAGCGCAAAGCAGCCGATCAGCAGAATCGCCAGCACCGCCCAACCGGCGAAAAACGTCGCCTTGTCCTGGATGGCACTGGCCGGACTTTCCAGCTGCTCAGGGTCGTACGCCTTGGGAATATCCCGGCGAAAGAACCACATCAACATGCCCAGAGTGGCCGCGACGCTGACGACGTTTACCGGGACCATCACCGCCGCGTAACGATTGAAACCGATGTTGAAGAAATCGGCCGAGACGATGTTCACCAGGTTCGACACCACCAACGGCAGGCTCGCCGTGTCGGCAATGAAACCCGCGCCCATGACGAACGCCAGGGTCGCTGCCGCAGAGAACCGCAACGCCAGCAACATCGAAATAACGATCGGCGTGAGGATCAATGCTGCGCCGTCATTGGCAAACAGCGCCGACACCAGCGCGCCGAGCAGGACCATGAAAGCGAATAGCTTGCGCCCGCTACCGCGCCCCCAACGCGCTACATGCAACGCCGCCCAGGCAAAAAAACCCGCTTCGTCGAGCAACAGGCTGATGATAATCAGCGCGATAAAAGTACCGGTGGCGTTCCAGATAATCTGCCATACCAGTGCAATATCACCGAGGTGCACAGCGCCGAAAACCAGCGCCAGCACCGCGCCCAATGACGCGCTCCAGCCAACCCCGAGGCCCTTGGGTTGCCAGATCACCAAGGTGATGGTCAGCAGGAAAATCAACGACGCGATTAGCATGCAATGCAGCCTTGGAGGAATGAGAAATCGACGCCCGTGAACGATCCGGACGGCCGTTCAGGCAAAACAAGGTGAGAACATATGGAATTTCGTATATTCAGTAAAGCACTATGTTGTGGACACCCGGGACGCAGTAGCAGCTGCCGCGCCTGCAAGGCTGCGCACACCCCCCCTGTAGCAGCTGCCGAGCCTGCGAGGCTGCGTCCGGTGCCACCGCAATCAGACGGAACAGTCTTTTGAACGGCTTCATCAAGCCAGCGCAGTAGCCGAACGCAGCCTCGCAGGCTCGGCAGCTGCTACATGGCTAGATAGCGTGACTGGTGGGGTATTAGACCTTTTTGTGTTGCTCGACCCACTTGGCATAGCTGTCGATGAATTTTTGCAGGAACGGCCTGACCGTTTCGGACAGTTGCCCGGCTTCATCAAACGCCGTACCCGCCCCACCCAGATAAGCTTCCGGCTGTTGCATCATCGGCACGTCGAGAAACACCATGGATTGGCGCAAATGATGGTTCGCGCCGAATCCACCCACAGCGCCTGGCGAAACGCTGATCACCGCCCCAGGCTTGCCACTGAAGCAGCTCTGGCCGTAGGGGCGCGACCCAACGTCAATCGCGTTCTTCAACGGTGCGGGCACCGAACGGTTATATTCCGGGGTGACGAAGAGCAACGCGTCGGATGAACCCACTTGTTGTCGGAAAGTGCTGTAGGCTGCCGGCGGTGAAGCGCCATCGATGTCTTCGTTATAAAGAGGCAGGTCCGCGATTTCGACGATGTGGAGTTTGAGGTGGGCAGGTGCCAGGTCAGCAAGGGCCAAAGCAACCTTGCGATTGATCGATTCCTTTCTCAAGCTGCCAACGACAACGGCGATCGTGTAAACGTTGCTCATGTAAATGTTCTCGACTGTCCGATGGAAAGAGCCTGTAGTTATAGATGACGATCCAAGCGGGGGGCGAGTGAAAAATGCGTCCTCTGACTATTTTTTTCCGGTAAGAAAACTTACCTCGCCCATGCACGGTCTACAGATCCGCAAATTGAGTGATTATCTCCAGAGGTTCTAAACAGATGGCAGCAGTACTCGTCGGTCAGTTCCATGCAAGAGACGCGGAAGGCCGCGTTTATTCCGTGCATGAGTTCCAGGAATCCACTCCGTCGGCGGACGGCTTCACTGGCTCGACGCCTGTGACCACCTACAAACTGGCCATTGGCGATCGTGTCAACAAGCTCGACGACAATGTGTTTTTGCTGGTGCAGTCAAACATCCAGATCACCCGCGAGCCTGACACCTACGTCGGCACCCGAGCGGAAACCAATGTCGCCTCATAACCTCGCGTTATGAGCAGAAGTCATATGGGCGGACTTGAGTTAGGATTCAGCCACTGACTCCCTCACCTGCCGGACATGGACTTCACGCATGCGTTTACGCCACATCGAAGTGATCCAGGCGCTGCTGCAGACCGGTCACCTGGGCACCGCCGCCGAATGGCTGCAGTTGCCAGTGGCCGACGTCGAGCATCTGCTGCACGACGCCGAGAGTGAGTTGGGTTTCATGCTGTTTTCCAGCGTGCGCGGCCGGTTGCAGCCCACGCGCGAGGCACGCGAGCTACAGGGCGAAATTGCCCATTTGTACGCCAAGCTTGAGCCAATACAGCGAATGGCCGTCAGCCTCAAGCATTATCACGCGCCGCCCCTTCGAATCCTTTGCTCGCCACCGCTTGCGCAACAGTTGTTGCCGCAAAGCATTGCGGCGTTGCGCCGACGTTTTCCCGATGCACCTTGCACGCTGCTGAGTGAAGCGACCTGCGCTATCGTGCGCAGTCTGCTGCTGCGCGAAAGCGACGTGGGCCTCAGCCTGCACGATCCACAGCATGTGGATATCGATTGTCAGCCGATCATCCAAGGCAAACTGCAGTTGCTGGCGCCGCATGGCTGGCTGCAACCCAAACAAAAATACATTGCCCTGCAGGACCTCGCCGGCCAAGCGATGGTCGGCCTCGAGGGCCAGGATCCGCTAAATCCGGCATTCGACAATAAACTGCAGATGCTGCGCCCTGCCCCGGTGATCCATATCCGCGTGCAGACGCATCAGATGATGCTCAGCATGGTCGAGGCTGGCGAAGGCCTGGCGATGGTTGACCCGTTCACCGCGCTCGGCGCGAGGTCGGCCGGTCTCGATACCTGTCCATTGATACCCGCGGTACCGATCAGCCTGTATGCGCTGACGCTCAAGAATTCCGAGCCCTCACCCGCCGCTCAGGCGCTGCTGGAAATCGTCACGGAACAAGCCGCGGCGATGTTATCGAGCTGAGCGTACTTTCCAGCGGGTTATCAAACAGTCGGTACCAGAAAAGCGCCATTTCCGCTGTATTGGGGTCAATGCCGCGATAGCGCAGATGATCGACACCGCCAATCACATAACCGCAACGTTCGTAGAGCCGGCATGCACCCAGGTTGTTGTTCTGGGTCTCGAGCATGATGCCAGGCAACTTTTTCTTGCGACTCCAGAACTGCGCGACATCCAGCAATGCCTTCGCAACGCCGTGCCGACGCGCCGGTGCGTGCACCGCGAGTTCGTCGATGTGGGCGAAGCCGTTCCAGTTGGTACTGATCACCAGATGGCCCACCGGTTCATCTTCCAGATAAGCCATGAAAATAGCGCTGTCGGCGGCATCGCGAAAACTGCCGAACTCTTCGGGATCAATGCCGTAGCACTTGCGGTACGGAATGATCGGCGTCACCGGCCACTGATCGACGGGCTTACCCACTTCGGCCGCGCCGTAAGCGGCGACTTCGAAACTGAAATCGCTACCCCAGATATAGGCGGCGAAGCCGTCATCGGCAACACGCACGGACAGCCCTGGGTACTTCGGATTAATCAACGGTTGCATGCTGGGAAACGTCCTCACTCCTTGATGCAATCGACGGTGTAAAGCCGCCCATTGCCCTCGTCTTCGTGTTGCAAGCCGTGCACATCGGCGACAAAGCCGGGGAAGCTACTGTCGAATGTTCGGGCAAACGCCAGATAATCATTGATCGAACGTGTCGATTGGGTGAAACGCTCACCGGGCATGATGAGCGGGATTCCCGGTGGATACGGTACCAGCATGACGGCGCAAATCCGGCCCTCCAAAGCATCGATGGACACCGCTTCGACTTCGCCGCGCACCAAGTGATCATAAGCGTCAGCAGGCTTCATGGCGATTTCCGGAAGCACGGTGTACATGCGCTTCAAATGTTTGGCGGTTGCATTGCTGCGATAGCACGCATGCAGCTGGTCACACAGGTCACGCAAACCCATGCCGCGGTATCGCGTGGCGTCCTGCTGGACGACGCAGGGCAGACAACTGGCAAGACTGACATTGGCGTCATAGCTGCGTTTGAACTCCAGCAATTCGGTCAACAAGGTACTCCATTTGCCTTTGGTGATGCCCATCGAAAACAGCACCAGAAACGAGTACAGGCCGGTCTTTTCGACCACCAGTCCGCGTTCCCAGAGAAATTTGCTGACGATCGCTGCGGGAATACCGCGCTCACTGAGCGCACCACCTGCCGTCAGACCTGGCATCACCAGGGTAACCCTGATCGGATCAAGCAGAACGTAGTCGTCGGTAACGCCGGCGAAACCGTGCCAGTCCGCGTCCGGTTGCAGCAACCAGTCAACCGTCGATACCCGTTCGATGCCTTCAACCGAAGGTGGCTGCCAGATACTGAACCACCAGTCATCGCCGGCGATGTGCTGACGCAGATTAGCCAGCGCGCGCCGAAAACTCAGGGCCTCGTCGAACATTTCCTGCAACAGCGAGTGCCCGGCCGGGCCTTCCATCATGGCCGATGCCACGTCCAGCGAGGCGATGATGCTGTACTGCGGCGATGTGGAAATGTGCATCATGAACGCTTCGTTGAAACGGTCGCGGTCGAGCTGCCGTATGCCACCGTCCTGCACGTGAATCATCGACGCCTGGCTGAACGCCGCGAGCAATTTGTGCGTGGAATGGGTAGTAAACACCATTGGGCTTTCTTCACTGCGCGAGGTCCCCATACCGTAACGCCCGGCAAAGAATTCGTGAAACGCCGCGTAGGCGTACCAGGCCTCGTCGAAATGCAAAATCTCGACACTGTTGCCAAGACTTTGCTTGATCAGCTCGGCGTTGTAGCAGAGGCCGTCATAGGTCGAATTGGTGACCACGGCGAGCTTGACCTTGGGCTCGCGGCCCTTGGTCAATGGACTGGCGTCGATCTTGGCCTGGATCGATTCACGGCTGAACTCGCTGAGCGGAATCGGCCCGATGATTCCCAGCTCGTTGCGTTCAGGGCAGAGGTACAGAGGGATCGCGCCGGTCATGATGATCGAGTGCAATACCGATTTATGGCAGTTGCGATCCACCAGCACCAGGTCATCGCGGGCGACCATTGCGTGCCAGACAATCTTGTTGGCAGTCGAGGTGCCATTGATCACGAAAAAAGTGTGATCGGCGCCAAAATTAGCCGCCGCACGCGCTTCCGCCTCGGCCAGCGGGCCGGTGTGGTCGAGCAATGAACCCAGCTCTGGGACCGAGACCGATAGATCCGAACGCAGGGTGTTTTCACCGAAGAACTGGTGAAACGCCTGCCCCACCGGACTCTTGTGATACGCCACACCGCCGCCATGTCCGGGTGTGTGCCAGGAATAGTTGGAGTCAGCGGTGTGCTGGACAAGCGCCTTGAAGAACGGTGGCAGTAAACCATCGAGGTATTTGCGTGCAGCGCGTGCTACCTGCCGCGCGAGAAAGGGCACTGTGTCTTCAAACAGATAAAGAATGCCGCGTAGTTGGTTGAGTTCATCCATGGCGTCGGCGGGGGCGTTTTCGAGGGTAACCTGCTCGCCAAGGGCAAAAATCGGCAAGTCCGGAGCACGCACCCGCGCCAGACCAATCAGGTCAGCCATGTTCTGCAGCAGATGGGAGTTGGCGCTTGGGTCTTCAGCGGCGATCAACATGCAGGAGAGACCGTGATGCGTAGAAGCCACCAGACGGCCCTCAGTGTAATCGACCGCCGAGAGGATACTGAAGCCTTCCTGCTCCAGCTCCCTGGCGATGCCGCGTACGCGATCACCGGCGACGGTGTCAGCCTTGATGTCGCGATGGACGATCAGCACCGGGAACTTCAAGTCCTTGTACATAAGCTCAGTGTCCTGAGGCGGCGGATCGAGATCCACCAATGAGCTCAGGGTAGAGGGTTGAAGCGGATGTGGCGAGGGGGTAATGCCCCAAGATAGTTCACTGCCCCCCCCCGAGGCTGCAAGTTCGCCCACCTGTAGCAGCTGCCGCAGGCTGCGTCGGGGTCAACAAGGTGGCCGGTGAAAAATCAATTGAACAACCGGCTGCGCCGGACGCAGCCTGCGGCAGCTGCTACACGGATTCAGGCCTGAGCTTTGGCCTCGGCGAGCTGCTGCCACAGCGACGGAGCCCCCGCTGCTTTCGCGATGGCTTCCAGACGCGCCACGTGCTGCGCCAGATCATCGTCATTGGCGGCGATGATTCGGGTGGGCTGACGGTCGGCTGGCAGGCGGCGGATTTCTGTGGCCGAGTTGTCCGCCCCCTCTCCTGAACCGTTGCCATCGGACGCATTGCCCGCCAGCGACAGGCTGGTCTGCCCGCCTGTCATGGTCAGGTAAACGTCGGCCAGGATCTCGGAGTCGAGCAAGGCGCCGTGCAGCTCACGGCCGGAGTTGTCGACGCCATAGCGTTTGCACAAGGTGTCGAGACTGTTGCGCTGCCCGGGATGGCGCTCCCGGGCCATCATCAAGGTGTCGAGAATCGAGCAGTGCTGCGTAATGTCCGCGCGATCGTGCTGACCCATCAAGGCAAATTCGTTGTTGATGAAGCCAACGTCGAACGCCGCGTTATGGATGATCAGCTGCGCACCTTTGATGAACTCGAAAAATTCATCGGCCACTTCCGTGAAACGCGGCTTGCCCACCAGGAATTCGTTGGTGATGCCGTGCACACCGATGGCACCCTCATCACTTTCGCGATCTGGCTGCAGGTAAACGTGGAAGTGCCTTCCGGTCAGGCGTCGGCCGATCAACTCGACACAACCGATTTCGATAATCCGGTGGCCGTCAGTCACCGGCATGCCAGTGGTTTCGGTATCGAGTACAACGGATCTGGTGGCCATCAGTGCTCAGCTCTCAACGGTTCAATCGTGCAAAAGCGCGGATGTTATCACGCTCGCAGGGGGCTTTCAGGGACACCGTGCTGCACCTATCGCCAGCAGGCTGGCTCCCACAGGTTTTGCGAGCACCCGCTACCCCTGTGGGAGCTAGCCTGCTGGCGATTGGCCGCAGCGCGGTGCGTCAGCAGGAAAATCAGGCTTGTTTGTACCCGCGCACTTCATCGACGCCACGGTTCGCCAACTGATCGGCGCGTTCGTTGCCATGATGGCCGATGTGTCCACGGACCCACTTCCAGGTGACGTTGTGGCGGTTGACCTGCTCGTCGAGAAGCTTCCACAGATCGGCATTCTTCACCGGCTCTTTCGCGGCAGTCTTCCAGCCGCGTTTTTTCCAGTTGTCCATCCACTCGTTGATGCCTTTCATGACGTACTGCGAGTCTGTGACCAGTAACACGTCGCACGAACGCTTGAGTTCTTCCAGGCCACGGATAGCGCCCATCAGCTCCATACGATTATTGGTGGTGTTGGCTTCGCCGCCCCAGAGCTCCTTTTCGACACCCTTGCACACCAGCAACGCGCCCCAGCCGCCAGGGCCGGGATTGCCTTTGCAGGCGCCGTCGGTGAAAAGTTCTACGCTATCGCTCATGCCAATCTATCCAGAAATGCCGTGGCTCACTGATCTGCGATCAACGATGCCCGAGGCCCGAGGCCGGGGCGAACCCGGCCGGAAATAAAAGAGGTGTTACGGTTCGATATTGCGGCGATTGACCTTGGCCATCGGCAAGGGAATCAGCTTGCCCATCGGCTCGCGGCGCTCCTGACGGAGGGGACGCAGTCCCACCACGATCTTGCGCGCTACCAACAGATAAAAGCCGCCGCCCGACAGCTGCCAGTCACCGGCCTTGCGCTCCCAACCGGCCAGACGAGTTTGCCAGGCTGTTGACGCAAGCGGCGGACGATAGCACCCGAAGCGACGTTTCTCCAGCGCGAACCCCAGCAGATTCAGCCAGTCGCCGACCCGTGAAGGTGAGATGCAACGAGCCTTGCGCAAACCATCATTGGCGAACACATGGCGCAGCCCCCACGTGCTCCAGGGATTGATGCCGATGATCAGCAGATGCCCTCCCGGGCGCACGCTGCTCGCCGCTTCACGTAGCAAACCGTGGGGCGACAGACAGAAATCCAGGCCATGTTGCAATACTACGACATCAGCCGCGTGCTCACTCAATGGCCAGGCCTGCTCTTCGCAAACGATTTCGACACCCGGCAACGGTGCGCCGAGCCGCACATTGCGCTGCACCTGCGGCGCCGGCGGCGGGGTCTGCGCCGAAGGCCCGTAGTGCACCAGATAGCCACCGAAGAAGCGCCCGAGCTCGTCTTCGAGCATGCGCCGTTCTTCGTCCAGCAAAAATTGCCCGATCGGCCCCGACAGCCAATCACGGGCCGCACTGATCAAGGCCAGCCAGTCAGGATCGGCCTGAGCGAACGCTTTATCAGTCATTGCATTCTCCAACGCGTCAGGAAGTTCTAAGATGCGCCATTGTTTTCCGCTTGGCGAATCCGACGATGATACAGATCACAGCTCTCTGCGCCTTCTCCGACAACTACATCTGGTTGTTACAGGATACTGATACCCGCCGTTGCGCCGCAGTCGATCCGGGCGATGCCGCGCCGGTGCAGGACTGGCTTGCAGCCCACCCGGACTGGGTGTTGAGCGATATTTTGATCACTCATCACCACCACGACCATGTCGGCGGCGTGCTGGCACTGAAAAATGCGACAGACGCGAAGGTTTACGGCCCGGCCCGTGAGACCATCCCGGCGCGGGAAGTCGCCCTGGCCGATAACGACCGTATCAATGTGCTGGGGCTCGACTTCGATGTCATTGACGTTCCGGGGCACACCAGCGGCCACATCGCTTTTTATCACAAAGGCATGTTGTTCTGTGGCGACACCCTGTTCGCCGCCGGTTGCGGGCGCCTGTTCGAGGGCACGCCAGAGCAGATGCATGCCTCACTGACGCGCCTGGCTTCACTGCCCGCAGACACCCAGGTTTATTGCGCGCATGAGTACACCCTGAGCAATCTGCGCTTCGCCGCTGCGGTGGAGCCTGGCAATCGGGATGTGGCTGAACGGCTTGCCGACGTGATCAAAAAACGTGCGTCAGGAACCATCACGCTACCGTCAAATCTGGCTCTGGAAAAACTCACCAACCCGTTTTTGCGGACCGGTGAAACATCCGTTAAAGAAAAACTGGACGAACGGACCGGCGCCGGCAACGGGTCGCCAAGCGCAGTTTTTGCTGCTTTGAGGGCATGGAAAGATACGTTCTAAGGGGCTTGCCGGTCAGTGCGGAAAATCTGAATGGTTGACCGCAGTGGGTGCGCTTTCTAGAATCGCCCGACATTTTTGCCCGGAACTTACTTCCAGCCAATGTCGTCATCTATTCGTAAGTCCATTCACTCAGACGCATTGACCCGCTTGGCTCAAGCCATCGCGGTGGCTGTGTCCGCCACCCTGGCGGGCTGTTCCAGCCATGTGCCGCAGACCGAAGTGACGCACACTCCGAATATCGCGGCACGCGCCAAACCGAAGCCCGTCTGGCTCACTGAAAAGCCTGTTCCGCAAATTCCCCAGGACGTCTGGGAACGCATGCGCCAGGGCTTCCAGCTGCAGGACAACGTCGGCGTCAACCCGCGCGTTGAGCAACAGCGCCTGTGGTTCGCGAGCAACCCGTCCTACCTGGAATCGGCCGGCGAACGCGGCAGCCTGTACATCCATTACATCGTCGAGCGCCTGGAAGAGCGCAACATGCCGCTGGAACTGGCCCTGCTGCCAGTGATTGAAAGCTCCTACAATCCGATGGCTTATTCGCGCGCTCACGCCGTGGGTTTGTGGCAATTCATTCCGTCCACAGGGCGCTATTTCAATCTGCGTCAGACACGTTTTTATGATGGCCGCCGCGACATCACCGCGTCGACCACGGCGGCGATGGATTATCTCACCCGCCTGCACGACATGTTCAACGGTGACTGGTTGTTGGCGCTCGCCGCCTACAACGCAGGTGAAGGCACGGTCAGCCGCGCCATCGAGCGCAACGAAAAGCTCGGGTTGCCGACCGATTACTGGAACCTGCCACTGCCCGCGGAAACCCAGGCTTATGTGCCCAAGTTGCTCGCGCTGTCGCAGGTGGTGCTGGCGCCGGAAGCCTACGGCGTAAACCTCAGCCCGATCGCCAACGAACCTTACTTCCAGGTGGTCGAGATCAGCCAGCGCATGGACCTGTCCAAGGTTGCGGCGGTGGCTAACATTGATGAAGACGAGCTGTTCCAGCTCAATCCCGCCTTCAAACAGCGCACTACCATCGACGGTCCTCAGCATTTGCTGGTGCCAACATCGAAAGCACAGTTGCTGACCGCCAGCCTGTCGACCATGCGACCAGACGAGTTGATCAGTCAGAAGCCGCTCAAACCGGTTTTCGAGGGTGTCGATCGTAACGAGATTGCCAGCCTCAAACGCGCCTACCGGGTTAAACGGGGCGACAATCTGGGCACTATCGCCAAGGCCAACAAGGTCGACGTCAAAGACTTGCAGCGCTGGAACAAGTTGTCCGGCAAAAACCTCAAGGTTGGCCAGACACTGGTCATGCAGGATACGGCCAAGCGTGGCTCCGGACGGGTCAATACCGTCGTGGCGGCGAACAGCAGGTCCGCTGGCAAGTCCACCAGCAAAAAACAGCAGACTCAGTACAAGGTCAAGCAGGGCGACTCGTTGTACATGGTGGCCAAGCGTTTCAATGTGGAAATGCAACACCTCAAGCGCTGGAACCCTCGGGTTGGCCAGGCGCTGAAGCCGGGTCAGATGCTGACAGTGTCTTCGCCTCGCTAATCTGAGAGCCCCTGAATACAGGGGCTTTTTTTCTTTGTTCAGTAGATGGGCAAAAAACCCCGTAGCAGCTGGCGAAGGGAGTACGCCTCCGTAATCAACCTCGCATTGGAGAGCCATCTTTTTCCTGTCCAGACAAGCTGTTACTGTACGGCCCACAAAGCCCAAGCCTCCTGGATCGAATCTCTGACTTGAAGCGTCCTCTCCTTCTCTGCCTGATCAGCCTGGCCTTGAGCTCTTCCGCAAGCGCGACGATCAGCGAAAGCCATGGTTATGCGCAGTTCGGCACGCTCAAGTACCCGGCCCGATTTACCCACTTCGACTGGGTCAACCCGCAAGCGCCCAAGGGCGGAACATTGCGGGTGATGGCGTTTGGCACCTTCGATACGCTCAACCCCTACACGTTCAAGGGCTCCAGCCCGGTCGGCACGGCCAACTTCCTGCAGTACGGCATCAATGAGCTGAACGAGCCGCTGATGGTCGGCACCGGTCAGTACGCGCCCTCCGGCGACGAGCCGACGTCCAGTTACGGACTGATCGCGCGTTCGGTGGAGTACGCCGAAGACCGCAGCTGGGTGGTGTTCAACCTGCGCCCTGAGGCGCGGTTCCACGATGGGATTGCGATCACCGCCTACGACGTGGCGTTTTCCTACCGCCTGTTGCTCAAGGAAGGTCATCCGCAGTACCGCACCAATCTGCAGGAAGTGTTGCGGGTCGATGTGCTGAATGCGCACCGCATCCGATTTGTTTTCAAGCGCGCCGGTAATCCATTGCTGATCCTGCGCTTGGGCGAGCTGCCGGTATTGCCACAGCATTACTGGAAAAATCGCGACTTCAAGGCCACGACCTTTGAGGCGCCGTTGGGCAGTGGCCCGTATCGGATCACCTCGGTGACACCCGGACGGCAACTGGTGTTTGAAAGGGTCAAGGATTACTGGGGCAAGGATTTGCCGGTCAATCGCGGCAAATACAATGTCGACCGCATGGAAGTGGAGTTCTATCGGGACAGCGACGTCGCGTTCGAAGCCTTCAAGGCCGGCGAATTTGATATCTACATCGAGCACCAGGCGAAGAACTGGCAAAACGGCTACAACTTTCCGGCAGTGCGTCGTGGCGAAGTGATCAAAGCGCAGATCGCGCACCAGATCCCGACGCAGACCCAGGGCCTGTTCATGAACAGCCGCCGCGCGGCTTTCGCCGATCAGAGGGTGCGTGAGGCCCTCGGGCTGATGTTCGACTTCGAATGGACCAACCGTACGCTGTTCAGCGGCGCCTATAAAAGGGCGCTGAGTTATTACCCCAACAGCGAATTCTCCGCCACCGGCCTGCCAGTGGGGCATGAATGGCTGATGCTCACACCATTTCGCGAGCAACTGCCGGCCAGGCTGCTGACCGAACCGTTCAGCCTGCCGCAGACCGATGGCCGTGGCATCCCCCGGGAGACCATGCGCAAAAGCCTGAACCTGCTCGCCGAGGCCGGCTGGAAGCTCAATGGCCAACGGGTCGAGAACGCCAATGGCCAACCGCTAAGGCTGGAAATCCTGCTGGTCAATCCGAATCTGGAACGCATCCTCCAGCCCTACGTCGAGAACCTCGCCAGCATCGGCATCGACGCACGGCTGCGCACGGTGGATCGCGCCCAATACAAACAACGTCTGGATCAGTTCGATTTCGACATGGTCCTGTTGACGCTCAACCAGACCCTGAGCCCCGGTCTGGAACAGTGGCAGTACTTTCATTCCAGCCAGGTCGGCATCAAGGGCAGTAAAAATTACGCCGGTATCGCCAACCCGGTGGTTGACCATTTGCTCGAGCAACTCCTCGCCGCGCAAACACGCGACCAGCAAGTCGCCGCCGGCAAAGCGCTGGATCGGGTCCTGCTGTGGCAGCACTACATCATTCCCAACTGGTACCTCAATTATCACCGTCTGGCTTACCGCAACCGGTTCGCCTTCATCACCACGCCGCCCTATACCCTGGGCCTGAGCGCGTGGTGGCTGAAATCTTCGGAGAAAGATCGATGAAACCTGTACGCGCCCTGTTCTTGCAGGCCGGTGGCTTGTTGTTTGCCGGGCTGGCCTGCGCCGCCCCACAACATGCATTGACCCTGTACGACGAGCCACCGAAATATCCGGCCGATTTCAAGCACTTCGATTTCGTCAATCCGGACGCGCCCAAGGGCGGCACATTCCGTCAGGCCGGTTCCGGTGGCTTCGACAGCCTCAACCCGTTCATCAGCAAAGGCGTGCCGGCCGATGACATCAGCCTGATCTACGACACCCTCGCCAAACAGAGCCTGGACGAACCATTTACCGAATATGGACTGGTCGCCGGCAAGATCGAGAAAGCACCGGACAATAGCTGGGTACGCTTCTACCTGCGCCCGGAAGCACGCTTTCACGACGGCCACCCGATCCACGCAGAAGACGTGCAATTCAGTTTCGACATGCTGACCAAGGAAGGCGCGCCGTTGTATCGCGGCTACTACGCCGATGTCGCCGAAGTCATCGCGGAAAATCCGAACACCGTGCTGTTCAAGTTCAAGCACAGCAACAACCGCGAGTTGCCGCTGATCCTCGGTCAGTTACCGGTGCTGCCCAAGCATTGGTGGGCCACCCGCGACTTCAACAAGGGCAATCTGGAAATGCCGTTGGGCAGCGGGCCGTACAAAGTCAGCGAAGTGAAGGCCGGACGCTCGATTCGTTACGAGCGGGTCAAGGATTACTGGGGCAAGGACCTGCCGGTCAATCGCGGCTTCTATAATTTCGACGTGATGTTGACCGACTACTACCGCGACAACACCGTCGCGCTGGAAGCACTCAAGGCCGGGCAGTTCGATTACTGGCTGGAAATGACCGCGAAAAGCTGGGCCAACGCCTACAACGTACCGGCTGTCACCGAAGGTCGGCTGATCAAGGAGCAGATCCCCAACGGCAACCCGACCGGCATGCAGGGGTTTGTGTTCAACCTGCGTCGCCCGATGTTTCAGGATGTGCGTGTACGTCAGGCCATGAGCCTGCTGCTGGATTTCGAATGGACCAACAAACAACTGTTCAATGGCGCCTATGCGCGCACCCGCAGTTACTTCGAGAACAGTGAGATGGCGGCGACTGGCCTGCCGGATGCCGATCAACTGGCGATCCTCGATCCGTTTCGCGGCAAAATCCCTGATCAGGTGTTCAGCCAAGCCTTCGAAAACCCGGTCACCGACGGCAGCGGCATGATTCGCGCCCAGCAGCGTAAGGCTTACCAACTGCTGCAAGAGGCCGGCTGGCGGATTGTCGACGACAAAATGGTCGATGCCACGGGCAAACCGGTGAGCATCGAGTTTCTGCTCGCGCAGACCGAATTCGAGCGGGTGCTGCTGCCGTTCAAGCGCAACTTGAGTGATCTGGGGATCGAACTGGTGATCCGCCGGGTCGACGTCTCGCAGTACATCAACCGGGTGCGCTCGCGGGACTTCGACATGATCGTTGGCGGCTTCCCGCAATCGAGTTCGCCCGGCAACGAACAGCGCGAGTTCTGGATGTCTGCGGCAGCGGACAAGCCTGGCAGCCGCAACTCGATGGGCCTGAAAGATCCGGTGGTCGATCAACTGGTCGAGCAACTGATCAACGCCGATTCGCGCAAGAGCCTGGTGGCCCACGCGCGAGCGCTGGACCGCGTGCTGCAATGGGGCTATTACGTGATCCCCAACTGGCATATCAAGACCTGGCGCGTGGCGTACTGGAATCACATCGGCCATCCGAAGGTCCCGCCCAAGTACGACGTCGGCATCAACACCTGGTGGATCAAGCCGGATGCAAAACCGGCGGTAGAAATCGAAACCAAACTGCAAGCCGACCCTGCGGGCACGGAGTAATCAGATGCTGGCGTATATTTTTCGGCGACTGCTGCTGATCATCCCGACCTTGTTCGGCATTTTGCTGATCAACTTTGTGATCATCCAGGCCGCGCCCGGTGGCCCGGTCGAACAGATGATCGCCAAGCTTGAAGGTTTCGAAGGCGCCACCAGCCGGATTGCCGGGGGCGGTGCCGAAGTGTCGGTGGCCGGCTCGGCTTATCGCGGTGCGCAAGGGCTGGACCCGGCGTTGGTCAAGGAAATCGAGCACATGTACGGTTTCGACAAATCGGCGCCGGAACGTTTGTGGATCATGATCAAGAACTACGCGGCGCTGGATTTCGGCGACAGTTTTTTCCGCGATGCCAAGGTCATCGACCTGATCAAGGAAAAGATGCCGGTGTCGATCTCGCTCGGCTTGTGGAGCACGCTGATCATGTACCTGGTGTCGATCCCGCTGGGGATCGCCAAGGCCACGCGACACGGCAGCCATTTCGACGTCTGGACAAGTTCGCTGATCATCGTCGGCTATGCGATCCCGGCGTTCCTGTTTGCCATCCTGCTGATCGTGGTATTTGCCGGCGGCAGCTATTTCGACTGGTTCCCGTTGCGCGGCCTGACTTCCAACAATTTTGATGAACTGACCCTGGGTGGCAAGATTCTCGACTATTTCTGGCACCTGGCCCTGCCAGTGACGGCGCTGGTGATCGGCAACTTCGCGACCATGACCCTGCTCACCAAAAACAGCTTCCTGGATGAAATCAACAAACAGTACGTGGTCACGGCCAAGGCCAAGGGCCTGACCAATCACCGCGTGCTCTACGGCCACGTGTTCCGTAACGCCATGTTGCTGGTGATTGCCGGTTTCCCCTCAGCGTTCATCGGCATCTTCTTCACCGGCTCGCTGCTGGTCGAAGTGATCTTCTCCCTTGATGGCCTCGGCCTGATGAGCTTTGAAGCGGCCATCAACCGCGATTACCCGGTGGTGTTCGGCACCCTGTTTATCTTCACCTTGCTCGGCTTGATCGTGAAATTGATCGGTGACCTTACCTACACCTTTGTCGATCCGCGCATCGACTTCGAAAGCCGGGAGCATTGAGATGAACCTGTCCCCACTCAATCGCCGACGTTTCGAGCTGTTCAAGGCCAACAAGCGCGGCTGGTGGTCGCTGTGGCTGTTTCTCGTGCTGTTCGGCCTGAGCCTCGGTGCCGAACTGATCGCCAACGACAAACCGCTGGTGGTGCACTACGACGACGGCTGGTATTTCCCGGCACTCAAGCGCTACCCGGAGACGGCGTTCGGCGGTGAATTCCCGCTGGAGGCCAACTACAAGAGCCCCTACATCCGCGAATTGCTCAAGGCCAAGGACGCCTGGGTGCTTTGGGCGCCCATCCCCTACAGCTACCAGAGCATCAATTACGACCTGAAAGTCCCTGCCCCCGCTCCGCCGTCCGCCGACAACCTGCTCGGCACCGACGATCAGGGTCGTGACGTCCTCGCCCGGGTGATCTACGGCTTCCGGATCTCCGTGCTGTTTGCCCTGACCCTGACCATTCTGAGCTCGATCATCGGCGTGATTGCCGGTGCGTTGCAGGGCTTTTACGGCGGCTGGGTCGATCTGGCGGGCCAGCGTTTTCTGGAGATCTGGTCGGGCTTGCCGGTGCTGTACCTGCTGATCATTCTGGCCAGTTTCGTGCAGCCTAATTTCTGGTGGCTGCTGGGGATCATGCTGCTGTTCTCGTGGATGAGCCTGGTCGACGTAGTGCGCGCCGAGTTCCTGCGCGGGCGCAACCTCGAATACGTGCGCGCGGCACGAGCGCTGGGGATGCAGAATGGTGCGATCATGTTCCGTCATATCCTGCCCAACGCGATGGTCTCGACCATGACGTTCATGCCGTTCATTCTGACCGGCGCCATCGGCACCCTGACCGCCCTGGACTTCCTTGGCTTTGGCTTGCCACCCGGCGCGCCGTCACTGGGCGAATTGGTGGCGCAGGGCAAGTCCAACCTGCAAGCGCCGTGGCTGGGCATGAGCGCGTTTGCGGTGCTGGCGTTGATGTTGAGTTTGCTGGTGTTCATCGGCGAGTCTGCTCGCGATGCCTTCGACCCGAGGAAGTGAAATGAATCAGGACAATCTGATCGAAGTGCGCGACCTGTCCGTCGAATTTGTCGTCGGCGAGCGTTGTCAGCGCGTGGTCGAAGGCGTCAGTTTCGACATCAAGCGTGGCGAAACCCTGGCGTTGGTGGGTGAAAGCGGTTCCGGCAAATCGGTGACGGCGCATTCCATCCTGCGGCTGCTGCCCTACCCGCTCGCGCGGCATCCGTCCGGGACCATTCAGTACTCGGGCAAAGACCTGCTGAGCCTCAAAGAGAAAACCATCCGGCACATTCGCGGTAACCGGATCGCGATGATTTTCCAGGAGCCGATGACTTCGCTCAATCCGCTGCACTCGATCGAAAAGCAGATCAACGAAGTGCTGGGGATCCATAAAGGCCTGGTCGGCAAAGTCGCGACCAGGCGCACGCTGGAACTGCTGGAAATGGTCGGCATTCCCGAGCCGCACAAACGTCTCAAGGCCCTGCCCCATGAATTGTCCGGCGGCCAGCGCCAGCGGGTGATGATCGCCATGGCCCTTGCCAACGAGCCAGAGTTGCTGATTGCCGACGAGCCAACCACTGCGCTGGACGTGACCGTTCAGCTGAAAATCCTCGAATTGCTCAAGGAACTACAGGCCCGCCTCGGCATGGCGCTGTTACTGATCAGCCACGATTTGAACCTGGTGCGAAGAATTGCGCATCGCGTATGTGTCATGCAGCGCGGTTGCATCGTCGAACAGGCATCGTGCGAAGAGTTGTTCCGCGCGCCGCAGCATCCGTACACTCGGGAACTGCTGGCTGCGGAGCCCAGCGGCAAGCCGGCGAGCAATGAAATAGGCCCGCCGCTACTGCAGGTCGAGGACCTGAAAGTCTGGTTCCCGATCAAGAAAGGCTTGCTGAAAAAGACCGTCGATCACATCAAGGCGGTCGACGGCATCAATTTCAGCCTGCCGCAAGGTCAGACCTTGGGGATCGTCGGCGAAAGCGGGTCCGGCAAGTCGACCCTCGGTCTGGCGATTTTGCGGTTGATCGGCAGCAAAGGTGTCATCCGTTTCGAGGGCAAGCAGCTAGACTGCCTGACGCAGCAGCAGGTTCGTCCGTTGCGCCGGGAAATGCAGGTGGTGTTTCAGGACCCTTTTGGCAGCCTGAGCCCGCGCATGTGTGTCAGCCAGATCGTTGGCGAAGGCTTGCGGATCCACAAGATGGGTACCGAGGCGGAACAGGAACAAGCGATAATTGCGGCACTCAAGGAGGTAGGCCTGGACCCGGACACCCGGAACCGCTACCCCCACGAATTTTCCGGTGGGCAGCGGCAGCGTATCGCCATTGCCCGGGCCCTGGTGCTCAAACCGGCGCTGATTCTGCTGGACGAGCCGACTTCGGCGCTCGACCGGACAGTGCAGCGGCAGGTAGTGGAGCTGCTGCGCTCACTGCAGAGCAAGTACAACCTGACGTATCTGTTTATCAGCCATGACCTGGCTGTCGTCAAAGCGCTGAGCCACCAGCTGATGGTGGTCAAGCATGGCCAAGTGGTCGAACAGGGAGACGCGCAAAGCATTTTTGCCGCCCCCCAACATCCGTATACACAGCAGTTGCTGGAAGCCGCTTTTCTGGCACCAGCCACTGCGCAATAACCTGAAAGAGAGGAGCAACACATGGGTTTTCTCGCCGGTAAGCGCGTACTGATCGTCGGTGTCGCCAGCAAGCTGTCCATCGCATCCGGCATCGCTGCCGCCATGCATCGCGAGGGCGCTGAGCTTGCCTTCACTTATCAGAACGACAAACTGAAAGGTCGTGTTGAAGAATTCGCCCAAGGCTGGGGTTCCAACCCGGACCTGTGCTTCCCGTGCGACGTGGCCAGCGATGAAGAAATCGCCAAGGTTTTCGAAGCCCTGAGCAAGAAGTGGGACGGCCTCGACTGCATCGTGCACTCCGTCGGCTTCGCCCCGGGCGACCAGTTGGACGGCGACTTCACCGAAGCCACCACCCGCGAAGGTTTCCGCATCGCTCACGACATAAGCGCCTACAGCTTCGTGGCCCTGGCCAAGGCCGGTCGCGAAATGATGAAAGGCCGCAATGGCAGCCTGCTGACCCTGTCGTACCTGGGTGCCGAGCGCACCATGCCGAACTACAACGTGATGGGGATGGCCAAGGCTTCGCTGGAAGCTGGCGTACGTTATCTCGCTGGCTCCCTGGGCCCGGACGGCACCCGCGTCAACTGCGTATCGGCTGGTCCGATCCGCACCCTCGCCGCTTCCGGCATCAAGAATTTCCGCAAGATGCTGGCCGCCAACGAAGCGCAAACCCCGCTGCGTCGCAACGTCACCATCGACGAGGTCGGCAACGCCGGCGCGTTCCTGTGCTCGGACCTGGCATCCGGCATCAGCGGCGAAATCATGTACGTGGACGGTGGCTTCAACACTACCGCCATGGGCAGCCTCGAAGAGTGAGTTTGATGTAACCCGGAAAACCGCCGGTTCCGGCGGTTTTTTTTCGTCTGGATAAAACTTTGGTCAGACCGTTCGATTGCGCATTGCAGTTACAACGTCGCTTTCGTGCCCACGACAGATCGCCCCTCCCCGCTAGCTCCTGGCAAGGCGTCGATGGCGGCTTGTCTGTGGGAGCGACGCCGAATTCTCGCCGGCGTTGGCGGGCGAGCCCGTAGCCTTGGCAATCCCGGTCAGCATTCACGGGAACTATCGCGATCGCGCGACGATCATTCTTAGGCGCAACCTGCGCGCCACTGATGGACCCGATCAGCGCTGAGGTTCAGCCCAGGGTCGCAGAACCATTAGGAGTCGACATGACCGTTACCGTCCAACCGACCTACCGAAGTACACCTGGCCCGCTACACGCCATCCTCCTCGCCGGCACGGTTCCGCTGTTTCTCGGCGGTCTGCTGAGCGACATCGCCTATTACAAGAGCTACCAGATTCAGTGGAGCAATTTTGCCTCCTGGCTGATCGCCGGCGGCTTGCTGTTCTGTGGATTGGCGCTGTTATTCGCACTGGCCAATCTGTTCAGCGCAGAGCGCAAGTCCGGGCGACCGATCATGTATTTTCTGTTGCTGCTGGTGACGTGGGTCCTGGGCCTGATCAACGCTTTCGAACACGCCAAGGACGCCTGGGCGGCCATGCCTTCGGGTCTTGTGCTGTCGGTGATCGTCACGCTTCTGGCGTTCGTCGCCGCATGGACAGGGCTGACCAATCTGCGTTCGGAGGATGAACGATGAGATATCCAGGCGCATTGACTGCCTTGAGTATGGCGCTATTGCTGAGCGCATGTGGTGCCGACGGTGACGAGACCCAGGCACGCGGGCCAGACCCGAAAATGCCGGAGGTGCAACACACGTTACTGCCGAGCATGAAGATTGCTGAACCGGTGGCATGGGGTGAGCAAAAACCTACGGTGCCGGAAGGCTATAGCGTCACCGCCATCGCCACCGACCTGAAAATTCCGCGCCAGACGCTGGTGCTGCCCAACGGCGATATTCTCGTAGCTGAAGGCCGTGGCGGCAGCGCCGCGAAACTCAAGCCCAAAGATGTGATTGCCAGCTACATCAAGGCCAAGGGCAACACTCAGGTAAAGGGAGGCAATCGCCTGACCCTGCTGCGCGATGCGGACGGCGATGGCACGTACGAGACCAAAACTGTCTTCGCGGAAAATCTCAACGCGCCGTATGGCCTGGCTTTCGCCAATGGCAAAGTGTACGTGGCCAACCAGGACGCCTTGGTGCGCTTTGACTATGTCGAAGGCCAGACTCAGGCCGGCGGCCCGCCCGTCAAAATCACCGACCTGCCAGCCGAAATCAATCACCACTGGACCAAGGCGCTGGCCGTCAGCCCGGACGGACGCTTCCTGTATGTCGGTATTGGCTCGAACAGCAATATCACCGAGCGCGGCATGGAGGTCGAGATCGACCGTGCAATGGTCTGGCAGATCGATGCCGAAACCGGCGCGCACAAACCCTATGCAACCGGTTTGCGCAACCCCACTGCACTGACCATCCAGCCAGACTCCGGGCAACTCTGGGCGGTGGTCAACGAGCGCGATGAACTGGGCCCTGATCTGGTGCCGGATTATCTCACTTCTGTGCGCGAAGGCAGCTTTTACGGCTGGCCTTACAGCTATTGGGGTCAGAACGTCGACCCGCGTGCACAACCGCAAAAACCTGAAAAGGTCGCGGCGGCGGTCAAACCTGATTACAGCCTCGGCTCGCACGTGGCTGCACTCGGCGTCGACTTCTCGATACCCGAAATGGGTGAGAAATTCGCCGACGGCGTTTTCGTCGGTGAGCACGGTAGCTGGAACCGTCCTGATCCGGTCGGCTACAAGGTCATTTTCGTGCCTTTCAGCAATGGTCGTCCCGCTGGTGAACCCGTCGACTTCGCCACTGGTTTCCGTGGCACGGACGGCAAGACACGCGGCCGCCCTGTCGGTGTCACGGTCGACCCGCGCGGTGCTCTGATCATCGCGGATGACCTCGCCAATACCGTGTGGCGGGTGACTCGCAACCAGTAAGAGAAGCGCAAAGCTGTACCTCGACAAACGACAAGGCCCTGATTTTTCAGGGCCTTGTCGTAACTGGCCATTAGCTGAGCCATTAATTTGAATCCTTGTGCCATCACCGGGTCAGTAACTAGGAGAGCAAGAAGACGACAAAGCAGTGGAGAAATTTATGAGCCTTGCAATGACAATCTTCAGCATGATCGCCGCCTGGATGGCAATCGCTACTTCAATGCTGTGGGGCATGCTGAGAATCGCTCGTCGCCATCAAGCGGAGCTGCATGCCCCCGCTCAAGCGCCAGTCGCCTGCCGATACTGGCGCGGCGTAAACCCGGTCAAAGCCTTGAACTGACGCGTGAAAGCGCTGTGGTCGGTATAGCCGCATTGCAGCGCAATCTCTGTGATTGGCGATGCAGTGACCAGCAGTCGGTGCGCATGTTCCAGGCGAGTCTTTTGGATCATCTGCCGTGGGGTCAGGTGGAACACTCGCTTGCAGTACCGCTCCAGTTGCGCGACCGAGATCCCGGCAATGCGGGTCAATTCTCCCAGCGTGATGCGCCGATGGAAATGCGTGCGGATGTGCTGATCGACGGCGGCCAGGCGCTGGTAAGCCGGGTGCGTGTCAGCGGCTGACTGCAAGTCGACCGAAATGCCCGTCAGCCCGATGATCGTACCTTCCCGATTGAACAATGGCTGCTTGTGGGTCAGGCACCAGCCGGGTTCACGGCTGCCGTACAGGTGCAGTTCGAGCTGATCTTGCAACACCCAACCCTGCTCCAGCACGCGGCGATCCTGCTCGGTGTAGCCCGGGCCCAATTGTGCCGGAAACACCTCGGCACTGGTTTTCCCCAACAGCGGTTTCAGGTCTTTCAAGCCGCAGCGCTGTACCAGTGTGCGATTGGCCATGACGTAACGGGCGTGGCGGTCCTTGATGAAAATGGTGGCGTTGGGGATGACGTCCAGCATCGGTAACAAGGGTGCGATGCTGGAGAGCAGGTCTTGGAGGTTTTGCGCGCGAGGTGAGTCAGTACCTTGGCAGAGGCTTGTGAATGCGTTGGTTGTCATAGGTTTTTCCGCCTCTGCTCACAGTTATTGGCGACTGACCAGGCGCTATCCCACCCAAGCTTTGTTCCCGCCAGGCTCCGCTCCCACCCAAGCTCTGCGCCTGCAACTGCCAGCAGATTGCCGCACAGTTGCGCCGCTGTCGAGCGCTCCTCCTATGGTCAGGGGGCTCGCCCCCGTTGGGTTACGAAGCGCACCCAGCGCTGTAACTATGCCGATTTCGTCATCCAACCCGACATAAAACATCAATCGCCGCGCCGTCCATAAGTCCAGTGTTGACGCCAAGCCGTCACTGAATGGACTTTGCCATGAAAAAACTCCACATCATCGATTCCCACACCGGTGGCGAACCCACGCGCCTGGTGATGTCAGGTTTCCCCGACCTGCCCGGCACTTGCATGGCTGAAAAGCGCGACGCCCTGCGCGATGAGCATGATCAGTGGCGCCGAGCCTGCCTGCTCGAACCGCGCGGCAACGATGTACTGGTCGGCGCACTGTATTGCCCGGCCGTGTCGGCCGACGCGACCTGCGGGGTCATCTTCTTCAACAATGCCGGCTACCTCGGCATGTGCGGGCACGGCACCATCGGCCTGGTCGCTTCCCTGCACTACCTGGGCCATATCGCGCCGGGTGTGCACATCATCGACACCCCCGTCGGTGCGGTCAGCGCCACCCTGCAAGAAGACGGCGCGGTCACGCTGGGCAACGTGCCCGCTTACCGTTATCGCCAACAGGTGCTTGTGGAAGTGCCCGGTTATGGCCGCGTCTACGGTGACATCGCCTGGGGTGGTAACTGGTTTTTCCTGGTGGCCGAGCATGGTCAGCTGCTGCACCTGGACAACGTCGAGGCGCTCACCGCTTACACCTGGTCAATGCTCAAAGCCCTCGAAGCTCAGGAGATTCGCGGCGAAGACGGCGCGCTGATCGACCATGTGGAATTGTTCGCCGACGATGTCGAGGCTGACAGCCGCAACTTCGTCATGTGCCCCGGCAAAGCCTATGACCGCTCCCCTTGCGGCACCGGCACCAGCGCCAAGCTGGCCTGCCTGGCGGCGGACGGCAAACTGGCCGAGGGCGAGACCTGGGTTCAGGCGAGCATCACCGGCAGCCAATTCGTAGCTCGTTTCGAATGGGAAGGCGAACGTGTCCGCCCGTTCATTACCGGCCGCGCCTACATGACGGCCGACAGCACCTTGCTGATCGACGAGCAGGATCCATTCGCCTGGGGCATTTGAGTCGCCCCTTCCCCTTATCCATTCTTGAAAGATTTCCCAGGAGCTAGATCGATGAGCGCAAACATTTTCACTGGCTGCATCCCGGCGTTGATGACCCCCTGCACCGCCGAGCGAGAACCGGATTTCGCGGCGCTGGTGGCCAAAGGTCGCGAACTGGTGGATACCGGCATGCGCGCTGTGGTGTATTGCGGCTCGATGGGCGACTGGCCGTTGCTCACGCAAGCCCAGCGTCAGGAAGGCGTGGCGCGGCTGGTCGACGCCGGTGTGCCGACGATCGTGGGCACCGGCGCCGTCAACAGTCGCGAGGCGGTTGCCCACGCAGCGCATGCGGCGGCTGTCGGTGCGAATGGCTTGATGGTGATTCCTCGCCTGCTGTCGCGGGGTGCCTCCGCCACTGCGCAGAAAGCTCACTTCGCGGCCATCCTGCAGGCGGCGCCAGAGTTGCCGGCCGTTATCTACAACAGCCCCTATTACGGCTTCGCCACCCGCGCCGAGCTGTTTTTCGAATTGCGTCGCGAGCACCCCAACCTGATCGGTTTCAAGGAATTTGGCGGCGCCGCCGACCTGCGCTACGCCGCCGAAAACATCACGGCCAAAGATGACAACGTCAGCTTGATGGTTGGCGTCGATACGCAAGTGGTCCACGGTTTCGTCAACTGCAACGCCACCGGCGCCATCACTGGCATCGGCAATGCGCTGCCGCGGGAAGTGCTGCAGCTGGTAGCCCTGAGCAGGCAGGCCGCCAACGGTGACGCCAAGGCGCGACGCCTGGCCCGCGAACTGGAATCGGCGCTGGCCGTGCTGTCCTCGTTCGATGAGGGCTGCGACCTGGTGCTGTTTTACAAGCACCTGATGGTGCTTAACGGCGATCAGGGTTACGCCCTGCATTTCAATGAGACCGACGTCCTCAGTGATTCGCAGCGCCGCTATGCCGAGCAGCAGTATGCGTTGTTCCGGCAATGGTATGAGAGCTGGTCTGCCGATCTCGCCTGAAAATCGCCCCCGCAAGGATCACCGCAACATGCGCGAGCTAAAGACGGCTAACCCGCCGCACGACATAGCCATCGTCGGCGCCGGCATCATTGGTGTTGCCTGCGCCTTGCGCCTCGCGCGTCAAGGCTTGCGAGTCGTGGTCATCGACCGACAGGCACCCGGCCATGGTGCATCGTTCGGCAACGCCGGGCACCTGGCGACCGAGCAGGTGTTCCCGATTGCCGACCTGTCGATTCTCAAACGCCTGCCGTCGATGTTGATGGATCCGATGGGGCCGCTGCGCCTGGACTGGAAATACCTGCCGCGCGCCCTGCCCTGGTTTATCCGTCTGTTGCTGAACCTGCGCCCGGTGCCGTTCCAGCAAACGGTCGCCGGCCTGCGTGCGCTCAACGAAAGCAGCCTGGGTGCGTGGCAGCGGTTGCTGACGGCCATCGATCGTGCCCATCTGCTGAAAGAAGACGGCTCTTTGCTGGTGTTCGAACACGCCGATGCGAGAGCGGCGATTGAAGCGTTGCAAAAACGCTTGCATCAGCAACAGGTGCCGGTGGATTTCTGGTCTGCCGGCGCGGTGCACAACGCCGCGCCGCAACTCAGCCAGCAAATTCAGGGCGGGTTGTTCTTCCCGCGCACCGGGCATTTCCTCGATCCCTATCGCGTGGTTTGCGAACTGGTGAAGGCCGCGCAAGCCAGTGGCGTGGCGTTTGTGCAGCAGCATGTTCAGGGTGGCCACTTGCATGAGCATGGCGTTGCACTTGTCACCGACCACGGCACATTGCAGGCTCGCCAGGCAGTGATCGCCTGCGGTGCGCATTCAGCCAGATTGACCGCCGCACTGACTGGCAAAAAAATCCCGCTGGACACCGAGCGCGGTTACCACCTGATGCTGCCCCATGAACATGATCGACTGCCTTTTGCCGTTACCTCGCTGGAACGCCGCTTCATCATGACCCCGATGTCCACCGGGCTGAGACTGGCAGGCACGGTCGAATTCGCTGGCCTGCACAGCCCAGCGAACATGCAGCGCGCCTGGCAGTTGCATCACCTGAGCAAAGGTCTGTTTCGGCGTGACCTGAACGCCGATGGAGCGACACCCTGGATGGGCTTTCGTCCATCGTTGCCGGACTCCCTGCCGGTCATCGACCAAGTGTGTGACGGCAAGGTGCTGTTGGCGTTCGGGCATCAGCATCTGGGGTTGACCCAGGCGGCGGTGACGGCCGAACTGATCGGCGAACTGGTGTCAGCGGGCTCTGCCAATGCCGGTTTTCCCGGGCTGCACCCCTACCGACTGGATCGCTTCTGAGCCAACACCCAGGCGAGTGTGGCTGCGCAAAGCACTCAAGAAACCAGCAGTGCCTCGCTTTTTACGATTGCGGGAATCGCCACTTGCGCCCGTTGGCTGTCAAGCCACCCTCGGGTTTTCGCAACATCGAAAATTTGCCCTTGGTCGATCAGTGCGAGAATCAGTTCATCGGACACGCGGTAGCGCCCGCAGTCGGGACAGTCCCTTTCCTCCCAAGGCCCATGACACTGAATACGCTCAGCAGCGCTGACACAAATAAGACAATTCATCGCGATCACCTTTCTTGTAAGTATTTGCGGACCGTCGTGCGAGAAAAAAGCAGCTGACTGGTCGACAGGGGGGATCGGATGAAGTTCGCAACGGTGGCGCGTTCAGGACATAGAGGTCGTATTTGTGTGAAGCGATCTCCCGGCGGCAGCTTGCACAACGGCAGGCAGCCGAGCGGCAGCAAAGCCATGCCCAACTCAAATAAACAAGAGGCATGAGGATCGTGCGAGCGCACAGTTCGCGACAAATAACACTTCCGGCATCCAGGACCGCCTGCTGATATTTTCGAACGCCTTAGCGGTTTGCATGTCTTCCCTTGTAATACTTTTCCTGGAATCAATACCTATGTCCGCTCATCAAGGCTTGGTTGTCCTCGCACGCGGCGGTTATGCCGCGCGAGGCGTTATTTACCTGATCATAGGGATCTTCGCTTTGCTGGCGGCCCAAGACTCAACCAGACCCAAGGACAGTCATAAAAGTCTGGAAGCCTTGTTGAGCCAGCCGTTCGGTTACGTGCTGATCGGACTGGTGGTGGCGGGCCTGCTGGCGTTCGCTGCCTGGCGTGTGTTGCAAGCTACCCGCGACGTCGATCACCACGGCAACGAGTTCAAAGGGTTAGTGATTCGTGCAGGTTTGCTGGCCGGCGGTTTGGTGAATGGCGCCCTGGCGTTTTTTGCTCTGGGTCTGCTGATCAGCGGGAACAAGAGTTCGAACGATTCCGCAGGCGGTCAGACCAGGGACCTGCTGGCCCACCTGCTGTCGTGGGAATATTCGAACGTATTGGTTTACCTCATCGCCTTGGTGCCATTGGGCGTCGGCATCGCTCACATCATCAAAGGCTGGAAAGCGACCTTCGAAAAATACTTTGAAGCGGAAGAAGACATGATGCGATACGTGCGCCCGGTCTCCCAATTCGGTCTGATTGCGCGCGGCGTGGTCTTTATCGAAATTGCGGTGTTGTTGCTGATTAGCGGCTCGGCCTACAAGGCCATGGACCCGCCGGGCATGAAAGATGCGCTCGATGCATTGCAGAACCTGCCCGCAGGCGCAGTCATTTTGATGCTCATGGCGTTGGGACTGATCGCGTTTTCCGTCTACAGTTTTGCGGAAGCGGCGTGGCGCAAAATCAATATGGATGTGCCCGGCGTAACCCGAGCCTGAGGTGGATGAGCATTCCTGCAGGCCTTCCTTCAATGCGCTGACCTGGCAGAGAACGTATGGATTCCATGTGGATTGCAGCGGGTACATTCCTCTGTCTGCTGACAGCGTCACTGGTCATGATGCACTTGTACCCCAAGCTTTCCCCCCGCCACCGGGACGAAGACACCAACATGGTGGTACGGCTGGTCGCGAACATCTTTGTAGTGATGACCTCGCTGGTGTTTGGCCTGATGATCAATTCGGCAAAAAACACTTTCGAAGCCATCGACTCGAACATGCACGCCTACGCCACCAGCCTTATTATTCTCGATCGTTCCCTACGCACCTATGGCCCTGCCGCGCAGAACACACGGGACCATTTGGTGGTTTATGTCGGCCAGGCCGTGGAAAATCCCTACCGTGGCGACCAGGCCTTGCTCCATCAGAAAAGCCTGGCAGCGCAATACCTCGATGACATCGGTGCCGCGCTCGCTGCCATCAAACCAGCTGATCGTTATCATGAAACGTTGTTGGTAGACATCCGCCAGCAATATCACGCACTCATCGAACAACGCTGGAAGATCGTCGAGCAATCAGAAGGAGCCATTCCCGGCCCGCTGATTGGCATGCTGGTGGCCTGGATGACCCTGATCTACGCCAGTTTCGGCTATCGGGCTCCGCGTAATCCGATGGTGATATCGATGTTCACGGTGTCATCGCTGCTGATTGCGGCATCCGTGTACCTGGTGCTGGACATGGATATTCCATTCCATGGCCCGGTCCAGATTTCCGATGCGCCACTACGCCGGGCGTTGGCGGAGATGCAGTTGTGATGCTTCGCGTGAGAGGCAAACGCCTGCTCCTTGAGCCGTGAAGTGTATTCATAAACCCTCCGGCCGAGCGCGACCTAATTGCATTTGCAATCATATTGAGGCGTGCGGTAGGGTGCAAGCACGACGGATCGCACGGAGATTTCAGGCACATGATCGGCTTTTCCAGTTTCAGCAGAACACCGGGTACCCGCGTCGCCGCTCAGGCTTGCATTGATAAAATCCGCACCATGACGCAGCAGCATACTGTGGGTCTTTGCTCTCCGCTTTACACCATGATCAACATCGCCAATGGACTGGAACGAGATCCCGGAACGGCCAGACATATTTGGGTCGTGCGCGCCAACAAGCAGTCGCAAGTCGATGGCGCTTGCACCCGAATCAATGCGTGGCCACTGCGCTTGGTTCCTGCCGCGTGCGCCAGCGAAAAACCGCTGTTGTACCTGGCCAGTTCGGCGACGTCGGCCGAACTGTGCGCCCTTTCAAGCGAATCAGCCCATCGCGGGATTCTGTGCAATGACATAGAAACGCTGCCTTCGCGTTGGCCCAAAGGCGCCCACCCCTGGGTTTCGATCTGGCTGGCCGCCAACCCGCAATGCCTGCCTTTTGACCCTGCCAGTGGTGCCGAAGCGCACGCCATTACGCTCGCCGCCTTGCACAGCTTGTACGTGGAAGACAACGACGGTTTTTACTACATGGCGCTGCATGACGAGCCTTATGAGTTCGTTGCGCCCATCAGCCAGGTCAGCGCAAGCCACGCGCTCAAAGGGATGTACAGGCTTAACGAAATCGATGCTGACGCTGCCGGTCCACGGGTTCGCTTGTTGGGCGCTGGCCGGGCGTTGCAGTCAGTGGTGGCCGCGGCGCAATTGTTGCGTGAGGACTGGAACGTCGACAGCGAGCTCTGGAGTTGCCCCAGTTACACCCGGCTGGCGCGGGATGCAGACAAGGCGCAACGCTGGAACCGCATGCACCCGGCCATGCCACGGCGATCAGCGCATTTGCTCGACTGCATGAGCCTCAATGATTGTCCGGTGGTGGCAGTGACTGGATATGGCCGGCATGTCGCCGATCAGATCGGTGCCCATATCACCTCACGCTTCGTGACGCTGGGTGCCGACTCGACTGAGACGGCCCTGGACACAAGGCTTGATAAACACTGGATCGTCGTGCTGGCGTTGCGGGCTCTGGCTGACGACGGGCGGATCGCACAAACGTGCGTCAGTGAGGCCATGAGCCTTTATTCGTTGCAATGACCGCGCATGTTGCTCAACCCGCGCGCCCACTGTTGCGCGCGGCCGTTGCCGCACGCTCGAGCGCAACGCTGAAAGCCTGCTGTTGCTCGCCATCGAACTGCGCCAGAAACAGTTCGTCGACCGCCCCTTCGTAGACTTGCCACATTTTTTTGCGCAGTACCTTGCCGCTCTCGGTGATGACGGCGTACGCACCACGACCGTCGTCGCTGGCACGGCTGCGGGTGACCAGGCCTTCGGCCTCCAGACGGTCCACCAGGCGAGTCAGGTTGTAGCGCTCGATCGCCATGACATCAGCCAGCTCGCTCATGCGCCGGCCGCCGTCCGGGCCGCTTTCCAGGCCCCATAACGCGTCGTACCAGGCGTAAGCCGGGAGCTTGGCCGCCGCCAGTCGACGCTCGATTTCGCGGATCAGGCAACGGTGCGCCCGGACGAATCTGAACCAGGTATCCGGATCACTTGACGACATGCTTCACCCTTCCGATGTATTCGAATTAGTTGCAATTGTAACGTGGTGCAGGCTAAGTTCTCACTTGTAGTTGCATCTGCAACTACAAAAATGCCTCAAGGCTGGCCTCAACCCACGCCCCTTCATCAGGCACCAAACGATTCGGTGCTGCTGCACTGTCCAGGAGACGACGATGGCTCAACAACCCCTGTTTCTCGACAAGGATCCACAAGAAACTCGCGAATGGCTCGACTCGATCGAATCGGTGGCAAGCGTCGAAGGGCGTTCTCGCGCTCATTACCTGATCGATCAGATGCTTGATTTCGATGCCAACCGTCACGGTGATTTCTATGGGCGCGTTACCACGCCTTACGTCAACTCCATCCCGGTCGACCGTCAGCAGCCCTACCCCGGTGACCTGGCCATCGAGCGCCGGATCAACGCCTACATTCGCTGGAACGCATTGGCCATGGTGCTGCGCGCCGGCAAGCATTCGAACGTCGGGGGGCACATTGCATCCTATGCTTCGGCGGCCGTTTTGTACGACGTCGGCTTCGAGCATTTTTTTCGCGGTCGTACCGAGCAATTTGCCGGCGACATGGTGTACATCCAGGGCCACTCTTCGCCGGGAATCTATGGCCGTGCTTATCTGGAAGGTCGCCTCAGTGAAGACCAGCTGGATAATTTCCGTCGCGAGACCGACCGCGACGGTGTTTCTTCCTACCCACACCCAAGACTCATGCCGGACTTCTGGCAATTTCCGACGGTATCCATGGGGCTCGGGCCGATCACCGCAGCGTATCAGGCGCGGTTCATGCGTTACCTCGAAGACCGTGGCTTGAAAGAACATCAGGGTCGCAAAGTCTGGGCGTTTCTCGGTGACGGCGAAATGGATCAGCCGGAATCCCTGGCCGCGATCTCCCTGGCCGGTCGGGAGAAGCTCGATAACATCATTTTTGTCGTCAATTGCAACCTCCAGCGCCTTGACGGACCGGTGCGCGGCAACAGCAAAGTCATCCAGGAATTTGAAAGCCTGTACCGGGCGGCCGGCTGGAATGTCATCAAAGTCATCTGGGGCAGTGGCTGGGATGCCCTGCTGGAAAAGGACAAAAGCGGCTTGCTGCGCCAGCGCATGATGGAGTGCGTGGACGGCGATTATCAAAATTACAAATCGCAAAACGGCGCTTACGTTCGTGAGCACTTTTTCGGAAAGTACCCCGAGTTGCTCAAACTGGTCAGCGACCTCAGCGATGACGATATCTGGAAGTTGTCGCGCGGCGGCCACGACCCGGAAAAAGTCTACAACGCCTACGCCGCCGCCATGCGCCATAGCGGCGGCCCCACCGTCATCCTGGCAAAGACCGTCAAGGGTTTCGGCATGGGCGAAGCCGGCGAAGGCCAGAACATCAACCATCAGCTGAAGAAGATGGGCGACGACGCCGTCAAGGCATTCCGGGATCGTTTCGGGCTGGACCTCAGCGACGATCAACTGGGCGACATACCCTACCTGAAACCGGCCGCAGAGAGTGCCGAAGCCATTTATCTGCAAGCCCGGCGCGCGCAACTGGGCGGTTACATTCCTGAACGTTTCAGTGCCGTCGAGCCCTTGCAGATCCCGCCATTATCAGCTCTGGACACCCAGCTCAAAGGCACCGGCGAGCGCGGGATTTCCACCACCATGGCGTTTGTGCGGATCCTCGGCACGCTGCTCAAGGACCCGAACATCGGCAAGCTGATCGTGCCGATTGTGCCGGACGAATCACGCACTTTCGGTATGGAAAGCCTGTTCCGTCAGATTGGCATTCATTCCCACGTTGGCCAGTTGTACACCCCGCAGGACGCCGGCCAGCTGAGTTACTACAAAGAGGCGCGGGACGGCCAGATCATGCAGGAAGGGCTGAACGAATCCGGCGGCATTTCCTCGTGGATCGCCGCCAGTACGTCGTACAGCACGCACGGCGTGATGACGGTGCCCTTCTACATCTTCTACTCGATGTTCGGCTTTCAGCGCGTTGGCGATCTGGCCTGGGCGGCCGGCGATGCCCGCGCCCGGGGTTTCCTGTTGGGCGCCACGTCCGGCAGAACCACCCTGATGGGCGAAGGCCTGCAACATGACGACGGACACAGCCACGTGCTGTCCTCCACCGTGCCGTGCTGCGTGTCTTACGACCCGACCTTCGCCTATGAACTGGCGGTGATCATCCAGGACGGCATGCGGCGCATGTATGTCGAAAACGAAGACGTCTACTACTACATCACCCTGCTCAACGAAAACTACGCCCACCCGCCGATGCCGGAAGGTGTGGAACAGGACATTCTCAAAGGCATGTACCGGCTCTCGGCTCCGGCACAGCCTGTCGAAGGCAAGCATGTTCAGCTGATGGGTTGCGGGTCGATCCTGCAGGAAGTGATTGCTGCCGCTGAGCTGCTGCAGCATGACTTCGGCGTCAGCAGTGAGGTGTGGAGCGTCACCAGCCTGACCGAACTGCGCCGTGACGGCCAGGACGCGGAACGCTGGAACCTGCTGCATCCGGATCAGGAACCGCGCATCGGTCACGTGGAAATTAGCCTCCAGGACAAGCAAGGCCCGGTGGTGGTCGCGACGGACTACATGAAGATCTTCGCTGACCAGATCCGCCCGTTCGTGTCCAAGCGACGTTTCGTGGCCTTGGGTACGGATGGCTTTGGACAATCGGATACCCGCGAGTCACTGCGAAAGTTTTTCGAAGTCGATCGTCACTTCATCGCACTGGCGGCATTAAAAGCACTGGCTGATGACGGGGTGATAGCGAGGGAAAAAGTCACCGAGGCGATGGTGCTTTACGGCATCGATCCGGAGAAGCAGAACCCGGCGAAAGTCTGACCTTCAGCCGTGGCAGACGCAGATCTGCGGTGGGGCCCAAAAACTGTGGGAGCCGGGCTTGCCTGCGGAGGATTCCGAACAGTTGGCATCTTTGCTGGCCGATCGGCCGTCTTTGCGGACAGCCACGTCTCCACAGGGTTTTTGGTGCGGCATGGATTTGGTTAACTCGCGCCTTGATTGTTGTTTGACGATGCCACCTTCAACCCTTGCTGTGCTCGGGCGACGTCGGTCCTTCCTTGACCCCGCGCGGGCCGGCAATGCCCCAGGCAATCAGCCCGATCACCGGAAAAACGATCAGGCCGATGGCCCAGGCCGCCTTGACGCCGACCGTCTTATCGCTTCTGAACACGCTGACGATTGCCCACAGGTCCACGAGCAAAATGATCACCGCAACTGCGATCATGAAATAGCTGACTGCTTCCGACATGGCCGTGCTCTCCAGAAAGTTGATAACCATCAGGCCGAATCCTTCAGCCAGCGTTCAATGTTTCCAGCGTGCGCTCGACGAAGCGTGATGGCTTCGCGGTTTCTTTCAGTAAATGATCGACCACCGCCGTCAACGCCGCCTGGTTATCGTCGCCAGCATTCAGGGTGCGCTGGAAAACTTCTAACTGACGATGCGCGCTGCTGCCTTCTGCAAGCATTCGGCGCAGCTGTCGGAAGACGTCTCCCACGCCCATTTCGTGTGCTGTTCTACCCAGTATCTGTTGTGCCCGGAACATCCACTGCTCGGTAGTGAAGGCGCGGTCGTAACCCTCTATGATAAAGGTAGCCTCCACGCCGTAGCGTTTGGCCCGCCAGCGATTTTCCATGAGTATCCAGCGGGAATTTTGCGAGTACTCCGCGCCGGGTTGCACGTGTTCGATGGCGTAGGCGACCAGCAAGCGGAAAAACGAAGCGATGCACAGCGCGTCATCCACGCGAGGGCAGGCATCCGTCATGCGCAACTCAAGCGTCGGGTATCTGGCCGCGGGTCGAACGCCCCACCAGCAATCACCGGCCTGCTTGATCGCGCCAGTCTGCATCAGCAACCCCACGTAAGAATCATAGGCTTGCTGGTCAGAGAAATACTCAGGAATACCCATCCTTGGCCATTCGTCACAGGCCGTCTGCCGATAACTCATGTAGCCGCTTTCAGCTGAGTCCCAGAATGGTGAAGAGCAACTCAGCGCGAGCAACAAAGGTGTCCAAGGCAAGACTTCGTTCATCACCTGAACCCGATCCAGCTGGCTCGGCACTTCAACATGCACATGCAATCCGGACAGGACACTACGCTGCGCGACGAGGCGATAATCTTCGAACAATTGGGCAAAATGCGGCTGCTCCGTAGCACATTGAGCGCGCCAGTCAGCTAATGGATGACTGCCCACGCTCAACAAACCCAGTCCATGCGGCTCGAGGGCGTGGCGCAGGCTGGCGCGGGCTTCATCGAGGTAATGAGCGGCCTCGACGACAGTGCTGAAAATCGGCGAGGCCACTTCGATCTGGCCTTGGAACATCTCCAGGGCAAAGAACGGTCCCAGCGCCGCTTCGCAAGCCTGGATTGCCAAGGGCGACGGCCTCGCAGTCATTTTCCGGCTGCCCAGTTCGGTAATGAAGTATTCCTCTTCGATGCCGAATCTCAGGTCAGTGTTCATCGGCAGTCCTCAGTGATAATCATCACCCGCAACCGCGCGCAGATACGCTTGATCTGCTTCGCGACGCAAGTCTCGCCACTCTTCCCAACTGACGATGCACTGGCGGTCCATCTCGTCTGACTGGCGCAGCAGTTCCTCATGATAGGCATCTGGAGATTCCTTGCGCAGGGCGGCGTTGTCCAGCGTTTGGTGCCAGTGATCCAGAGCACGCAGTCGTCGCTCATGGGCCGGCGTCAGCAGGTTTCTGAAGGAGTTCATGGTGGTGGGAATCCTGAAGTATTTCTGGATGGATCGATGAGTGTCGGCATAGGTTCAGCAATGCCGACCAGAGGCGTTTTTAGCTGGGCGATTTCAGACTTCCGACGGTGCCAATCGTCGAGCTGCCTCGATCCAGTCAAACTTTCATGCTGCCGTGATGCTCCATTGCTATAAGCCAACGGAGGAATGTGAAAATGAAAGATGACGACCGTGTAAACACTCGCCAACCATCTAATGCGCCACCTACCGACGCGGCGGGAAAACCGGTGAATGTGGTTGAACGCGACTTACAGGACCGTGACAGCGATACCGAAGGCGTCGACAAAACGATCACGCCTTCCTCGACTCGCGTCAAAGAGCAGGAAGTGGAGGAACTGCAACGCAAGACCGCAGAGATTGAGCGAAAAGTGGCGGACGGCAACTGACCCGTTTGTTGTTCAATGACCAAACGTCGGGAGGCCACCCAGGCCTCCCGCGTTATTTCCTCAACGGGTACCCAACCCTCCCGACAAATCCGCTGACGTGCCGCCAGGCTTAGGCGTTTGCGTAGCAGACTGAGCGCCTGTACTGGCATTGTCAGTGTTGGCGTTGAGGTCGGCGCTCGCGCTCGGCTCGGGATGCTCGGTCGTTTTGGTGACCGTATCGCGCACCGCTTCCATCCCTTCTCGCGCCTGCTGCTTGACCTTGTCAGCAATATCCGCACTGGTCTTGCCCATGTACCGCTGCTCAGTGCGAGTTGACGGCAATGCAGCGCCCAACAGTGCACCCAAAGCAATCCCCGCAGCGGCAACCACCAGCGGCTGATCTCTGAGCAATTGACTGAACTGGTTGCCCATTTGCTGGGTGCTGCGCGCTACACGGTCACTGACGTCATGAGCGGTGTGGCTGATCCGATCACTGACATCGTGCGCGGTGTGGCTGAGGCTGTCGGTGGCAGTGGAAAGACTATCCGCCAGGTGCGACGCCTTGCCTTTGACCGACTGATAACCACCCTTGAGCGAATCGGCGGTCTGGTGCATGCGGTCGCGAGCCGTGTCGACGCCCTCCGACAGGCCATCGGCCCACTGACCCATCCTGTCCTGATCCGGTCCGGTGCGGTACACATGGCGGGTTGCAGGTGGACGGTTCTGGCTCATCATCAGCCAGAGCAGCCCCACCGAAGTGATCACTGCCGGCACAGGATTGTTGCGTACGCTCGTACCCAGATTGGTCAGGAACGTGGTGCCGTTGTTTTGCATCATGCCCATGGCCTGATCGAACATTTGCCCTGGGGTGAATTTGCTTTCCAGGGCATCGACAATATTGCCAATGCTTTCGCGCTGAGCATCGATTTCGCGCTCGATGTCCTCTGGGCTCTTTTCTGACTCGATGTCGAATTCACGGTTCATGAGACTTTCCTCCGCAGCGCTTCCTGGTCTTTGTTCAACGCGTCCAATGTACGATCAGGCTTGAAATGGGACGGTTCGAATTGCTTCTTGCCCGACTGCAGCATGGTGAAGCCGATGATCATCACCACCACGCCAACGATCAGTGCCGCCAGCCAGGGCGCCATGACCATGCTCAGGCCGTAAACCACCGCCATCAACAAAATGATGAAACCGGCGAGCAACACGATCGCGCCGCCAGCTACACCGGCAATCCCGGCCTTGAGGGTGGTGAGGCTGGCTTGCAGCTCGGCTTTGGCCAGCGCCAGTTCTTTGGTGAACAGCGCCGGCACTTCGCGGGAGAGCTGGCGTAACAGGCCGACGACCGAGGCATCATTCTCAGGTGCCGCAGCAGGACGGCTGCCCGGCAAATCAGTATCTTCTCTGTTCATCACAGCTCTCCTTTGTAGTTCGAGGAACCTGGCGTCGAATTGAAGCTCGCGGAGCCCGGTGTGGAGTTCGGGCTCGAGGTCGATGTCGTGGAACCAGCGGTTGCAGACGAGGCGAAGTCCGAGGGATGGTCATATTCATTTGGCGAGGTCGGAGTGATTCCAGTTGCCAGCCCGGATTCGGAACCGCTGCGCGAAGGCACGGAGCTTTCATAAGGTCGCTGAGCGCCAAAGCCACCCGAAGGCGGCATGGAGTGGCTGTCTGCCGGATCACGATCATTGTTGAACGACGCGGCCGGCGCAGTGCCCGCCTTGAGAAACCGCGACAGCGCAAACCCCAACGCAATGCTGCCGGCAATAAACAACGTAGGATTTTTACGGGCCAGATCGGCGCCGTCATGTAACAGTTCCTCGGCGCTTTTACCGCGCAGGTTGCTGGCCAGCCCGGTCATCGAATCGGCGACATCGGCTAGGTAGTCGGACATGCCGAGGGTGTCCTTGCTTTCCATTTCGGAAACGACAGACTTGGCGCCCTGGGCCAGCGCTTCAATCTGGTCTGCCGCCGTGTCGCGGTATTGGCCAAATTGCGCATCCGCCTGCTGCCGCGCTCCACCGAGCGCTTCCGTCACATTGTCCTTGAGTTGATCAAAGCCCTTCTCCGGTCCCCCGGACTGCTGATTCCCAGGCTGATTATCAGTCCTGTTGTCTGAAGTATTCATGTCGTCCCTCACCTTCAAAATGAAAAACAAGCGTGTCGAGGCTGCAGCATCGTCTGCATGAAGCCCATCCATTCAGATGACGAAAGACTGCGTTCGGGAGTTCCAATGAATTGATGAGCGATACGATTTGTTCCGCGCCGGTGGCGAATTTACATTCAGTAACCGCCGTTCGTCCGCTGCTGTGCACCTTCCACACGGTGCTCCTTCAAATGCTGTGTCAACCACTCGCAAGGAACATTCAACATGACCAAGAACAGAATTGCGGTGCTCACGCTGGCTGGCCTGCTATCGGCCTGCTCGATTCAAGTAATGGCAGCCGATACGACGACTGGCACCGAGATGTCACCGTCGGGCACCACTGTGCAGCCAGATGCGGCTACCCGCGCCGATGAAGCCACCACCGACGGTGGCCCGACTCCGGGTGGTGCGAAGGCAGGTGGTGTTGACAAGCAGGGAGGCAGCAGCAGTAGCGGCAACGGTGGGAGTAGCGG